>CAZGKI010000001.1:0-235432 GCA_964526345.1 uncultured Rikenellaceae bacterium
AGTCATTGTTTTTTGTCATTTTCTCGCCGCAAACAGGATCAGGGTAAGCGGGCAGGGGATTAGGAATTGTCACCATAAGTTTTTGTTTACCAACGCATTATGACCCATAACTCTTTTATTTCATTAATAAAATTAATCATAATTTACTGAGATATTTGTTAATCGTAAACTTTCATATAATTTCCATAACCTAAGCTCGTTATTGTAAAAGCCGGCAACATTGATCATTTTACACCGGAGTTAACTGAACATCTCTCTCCGGTTGTAAAAAGCTGTTGTCATGCACCTTATATTTTTGAATTTTTTGCCAGCCAAATGTGGTCAGATTGTCCGGCTTTTGTAATGATTGAAATAAACTTACTTAATTTAGGGGTGTACTGACCAGCCAAATACGGTCAGTTATTCCAATATGCTGAAAAGTTATTCTGAAAGAATACGATATAATTCAAGGTTTAAGTAATAGTGATGACCCTCAATTTCTTTTTTCTCTAACACTTGTAATTCACATAGCTTATTTAGGTATTCTCTCGCCGTATTTTCTGAGTAAAGTTTTGCTTCGACAAGGTGTTTAACCTTGGTAAATGGTTGCGTAAACAAAACATCTATCAAATCTTCTGGATTTCGTAATTTTGGATCTTCTTTCTTTATATGTTCCAGAATTGAGTCTTTAGCTGAAACAATGTCATTAATCTTATTGAAGGTTTGAATTGAGGTATTTTCTACAGCTCTCAACATGAATAATAACCAGTTTTTCCAGTCTCCTCTTTGAGAAACTCCCAATAATCCTGAATAGTAATCATTCTTATGATCCAGGATATATCTACTTAAAAACAATATTGGAACATCGAGCAGGCCTTTGTTCGTCAAATAATTAATGTTGAATACTCTTCCTGTCCTGCCGTTTCCATCTCTAAATGGGTGAATAGCTTCAAATTGAAAATGAACAATAGCCATTTTTAGAAGATGATCAATTTTGAATTGCTCATCATCGTTTACGAAGGTTACCAGATTTTCTAATCTATGTTGAATTACAGCAGAGTCTCGCGGAGGAGTATAAATTACCTGACCAGCATTTGGGCCTATACCTCCTTGCTTTATAGTTAATGGAACAAAGCTAGGGCGAATTGTATCAGTTGTTTGCTTTATTTCCTGAAATATTTGAATAAAATATCTTTGATCAAATTTTTTGGCTTTTTGTAAATACTTGTAGCCAGACCAGAGTGCTTCTCTATATCTTAATACCTCCTTTGATGCTCCATTCGACTCATTGTTTTTATCACTAAACGCTTTGTACAGTTCATCATCTGTTGTAAATATATTCTCTATCTCACTTGAAACCTTTGCTTCTTGCAGGCTAATTGTATTAATTAGTAGCCCTTGATTGGGAATTACAACACTACGACCCTGAAGCTTTCCTAATGCAGCCTTTGATTCTCCAAGTATTCGCAATATTTCTATTGTTTGATGGAGCTCTTCTCTAATTGGTAATGGCGGAATATCATTCCAGGGAATTTCTCCGTTTGGGTTGATTGGATAAAGTAATTCTGGCATGGTTCAATTAATATTTAATGTTTTCCAAAATTCTGATCTCAAAATTACGATTTTTTAACTTGCCAAACATTAAAAAAGCCGCCTTTTAATGTCTGTTCAAATTCTGACCTTAAAAACTAGTTCGTTTTGACTACCAAACATTAAAAAGGTCGCATTTCAATGTCTGCTCAAATTCTGACCTAAGAAGCATGTTGTTTTACCTGAAAGAAATTAATAATTCAAAGATCATCAAGCTTTAAAACAAAAGAAAACGGGCCAGATATTGAGCCAGCTTCTTTGAAAACCAGTACTAACCTATGGACATCTTTAATACAAATTCCTCTGATACTGAATACAGAAATAAATCTGTATAAACTGGTGGAAACCAGATAATAACACTCATAATCAGGGAGTCGCTCCTTCGCTAAAAATGCCCACCGGGCATTTTTTTAACGCTCGGCTCTGATCCCAGCTGGGCCCACACACAGGCAGCCAGGCTGTTTACAGTTCCGAGTAAGAAAGAATAGCTTTTATTCCCTGAAGAGAAGCTGTGCGAACATATGCAGGCATCTCCGCCACGTCTGAAACTCGTGCGTTGTGCCATTCGATACATAGTATTGTGCCTTGATGCCGGATTTCAGGAGAAGTTCCTGAACTTCTTTCTGACGGTCGTGAAATGCGGTTTCGTCCGAGCCCGATCCGAACCAGAGCAATTTAACTCTCTGGTTGAACGCAGTTCCCTGCTCGAGTGTGCTCTTGAGCAGGTCAGTGAAGTTGTTCGGTACACCACTGAAAATACCGAAATGCGAAAATGTTTCCAGATTGTTCAGACCGATGGTGAATGTCTGCATACCGCCCATGGAAAGCCCGGCCATGGCTCTATGTTGTTGGTCGGGAATTGTACGATAGCTTGCATCGATATCCGGGATTACCTCTTTGATAAGCATCTCCTCGAACGCAGACCACCTCGCATTGCCGGCCAGTGTCTGACCGGCCTGGTCAGGTCGTGAGGCAAACCCGTTGTTCATCACAACGATCATCGGACGGGCCTTACCCTCAGTAATGAGGTTATCAAGAATGAAATTTGCCCTGCCGGAATGGGTCCATTCCTGTTCCATCTCACCGGCACCATGCTGAAGGTAGAGTACCGGGTAGCGGGTGCTGTTATCTTTTTCGTATCCGGGCGGCGTGTATACGAACATGCGTCTGAACGATCCGGTTACATTCGAATAGAACCAGTGTTCCCGGACATCGCCGTGAGGTACATGTTTCGCCAGGTAGTAGTCGTCGTCAGGTGCAGGGACCTCCAGTACGCTGCGGTATCCATTTGAGTAGAAAATATCGCTGCCAGGGTCTTCCACCTCCGTGCCATCCACAATTATCCAGTAAACCTGGTATCCCTGTTTGGGATTCGGAATGACCACGTTCCAGAATCCGTTTGTGTCTTTCTGCATTTCAAAGTCGTCTGTTCCCATATGCAACTTGACAGACTGTGCTGTTGCAGGTGCCCTGTACCTGAACCAAACCCTGCCATCCCGATGTATCTTCGGGAATTGGGACAGCCGGTGAGTAGTACTCGTCTTCTTCCATTGGCCATCGTCCGCCATCTTAAACAGCGCCGGCTGACTCGTCTGAGCTAAACAGGTTCCGCCTGTTATTATGGCTGCCAGTAAAATTTTTATAATTTTTTTATTCATTTGATAACCTCAATATTTATGACTTTAAGTAAAACAAAATTCAAAGTATGTAATAAAACTAAATTAAATTTAAAAGAAAAGAAAGTAAAAATTCAAAAAAATCAAACAAACCATCATTCCCCATGGTGATCTAACTATCTTCAAATATTCCCCGTATCAGTTCCCGACTTTTATCAATACAGACTGTTGAGAGACCCCTATTCTGGTAATAAACATCAGAGATAATTTTTTTATACAAATAAATTAAGGTTCAATTAACAAGCAAATTATTATATTCGTATATCAATTTAATTATAGTTCAAAAGATGCAATTATGGCAGAAAAAATTTCTATGAGGGAAAAAGTTGGCTTCAGTCTGGGTGACAGTGCTGCCAACTTTATTTTTCAAACAATGATGCTTTTGCAATTAAGCTTTTATACCGATTCATTTGGTATTTCAGCTGCTGCTGCAGGATTATTATTTTTGGTTGCACGGCTCTTTGGAGCCGTATTTGATCCTATCATGGGTGCGATAAGCGACCGGACTGTAACGCGCTGGGGAAAGTTCCGGCCATGGATATTATGGACGGCTCTTCCGTTCGGAATAATAGGCTTCCTGGCATTCACAACACCAAATTTTGGCCATACAGGTAAGCTTATTTACGCATATGTAACATATTTGCTGCTGATGGCAGTCTATTCTGCAAACAATATCCCCTACTCAGCCCTTAGTGGAGTTATAACAGGCGATATGGCTGAACGTAACAGTCTGTTCTCAGTAAGATTCATCTTTGTAACACTGGCCACAATTGCTATACAGGGATTTGCTCTGCCTATGGTCAACCATTTCGGTCACGGCAGCAGTGCAAAAGGTTATCAGATCACAATGGGTATTTTCTGTGTCCTGGCTGTTATCTTCTTCTTAATTACCTTCCTTACTACAAAGGAAAGAATTATACCCGATCCCAAACAAAAATCATCTCTTAAGCAGGATATCTCCGACCTGCTTAAAAACCGTCCATGGCTGATAATGTTCCTGGTATTTCTGTTGTTGTTCATCTTCCTAGGGATCAGGAACAGTATCCTGTTGTATTTCTTTAAATATTACCTCGATAAAACGAGTATGCTTTCCATGCTCGAGGTGTTGAATAAAGGATTATTCGGGTTACTAGGGAAATTGGGGATGATCGGATCTAATGCCGATATTGCAGGCAATACATTCAGTATGATCAATATTTTCAGTCAGCTGGTAACGATAATAGGATTAACCTTATCAAGACCTCTGGCAAATAAATTCGGAAAAAATACAGTATTCCGGACCGGACTTTTCCTGTGTGTTCTGCTTTCAGGCATTTTCATAATAATCAAACCGGAAGCCATTGTACTTACCCTTGTTCTGCAGCTTCTCTTCCAGTTTATGTGGGGAGTTGCAGCAATGTCGTTGCCATGGGCTATGATGGCTGATGTTGCAGACTTTTCGGAATGGAAAAATAACCGCAGAGCAACCGGAATTGTATTCGCAGGAATAATAATAGGACTAAAAGTCGGTCTGGCAATCGGAGGAGCTCTTGCAGGTTCTTTACTGAGTGTTTACGGGTATGTAGCCAATGTTTCTCAAACAAGTCATACCTTGTTCGGGATCAGGATGATAACGAGCATCTATCCGGCAGTTTTTCTTGTAATAGGAGCAATACTACTGTTATTCTACCAGATAAATAAATCGACTGAAATACAAATGCAGAATGAGCTTACCGAAAGACGTAATACTCTGGCAAATAATTAAGAAATTAAAATATCAACAGTTATGGCAGAAAAAAATAAAACCGGGAAAAAGGAAAGTAACTCCTTAAAAATACCTGCTTACAAAAATCCTAAGCTGGTAATTTCCAGACGGGTCAGCGACCTTCTTTCAAGGATGACAATCGAGGAAAAAGTTGCACAGCTGATGGGACTGTGGAAAGGTGGCATTGAAGAATTTGATGATGAGTTCCTTAAAGATCCGGAAAAGAAGAAAGAGACTTTCGGTAAAGGGGCAAATTCGATTCACCCAACTTTCCTTGATGTCAAAGATACCGTTGAAATCAGGAACAGGATCCAGAAATATTTCGTTGAGGAAACCAGACTTGGTATTCCGGTATTTTTTGTTGATGAAGGGCAGCATGGGATGATGCGCCGTGAATCAACGGTATTCCCTCAGGCCATAGGGCTAGCATGCTCATGGGACCCCGGTCTTTTTGAAAAAGTATACTCTGTTATAGCAAAAGAAATACGTACAAGAGGCGCACACCATGTTCTGTCGCCGGTAATAGATGTATGCCGCGACCCCAGGTGGGGTCGTGTAGAAGAAACCTATGGCGAAGATCCGTATCTGAATTCTGAATTAAGCTGTGCAGCTGTAAAAGGTCTCCAGGGTACTTCGAACGGAAAAGTGGCACCCGGGCATGTGGCTGCAACCCTCAAGCATTTTGCTGGTCACGGGCAACCGGAAGGAGGGCAGAATACAGCGCCTGCAAATTATTCTTTAAGGGTGTTGCATGATTATCACCTTCCTCCATTCAAAGCGTGTATTAAAAAGGTAAAACCAGTCTCCCTTATGCCATCTTATAATGAGGTTGATGGTGTTCCCTCGCATGCTAATAAATGGTTATTGCACGACCTGTTAAGAAAGGAATGGAGCTTTAAGGGAATGATAGTTTCAGATTATTACGGTGTCGAACAGCTGGCTATTAAGCATTTTGTTGCAGAAGATAACAAGGTTGCTGCAAAAACAGCATTTAACAGCGGTGTTCAGTATGAATTCCCGCAGGCAAATGCTTACAGGTATCTGCCTGAATTGCTTAAGGAAGGAAAAATAAGCAAAACCGATCTTGACAAAGCAGTGTCGCAGGTACTCGAGCTGAAATTCATGCTTGGTCTGTTTGAAAATCCCTATGTTGATATAAAGAATGCCATTAAAGTAACTAAAGATCCAGCCTCGGAAAAACTGGCTCTCAAAGCAGCTCAGAAATCGATCGTCCTTCTTAAAAACGATAAGCTTCTTCCATTGTCAAAGAATAAATACAAGAAAATTGCAGTAATAGGTCCTTGTGCAAAATATGTCTCTTTCGGAGGCTATGCAGGAGAACCTTACCACACGGTGAATCTGTTCGACGGAATATTGAAAAAAGTCGGGGCGAAAACTGAAGTTTTATATGCTGAAGGTTGTAAGATAACTGCAAATCCAACTATACCGTTCTTTAACTGGAAACTGGACGAGATCAAATTCCCTTCAAAAGAGGAGAACATGAAGCTGATACATAAAGCGGTGAATGTTGCTAAAAAAGCAGAAGTAGTTATCCTGGCTATCGGAGAGAATGAACATCTATGCCGTGAGGCCTGGGCTAAAACCCATATCGGCGACAATATGACACTCGACCTTTTCGGCCAGCAGAATGAGCTTGTAAAAGCTATTGTTGCTCTTGGAAAACCGGTCGTTGTTTACCTGATGAACGGAAGACCATTATCGATCAACTACATTGCAAAGAAAGTTCCTGCCATCATCGAAGGCTGGTATATGGGACAGGAAACCGGAACTGCAGCAGCCGACATTATTTTCGGAGACGTTAATCCTTCAGGAAAACTTACGATTACCGTACCTAAATCAGCCGGGCAGTTGCCGATGTTCTACAACTTCAAGCCAAGCGCCCAGGCGAATGAATATCTGTCACAGGATAATTTGCCCCTGTACCATTTCGGTTATGGTTTAAGCTATTCAAAATTCAGATTTGACAAACTTAAGCTTGAAAAAACAAAAATCAGGAAAACCGGATCAACTAAAGTAACGGTAGATGTTACAAATACGGGAAAATACGAAGGCGATGAGGTGGTTCAATTATATATCCGCGATAAGGTAAGCTCTGTAACACGTCCGGTTAAGGAGCTTAAAGGATTCAAAAGGATCTCTTTGAAACCAAAAGAAACAAAGACTGTCACTCTCGAAATAACTCCTGAACAACTGGCATTTCACAACATAGATATGAAATATGTTGTTGAACCCGGGGAATTTGAGATCATGGTTGGAAATTCGTCACGCGATGAGGATCTTATCAGAACAACACTCCTCGTTTCCTGAATAAAAAGTCAGAAAGTTATTAAGAGAAGCGGTTTCCAGATTGTTTGAGGGAGAAATCGCTATAGTTGCAATAACTCCTATTAAGCGGAAAAAATCCATGGGAATAATTTACAAAGAAGGATAAACAGACAGGTGCATGTCTATAACATCTAATTACCTGATTTTTCATCTTCAATGCATCGTACAGAAAAACCACTTATTTTAAGACTCTTGAGCCTGTCCATATTATTATAACTGTAATTTAAATCGCGGCAGTACGCATCCACTGATGAGTCATCTGTTGAGGACCACCAATAGCTATAGCGTCTATAGCTGTTGTACACACCATAATTATTTCGATAACCTGCCGGGAAAGCAGTAAAACCTGTTTCGTTAGTTGTCAGGCTATTATTAGCGTACCAGTGTGTAGTACCGATTTCCTTTAGTTTACTCCCAACTACATTATCCCCGCCAAGATAAGTAATAAGAGTGGTCCAGTCCATATCGGTTGGGACATGCCAGCCTGTCGGGCAAACATTCTTACCACCGTTGCCGGCAGCATCAACTGCATACCAATTATAAAATGCGCCAAAGGAAACCGAATCATTATTATACCAGGAATATCCTGGTGTGGATAATCCGGCCCAAATATTGGCATTTGGTGTATATGGAATTTCTGTTCCATCATTGAATGTGGCAGCCTTAAGGTTTTCAGCCATCCAGGTTTGTGTCCCGATTTGAATTGTCTTATATTTATTACCATCAATATCAACGACAAATCCATAACTAAGGTCAGGATTAAATAGAATTGTAGTACTGGTTGTATCTGTGGTAGTAAAAGAATTATCACCTCCAAAGATACTATCAGTAGAACTTGCTGCTTTAATCCTGAAATAATATTTTGTATTAGGTAATAAATGCAATATGTTAGCACTGACGCTGGTATTGGTATTTCCGGTTATCGTATCAGGAACTCCTTTAATGCTGTATTCATAAGACTCGGTTGTGTCAAATTCAAAGGTTACTTTTATAATCCGGTTTTGGGCATTTATGGTACCGTTCAAAGTGGCCCATCCACGACCAATCATTGTTGCTGCACCGGTGGTGGCCGTTGGAACAGATGAGCTGCCGCCATTTCCTTCATTCTTTTTACATGAAGTTAAAATCAATCCAATACTTAATAAAGGTACAAAGGTCGCCATTGTAAGTGTAAAACGTATTTTCATAACAGAAGTCAGTCTTTTAAATTAATAATAGTATATCCCACAATTTATGAGGCTGAAAGTACTGTTTTTTGATAAATCCGGGACGCACAAAATTAGTGCCATAATTCTAATGAAAATGAATGCCTGTTGAATTCTAAAGAAAAATAATTTCATTTTCCTTTTTAATAAAAAGAATAGCAATGTGTTTAAGAAACGTATTTTGTTTACAGGTTATTTTAACAAATGCCTATAATATTTTTTTTATCATTATTAATGGTAACCGCGAATAATAATTTCTTGATCAGAACATGCAACAGCAACCGGGCCGCAATTAAATAATATTGTGATGGGTAAAAAGAAATTGTCAGAAGTCAATTCTTGTACTATGTAAAACTTATGCATGATCAAATTGTTAAAGTCATATAATTAACTTTTAGTTTATTCAAACATACTGACTATTTTTACATATTATCAGAAACCAGCTTATGAAGATTGTATCATGGAACGTAAACGGCATTCGTGCTGTAGCTAAGAAGAACTTTTTTTCAGATCTTAAATTTCTGGAGGCGGATATTCTCTGCCTGCAGGAAACCAAGGCACAGGACGATCAGATTGAGGAAACTCTTGTGTCGCTGAATGATTATTATATCTATTCAAATTCAGCAGAAAGACCGGGCTATTCCGGAACAACAGTTCTTTCAAAGATCAAACCACTGAAAGTGACAAAAGGTATTAATATCCGGCGGCATGATACTGAAGGCCGCGTATTATGTCTGGAATATGATATCTTTTTCCTGGTAAATGTCTATGTTCCGAATTCGGGAAGTGAACTTAAGAGGCTGGGCTATCGGCAGGATTGGGATAAGGCTTTTTTTGAGTACCTTAAAGATCTTGAAAAGGTAAAGCCAGTGGTCGTCTGTGGCGATTTTAACGTAGCCCATAAGAAAATCGACCTGGCACGCCCCAAAGATAATTACAATAAAACAGCCGGTTATATGCAGGAAGAGATTGATGGAATGGACAGGTTCACTTACGGAGGACTGACAGACACTTTTCGCCACCTTTACCCTGATGAGACTGACAGGTACTCGTGGTGGAGCTACAGGGCCGGGGCAAGATCAAAGAACATTGGCTGGAGAATCGATTACTTTCTGGTAAGTGAGTCTTTCATACCGGCTATAAAAGATGCTTTTATCCTTGAAGAGATAACCGGCTCCGATCATTGCCCGGTAGGAATAATAATTAAATAGTAAGAGTCAAATTTCCTAAATTATAAAAACTGAACTCACCTCTCAGATTATTTTTATACCAGGTCGCAGGCTTCTGGCGGCATCCAGTGTGCATCTTTGCCTTCCCACTTAACATTACATCCAATCGGATTAGTTACGGGTATCGTCACGGGCTTTCCGCTTGTAAGTTCTTTAAGGGCCTGATCAAGATTATTGATTGTCATTCTTGATGTGTCCCTGGGACTATCCACGCCACGTCCGGTATATACAAGAATTCTCTTTTCATTAAAGACATAAAAATGCGGTGTCCGTAAAGCCCCATAGGCACGGGCAACAGATTGATCCTTATCATAAAGGTAAGCCCATGGAAATTTATAGGCTTCCATCCTTTTAATCATATTCGAATAGCTGTCTTCGGGATAGGTATTTTCACTGTTGGAGTTTATGCCGACAAAACCCACTCCTTCTTTAAGATATTTCTCGGCCGTTGCCCTGGTAACTTCATCCGAGCCAATAACATAAGGACAATGGTTACATGTAAAGAAAATTACCAGATATTTATACTTATCAAAATCTGCCAGGGAGTACTCTTTTCCTTTTGTGGAGACAAGCTTGAAATTTATCGCTTTGTCTCCTGGTTGTAATGTAAATGCCATTTTATATAGTTTTATTGTATAAAATTAAAACAATAAATATGGTTATTTGTTTCCTGGTTTTAAATATAAAATGTTCATATAAATATTTTTAAATTAATGATTTATTAATTTAAATGCTTGCCTCAAATAAACTACTCCCGACAGGAAAAGTCCCAGTCCAATCCCGTTATAAAGTATTGAAAGATATTGTTTCGGAATGGAAGAATGCCGCAGTGTGACTCCTATCGATATCATAATAATGACAATTATGTAACTTTTCCAGGTTATAAATGAAAAGATACATTTCTTTCCCCTTAGTGGTAATATTCTGTTTATATTTTTTTCAGCAAGCCCGAGAAAACCCCAAAAATGTATCGGTATTGCTGCAATAATACCGGCACTGTAATAGAATATTATCCCGTTTCCTTTAAAGTGATTTAACCAGGAAACTGCGAAAGAGATAAGCATAATACCAACGCCGCACCACATTAATCCTGCAATGAAAACAAGATATTTCTTATCAACCGCAGGGTTAAGTATTTCAATAAGTCTTTTTGTTTTCAATTTTAGCCATTATAAAGGGGTTGATATCAATTTTTTCCCAGACTTTGTTGTAGACATCCGGTTCATCCTGTAAAAGCCGGTTATCACTATTTTTTCAAGATGTTCCGGCCTGCATTTCATTCTGCGATTGTTGGTGTCAGGATCCAGATTGTCGTATACTACCGGTAAATATTGCATGACTTGATATTATTGAATAAACGGACTAAAATTAATAGTTCAAAATTATAATAATTAAGAACAGTTTCTGAGACATTGATTAAGATATAAAAATCATTAATCATTGTTTATATTTGCAATAATTGATGCAAAAATACGACCATGTTCCTATTCCTTTATAGGCGATCCTTTTAATGGACTTATTCTGTCACTGGTTTTTTAAGCATTTAACTACCATATGCCGGAAAATAAATATAATATTGGCCTGGTTTTAAGCGGCGGCGGAGCAAGAGGGTTTACTCATCTTGGTGTTATACAAGCACTTAATGAAGCGGGCATTTTTCCCGACGTCGTTGCGGGAACAAGCGCAGGAGCTCTTGCGGGAGTACTCTATTGTGATGGCTATTCTCCTAAAGAGATCTTTAAAATGATGAATGCAGGAAGCCGCCTGAGCTATATGCGGCCAACCCTGCCAAGGGATGGCTTGTTACAGATCTCCGGTATTGTAAAAATCCTTGAGAGTCATCTTCGTGCAAAAACATTTGAAGAATTGAAGATCCCTCTGTTTG
The DNA here is from genome assembly GCA_964526345.1 of uncultured Rikenellaceae bacterium. Lineage (GTDB taxonomy): Bacteria > Bacteroidota > Bacteroidia > Bacteroidales > VadinHA17 > LD21. The sequence continues at coordinate 11,655 of CAZGKI010000001.1, forward strand.
TGACAGCAACTGATATAAACAACGGTAAGGCTGTCTATTTCTCAAAAGGTGATATTATGGATCCTGTTATTGCCTCTGCTAGCATTCCTGTTCTTTTTAAACCAGTTATAATCGGAAAGATCTATTATGTTGACGGCGGTGTTATGGACAACCTTCCGATACGCCCCATTGAAGGCAAATGTCGTATTACTATCGGCTCTTTCGTAAATCCCGTTGGTTACGAAGACTCTATCAGTGGCCTCCTCAAAATAGCAGTCAGAACCTTTATGCTGAGCATGTCGAAAGAGATCAGTGAAAAAGCAAAAAAATTTGACCTCTTCATTGCCCCGCTGGAATTAAAAGACTATGCCATCCTTGATCCGGAAAACGCAGATGCATTTTTCAAAATAGGATATAAGGCAACGAAGGAAAAACTTAAGAATTTTGAATTAAAGGTTTGATTTTTCAGAAAATCAATATTTTTTACTTTTATTTCTTCTTCAGGATCTGGTCCATGAGTTCTATCTGAATTTGCTGAATTTCAAACAATCTCTGAGCCTGATTAATCAGAATATGATCAACTTTTTCATTTAGCTGCCTGATTTCAATTTCAGCTTTTAAATTAACCTGATAATCATTTAATGATCTGTTCCTGTCTTTTGCTTCCTGCCTGTTCTGGCTCATCATAATAACCGGAGCCTGTAAAGCAGCAATACACGAAAGAATTAGATTCAACAAAATAAACGGGAATGGATCAAAGGGTTTTTTGGCAAGGAAATAAGTATTTAAGATAATCCAGCAAAAGAGAATCGCCCCAAATATTATGATAAACTTCCAGCTGCCACCGAACAGAGCCACTTTATCTGCCGTTCGCTGACCAAAAGAAAGGCTTTCATCCGGGTCGGTTTCCAGCTTTGTTATGAGGAGTTCCTGGTTTTTAATGCTTTCAATTACATCAATGTCTATTTTGTCCAGATCCCCTTTTTCGTCTTCAAGTAGCTGCTTAACATATTCATTACGAAACTGGCTAAGTATCTCTAAAGAAATCATCCCTTTTTCGCCGGACCATTCAGGATATTTTTTTTTGATAAGATCCCTGAGCTGCGGTCTTATGGATCCGGCTCTTACAAGTTTCGTCATCGGTAATTCTTTTCCTGTTATGTCACATTTTCCTGTCTTTTCCATAGATATATATTTAAATTAGATTTAAAATCGTACTTCACTCAATCTTCAGCACTTTTATGTGCTTCTGGATATTTTATATTTTTCTTTTAATCGATTTAATTCCGGAAATTACAATATTTTATCAGATATTATTACTTTTGCAAGCCATATCATTTTAAATATCATACAAATGACTGAGACAAATAACACAACAACCAACATTCAGGAAAATAAAAAAAGTACACCAATCAAAATGATTGCACTGTCTATTATCCTGGCATGCGTATTGATCTTCATTGTAGTCATGTATTTTGATCAAAAACATAAAATGGTCGAAATGGAAACCGTTTTAACACATGAGAAAGATTCACTGGCCAATGAATTAAGACTGATGATACACGGGTATGATACTCTGAAAACAAATAATGATACGCTTAATGCAAATCTTGAGAGAGAAAAAAACAGAATTATTAAGCTGCTGTCTGTAAATGCTTCCAATGTTCAGCTTATCAGAAAATATAAGAACGAGATCACAACAATGAGAGAAATAATGAAAAGCTATATAGTCCAGATAGATTCTCTTAATTCTCGTAATAAATTTCTTGTTGCCGAAAACTCGCAAATTAAACAGGAATTTACAAAAGTTCAGAGCACCAATACACAGCTTGAAAAAGTAAAAAATGAGCTTAATACCAAAGTAGAAATTGCGTCAATTATACAAGCCAAGGATATCGTTGCGGTAGCTCTTAATAAAAAGCGGCGGGAAACAACGCGAATCAACCTGGTCGATAAGCTCAGGATTTGTTTTACTCTTCGAGAAAATCCAATTGCCCTCCCCGGACCAAAAGAGGTATTCATGAGAGTTATGAGACCTGATTCTCTGGTTATTACAAGTAGTCCTGATAATCTGTTTGATTATAAGGAAAATAAAATAATCTATTCAGCAAGCAGAACTGCAGATTATATGAATCAGGATATAGAGATATGTATTTTCCTTGACAACACAGGCGATTTTATTATTGGCAATTATAGTGTTGACCTCTATCTTGAGGGTAATAAAATAGGTCATACAACATTCATGCTCACAAAAAGATAGAAATCAATTATCTCCCGGCATTATAAATTCAGAGATAATATTATCTGATATCATTTTGCCCTGGTTTGTCAGAACCAGGGTTTTTTTATCCTGCTTCATTAAACCATAGCTGATATATTTTCCTGAAAGGTTGATAACATAGTCATATCCCTCCTTTTCAAATGTTTTTTCAACATATTCCAGATCAATTCCCCACATGGTTCTCAGGGATACCATTATATATTCATTGAATTTTGTTTTCATATCAAGCTCTTCTCGCTCAAAGAAGGGTTTGCTTTCATTTACCAGTTTAATGTATTTATTCAGATCCCTGATGTTCCACTGCCTTGAATAACCGTTAAAAGAGTGCGCTGATGGCCCGAGGCCCAGATACGATACCTGTTTCCAGTAATTTGTATTATGCTTTGAAAAATAAAATGGTTTGCCAAAATTTGAGATCTCGTAATGAATAAATCCGGCATTCACGGTTTTTTCAACAAGAATATTAAAGAGTGTCGTACTTTCCTCTTCGTCTATTTCTTCAAATAATCCTTTGTCCTTCATCTTGCCAAAAACCGTTCCCTGTTCAACCGAAAGATGATAGGCCGATAAATGTTTTATATTGAAAGAAAAAGATTTATCAAGATTTGAGGCCCACTCGTCACTATTCATTCCCGGTATGCCATAAATAAGGTCGATGGAAATGTTCTCAAATCCGGCTTTTAAAGCATCATGTAATGCTTTCGATGCCTGATATGAAGTATGTCGTCTGTTAAGTAACTTTAAATCCTCGTCGCGCCATGACTGAACGCCAATACTAAGTCTGTTAATACCTGTGTTTTTCAGCTCTTTCATAAAATCGCTGGTCACATCATCGGGATTAATTTCTATAGTTATCTCGCTGCCGGGTTCAATTAGAAAATTCTTATGTAAATGATCCAGAATTTTTTTGAAGTCTTCTGCATGAAATACCGATGGTGATCCTCCTCCGAAATATATTGTTGATATGGGTTCATTTCCTGTATACTCCTTCCTTTGTTGGGTTTCTTTAAGTAATGCTTCTAAATATGGGGCATTTTCACCACTGTAAATAACATGATAAAAATCGCAGTAATGACATAATTTCTTACAAAAAGGGATATGAATATATATTCCTGCCATGGTCGAAAATTGCAATTTTTAAAATTATAAATAAAATACCATTCTAATCATTAAATTTGCCCAAACGAAAATTATGATAAAAAAGAATAAATACACGATCGTTACGGCCATGGTTATCCTCTACTTAAGCCTGGCGGGCTCAATTACATTCGGAGGAGGTAATATTCTTAATATTCCATATATAGACAAAATCGGACATTTTGGTCTTTATTTTACCCTGATGTCTGTAATAATTCTTGAACATAAGAATTTATTTCAGAACACAAGGCAGCTTCTTCTGGTTGCACTTATTCCTTTCTTTTTTGGAAACCTGATTGAAATATTACAGATGACTCTGACAACCAACCGAAAAGGTGAAATTCTTGACGCGCTTGCCAATTCTGCAGGAATAACTATTGCTTTATTTTTATGGTTATTTATCAAACCATATTATAAACAGGAATTCAAAAAATAATTTATTTTATATCGTCGCCGGTTTCTATCAGATCAAAGACGGTTCTTTTACTGAACATACTGATCAGTTCAGATCTCACTTTCGAATAATCATCATGAAGAGCACATGCTTCTTTATGTTTATTGGTGCATTTGCAGGCTACATTCTGTATTATACAATTTGTAAATATCTCATCGCCGTCAATTGTTTTGACAATATTAAGCAGAGTTATTTTCCTGGGATCTTTCATTAATGAAAACCCGCCATGTGGCCCTTTTGAAGAATCAAGTATTTTTTGCTTTACCAGCTGCTGAAGTATCTTTGCCAGGAAAGGTGTCGGCAGATTCAGATCATTACAAATTTGTTTTATTCCTGTTTTTCCGTTATCTGCCGGTTGATTTGCTAAATAAATAACTGCTCTTATCCCGTATTTGCATGAATTTGAAAGCATTTCAGTACATTTTTAGTGGAATCTTGTCTATTCTTCTTTTATGCCTGCCTCCTTCAAATGTTGTTTCAAGAAAGGTCTTAATAATCAGATATGCTTCAGATTCCGAGATATAACGCCCTGGCAATGCACAAATATTAGCATTGTTATGAGCACGTGCAAGCCTGCCGATTTCTTCATTCCAGCATAATGCGCTTCTTATTCCCGGATGTTTATTTACTGTCATGTTTATTCCGTTTCCTGTACCACATATTGAAATCCCCAGTTCATATTCTCCTGCGGATATTGCATTGGCCATTAAATGTGCGAAATCAGGATAATCAACAATCTCTGCGGAAGGACATCCGAAATCTTTTACATCATACTTCCCCTTTAAAAAAGCCAGCAATTTTTCTTTTAAAAAATATCCTGCATGGTCTGAAACAATTGCTATTTTTTTCTTTTTCATCTTAAATATTTTTTTCCTTTTTAACTTTTTTCAGATAAAAATTCCAGACGACAAATTAAGAAAAAAATATTCCTTTATCCTTATTCCGAAAATCTTTTATATTTAACAATATTAACTTTGAATTGTTTTCGGAATAAATTTAAATGCTTATTATAATAATTTCTGATTTTAATAAAGTTTATAAAATGTTTAAACAGTTATTATAAATATGTCAATACTGTTTAATTTATTTTTGTTTAACGAATTATTAATGTTTTACCTTAATTTTTTAATAATTTAATGCCTGTGGATGAACTTTAAATGAACAGTAAAAACCATACATTTGTCGGATTAACATTATTAATAACTCTTATATAACAATTGTTAATTTTTAAGTTAACATGTTGATTATCAAAAATGGTATGTTTTTTGAGCTGTTGAAAACATGTTTACTGAATAACAGTTAAGAAAAAAGCAACATAAATTTTATTTTTATTCTAACAATATTAACAGCATAACATCATTATTAAGAAGATATATATTAAAATAATTATTAAGAATATACATTGTTAATTATTTAACATAAGAGAATTTTCAGAGAGCTAAATATGGATTATATTGAAGAAATAAAAAGAATGAAAGCAGAAAAAAATGCAATCATTCTTGCTCATTATTATCAGACAGGAGATATACAAGATATTGCTGATTTTATTGGTGACAGCTTGGCTCTGTCACAAAAAGCTGCTTCAAATAATGCTGATATAATTTTATTTGCCGGTGTAAAATTCATGGCTGAAACCGCAAAAATTTTAGCTCCTTCAAAAAAAGTACTTATTCCCGATATAAATGCTGGCTGTTCGCTGGCTGATTCATGCAAAGCTGAAGATTTTATAAAATTTCTTAACGATAACCCCGGCAGAACTGTTGTTACTTATGTAAATACAACAGCCGAAATAAAGGCATTATCTGATATTACATGCACATCATCTAATGCAGTTAAAATAATAAATTCTCTTCCGCCTGATGAAAAAATAATATTTGCTCCAGACAGAAATCTTGGAAATTACGTTTTAAATAAGACGGGAAGAAATATAATTGTTTGGAATGGATCATGTCACGTACATGAAGAGTTTTCACTGGAGGCTATTTTAAAGCTTAAGAATGAGAATTCCGGGGCGAAGATTATAGTTCATCCTGAATGTGAGCTTCCGGTAAGAATGGTAGCTGATTTTATAGGGTCAACAACAGCATTGATTCAATTTACCATTAAAGATGAAGGAAATTGTTATATTGTTGCGACAGAGCCAGGAATAATTCATCAGATGAAAAAGAAAAACCCAGAAAAGAAATATATACCTGCACCAGCAAAAGATTCTACTTGCGGATGCAGCGAGTGTAATTTTATGAAACTGATAACTGTAGAAAAAATTTATAAGTGTTTGAAAAATGAAGATCCTGTAATATTTGTAGAAAAAAAAATTATGACTGATGCTCAGAAACCAATATTAAGAATGATTGAAATTTCTGAAAAACTTGGTCTTTAGATCATGAAAAAAATATTAACCTGCTTTATAATTATTCTTTCAGGAATTATAGTATATGCCCAGGAGAGTATTCCTGTCAAAGATGGATATACTGTTTTTAAATATCCGAATGGAACAGTTTCAAGCGAAGGGTTTATTAAGAATGGTAAACCGGATGGATTATGGAAAAGTTATTATGTGACGGGAGTTAAGAAATCTGAAGGAAAATACACAAATTTCCAGCTCGACAGCATATGGTTGTTTTTTGACCAGGCCGGTGATACCACAGATAAAATTAGTTATCTCTTTGGGAAGAAAAACGGGTACTATTTAAAATATAAAAAAGATCCTTCCATTGGTTCATATATATGGTCAAAAGAGCTATATGCAGGAGACAGAAAGGAAGGTATTGCTTATATTTATTTTCCTGATGGAAAGATCCAGCAGACTTTTTCATATAATGGAGGGAAAAAAGTGGGTCTTTCAAAAGAGTATGACAAAAATGGAGAAGTAATAACATTATATGAATATAATAATGATTTTCTTGTAAGCAGACAAAAAATCAACCGCACCGATAACAAAGGATTAAAGCAGGGAGAATGGGTGGTCTTTTATCCTGAAGGAAGAATGAAATCTGATGTTACATATAAAGATGACCTGATGCATGGATATTACAAGGAATACGACTCAAAAGGAAACCTTGTGGTAACATTGCTTTATGATAACGGCTCGCTTGTTAAATCAAGAGTTGAGGACGATTCTGATATTGAAGTTGTTAACAAATATGATGATAATAATAAACTTATTTCCAGCGGACCATTTAAAAACAAAATACCTGTAGGAGTTCACAGGGAATTCGGACCGGATGGAAAAGTGACAGATGCATTCATTTACAACGATAATGGATTAATGCTTGCAGAAGGTATAGTTGATGAGGCAGGAAACCTTAATGGAAGATGGAAAGATTTTTATCCTGATGGTAAGATACAGGCAGAAGGGGCCTATACAGGCAGCAGGCGTAGCGGAATCTGGAAATTTTATAATAGTTCCGGCAAACTGGAACAGACAGGTTCATATAATAACGGCAGACCTGACGGATCATGGAAATGGTATTACGAAAATGGTTCATTATTACGTGAAGAGGAATATTTTCAGGGCCTTCGCGATGGCACATTTACTGAATACTCAGAAGATGGAGACATTATCAGTCAGGGTCAGTATTCTGATGGAGAAAAGAATGGTCAATGGAAATTCAAATCCGGTGATTTTACTGAGGAAGGAAAGTACATTATCGGGTTGAAAGATGGCCAGTGGAAAGCTTATTATGGTAATGGCGCATTAAAATTCAAGGGCAATTTTGTACAGGGCAACCCTGACGGACAGCAGTATTACTATTATGAAACCGGGAAATTAAAAGAGCTTCAGTATTACAAGATGGGAATAAGGCAAAAAACCTGGAAAAAATTCAATGAAGAAGGCGTTCCTGTTCTCCTGATAACATACAAAGATGATGTTGAAATAAGCATTAACGGAGTTAAAATAAACCTTCCTGAAAGCGAAACAAAGCTTATAAAATAGTTACTTTGCTTTATGGAAGAGAACTTTAATATCCGCAAGGAAACGATTTATATTACTGACAGGGAATTCGAAAAACAACTTCGTCCCTCCTACTTCGATGATTTTAAAGGGCAGAAACAGGTAATCGATAATCTTATAGTTTTTGTTACAGCTGCAAGGCAAAGAGGCGAATCACTTGATCATGTTCTTTTGCACGGTCCTCCGGGGCTCGGTAAAACAACACTTGCTTCCATAATTTCAAATGAACTGAAAGTAAACCTGCGTGTTACTTCAGGACCTGTTCTTGATAAACCCGGAGATCTTGCCGGACTACTTACAAACCTTGAAGAAGGTGATGTTCTCTTTATTGATGAGATACATCGCCTTTCTCCTGTAGTTGAGGAATATCTTTATTCCGCAATGGAAGATTTTCAGATTGATATTATGATTGATAAAGGACCAAGCGCCAGGTCAGTTCAGCTGACCCTTAATAAATTTACGCTTATCGGAGCTACAACAAGATCCGGACTTCTTACCAGTCCGCTAAGAGCAAGGTTTGGAATAAAGTTTCATCTCGAATATTATGACCATGATGTTCTCACGGGGATTGTTAAACGTTCAGCCGGAATCCTTAAGGTAAAAATTGATGATATTGCAGCAATCGAAATAGCAAGGCGAAGCAGGGGAACACCCAGAATTGCCAACGCTATTCTCAGGAGGATAAGAGACTTCGCACAGGTCAAAGGTTCGGGGAAAGTCGATCTGGAAATAACAAAATATGGACTTACTGCTTTAAATATTGACCAGTACGGACTTGATGAGATGGATAACCGGATCCTTTCAGCAGTCATAAAGAAATTTAACGGAGGCCCTGTAGGAATAAATACTATTGCAACAGCTGTAGGAGAAGAGAGCGGCACCATTGAAGAAGTTTATGAACCATTTCTGATAAAAGAAGGTTTCCTCAAAAGGACACCAAGGGGGAGAGAAGCCACCGAACATGCCTATAAACATCTTGGGGTACAATTCAGACGCGACCTGAACAGCTCTCTGTTTTAAATGGTTATCAAATTGAGTTAAACAATAACCGGATCAGTTAAATACATTGCTTATCTTTAAAAGACCCTTCTTGTTCAAGATCCTGATCTTTCTTCCGTTAAGCTCAACAAGCCGGTCAGATTTGAATTCAGATAATAAACGGATCACAGATTCTGTTGCCGTACCAACAATATTTGCAAGCTCTTCCCTGGTAAGAGAGATCTGAAGATAATTCTGATCATCAAGCCCAAAATCGTTAATAAGTAACAACAAAATCTCGGCCAGTCTTTCGCGGACACTCTTCTGAGCTATATCTGTTATAAACGAATTTGCTTCACCGAGCTCATTGCATGCAAGCTTTAACAAATCGAGAGCATAATTGGAATTGGATTTTACAAGAGAAATAAGAACTTCTGCAGGAAAAAAGCAAACACGGCAATCTTCAATAACCTTTGCAGAAGTACATGCTGCTTCATTACTAAGAACGCTCCTGTATGCAATTATATCGCCGGCTTTGGCGAAACGAATTATTTGTTCTTTACCATCAAGGCCTGTTTTAAATACTTTAATTATCCCACCGTTTATACAGTAAAAACCACTTATGCGACTGCCTTCGCTGTACAATATTTCTCCCCGCCGGTATTGCCTGAACTCTTTTTCATAATTGATCATTTCAATCTCTTCACGTGTCAGATGCTTAAAAATTGATCCTGTATGAATTGCACAATTATCACAAAAGGGAATGGTTACTTCCTGTGGTTTCATTTCATTGATTTTTTAAAATGCAAATATCAGCATTAGCGGGGGATTAATTATTAAAATTAACTAAAAAGCAGTACTGAATTGTTGCAGGAAACGAATATCATTTTCAAAATAGAGGCGAAGATCATTTACCTGGTATTTTAACATTGCCGGTCTCTCAATGCCCATACCGAAAGCAAATCCTGTATATTTCCTGCTGTCAATATTACTGGCTTCAAGGACGGCAGGATGAACCATACCACAGCCGAGTACCTCAAGCCATCCGGTGTACTTGCATACATTACAACCTTTTCCTCCGCATATTTTACAGCTGACATCCATCTCTGCCGAAGGTTCGGTAAATGGAAAATACGACGGACGTAAGCGTATTTCAGTATCCCTTCCAAACATTTCACGGGCGAAAAAAAGAAGTGTCTGCCTGAGATCTGCAAATGAAACATTCTCATCAATATACAGACCTTCAACCTGATGAAAAATACAATGAGCTCTTGCAGAAATAGCTTCATTGCGAAAAACCCTTCCCGGAGAAATTGTCCTAATCGGAGGCTTCGTATTCTGCATAACACGCACCTGAACAGATGAAGTGTGGGTGCGTAAAAGAATATCCTCAGGACTGGAATCTTCGGGCGATATTCTTGAAATATAAAAGGTATCCTGCATATCCCTGGCAGGATGCTCAGGTGCAAAATTCAGCCTGGTAAATACATGATCATCATCTTCTATTTCCGGACCTTCGGAAACAGTAAAGCCAATACGTTCAAAAATATTTATGATCTCATTTCTCATTATTGAAATTGGATGGCGGGATCCAATATTCAATGGATATCCAGGCCTGGTAAGATCATTCGCCTGCAATCCGGTTTCGCCCGATTGTAACCCGGATTTTAAAAGGTTATATTTCTCTGCAGCACTATGCTTTAGTAAATTAAGTTTTATGCCAATCTCCTTTTTTTCATTGGCAGACACATTTCTGAACTCCTCAAAAAGATCAGAAATAAGTCCTTTCTTACTCAGATACTTCAAACGAAATAATTCTAGTTCATCATTATTCGTTACAGAAATACCGGATATTTCATCAATAAGAATTTTTATTTTTTCAAGCATTAAATCAATAATTAGAATTTTATTTATTTCATATTGCTAATTAACAGGTTATTTTTCTTTTAATTCACATCTAGCACCTTTAACTAAATGCTGGCACAGCTTTTAATTTATAAAATTCCTTCTCACCTGACAATTGCCATCTTGAGAATTTTCACATCAGTCGAAGGCTTATCGGCAGCATCGGTTTTTACCTCTGCTATTTTATCAACTACATCAAGACCTTCGGTAACCTCTCCAAAAACAGTATATGTTCCATCGAGACGAGGTACGCCACCTATAGTCTTATATACAATACGCTGATCCTCAGGAATTTTGTAATCTTCGTGTGTAGTCAGGTAATTGAACATTTTAACAGATGCCTTTTCCTGGATCTTCCCGTCAGAAAGAGTTATTCCGGCAAGGTGCGCACTGTCTGAAACCTCTTTTAAATATTTATTAAAGACAGATTGTTTTAAATTACTATTAATCTTTTGTTCTGCAAGGTTTAATTCATCATCAGTTAATTTTACACCCTGGACGATATAAAAATGCGTACCTGAAGATCTCATTTCAGGATTGACATCATTTCCTTCCCGGGCAGCTGCAAGAGCTCCTTTTTTATGAAAATATTGTTTATTGAATTCGGCAGGTATTGTATAAGTATTTAGAGAATCAGCTGTTTTTGCAATAGGCATAGTGCGCGTAGCAGGATCTCCGGCCTGGATCATAAAGTTATTGATCACGCGATGAAAAGAGATCCCGTCATAAAAGCCTGATTTTACTAGTTTGATAAAATTGTCGCGATGTATAGGCGTTTCATCATAGAGCCTTATTTTTATATCACCATTGGATGTTTTGATGGAAACAAAAGTGTTTTCATTCCCGGCAGGTGCATTACAGCACACCGCAAGCAATAAAAAGAAAAGGACAAAAGACCTCATGAAAAGCTTGTTCATGATTAATAACTTTTAGTTAATAATGTTATGTAAATACGAAAGCAAAGATATTTAACTTTGCGCGATCAGGAAAAAAAGGAATTTAATTTATTGTGATTATATTATTGAAAGGTTCAATAACAGGAAACCAGAGCCTGATAAATGAATACAAAAAAGCCGAAAAGTGAATGAAATCAGAACATTGGCGAAACAAACTGTAATCTATGGCTTTGGTACAATCATTCCGAGGTTTTTGAATTATGCAGTGCTTACACCTTTCTATACAAGGATTTTTACCAATACAAGCGATTATGGAATAATAACAGAATTATACGCATGGATAGTTTTGCTGCTGGTAGTACTCACATATGGAATGGAAACAGGATTTTTCAGATATTCACAAAAAATTGAAAATCCGGAAAAAGTTTACAGTACTGCCTTAATAAGCCTTCTTGTTACTTCTTTATTATTTGTTATACTTGTAAATATTTTTATAAATCCGGTAGCATCTTTTATGGATTACAGTAACCATCACGATTATATCAGGATGTTTGCCGGGATCGTTGCTATTGATGCCTTCACAGCAATTCCTTTTGCGAGACTCAGAAGAGAAAACCGGCCGATGATGTTTAGCTTTGTCAAACTGGTGAATGTTACAGTTTCGCTGGTTCTGGTCCTTTTCCTTCTGAAAATTGCACCGGGAATATATGAGAAAAATACCGGATGGTTCAGATCTGTCTATAACCCGGACTACAAAGTGGGATACGTTTTTATGGCAAACCTGATATCAAGCGGAGTATCGCTGATAATGCTGCTGCCACTCATAATTAAAATTAAATTTATATTCGACAGGGCATTATGGAACAGGATGATAGTATATTCATTTCCACTGTTACTGGCCGGCTTGAGCGGATCTATAAATGATGCACTTGATAAAATAATACTCAGAAGGATTATTGGAGATGAAACAGGCTTATCTGTTGTTGGAAAATATGGAGCAGCATATAAAATTGGTGTGCTTATGGCACTGTTTGTCCAGATGTTTCGTTTTGCGGCAGAGCCATTCTTCTTTGAAAGGGCAAAACATGATAATGCAAAGGAAACATATGCTTATGTTATGAAATATTTTGTTATAATTATGTTGCTGGTATACCTGGGAATTAATTTATATATTTCAGGTATTCAATATATTGTTGGCGCTAATTACCGGGAAGCAATGATTGTTGTTCCCATTATAAGCATGGCTTATTTGTTATATGGGATCTATATTAACCACAGTATATGGTATAAACTAAATGATCTTACAATTTATGCGGTTTATATCACTGTTATTGGAGCTGTCATAACTATAATTATAAATGTGATTATGATCCCGGTTGCGGGGTATATGGCATCTGCGTGGGCGCATGTTGTATCATATGGAGCCATGTTAATAATGTCATTTATTTTTGCTGAAAAACATTATAAAATAAATTATAATGTAAAAAGATTGATACCTTACTTTGTTGCTGCAACAGGAATGGTTGTATTCAATCAATTGTATCATTATAATAATTTGATCATTGAGCTTACAGTCAATACTTTATTTATTATAGGTTTTATTGTATTTGCACAATTAAAAGACAAAACAATTACGGTATTATTCAGAAAATCGATTGTATGAAGATAAAGAATGTTAATAAATCAAAACACAGCCTGCCATCCTATTCTACTTATGCTTCAGCAGGAATGGATTTAAGGGCAAATATAGACAGAGAATTAATTTTCAAAACCAGGCAGCGTGCCCTTATACAAACAGGTTTTTTTAGAGATGCCGGAAGGATATGAAGCACAGAAAAGACCAATAAGCGGTCTGGCAAGTAAAAACGGGATAACAATAATAAATTCCCCGGGAACAATTGATGCTGATTACCGGGGAGAGGTATACATAATAATGGTAAATTTATCAGAAGATGATTTTGTTATAAAGGATGGCGAGAGAAATTGCCAGAGGGTAATTTCAAAACATGAAAAAGCTGAATGGATTAATGTAAACGAAATTATGGAATCAGCTTGTGGAACAATGGTTTTTAGGCACACATGTAAAATTTAATTATGAAAAAAGCTGCATTTATAATTTCAGTTCTGTTAGTAATTCTTGCGATATTTCTTTCCTGCAACAGACAGATGATTCCTTTTGAAGTACAGAAAGGAAAAGTTAAGGTATATGATTCAGCAACATTCGAAAGATATTTTGTTGAAGCCATTAAGCTTAAACTTTTTGGAAACAGTAGCGATGCACTAAGTCTACTGGAACAATGCCTTATAATTAATCCCGGAAGCGATGCGGTCTGTTTTCAAATGGCACAAATACTTATTGCCCTGGGAGATGAAAATAATGCTAAAAAATATGCATTGAAAGCCTATGAGCTTGATCCAAAAAACTTTTGGTATTTTATGATGCTGGCAGGCACATATTATAAGGAACATAATATAGACAGCGCTATAATTTTTTATGATAAGGCGTCAAAAGCATTTCCTGAGAAAGAAAATTTATTATTAACTCTCGGTAACCTTTATTCAGAAAATAAAAACTATGAAAAGGCTGATGCTATTCTAGAGGCACTGGATAAAAAATATGGGATCAATGAAGGATCAACAGTATCAACTGTAAAAAACCTGATGAGAGGAGAAAAGTACAACGAAGCTCTTGAGAAAGCCAGAATTCTCGTCGAAAAATACCCGGATGAGATTTTATACAAAGGATTGCTGGCAGAAATTTACAGAGGCCTGGGTGATGCCGAAAAAGCTATGAAGATATATCAGGATCTGTTAGATAAAGATCCTGATAATCCTGAAACTCTTTTATCATTATGTGATTTTCTGATTAATGAAAAGAAATATGATGATCTGATGCTTTTGGTAAACAAGGTTGCTATTAACGACAACGTTTCAAGAGGAGATAAGATATCACTTTTTACAAGACTTATAGAAACAGAAGAACTTACTGAAAAATATGGCAATAAGCTTGATATTTCATTGAGAGTACTCGAAGCAGCTTATATTAATGATGATATAATTCAATTATTAAGACCTGAATTATATATTGCACAAAATAAACTTACTAAGGCAGGAGAAAGACTTGAGGAAATAATAAACAAAAATGAAAATAATTATTATGCCTGGGAGAAACTTCTTCTGGTATATTTGCAGGAAGGCAATTACGGGAAATTAATGGAAAAAGGGGAAGAGTGTGCCTCAAAATTTAACAGATCTTTTCTTGCAAAACTATTATATGCAACAGCAGCCTCTGAGAATGGTAAATATGATATTGCAATCGATGAGCTTAGAAAAGCGACTATTCTTGCAGGAAATAATAAAGATATGATGCTGCAGGTTCTTACGCAAAAAGCTGACGTATATTACAGAATGAAAGACTATGTTAAAGCATTTAAAACATTTGATGAAGCATTGAAGAACAATAATAACGACCTGACTGTACTGAATAATTATGCCTACTATCTTGCTGAGCGGAATACGAGGCTTAAAGAAGCAGAAGAAATGGCAAAAAGAGTTATTGAAAAAGAAAAAACAAACTCTACCTTTCTAGATACTTATGCGTGGATTTTATATAAAAGAGGAAAGATAAAAGAAGCTGAAAAAATTATGGAAGGCATTATAAGGAAAGAAATAGAACCAGACGCTGAATATTATGAACATTATGGCTACATATTAAAGAAAAAGAAAGACTGCAAAAATGCAGTTATAAACTGGAATATTGCTTTAAAGATTGACAGCACAAAGAAAGAATTGATTAAAGAGATACAAGATTGTCAGGAAAGATATTAATTATATTACTTGCTATGTATGTTTCAGGATGTTCAACTATTCAAAAAACCGGCAGAACATCAGTGAACGAACCTACTGTATCGTCAACAGCGATCAAAAATCCAGAAGAAGAAAATTTATGTTCAAATAATTTTACTATTAAAAAGGCAGAAATTGAAATATATAGTAATGGAGAAAATCAGAAATTAATAGCATTTTTGAAATATAGAACACCTGGAAAATACCTTATGAGCATTAGAAATAAAGCCGGGATTGAAGCAGCAAGGGTATACCTGACAAAAGACACAGTAATAATTAATGACAGGATCAATAAGAAGTTATATACAGGATCATCAAAATATTTAGCGGAAAAATATGGCGTAACGGGAAACGCATTACCCGTTATAGTGGGAGATTTCATTATCGACAGAGACTCAACAAACATTGACGTTAAATGTAAAAATGGTACAAAAAATCTGGTTGGAAGGATTGATGGAAAAAAGATTGAATATACTGTAAATTGCCGTCTTAATAAACCTGTACATACTAAAATCTTTAATGATAATGGCAACCAGGGTTTAATAATGAATTATAGTGATTTTAAAAAAACTGAAAATAAAATTGCTGCAGAAAGAATTATTATAGAGGACTTTAACAAGGAAACTTTAATTACTATAGAAATAAAAAAAATTGATTTTAAAGATCAGGAACCAATAGTTTTTATTCCTGGGAAGAAATATGAAAAGGTAATACTACAATGAGACACTTTATTTTAGTTGCTATTATCCTTACTAATTTTTGCAGCCATATGTATGGTCAGTCAAGGGCAGAGCTTGAGGACAGACAAAAAAGAACATTAGACGAAATTTCATACGTAGACAAATTACTTAAAAGCACATCAAAAGAAAAAATTGAAAGTATTAATTCAGTTAAAATCCTGGGGAATAAGTTAAGTTTAAGAGAATCTGTTATAAAAGAAATGGAATCAGAAATGGAGCTTTTAAATGAGAGAATTGGAATTAACAGACAGGCCATAGATATGATGGAGAACGATCTTATTATTCTAAAGGAAGATTATTCAAGAGCTATAATAAATTCATTTAAATCAGAAAAAGTAAATCCGGAAATAGTTTATATCCTGTCTGCAAAGGATTTTAACCAGGGGTATAAAAGATTAAAATATTTACAGCAAATTGCAAAGTTTAGAAGAAATGAAGCTGAGATAATTGCTGAATTAAAATCGCAGATAGAAGATACAAAGAACAGGCTTGAAAATGATTTAAATAAGATTTCGGATCTTAAACACAGAGAAATTATTCAAAGACAGATATTACAGGATGAGCAAACGAAACAGCAAAGATTAATAAGAACACTGGGAAATAAAGAGAAACAACTTAGAAAAGATCTGGAAGAAAAAAAGAAAATCGAAAAAAGAATTGAAAGTGAAATAGCCAGAATCGTGGAAGAGGAGAAAAAAAGGCGCGCTAAGAGTGAAATGACTCCCGAACAAAAGCTTATAGGAGAAAATTTTGCAGATAATAAAGGAAGATTACCCTGGCCCGTAGAGAAGGGTATCATTACAAATCATTTTGGAACGCACCAGCACCCGGTTCTGAAGTATGTTACGGAAGAAAATTATGGGATTGAAATTACAAGTTCAGGAAAAACTCTGGCAAGAAGTATTTTTAAAGGAGAGGTTACTGCAATTTCGGCAATATCAGGAGCTAACATGACTGTTATTATCAGGCATGGGAAATATTTATCGGTTTACAGTAATCTTATAAAAGTAAAAGTTAAAACTGGAGATTTAGTAAATACAAAGCAGGAAATAGGCGAAGTTTTTCAAGATCCTGGAGATAATAATAACTGTATAATAAAATTTATGATATTTGAACAAAAATACCTGAACCCGGAAGAATGGATAGCGAAAATCTAAAATAACAGAAACAAAATTTTTGAATGCAAGTATAAAGGGTTACCATAAAAAGATGCAAAAAAAATTTAAAATTGGATCAAAAATCGACAATTTGAGGATTGTAGAAAATGTTATTGATAGTTTTACAAACGAAGCAGGTATAGGAAAAGATAGTTATGGAAAAATAATGGTAGCAACTCTTGAAGCAGTTAATAACGCTGTAATACATGGAAATAAATCAAATATAAATAAATATGTTGAAATAGAGATGTTATTGAAAGAGCAGACTCTTTATGTTACAGTTAAAGACCAGGGAAAGGGATTCGCACCAGAAAATGTCCCGGATCCGACTTTACCAGAAAATATTGAATTAATTGACGGGAGAGGAATATTCCTTATGTCAAGGCTTGCTGATAATATTGAATTTAATAAAAAAGGAAATGCTGTTGTAATGACTTTTAAAAATATATTACCTTGAAAATAAATGTCTTCTATGATGATATTAAGTACAGGCTGACAAATAAAAAAAGAATAAAAGAAATTATAGAAAAGGTCATCAGGGAAGAAAAAAAGCTTCTCGATGACCTTAATTTTGTTTTTACTGACGATAAAAGTATTTTAAATATCAATAAAGAATTTTTGAAAAATAATTATTATACAGATGTTATTGCGTTTAGTTACGGAGAGAATAAAAGAATTAACGGAGAAATTTATATTAGTATAGAGACAGTTAGAAAGAATGCATATAACTATAAAGTTAGTTTTAGCAATGAGATTTTAAGAGTTATGATACACGGAACATTACATCTGTGCGGATATGACGATAAAACTGATAGAGAGAGGGAAATTATGAGAAAGAAGGAAGACTTTTGGATAGAAAAGTATAAGGAGAAGTGATTAATGGAATTAAGGTATGAAATAATTGTTGTGGGTGGAGGACATGCCGGATGTGAAGCAGCGCATGCTGCTGCCAGAATGGGAGCAAAGACATTGCTTATTACAATGGACATGACAAAGTTGGCACAGATGTCATGTAACCCGGCTATGGGAGGAGTTGCAAAAGGTCAAATAGTTAGAGAAATTGACGCAATCGGTGGTCTTAGCGGCATTATCACCGATAGAAGTATGATACAATTCAGGATGTTGAACAGGTCAAAAGGACCGGCAATGTGGAGTCCCAGGGCTCAGTGTGACAGACAAAAATTTACTGTGGAATGGAGAAAAGCACTTGAAAGTACCGATAATTTGTTTATTTGGCAGGAACAGGCACAGAGCCTGATATTGGAAGAGAAAAATAAAGCAACGGGAATTGAAACTGTTTTTGGTACCAGATTTTATGCAAATGCTATTATATTAACGAATGGAACATTTTTAAACGGATTGATGCATGTAGGTTTTAAGAAAATTACAGGTGGAAGATCAGGCGACCAGGCATCAACAGGATTAAGTGAACAGCTTGCGCAACTGGGATTCAGTATCGAAAGAATGAAAACGGGAACCAGCGCAAGGATTGATGGAAGAAGTATTAATTTCAGCCTGATGACTGAACAGAAAGGAGATGAAGAAGGAAGGGCGTTTTCTTATTTGAACAGGAATATAAAAATTAAGGATGAAAGAAGTTGTTTTATAACACACACAAATGAAGATGTACATGAAGAATTACGGAAAGGATTGGAATTTAGTCCTCTTTTTAAAGGAATAATAAAAGGAAGAGGTCCCAGATATTGCCCTAGTATTGAAGACAAGATTGTAACTTTTAAAGAAAAAAATGCACATCAGCTTTTTATTGAACCTGAAGGAAATGATACCATAGAATATTATGTTAATGGTTTTGCCAGCAGCCTGCCTTTGGAATCACAATTAAATGCATTAAGAAAAGTAAGAGGACTTGAAAAAGTAGAGATTTTCAGGCCGGGATATGCAATTGAATATGATTTTTTTCAACCAACACAGCTAAAGCAAACACTGGAGACGAAAAGAATTAAGAATTTATATTTTGCTGGACAAATAAATGGAACTACAGGATATGAAGAAGCTGGGGCACAAGGACTGATGGCAGGTATAAATGCAGTGCTTAAAATTAGAAAAAAAGAGAAATTTATACTCGGAAGAGAAGAATCATATATAGGAGTGTTAATTGACGATCTTGTTACTAAAGGTGTCGATGAGCCATACAGAATGTTTACGTCAAGAGCAGAATACAGAATATTATTAAGACAGGATAATGCAGATGAAAGGCTAACAAGAAAAGGATACAATATTGGGCTGGCAGGAATTGAAAGGATTAAATATCTGGAAGAGAAGGAGGAAATGATTGAAGCAACAATTAAATTATTATCAGACACAAGCATAGAACCAAAAGAAATAAACTCATTTCTGGAAAATTTAAATACAAGCCCGATAAAACAAAAAGTGAAGGCAATAAATATTGCATTAAGACCACAGGTGGAAATAGGAAGTTTAATATCACTAATTAATAACGGGAAAGAATTATTAAAGAAAATGAAGGATAGGGCGAGTGAAATTACAGAAGGGGCAGAAGTAAAAATAAAATATGAAGGATATATACAAAGGGAAAAAATTATAGCAGAAAAAATAAAAAGACTAGAAAATCTAAAGCTTCCTGAAGATATAAATTATAATGAACTGGTGTCTATTTCAACAGAAGGGAGGCAGAAATTAACAAGGATTAAACCAGTGAGTATTGGGCAAGCGGGAAGAATTAGCGGGGTTTCACCATCAGACATCAATATTTTGTTAATGTACCTGGGCCGTTAAAATGTTCCACGTGGAACAAAAAAAATATAAAAAAATATATTTATGAAAATCCAGGGCAAACTTGTTGATATTTACAGCAGGAGTATTTTTCCTGCGGAAATTACAATTGGCAATGGATTAATAGTGTCTGTTAAGAAGAAGGAAAATAACGGAATTGGATTTATAATGCCGGGGCTGGTAGATGCACATGTACATATAGAAAGCTCAATGATTACTCCGGGAGCATTTGCAGTTTCTGCAGTAAAGCAAGGGACAACTAGTGTAGTATCTGATCCTCATGAAATCGCAAATGTAATGGGAATTGCAGGGATTAATTACATGATAGAGGATGGGGAAAAATCACCTGTAAAATTTTTCTTTGGAGCACCATCATGTGTGCCGGCTACAAATTTTGAGGAATCAGGCGCGTATATAGGCCCTGAGGAAATTAGAAAGCTATTATCGGATAAGAACATTAAATATCTTTCTGAAATGATGAATTATCCTGGAGTTATATATGGCGATGAGGAAGTTATTGAAAAGATTAATATAGCAAAAAAGTTAAAAAAGCCTGTAGATGGTCACGCTCCGGGGCTAAGAGGAGAGGCTCTAAAGAAATATGTGGACGCTGGAATTTCAACTGACCATGAATGCAGCTATCTTGAGGAAGCGCTGGAAAAAATAAGCCTTGGAATGAAAATTCTGATAAGAGAAGGAAGCGCGGCCAGAAACCTGGATGCTTTAAAGGATCTTTATATTACAAATGCTGAATCTGTAATGCTTTGTAGTGATGATCTGCATCCGGAAATGCTGGAAAATCGCCATATTAATAAATTAGTTGCTTTGTTGATTTCAGAAGGGTATGATATTTTTGACGTAATAAGAAGTGCAACAATAAATCCGGCAGAACATTATAAACTTGAAGCAGGATTGTTAAAACCCGGGCAAAATGCTGATTTTATTATTGTTGATTCACCGGAGGAGATGAATGTAATTGAAACATGGATTGACGGAAGGAAAGTATTTGAAAGAGGCAACGTACTGTTTGATTATGAGCCGGGGGAAGAAATAAATAATTTTAACTGCTCAAAAATCAGGCCCGGGGATCTGAAAATTAAAAATGCCGGAAAATCAATGAGGATAATTGGAGCATTTAATGGGGAGCTTCTGACCAGTGAGATAATTAAAAGTTCAGGCGAAGGTGCTTTCGTAGAAACAGATACTGAGGTAGATATTTTAAAACTTGTAGTCAAAGACAGATATAAAAATGCTCCGCCAGCCACAGGGTTTATAAATGGTTTTGGCTTAAAGAAAGGTGCATTTGCCAGCTCAGTTGCACACGATAGTCATAATATTATTGCTGCAGGAACAAATGATAAAGATATTGCGAAAGCAATAAACGAAATTGTAAAGCTTAAAGGCGGACTGGCTGTATCTTCCAACGAAAAAATAATGTCGCTCCCTCTCAATATAGGAGGAATAATGTCGAACAAACCGTGCAGCGAAGTTGCTGCTAATTATCTGAGACTCTCGGATGAAGTAAAAAACATGGGATGTACTATGTCTGCACCTTTCATGACTCTTTCTTTTATGGCATTGCTTGTAATTCCGGATCTTAAGCTTAGTGACAGGGGATTGTTTGACGGAAGAAAATTTTGTCCTGTTCCTTTGTTTGTTGAATAGTGGTTGTTGAAGAAGTTCTTGATGAGCCTTGGCGTTACCCTGTGTGTGCCTTTGTGGTGAAACCTAAATCATTGAACCATAAAACCCGCACGGACAAAGTCCGTTCGGACGGGGATAACGGTTTCTGCGCCAAAACTTTAGCGGCGGCGTAAAGTAAGGTACAAAGTAATACGGAGGAAAATAATAAAATCATCCTGCTTTAAAAACAAACCGTAAATAATAGAAAGGCACTTTATATATTTAGTCTATATGACAGTCGATTCAAAGGAAATAATTAATCTGCTTCCTGAAAAGCCGGGAGTTTACCAGTTTGTCGACTCTGCCGGGACAATAATATATGTTGGAAAAGCAAAGAATCTCAGAAAACGGGTTTCTTCTTATTTTGCCGGAAACCAATCCGGTAAAACAACAGTAATGCTGAGACGGGCAACCAATCTTAAACACATCGTTGTAGAAAACGAGTCGGATGCATTATTACTTGAGAACAACCTTATTAAAAAGCTTCAACCCAGGTATAATATACTGTTAAAAGATGACAAAACTTTTCCCTGGATATGCATAAAAAATGAACAATTTCCAAGAGTTTTCAGTACCCGCAATACAATTCGTGACGGGTCATTCTACTTCGGACCTTATACATCAGGGCTTATGGTAAAAACCCTGCTCGACCTGATAAGACACCTTTATAAACTCAGAACATGTTCGCTGAATCTTACTAAATCAAATATTTCAACGGGAAAGTTCAAAGTATGCCTTGAGTATCATTTAGGTAATTGCAAAGCTCCATGTGTCGGTTTTCAGGACGAAGAAGACTACAATGAAAACCTGCAACAGATAAAAAATATTTTAAAAGGAAATATTTCAACAGTCATGCAGCACCTGAAATCGCTAATGACTAAATATTCAATGGAATTGCGCTTTGAAGAGGCTCAGGTTATAAAAGAAAAAATCGATATACTTATCAAATTCCGTAGCAGATCAACAATAGTAAGCACAAAAATAAAAAACATCGATGTGTTTGGAATCACAATGGATATAGACAGTACCTATGTAAATTATTTAAAAGTAATGCACGGTGCAGTGATACAAGCATTTACACTTGATATTAAAAGCAGGGTTGATGAAGAAAAAGAATCACTTCTTGGGTTTGCAATAACCGAGATAAGACAAAAATTGTCGAGTGATTCCCCGGAAATTATTGTGCCGTTTAAACCTGATATCTTATTTGATAAGATAAAATATACCGTACCTGTAAAAGGTGACAAATTAAAACTTCTGGAACTCGCTGAACGCAATGCTATTTACTATAAACTTGAGCAAAGGAAGAAAAAAGAGGGTTTAAAACCCAAAGACCGCACAGGTAAAAATCTTGAAAAACTTAAAAACGATCTGCACATGCCGGATATCCCTGTTCATATAGAATGCTTTGATAATTCAAATATAATGGGTAGTAATCCCGTGGCCGCATGCGTGGTATTTCGCAATGCCAGGCCCAGTAAGAAGGAATACAGACATTTTAATATAAAAACAGTTATGGGGCCGGATGATTTTACATCCATGGAGGAGATTGTTTTCAGACGATATAAAAGAATGATGGACGAAGATAACCCGTTGCCTCAGCTGATAATTATAGATGGAGGCAAGGGGCAGCTTTCTTCTGCAGTTAAAAGCCTCGACCTGCTTGGTATAAAAGACAAAATAACCATAATAGGGATCGCAAAAAAACTTGAAGAAATATATTTTTCGGGAGATAGTGTCCCTCTTTACCTTGATAAGAATTCTGTAAGCCTGAAAATTATCCAGCAGCTACGGAATGAAGCACACAGATTTGGAATTTCATTTCACAGAAATAAGCGTTCTTCTGAAATGACTAAATCAGATCTGGACAGAATAAAAGGAATAGGTATCAAAACAAAGGAAATTTTACTCAGAGAAATAGGATCTGCAGAAAAAATCAAAAAAACTCCATTCAGTAAAATTGAGAGTCTTATCGGGACGAAGAAAGCAACCATTTTGACTCAATTCTTTGAAAAGTAATCCAGGTTTCCACGTGGAACATTAAGAATGGCATTGTAATTAATCGTCTTATATTCAGGAGTATAAGTCTTATTACCTGATATTTTAACTCAGCGAGAAGTCAATATTTTCAACTTCATGGACACAGGAGCGTGAATTCTGAAGCCAGGATTATCTAAAGATGTTTAAAAAGAGCTGACGAAATATCATCGGACCCGGAAGTGGCAAATCCATTCATACCAACAGAAACGGCAGCTTCAACATTAATTTCAATATCGTCAATGTAAAGACATTCTTTAGCCGACAGATTATATCTTTCAAGGAATATTCGGAATATTTTAATATCGGGTTTAGAGCATTTTATTTCTGAGGAAATTATTCCTCCTTCAAAATGCCTGAAGAAATAATAGTCATTTTTAACTTCATCAAAAATGTCAATTGGAAAGTTAGAAAGATAAAACAGTCGATAACCCTGTTTTTTTAGCTCAGGAAGGAGCCTAGTGTTTAGTTCAAGGGGAAACATTATATCGGTACGCTTATTAAAAATAAAGGCTATTTCCTCCCTTTTTAAAGAGGATCTTTTAGCTATCCTGTCAATCGCTTCCCCGGTTACAATATCACCTGAATCAAGCAAATGCCATTCTGGTCCCCTAAAGATGTCTTCCAGGATCGTGTCTCTTATTTCCCTCGGATATTTTTTTCTTTCAAGATAATCAGAAGGCCTGAAGCTGATCAGCACATTCCCGAGGTCAAAAACAATATTTTTGATCATATTACGGGTTTTTCATACTGATCGGTTGTCCGGTAGCCTCCAGTACATTCCACCATAGTTCACCTTCGATATCGATTTTTTTGCGTTTTGTTACAGCCATTGATATCGGTATTAGAGTAAACTCATTATTCCAGTAACCAACTATAAAATCAGTTTTTCCTGCAACGGCCGCATGAACAGCATTCTGTGCCAGGAGGTTACAAAACTTGCTGTCGTTTGCATTTGCCGGAGCGCTCCTGATAATATAGCTTGGATCTATATATTTGATAGAATAAGGAAATCCTTTTGCATCAAATTCTTCTTTTATTTTCTCTTTAAGGTATACTCCAATGTCTTTATGTTTGATATTTCCGGAAGCATCTTTCTCAAGCTCTTTTGAATCAAAAAGATCCTGACCAGCACCCTCTGCAACAACAACAACGGCATGATGTCTCTCTTCAAGGCGCTTACGAAGAACTTTAAGAAAGCCCCGGACACCGTACAGATCGAATGATATTTCAGGAATAAGGACAAAATTTACTTCCTGGATAGCCAGCGCAGCACTTGCTGCAATAAAACCTGAATCGCGACCCATAAGCTTAACAACAGCAATGCCGTTATGTGCGCCGGATGCTTCATTATGTGCATTGCGTATGATATCGTTAGCAATTGAAAATGCAGATTCAAATCCAAATGATTTCTGAATCAGATCAATGTCGTTATCAATTGTCTTGGGGATTCCTGCAACGACTATCTTGAGATTTCTCTTCTGGATTTCTTCATGTATTGCATGAGCACCGCGAAGAGTACCATCGCCTCCTATGCAAAAAAGAATATTAACATTCAGTATTTCAAGAGTATCAACCATTTGACCGACATCCTGGTTTCCCCTCGAAGTACCAAGAAAAGTTCCTCCCTGGAGATGGATATTACTTACCATTGGGGCCGTAAGCTCTACAACCGGATGATTATACTCTGATATTAAACCTTCATACCCATATTTAATGCCAAGGATCCTGCTTATTCCATACCTGTAAAAGAGCTGGTTTACAAGACTTCTTATAACGTTATTAAGACCGGGACACAAACCTCCGCAGGTTACAATGGCAACCTTTGTCTTTGCCGGCTCAAAAAATAATGTCTCTTTAGGTCCGGCCTTTTCAAATGAAACCGGAACCTCACCACTAGCTTTACACTTTTCAAAATATTCAAGTGAAACATCGTAAATTATTCTTTCATTATCACTGACGAATTTATAAACAGGGCTATCAGCTCTCTGCCCTTGCTTAAGGGGAGAAATTACATTTCCGTTACCCAGTGACTGGACAAGAAGATCCTCATACTTCATCTTAACAATCGTTGGTTTAATAAATTGCCTTTTGAAAACTAACTGTTTGCAAAGGATTCAAATTTAATTAATTTTTTAAATGATTTAAAAATAAAGAAGCCTGCCCATGGGCCTAAGCAAATTTTCCGGGTATAGATATAAGAACTAAATAATCTGCTTTATTCTACCGATCAGACCGCTTTCGAGCACGACCTTGATACCATGAGGGTGAATAGGAGCTGTTGTAAGAATTTCCTTCACTCTTCCGCCTGTCAGCTTGCCGGTCCTTTTGTGTTCAACGAGCTCAACCATTACAGCAATACCAGGCATTATCTCCGATCTCTTGGTTCCTTGCATAATTTAAGATTTTTACAACCAAATACAGTTGTATCAATATCGTGACAATATATATAAATTTTGCTATGGTTAACATCATCAAAAATGATGTTTATCACATTTTTCTGTACTTAGATCAAAAAGTGTCCCCTAACCTCTTGTTTCTTTAACTGTTAACTCTATTCTGTAAAGACCTTTCCGTCAAAGCTGCTGATAATAGTCTCGACTTTTTTATCGCCAGGGATCTTCCATATTTCATTTCTATTATTAGCACACAACCAGAGATTTCCATCTTTATCGAAAGCCAGCCCGTTGGAACGGCCAGAAGGCTGCTTCAAAACCATCAGCCGGCTTCTCTGGCTGTACGCTCATTCTGATAATACCGGAAAGATCAGTATCCCGTGCCAACATCGATAATGTCGGGATCAAAGAAAACAGGAGAAAACGTTTAAGGAATTTTATTGAAAAAATATGTTAGTGACAAAATTTTATGCTTTCTGCAATTCTTTTAAAGTTGATTCCATTCTTGCTGTATAGTTATTTATCTGTTCCGGGCGTTCAAAACCTACAATTATCATATCTACAGTTCCGAGCCCCAGGACATATTTAAGCGATTGATTTATTTTTCTGGAGTCGTCACGAAACCCCCCGTTACCTATCAGTTTCATGCCAATTACACCTTTTCCCGATTTATGGATTTTTTCGATAACCGGAACCACCTGTGAAGGATCTTTCGAGTCCATTGCTATTCCAAATGGATTTATACGCACATGAATAACATCTACCCACGAACTGGCCGCAGCAGCTTCCATCGCCGGAAGGGAATGAACAGAAACGCCATGGGCCTTAATAATTCCCTTTGCTTTAAGATTATTAAGAATGTCCATCTGCTTTTTCTGCTCATCTGTCCAGGATGCGCTGGTCATACAATGAATCTGGATAATATCGATATAATCGGTATTAAGCTCTTTTCTGAAACGGTCAACAACGACATTTGCATCAGGACGTTCAGGCTCAGGGATACCACCCTGTGAAACCCAGATTTTGGAGCTCAGAGTATATTTCTCCCTTGGAATATCTTTAAGCGCTTTTGCAGTAAAAGGATGTGTCCCATAGCTGTCGGCGCAATCAAAGAATCGGATGCCTTTGTCATATGCAGCCCTGATAACTGACTCTGCAACACCGGCTCTGGTAATACTTGAAGTACGGTTGAATCCGTTGAAACCGGTTCCGATACCCAGGAGAGTAGTTTTGATACCGGTTTTTCCAAGCGTTATTTCCTGAAAAGGATCCGCGGATTTGTACAGAGCAGTATATGGAAACAGATTATTAGTATTACCAAGTAATACAGTACCTGCACCGGCAGTAACCGTCAATACAAATTGCCTTCGTGTAAGATTTTTTTTGTACATACCCATAAGTTTAAAAACAGAATTCTTTAAGATTAACAAATAGAGAAAATATTATGTTCAGATTACATTATATCTTATTGTAAAATCTCAACAGTAAGATGTGACGGATATGTTTTATCATGGTATATTCTCTGTGAGGCCTTCTGAAAATCGGAATCAGAACATTTATAAATATTTACAAACTTCTGGGGATTTCTGTCGACCAGCGGAAACCATGAATTCTGGACCTGTATCATAATACGGTGTCCTTTTTTGAACGTATGTGCCACATCCTGAAGGTTATATTTTACTTCTGTTACTTTTTCCGGAATAAAAGGTTCCGGCTTTTCAAAGCTGTTACGGTATCTGCCCCTGAAAACTTCTCCCCTGATAAGCATCTGGTAGTTACCCAGAGGAACCCTAACATTAACCATATCCGGAGGTTTGGTATCAGGAGGAAATACATCTATAAGCTTGACTATATAATCAGCATCGGTTCCTGTAGTGGAAACAAACAGATCAGCCGTTAATGGGCCGGTGAATGTTATATCGTCATCCAGGACATCTGTTTGATAAACAGCTACATCAGGTCTTCGCGAAGCAAATCTCTGATCATCTGTCATATATTGTGCCGTTCGCGCTGCATGCACATCTTCCGTGTAGGGAACCGGACGCATAGGATCAGAAACATATTCATCGAAACTGTTTTTGTTCTCCGGTGAACCGAATGATAAAGTACTGGCGGGCTGAAAGTACAGTTTCTTTTCAACAATGTTTTCCGGAGGCCATGTCTTGAATTCCCGCCACTCATTTGATCCTGTAATAAAAATCATTGCTTCGGGAAAATCATTTGTTCCTCTGCCGTCGAGGTAATAATCAAAGAATTTTACTTCCTGTTCAAAAAATCTTTTATTGGCATCGAACCCCCAGTAAATGTTTCCAAGGTTATTTGCTTGTCCTATTGCCCACTGGCTGTGCGCCCACGGCCCCATTACGAGAAAATTGTTAACTGTTGGCGGGTTTTGTTTTTCTATGGCCTCATAGGTATGAAGGGTTCCGTAAAGATCTTCCGCATCAAACCAGCCTCCAACAGTCATAACAGCAGGAGTAACATTTTTAAGAAACTGGCGCGGATCCCTAGCTTTCCAGAAATCATCATAATCAGGATGGGAAAAAGCATCATTCCAGAATTTTATGCTGTCTCCAAAATATTTTGTTGTTATATTTTTTACAGGACCAAGAGAAAGAAAAAACTCATAATTATCAGGAACCGGCCATTTAAATCCAGGTTTATCAACACGGGTCAATTCCCTGCGGGGCTGGCCAAAGCTGTAAAAGAAAGGGAAACAATCGAGAAGAAAAAATGCACCATTATGGTGAAAATCATCGCCAATGAACCAGGCAGTTACCGGAGCCTGGGGAGATACTGCCTTAACTGCCGGATGTGCATTTATAATACCCATGGTGGAATAAAAACCGGGGTATGAAATACCGAAAATACCCACGTTGCCATTGTTATTTTTTACATTCTTAATAAGCCAGTCAACAGTATCCCATGTATCTGTTGTTTCATCCACATCATTATTACTCTTTTTTAATGGAATAACCGGCCTTATATCTTCAAATTCACCCTCGCTCATATATCTTCCCCTTACATCCTGAAAAACCATGATATAATTATCTGCCGTATAGCGGGAGTAAGCCTGGACGACAAAATTATAATTATCCGGACCGCGTGGTTCAATATTGTAAGGAGTCCTGTTCAGTAGAATTGGCCGTTTGACATCAACGTTCTTTGGAGTATAGATCGAAGTAAATAATCTTACTCCATCACGCATGGTAATATATACTTCCTGTTTGTTATATTTCTGTTTTAGTGCCTGAAAGTTGTTTTGGGCAGAAGATCCCTGGGGGATCAGAATTAAGAATAGTACTGTAAAACACAATGTATTAAATAAATAAGATTTCGACTTCATTTCACAAAAGTATTTAATTTATTTTCTTAAATGTTTTAACAGGAAGGATGCAATTATATCACAGTCCAAGCCGCGAAATTATATCTCCGGGAGGAACCGGACGACCTTTTCTGGTAGCCACACCTGTTATCTTCGCCTTAACAATAAGTTTCTCGTCCGGCAGTCTGAATATATCCTGAATAAAGACCAGCTTTAAATTGCCTTCACGGACGACATTAAGACATACAATAAATTTTTCACGGCTTCTGAGCGGATATTTATAATCTATCTCGACCCTGTAGACAATCAGATCTGTTCCGTCCTCGTGCAGCTGAGCGAAGCTGATCCCTTTTGAAACCAGATACTCGTGCCTGGCATGTTCAAGGTAATGCTGGTAGTTAGCATTATTTACAACACCCTGAAGATCGCATTCATAATCTCTTACAGCGAACTCTGTACTAAATATATAATCAGCGGCAGGCATATTTCCGGGAGAATATTTTATTTCGGAAATCTACCGAAAAATTTCAATATCCTCATATGGAATTTATGAATACTATGAGGCTTATAGTGCATCAGAATGCACTGGTTTGTAATCAGGTTAACATCTTTACCTTCAAGTTCTTTTAATGCCTCTTTGCTTTCTGACATCTGCTGTACCCAGATCTGCTTAACCCCTTTTGCCATGGCCTCTCTCACAACCCCGGCTGTCTGACTCTTAGGAGTCATTATGATCAGCGACTTAACATTTTCAGGCAATGTTGCAACATCAGGGAAAACCTTTACGCCATGGATCTCCTGGGCATGAGGATTGACAGGAATAATGTTCATACCCTTCTCTTTAAGCTCTCTGAATGCAGTAAAACCAAATTTCCTGGGATTTCTTGAAACACCAACCATTCCTATTGGTTCCGATCTAATGAATTCTTCAATTTTATTCAGTGATACCATAGTTTTATTTATATAAAATTTATTTGCCGAAATTATTACATTTTACTGTCAGGAACTAAGTATAAAGACTTAAAATTACAATAAAAATTATCAACTGGCATTATTTTTCTTTACTTGGTGTTGGGGTAATTAAAACTAAACACAATGAAAAGTCCGGAAGACCGCAGCGGGTATCTGTTTTCGAAAGGATATTCCAATTATGTATTTATTTTATTATTTCTTCTTTACATGTTCGATTACATCGACAGGATGGTCGTTACCAACATGTTTGTTTCAATAGAAAAAGACTGGGGTATTTCACATACCCAGAGCGGACTGCTGGTTTCAGCTGTTTACTGGGCAATAGTTCTTTTAACGTTTCCTGTTTCAATACTGGTTGACAGATGGAGTAGAACGAAAACCATTGGAATAATGGCTATAATGTGGAGTTTTGCAACAGCATTATGTGCCCTTACAGGCAATTTTGTGCAATTATTTATGGCTCGTATGCTGATCGGTATAGGAGAAGCAGGATATGCTCCTGGAGGAAGTGCTATGATATCAGGATTATATCCACTTGAAAAGAGATCAAAAATGATGGGTCTCTGGAATGCGTCAATTCCTTTGGGAACAGCCATTGGTGTGATGCTGGGAGGAATTATTGCTGTTAAACTCGGCTGGAAACATGCTTTTGGGATCGTTGCCATCCCGGGATTTATTGTCGCAGTTTTATTTCTTTTTGTTAAAGACTATAAAACTGTTGACCTTTCTTTTGTTGATAAAAGCAACAATAAAATTAAAATGGAGAAGAAAGATATGGTGAAGGAGTTTCTGACAAAACCATCTGTGATTTATACTTATTTTGGTATTGCCGCAGTGGTTTTTGTCACGACATCTATGATTACGTGGTTGTCGACCTATTTTCATAATGTGCGTAATCTTCCACAGATAAAATCCGGCAATATGGCCAGTGCGGTAATGGTGCTTGCTCTGGTGGGTGCACCGCTCGGAGGTTTTCTGACAGACAGGTGGAGGAAGAAACAGACAAATGCAAGATTATTATTTCCTGCACTTTCTACTTTGCTAACTGCAATATTTCTATTTTCTGCTCTTTACATATTCAGGGGGACTGTTCAGTTTGTTTTTTTTCTGGCAATGGGAATCTCTATCATGCTATTTATTTCTGGTGCGGCAGCAGTGACACAGGATGTTATCCATCCTGGCCTGAGAGCAGCCTCGTATGCCCTGGCAGTTGTAATTCAAAACCTCCTCGGCTCTTCTACTGCCCCTATTGTAATGGGAAAGATTTATGATCTGACAAATATACAGACTGCACTTTCAGTTCTGCCTTTCGTATTGCTTGCCGGATCCCTTCTCTTTTATCTGGGATCAAGACACTATGACAGAGATATGGATAAGGTTACAAAAATAGAACTTGAACCGGAAAAATAGCCGGCAAATATTATTTGTTCCTTTCGGTTGTGAAATATACAAAACCTTTAAGTGATTCTTTCACTTCGGAGTCGGAATAAGAGTCAAGAATAGCGAGCGCTTTATCCCTGAAAAGATTCATTTTCAGTTCGGCATATTCGATTCCTCCGCATGCTGAAACGAACTGGATCACTTCTTTTATTTCTGATTTTGTCTTTTTTTTGCTCCTGACTATTGACAGTATCCTTCTTTTCTGGGATGGTGTGGCAAGCTCCAGGGCCTGTATTAACGGCAGCGTTATCTTTCTTTCTTTTATGTCGTTTCCGGCGGGCTTTCCTGTCAATCCGTTAGATACATAATCGAGCAGGTCGTCTCTGATCTGGAACGCAATCCCGATATTTTCACCAAAATCCTTCATCAGCTGTATTGTATCGGGATCTTCAGTAACGGATCTTGCTCCGGTGGCAGTGCATGCTGCAATCAAAGCTGCTGTTTTGCTTATTATTATCTTGTAGTAATCTTCTTCCTTAATGTTGAGTTTTCTTGATTTCTGAAGCTGCAGGAGCTCTCCTTCAGCCATCGACTTTACTGCTTCAGAGACGATTTCCAGCATATCGTAACGCCCTTTTTCGACACTTATCAGCAATCCTTTTGAAAGCAAATAATCGCCTACAAGGACAGCAATTTTTGAATTCCAGAGAGCATTTATTGACAGAGACCCTCTTCGTTCATGGGCATCATCAACAACGTCGTCGTGTACAATGGAGGCAGTATGCAAAAGCTCAATGAGTGTCGCTGCCACGTAAGTCGATTCTGAAATATCACCATTAAGCCTGGCAGTAAGAAAGACAAGCAATGGTCTCATCTGCTTGCCTTTACGACGAAGAATATAATTTAGTATTATTTTAAGAAGGGGAATATCACTTTTCATAGTCCTGTTGAAGTAGGATTCAAATTCATCCATCTCTTTTTCAACGGGCTTTCTGATATCATTAAGGGCCGACATATACAGTTATTTCGTTCAAATATAGCAAATTCGACAATACACTAATAATTGTGATAAACTGTTATCGCGAATTACTTACACTCTATTCATAGTACAGAGGCATCATATCAACATATTTATATATATTTGTATTGCAAATTATTAGAGATGGAATTAAAACAGCTTGACGCAGACACCATTGCCAGGGCAGCAAATATGCTTAAAGCAATAGCCCATCCGGTAAGGATATCAATTGTAGGGTACCTGGAAGACGGGAAAAAGAGGACAGTAACAGAGATTCATAAAAAACTCGGTATTGAACAGGCTACTGCCTCGCACCATCTTGTAATTCTGAAAGACAGAGGAGTTCTCTTGTCAAAAAGAGAGGGGAAAAATACATGGTATTTTCTGAAACATCCTAATTTAAGGAATATTCTCAGCAATATAGGCGACTGTTGTAAAGAATAAACCTGAAATTACCTGAGATTTTTGAACATCCTCTTCTGGAACAAGAGAATCGATATTACCCCACAAGTAATTGCTGAATCGGCAAGGTTAAATACCGGTCTGAAAAAAATAAATGATTCTCCCGGTCTGAAGGGTGACCAGTCAGGCCAATGAGTATTTATTATCGGGAAATAGAACATATCTACCACTTTACCATGCAAAAAAGATGAATATCCTCCCCCCGGAGGAAATAGAATAGCATGTTGGCTGTAACTTTCACTGAAAATCATACCATAAAAAGCACTGTCAATAATATTACCGATAGCTCCGGCAAGTATGGCGCTGACAGCAAGAATCAGACCCAGGTTTGCCTTTTTAATGACCAGGGAATTTAAAAACCATCCAATTCCGAAAATTGCAATGATCCTGAAGATGCTCAGGATTAATTTCCCCGGACTGCCACCCATCTCCATACCAAAGGCCATGCCGTTGTTTTCGATAAAATGAATCATTCCCCTGTTGCCAAAAATATGAATTTCATCGCCTATCTGCATGTGAGTTTTAACCCATATCTTAAGCATCTGATCTGCAATTAGTATCAAGGTAATAAGCAGAATGGCCTTTTTCCCGTTTGATATTTTCACCTAACTAAAATTTAGCGACGCAAAATTAAAAAAAAAACGGAGATACTGCTTTCAACCTGAAATAAAAGAATTGCAGTAGAAACCTGTAAGTGATTTTCTGCTGCAATTTCAGAAATTAATATCGATATAATATATTTAACTGTTAGTATAAGGCAGACTCTTTATCATTTCCGAAAAGATGCAATTTTACCGATAATCTCATTGTAATGGCCAGCAGCACGAACAACCCGATATTTCCAGCCAGGTAAGCATAATCATTTAATGTAAGCAGGATGAATATGAACAAGTAAAGTAAAACAAGCATTGCCGACAATAATAATACAGGTCTGTAATTGCGGACCAACATCCTCAGAAACAGGGTTATAAGGGTAATTATTGAAATTGTTGAAATAAGGTATGCAATATTAAAACCGACCTGTTCGCTTAAGGCGCTGAGCAATGAGAAGAAAAGAACCAGAGCGAGCGATACAAGAAGATAATGAAATATATGAAATTTTTCCTTTAAAGTCATCTCGGTGAACAGTAATGCAAGAAAAGTGAGGGCTATAAACAGAATCCCATATTTTGCGCTCCGGAGAGACTTCTGGTAATGATCGACCGGGAGTATAAAATTCACACCAAATGAATCATTTTCCGGCATATAAGCATTGCCAGTCCATAATTGCGGAAAGTTACGATTCAGATCAGTTACAAGCCATTCTGCTGTAAATCCGGTATCTTTGATTGTTCTTTTGACAGGCAGAAAATTTCCGCTGAACCCGGGAGAACTCCAGGTAGAGCCAAGAGCAACGCGGGAAGTTTTACCAACAGGAGAGAAGCTAAGTCCCGATGATCCGGAAAGGATTAACTTAAGAGAATACGGAATGACACGCTCTTTATCCTTAATTTCTGCCGGAAACGAGATTCCGGATTTGAAAATATCGGAATCTTTCAGTCCTGGTACAGCTTTAATAACTGAAGAATCGGAGTTTAATTCAATCATGCCTTTTATCCCGCGGTTGTCACTGATCCCAAGAGTGTAATATGCTTCTTTCCATAATATCTCACTTTTATCAACGGTTTTAAGTTCCGGAATGATAAATTCTCCTGTCAGCCAAAGATCAGAGGTATATACAGCAGCCTGATAAATGCTTTTTTGCCTGATTTCAGTCCCTACATTGCCATTAATGTTAAGAGTCTCAGGCATTATATGAAAAACACTCCTGTAAGGTTCCGTATCTTTTTTTGATGGATAAATCATGACGGGAACATTTAATATAGGTCCCGACACGATTTGTTCTCCTGCCCACTGAAAGGAAATTTCTTTCCTCACTTTTTCAGAATTCTGAAACCTTTCATTGATAATGGATTTGATCATCTCTACAGGAATAAGAAGGAAGAGGCCCATAATTGCAAGCAGAACAATTTTTATTGTCAATGATTGCTGCCATTTTTTACTTTCGTTAATTTCAATTTTCATCATAATATAATTTTGATTTTAAAAGTACTTTGTATTTCAAAGTGAATGTTTAAAAAAATTATTGGGAATTAATGATATCTTCCAGCGCTTTTAAATGTTCACGGAATAGCTGAGCACCGGATTCGGTAACAGAAAAACTGGTATTTGGCTTTTTTCCAATGAATTTTTTGCTAACCCGGATAAGATTGTTTTGTTCAAGCGATTTAAGATGGCTGGCAAGATTTCCGTCGGTGACTCCTAATGTATCTTTGAGACTATTAAAATCAAGTGATTCATTGATCATTAAAGCCGACATTATACCAAGCCGGACTCTGTTTTCGAACAGTTTGTTTAATCCTGAAATTGAGACTCTCATTCTTCGTATTTTCTGTACATAATCAGACCATATGTAATATGAAGAACTCCGAAACCAAAGCACCAGAATAAAATTCCGAATGCCGGAAAAATTGCTGCGGTCAGGCCTGTAATAACCTCTAGTACCCCCAGATAAGAAACCTCACTGTAAGTAAACTTCCCGGCCCCAACAAGGGCCAGTCCGTAAAAAACGAGCATTGCCGGAATAATCAGATACCAGTTGTAATGAAAATAGAGAATTAAAATAAAAAGGCCCCCTGTTATCAGAGGAATCAGAAAGTTCATTATAAACCTTTTTGATACGGGGGTCCACATTTTAAGACCCTTTTTGACC
The DNA here is from genome assembly GCA_964526345.1 of uncultured Rikenellaceae bacterium. Lineage (GTDB taxonomy): Bacteria > Bacteroidota > Bacteroidia > Bacteroidales > VadinHA17 > LD21. Next base: position 47,762 of record CAZGKI010000001.1, read on the forward strand.
GATTTTCTGTGGGAAAAATAAAAGGAAATGCCGATTGCTAAAACAAGCACAAGAATAGCATCCGCTATCAGCTTGATTCTCAGGTTCTGTATTTCCTGGCCGATAAATCCGTCAGAAAATCCTGCGGGCAGAATTATTCTGCCATTTAGAAATATTAGAACTGCAACAGCAGCTCCAAAGAGCGCTATCAATCCGGCAAATACACCGGATAACCCGCTTAATGACAGAAACCGGGAAGATTCTTCCATTACTTTTTTAATAATTCTAAGGTCTTCCAGGTAATTTTTATTATTCTCCATATGTGTTTTTAAAAGTACTTTGAAATGCAAAGTAAATATAATTAAATATATTTTGCAAATATTTTCCATGAATATGTATTTTAATATAGATTTGATATTCTGATTATTGGTTGAACAGATATTTTGCTAATGCTATCTAAGATGAATAAAAGAACAGCGCTTGTATTTGGATCTACCGGCCTGGTCGGAAACCTGCTGCTTGAAGAGCTTGTAGATTCAGAGAGATATTCGGCTATTAGAATATTTGTAAGGCAGAGCACCGGGATCTCCGTGCCGAGGGTTGAAGAGATTATTGCTGATTTTTCAGATTTAGAAAATCTTACTCCGAAAATTAAAGGTGATGATCTGTTTATTTGCCTTGGTACAACGATTAAAAAAGCCGGCTCAGTGGAAAACATGGAAAAAATTGACAGGGACCTGCCCGTAAAAATTGCTCAAATAGCCCTATCTAACGGGGTAAAGAATATTGCAGCAGTTTCTTCGATTGGGGCCTCCGCCGACTCAAAAAATTATTATCTGAGGATTAAAGGTGAAATGGAGGAGGGAATTATGATGCAGGACTATGAAAATATTGCAATTGTAAGGCCGTCGATGCTCCTTGGTGAAAGAAAAGAGCGCCGGACAGGAGAGCTTGTGGGAAAGGTTGTAATGAAGGCTTTCAAGCCTGTACTAACCGGAAAACTCAGGAAATATCGGGCCATACACGGGAAAGATGTTGCAAGGGCAATGATAATAATACTGGAGCAGAAGCCAGGCAAAAAAATCTATGAATCGCATGAATTACAGGACATTGTGAAATAAAAAATCGCGGCGTAGAACCGGGATTCTATTTCTATTTTGTACAGGTCACATTAACATAATTTCCGTCCCAGCAGTGAGGAACGCTGTCGCCAAAGAAATCCACGCATGTCACATTCCCATTGTGTCCTGTTGTGCTCCACTTTACATTCATAATTGAAAATTCGGCACCGTTATAGTAATAAATATTATAATATGCATCCAGAGTACCGGTAGTTTTACCGTACTCAATATAGCTGTTTTTAAACGGATCGGTAACGCGTAAGTCATCCAGGGACCTTACATAGGTATACTTTATCGTTGCAACTGAAGTGCCTGTTTTAGTCCAGTCGATTTGCAGAACCGGCTCCTGGAAAGTATGACTGTGATAAAGGATCCACTGACCGCCTGTTCCGTCAAGCTTCGATGTACCTTCAAACCAGAGAAATTCATTAAAAGCGCCGGTTCCTTCCCTTGAAATGTACATGTTCCAAAGGACATCAGTCGACCGGATCTGTCCTGTCAGCCTTGCTTTGTACGTAACAGTAAGTACTGATGCATTAAAAGACCACTGCCATGTTTTAGTAGCTATGTATGTTGGAGTCTGGTCTGCAGTTAATTTGAATGCAGTTACAGGAACTATTAAAGTCCCGGTTATTAATGAGCTAAAGTAGCTGGCAATAAGAGCAGAAAACGCCCAGTTACTGTCCTCAACACCTTTTGGTAAAAGGATGTCAGCTGATTTCTTTCCATTTTCAAAATTACTAAAGTCAATAGTCATTGATCCTTCCGGAGGCAATGCAGGAGGATTCCCTTTGTCCTTTTTGCACCCGCCTGTAAGACTGAGAGCAAAAACTAATATCAGTGCAAGCGTCAGTGTATTTTTCATGGTGTTAGCTGTTAATTTTCTAAATTAACGATAATGTCGGTGAAAAATTATCAATTTATACAAAGATATGAAGATAACATCAATTAAGATAAAAAACTATCATGGCCGTAAGTTGCATAACATCTCTTTGGTTATGAAGAATGCCCTGTTCTGAGAATAATTTTTTATCCGGATGAATTCATTCTATATTTTTTGTTTTTCAGAATCCGAATACATACCTGCAATCATTAATGATCCGCCCATTAGCGATATATCTTTCAACAGAGCAATAAGTGTTGACGTAGTATCTGTTCCTGATATAAGGTGCGGGATATGTATCGTAATTATAAAGATGAAGAGAAGGATTGCAAGGCAAAGAGTTGACAATCTGACATATTTTTTTGTAATAATGCTTATGCTTGCTGCAATGAGCATCAAACCTGTAAGGATCATAACATATCCTGTCTTTGGGATAAATGAGGTTAGCATACCAAAGTAATAATCCATCATCAGAAAATGATTAATGCCCATCACTGCAAAGGGCAGTGCGAACAGGATTCTTCCAATTGTCGTTATATTTTTCATTATTATAAAATTTAAGGTTCAATAATTACAGATCACACTATCGCAAAGTGAATAAAATATTCGGGTAGATTTACCAAATGTATTAAAAATCATTACTTATGGCAATAATTGTTTCTTCTGATTGAACATAATTTGAACCAGATTGTTATATGGTTAAACTTTATAATTATGCAACGAAGAAATTTTATAAAGAATCTTGGACTGGGGGTTGCTGCCACATATATTACCGGCAAAACCTTTGCAGGAGAAATTAATAACTCAAAGAATATAATTATGGAAGATTTTCAGACACTCGAATTTCCGGCATTGCCCTATGCTTACGATGCATTAGAACCCTATATTGACGCAAGAACAATGGAGATTCATTATGATAAGCATCACAGGGCATATTTCAACAATTATGTCAATGCAGTAAAAGGAACGGCTCTTGAAAAAATGCCTTTGGATCAGGTTTTCGCCCAGGTTTCCAAAGCCGGCGATGCAGTTAGAAATAATGGGGGAGGATTTTATAATCATTTGATTTTCTGGAAGAACCTTGGTAAGGGATCTTCCGGACCATCTGCTGAATTATCCGCAGATCTTACAAAGACTTTTGGGTCTTTTGATAAATTCAGGGAGACATTCAGTACGTCAGCCAAAACCCGTTTTGGAAGTGGTTGGGCCTGGCTTTATCTCACACCTGATAAAAAACTTGCTGTTGCAAGTTCTCCAAACCAGGATAATACATTAATGGACCTTTCACCAGTAAAAGGGACACCTCTTTTAGCACTCGATGTATGGGAACATGCTTATTACCTGAAATATCAGAACAGGAGACCGGATTATGTTGAAGCATTCTGGAATGTTGTCAACTGGGATGAAGTTAACAGAAGGTACAAGCAAGCGATATGATAACAAATCAGAAAAATGTTTTAAGGGGGATAATTACCCCCCTTTTTGTCTCCCCCCACGGGGGGAAATAAATCATTTAATAACATGTTGTGATTCAGGCCTATATGGCAGATCTTCTCCCCCCTGGGGGAGATCCCGCTTTAGCGGGAGAGGGGGTGTTTTCAGGTATACAAAAACCTTTTAATCTTTAATGTTGCAGTTTTCTGAAAAGGAACCTGCTGAAGGATCACCTTATTGATCCGGCTGAATTTATTTACATGCGAATTCACATATGCCTGCAGTTCTGATAATAATTCCTGCTTCTTCTCTTCATACTTTTCCGTCATATCCTGTTTCAGATGCAGATATTTCTTTTCAAGCTCTTCAATATTCAGGAGAACAAGAGCTACAAGCTTGCCTTTCTGTTGAATTACAAGAGATTCAACCACAAAACGAAAATTATTGATCACTGATTCAATTTCCTCAGGATAAATATTTTCTCCGCTTGCTCCGACAATCATGTTTTTAAGGCGTCCCTTAATAAACAGGTTCATTCTGGAATCAAAAAAGCCCAGATCCCCGGTTTTGAACCATCCGTCAGGGGTAAGTACTTCAGCAGTCATATCGGGCTCTTTATAATATCCTTTCATGACATTTGCACCACGTGCCCATATTTCTCCTTCTCCGGAAACCGGATCCGGATCATTGATAGTGAGCTCAATGTCTTCAATTGCGGGTCCTGTTGATTCAAATACTGTCTTTTTTGGATTTGCTCCGGCAAGCAGGGGAGCTGTTTCCGTCAGACCATAGCCGATTGCATAAGGAAATTTTGCTTCAAGCAGGAATTTTTCCACAGTTTTATTCAACCTGGCGCCTCCTATCCCATAAAATTTAAGTTGCCCGCCAAATGTCTTCATTAATTTTTCACCAGCAACCTTATTCAGGATCTTTCTGATGAACGGGACCCTGTAAAGTATTTTCATTATCCAATTTTCCTGAAATGCCGGCAGGATCTTATTAAAGTATATCTTCTCAATAATAAGTGGAACGGTAAGCATTATGGTGGGCTTAATCAATTCAAGGGCAGGCAGCAGAACGGCAGGTGTTGGTGCTTTCCGCAGGTAATATACACACGATCCGCATAGCATGGGAAGAATAAGGCCAAGGGTATTTTCGTAAGTATGTGAAAGAGGAAGTACTGAAAGAAATCTGTCAGTTTCATCAAGATGCTGTATTACTCTGCCTTTCATGGCATTGAAAGAAATATTTTTGTGTGTAAGCATCACTCCCTTTGAACGACCGGTAGTGCCCGATGTATAAATGATTGATGCAAGATCCTCTTCGTTAACTTCATAATGCCCGGCAGGAGTGGCTTCCCCATCGAACTCTGGCACTTTATTTTCTGAGAGAACAATAGAAAAGTCATCAATCAGAATTCTTGTTTTAAGCGCACCACCTTTATAGGTTTCCGTTTTATTTAATAGGCCTGAAGAGACAAAGATTGCTTTAGTCTCTGAATGGTCAAGAACATTTGCAATTTCAGTTACAGAAAAATCAGGAAGAACCGGAACTGCAACTGCTCCCATGAAAGTGACAGAGAAATAGGCAATTGCCCAGTTCGGCATATTGGAGCTAAGTATCGCAACCCTGTCGCCGGGAGCAATATCGCATTTTTCCAGGAAAGCTGTTAATGCATCTATTTTCTTTGCCGTTTTTTCCCAGCTGATCGGCTCTTCGCCAACAAAAGCGTAAGCATTGCTATTACCGGCCCTGCGCAATGTATCATTAAATATTGCCGGAAATGTAAGCTTTGTACCTGTATTTTCCATTTTTCACCCTATAGATCAGGTACTTCAGGATACCTGACATGGCAAAGGTATAGATAAATTTTATAAGAAATAATAAACAATAATTATTATTGCTATGTTCCCGAAAAAGCAACGGGGTCCTTTTAACCTATAATCCGGGATAATACTTAATTTTGAAAGTTAAATAAGAACAGCTGTGATGAATTCAACTATTCGGGTAACAAGAGAGTTTTCCTTTGAAATGGCACATGTTCTAAGAAATTATGACGGTCCCTGTCGTAATGTTCATGGTCATTCTTACAGGTTGTTTGTAACAATCTCCGGAACACCTGTCTTCGATACTGATAATCCGAAAAACGGAATGGTAATAGATTTTACGGAACTGAAAAATATTGTTCTGAAAAAAATTGTGAACCAGTTTGATCATTCGGTAATAGTCAGTAAAGATTTTGACAGGGAGAAAATGGAAATGATGTCAAAGACATTCGGCAATACGGTTATTGTCGAATATCAGCCCACATGCGAGAATCTTATTGCCGACTTTGCTGCCAGGTTAAAAAATGAAATGCCTCAGGGAATACATCTGCACAGCCTGAAGCTGTATGAAACAGCCAAATCTTATGCTGAATGGTTTGCATCTGATAATGAATAATTGAATTATGGCGGGAACAGAACCAAAAAAACTTTTCCTTCTCGATGCGTATGCATTGATTTTCAGGTCTTATTATGCGTTTATTAAAAACCCACGGATAACTTCAAAAGGACTGAACACTTCTGCGGTTTTTGGATTTCTCCTTACCCTCGAGGAGGTTCTTCAGAAGCAGAGACCTTCACATATTGCCGTCGTTTTTGATACTCCTACTCCTACTTTCAGGCATATAATGTACAAGGAGTATAAGGCCCACCGCGATGAGACCCCGGAGGATATCAGGAAAGCGGTACCATATATCAAAAAGCTACTGGAAGCATACAGAATTCCTGTTATTGATTCGCCGGGATTTGAAGCCGACGATGTAATCGGAACACTTTCCAGGCAAGCCTCTGAAAAAGGATTCACAACATACATGATGACTCCGGATAAAGATTTCGCCCAGCTTGTCACTGAAAAAGTTTTTATGTTCAAACCTTCCCGAAGTGGAAATGAATCTGTACAGTGGGGAGTTGAAGATATAAAAAGAGAATTTTCAGTTGAGCGGCCGGAACAGGTAATAGATATTCTGGCACTTATGGGAGATGCCTCGGATAACATTCCCGGAGCCCCCGGTGTAGGGCCAAAAACTGCCATGAAGCTAATTTCAGAATATGGTTCTATAGAGGAATTATTCAAAAATACCGATAAACTTAAGGGAAAGCTCAGGGAAATTATTGAAAACAACCGTGGACAAATAGAACTATCAAAAAAACTGGCGACAATAGAGTTGAATGTACCTGTGAAGCTTAATGAACAGGATTTGATCACTGAAACACCTGATGCAGACAAGTTAAAAATCGTGTTCGATGAACTGGAATTTAAAACAGTTGCAGCAAAAATATTGTCTGAAATTGGTAAACAGGAAAAAACCACAACAGCTCCCGCCATGATTGTTCCTGCAGAATCAGCACAGGGCTCACTCTTTTTCGGCAGCCCGGAAGAAACAGCAGGCGCTGTTTTATCCTCTATCGAAAATATAAGTCATGATTATATCCTGATTTCTGATGATCATCAGCTTGTGGATGTTATCAGTAAGGCAGGAAAACAAAAAGAGATATGTTTTGATACTGAAACCACCGGACTGGATCCTCTTAATTCAGAGCTTGTTGCCCTTACATTATCATGGGAAAAAGGTAAAGGATACATGGTTTATTTTCCTGAATCTCAGCATGAAACAAAACGACTCCTGGAGATGATCAGTCCTCTTCTGGAAGATAATTCGATTCTCAAAATAGGGCAGAATATCAAATTTGATATCCAGATACTTGCAAATTACGATATAGAGGTCAGGGGCCATCTGTTTGATACCATGATTGCCCATTACCTCCTTGAGCCTGATATGCGCCACAATATGAATTTTCTCTCGGCGGTCTATCTTTCATACAATCCGGTCCATATAGAATCGCTCATCGGGGAAAAAGGAGCAATGCAGAAAAATATGAGATCTGTTCCGGCAGATAAACTGAAAGAGTACGCCGTTGAAGATGCGGACATTACACTGCAGCTTAAACATTTTTTTGAACCCAGAATAAAAGCTGAAGGACTGGATGACCTTGCGACAAATATAGAAATGCCTCTTATTCCTGTTCTGGCCGAAATGGAAAGAAACGGTGTTATCCTGAATGAGGAAGACCTTAAATCTATTTCTTCAGGTTTGAGGGAGGACATAATTAAACTTGAAAAAGAGATATATGAACTGGCTGGGACAGAATTCAATATCTCTTCGCCTAAGCAGCTTGGCGATATTCTTTTCATAAGACTTAAACTTGATGATAAGGCAAAGGTTACGAAGACGAAACAGTTTGTCACCAACGAAGAGATATTACAGAGACTTGTGCACAAGCATCCGATAGTCGAAAAGGTTTTGGAATACAGGGGGTTAAGGAAGCTATTATCAACTTATGTTGAAGCCCTGCCTCAGCTTATTGATAAAAGAACAGGCAGGATACATACTTCATTCAACCAGGCTGTTGCATCTACCGGGAGGCTAAGTTCCAATAATCCCAATTTGCAAAATATTCCGGTAAGAGATGAGAGAGGCAGGGAGATCAGGAAGGCTTTTGTGCCGGCTGAAGGCTATATTTTCTTTTCGGCAGATTATTCGCAAATAGAGCTCCGGCTGATGGCTCATCTCAGCAAAGATAAAAGTATGATCTCGGACTTCCTTTCAGGGTACGACATTCATGCAGCCACAGCATCAAAGATCTTTAATGTCGACATAAAAGATGTCACGCGTGAGATGAGAAGCAAAGCTAAAACTGCCAATTTCGGCATCATTTACGGTATATCGGCCTACGGTCTGTCTGAAAGGCTTACAATAGGAAGAAGTGAAGCAAAAGATCTTATTGACGGCTACTTTAATTCATACCCCGGCGTTAAAAACTATATGGATGAGAGCATAAGAATAGCCAGGGGAAAAGGGTATGTTACCACAATGTTTGGACGCAGACGATACCTGCGCGATATTCATTCCCGAAACCAGGTTGTCAGGGGTAATGCAGAAAGAAATGCTATAAATGCACCTATCCAGGGATCTGCTGCTGACATAATTAAGATTGCCATGATCAGGATCCATGATAAGCTTAAAAATGAAAAATTGAGATCAAAAATGATACTCCAGGTACATGATGAACTTATCTTTGAAGTGTATGAATCCGAGCTTGAAAAAATAAAAAAATTAGTCCTGTCCGAAATGTCGGGTGCTGCAAAATTGGATGTTCCGTTAAAAGTTGACTGGGGTACCGGAAAAAACTGGCTGGAAGCACATTAAAGGCCCATCGGCTTAAAGGCGCAAAGGCGTAAACCTCCCCTTCGCCCAGGCTACGGAGGTCAGAGGGCACAAAGGCTTGGAATACATTCCATAAAGTGTATTTAAAATATAGAAAAATGGAAATTAATGTATTATTCTTCGGAGTATTGGCAGAAGTGACAAAAACAAACTTCAGGCACTATAATAATGTTCGTTCATTTGGTGATCTCAGGCTGAGAATCGAAGATGAATTTCCGGAAATCGTTCATTACAATTATCTTATTTCTGTAAACAATGAGATAATAAATGACGAACCTACAATTAAAGCCGGAGATGAAGTTGCTTTAATGCCCCCGTTTGAAGGCGGATAAAGGATTTATTTATAATTCTACAGATGTCAGACAATATTTTGATAAATGGTCCTGTATCCCGGGAAATTATATTGGAATTTTTGGAATCATCCGGCAGGGACACCGACACTGGCGGACATTCTGTTTTCCTTGGCCGGGTAAGGGCCGACATTGTTAACGGCAAGAGAGTCAAGGCAATTGAATATTCAGCTTATGAATCAATGGTAAGGGTAGAAGCTGATAAAATAAAATTATTAATCCTGGCAGAATTCAATGACGTAAAAACTGTTGAAATATTGCATTCTACGGGAGTGGTCAATGCCGGTGAAGCATCTCTTTTTGTTCTTGTATCAGCAGGGCACCGTCAGCAGGCAAATGAAGCCTGCAGCATGACGGTTGAACTTATTAAGGAAAAGCTGCCGGTATGGAAGAAGGAGATTTTCGAAGACAATACCAGCGAATGGAGGCAAAACGACATTCATTAAACCGGCGCCTGCACTAAAGGCTTTTCAGAAATCATTTTCATGTTGATCTCATCATTTATTCTTTTGGCGGTAACAGTTGCCCGGACATCTTTTCCACTTAATATGGAATTGTATTTTTCAGGGTTTTTAAGTATCTCCATTGCTTTATTAACCTGATCGTCCTTGTTAATTGTCAGGGCAATAGCACCATCTTCATAAAAATATCGACCAAGGATCTCTTCTACAAGCAGTTCTGTTATTTCATCATGGAAAAGAGCAAGATCCTGATCCAGGTTATGTGTTACATCTTTTTGAAGTTCAGAGAACAGATCTTTATGCGGCACATAATATTTGTCCTTTGTGGCATTTGCTATCAGTTCATTGAGAGATTTTTCGGTGTCTGTTGTATAATCAAATTTTCTGGAAACCAGGAAATTGCGAAAATCAGTATAATCCTTGTCCGTAAAGGCGAACTGCGATGGAGTTTTTATATCGGGATGTGCCCAGTAATACCGGGTGGCAAAATCGAATATTAAATTTCTAAGATATAGTTCTGTGGTCACCTGGCTTAGCTGTTCCGGTTCACTAACTACATCAGGAGTTATTCCGCCTCCGTCTTTTACAATTCTGCCATTCCGTGTTTTGAATTCAGAGATAAGCGAATCGGGAATTATTCCCACGCTGCCGTCTTTGTTCGGATGTGAAAAATCGACAGCCTGAATACATCTTCCGCTTGGTATGTAATATTTAGCAGTAGTGACTTTAAGCTCCGTATTGTAGCTCAATTGTCTTGTTACCTGTACAAGTCCTTTTCCATAAGACCTCTGGCCAACAATTATTCCCCTGTCAAGATCCTGGATGGCGCCGGCAACGATCTCTGCTGCAGAGGCAGATCCCCTGTTAATAAGAACAGCAAGTGGTATTTTTTCGTCAATAGCAGATTTTGTGGTCTTGAAGTCATCATCAAATTGTTTTACTTTTCCTTTAGTCGACACTACCTCGTTTCCGGGCCCGATGAAAAAGTTAACAATTTCGACAGCTTCGTTGAGAAGACCACCCGGGTTACCCCTCAGGTCGAGAATTATTTGTTTCGGTTCTTTCTCTTTTAATGAAAGAAGTGCCTTTTTAACATCCTGGTTACAATCTTGCGTAAAAGATGTTAACCTGATGTAGCCTGTTTCAGAATCGAGCATACCGGAATATAAAACAGGAGGTATTACAATTTTTTCTCTTTTCATCTGTCGGTCCGAATCCTTACCGTTGCGTTCTATTGTGATTGTTATATCTGTACCGGGATTCCCTTTCAGTTTCTCACTTACTTTATCTGTCGAAAGCCCCTTAAGCGGCTCCCCGTCAACTTTTTTAAGAAGATCGCCTACTTTTATACCGGCACGATCGGCCGGGAATCCTTTATATACATCACTTATTACAACATAATCGCCACCTCCTCTGACCATTGATCCTATTCCTCCATATTTGCCTGTTGTCATAATGGCAAAATCTTCAGCTTCTGCTTCCGGGAAGTAAACAGTATAAGGATCGAGAGTGCTTAGCATATTATCAATACCAGCTTTTATTAATTTATCGGGATCTATTTCATCAACATAAAAAGTATTCAGTTCCCTGAACAGAGAAAAAAAGATATCAAGATTTTTAGCTATCCTGAAATCGCGTGTTTCCTGTGTTATGAAGAAACCTGCGCTTAAACCTCCGAAAATCAACAGGATAATAATAATAGTAAACCTGCCGTTACGAATCTTTTTCATAATTGATCAAGCAATTTTTTGAATTGCAAAATTAACAAGAAAAATCGGGAATGAAATTGATAAAGAAATAATTATGGAAACTTTAACTTTTTCTTATATTAGCTTTAATGATGCCGGTACAGCTATTAAGCAGGTTTGTCATTTCGGCTTCAATTGTTTGAAAATCAGGGATAAAGTTAGCCCTGAAAATGATAATAATAACAATCTGCATATTTACAGAGTTCAGGAAATTGTACAGAATGAATTTATTTTTTCTGTAAGCTTCTCTCATCCTTCGTTTAATAAGATTCCTGGTAACCGCATGGCGGAACCCTTTTTTAGCAACGCTGAATGCAACCCGGGCAGGAAAAGAGATCGCCGAAGGGCTTCTGCTCCATATAACTTTAAACAACGGCGAATAAAAAACCTCCCCTTCTTCAAACAGGCTGGTTATTATTTTCCTGCTGCAAAGTCTCTCTGATTTCTGAAATGTTTCTCTCACGCTCTTAAATAAAGCGATATTTCCTGGAATCACCTGCTTTATTCCGGACCTTCAGGATATGAATATTTTGAATATTTTTACTTCAGGTTTCTGTTATACTCCTTGAGGAAAAAATCCAGAGCCATAGTCATGGATGGAGCTTTTTGATTAGGGGCATCAATATCGAGTCTCAATCCCTCCTGTTGAACAGCACAGGCTGTGGTAGGTCCGAATGCTGCAATTTTAATCTCTCCCTGTTTAAAATCCGGGAAATTCTCTTTCAGGGATCTTATACCAGACGGACTGTAAAAGACAAGTATATCATAGTCAAAATCCTCTCCTTTTGAAAAATTGCTGCTTATTGTCTTATAAAGAATACCGATTGTATATTTGATATTATTCTTCTCCAGAATATCAGGGATTTCTGCATTATGGGGTTCAGAAAGCGGGACAAAATAAGTGTCTTCACGATGCTTGATAACAATATCTATCAGGTCCTGAAACCTGGCTTTACCATGAAAGATTTTTCGTTTTCTGTAAACAATATACTTCTGGAGGTAAAATGCAACATTTTCCGTAATACAAAAATATTTCATCGTATCCGGGACAACTATTCTCAGTTCGTTACATATTCTGAAAAAATGATCTATTCCGGTCTTGCTTGTAAAAATTACAGCCGTGAAATCAAGAATGTTGATTTTCTGGTGCCGGAAATCTTTTGACGAGATCCCCTCAATCTGGACAAAAGGTCTGAAGTCTATCTTTAAATTGTATTTCTTTGCCAGATCGAAATATGGAGATTTCGGATTCAACGGTTCTGGCTGCGACACTAAAATCTTCCTTATTTTCAACGCCTTACAGATTTAGTTTAACCTTCAAAAAAGTGTTTTCCGGTCTAAAACTGGCCTGTAAAATATTTCAATATAACCAGCACAGGCAAAAATTCTAGCGCACAAAGGTATAAAATCAAATACAAAATTGAAAAATTCCTCTTTATAAAAATTAAAAAGAGCCGGATAATACGGTAAAGAAATAAAAATGCAAAAAGAATAAACCCGGTTTTGAACAATCTGTCAGGAGTAAAGATCCGGGTATATGAAAGGAGGATAACGATAAGGAATAAAGCCAGGGCTGAAAAATGGTAAGAATGGTAGATAGTGATAATATACTCATTAAAAAGATCTGTCTGACCACTTATCTTTCCTGTGATATAACAGATTATGTGACGTAAAGTAACCGAGATGATGATAATTATGAAAGAAATAACCCAGAAAACAAATCCGGACATTCCATCCGGTATCAGATTATAATAAAACCCGGTGCAATAAGCAAATAAGGCCAGGCTGAGAAACGAAATAAGATTGGTTAAGGTGGAATACCAGTGAAATAATCCTGTAATATCCCTCGATGTCGGATCTCCTATTCCGCGGAAAAAAAAGAATCTTATTACCTCAGGCAGGAACTTTTTTGAAAACGTATGTATGAATGAAAATAAAAATGCTGAAAAGATTATGATTAAGATCATCCAGTCATCGTGAAATGAACGAACCGGAAGCTCCCGGCCATCTTTCAGATGTTTAACCAGGGCGGCTGTTGCATCCGATTCCCGTTTACGGTTTTTCTCGATGAAAATAAAAGGGAACAATGACTTCTCCTGCTGCCCGGTGACTGTGATTACATCGGTTGTATCGGGAAATATAAAATCTGAAACAGGATTTTTGCTGCAGACAGCAGTAGTATCAACAGGCAAAGGTTCTTCCTTTACCTGACGTATCATGATTTTTTTAACAGGAACAGTATTGGTTATACTCGTAGTATCAGCGGAAATTTTAAGTTGCTGATGAGTGGTATCTCTTTTTTGTCTGACTGTATCCTGGAATATGATATTTATATCCTGATCAGAAATGTTCATGTCGTTCTCCGGCAATTTCGGACAGAATATTATTTGCAAGACGACTTGCCCCGATCCTGAAAAATTTATTATTAAGCCAATCTTCTCCAAGAGAATGGCCGACTATCTGGTAATAAGTAAGTGCGTCCTTAACGTTAATAATGCCTCCGGCAGGTTTAAAGCCTACTCTGATGCCCGTTTCTGAATAGAAATCCGAGATGGCCCGGCACATTACAAATGCGGCCTCCGGAGTGGCAGAAACATTTGCTTTCCCGGTCGAGGTTTTTATGAAATCAGCCCCGGCATCCATAGCTATCGTTGATGCCTGGAAAATTAGTTTGTAATCGACAAGAAGGCCCGATTCAATTATTACTTTGAGATGTTTATCGCCAATAGTTGTTTTTATTTCACGAATCTCTTCAATTACCATGTTATAATCATTTGCCAGGAATGCTCCAAGAGGAATAACAATGTCAATCTCATCAGCACCGGCATCTATTGCCATTTTACATTCAGCAATTTTAATGCTTAGAAAAGTCTGGGAAGTAGGAAATGCACCTGCAACAGCCGCGATCTTAACATTCTTTGCAGTAAGCTTCTCTTTAACAACAGAAACAAAATTAGGGTAAACACATATTGCAGCAACATTGGGTATGTTGGTAAAACGGCTCTGAAAACTGTTTACCCTGCCTGTAAGGTGGATTATAGTACTTTTATTATCCGTTGAATTAAGACTGGTCAGGTCAATGACATTCAGAATATTCATCAGCAGGCGCTTATCCGGCTTATCAGACAGAGCGGAAACTGCCTTTTTGATCCCTTTTTTAATTTCACTTTCTGAAGGGCATGTTTTAATTAGCTTTTCATACAGTTTTGTCATATAGTAACTTATATGTTAAATTATAACTAGTATAAGAAGAAAAAAGAACGGGATTAATATAATGCTTTTTGTCTTCATAATAGTTTTATTTATGAATTTAAGTTATTCCCCTCTTCAGAAAGTAAATATTTATGGAATTTTGATTTCAGACCTGTTGTTCCTGGCCAGGGATGCAAAAATTCCTGTCACCGAAAGTATAGAAAATATGATAAACCCGGTCTTCATTGACGCCATGAGCCCCAGGAAAGTCTCCTTATTTATGGTCTGTTTCCCTATATAGACTGCAATAAGCATCATTGCAATACCCATGCTCATCATCTGTCCGATCATTCTCATTGTTCCGACAACACCCGAGGCTATTCCCAGATAACGCTTTTCAACGGAGCTCATTATTGCATTGGAATTTGGTGAGGAGAACAACCCAAAACCAACACCCATCAGAATCAGGAGTAAGATAATCTTGTAAACGGGAGTTGCTGGTCCGATAAAACAGAGAAGAATAAGTCCGATGGCAGTTAATCCCATTCCGACAGATGCGATCATGCCAGGATCTCTTTTATCGGAAAGCTTTCCGGCCAGCGGAGATAAAAGGGCCATGGCAACAGGTTGCGAGATCATAATAAGGCCGGCGGTCCTAACATCAAATCCCTTCAGGTATTGCAGGTAAAGGCTCATAAAAAATCCTGTCGCACTTGTTGCGGAATAGTTTATTAATGCAGCCAGTCCTGAAAAAGCAAAAACCCTGTTATAAAGCATTAGCCTGATATCAAAAACAGGATTGGGAGTTTTTTTCTCAAATAAAAGAAAAACTACTGCCATGACTATTCCCGACAGGAGACATATCAATCCGAACGCCGAGGGAAGCTTTGAAAAACCATACATAAATGACAACAACGATAAACCATAAATAACGGATCCTTTCATATCAAATCGCTCACCTTCTGCCTCTGCCCATTCTGTCCTGATCCTGGTAAATATAAGGTATATTGAGATCAATCCGACAGGTACCAGTAAGGCAAAGATGCTTCTCCACCCCAGCAGATGGGTAAGGAAACCTCCAATAACAGGACCGGCAGAGAGACCAAGGTAAGTTGCAGTAATTGTGATCCCGATTGCATGTCCTCTTTCTCCCTGGGGGAAGACAGACGTAATTATAGCCAGGCTGGTTCCAAATATCATCGCACCTGAAAATCCCTGCAGTGTTCTTAAAATGATGAGAGATGTTATGCTATGCGAAAAAACGATCAGAAGAGTCGAAACTGTGAAAAGCACAATGCCATATGAAAATATCCTTTTTCTTCCGATAATATCTCCCAGCTTTCCGAAAGGCAACAAAAAAACGGCTGATGAAAGAATAAAACTGCTGATGATCCAACTCAGGCTGATTGCATTCGCATGAAGATCCTTTCCTATGGCGGGAAGTGCCAGGTTCACGGCTGATGAAAGAAATGGGGTCAGAAATGCAGCAAAGGTGGCAACTAGCAACACCGACCTTTTTAAATTTCTTTCTTCATGTGTTGCGTTAGTATGCTCCATCAGTAAATTTTTTTTGGTAACAGCTATTCCTTATTTTTTGTATCAATTGTTATAGTTACCGGTCCGTCGTTTATCAGGCTCACATCCATCATTGCGCCAAATTCACCTGTCGCAACCGCTTTTCCGGAAAGGCTGGAAAGAGAGTCTATAAAATTTTTGTACAAAGGAATGGCTGTCTCTGGTCGGGCAGCTTTTATATATGAGGGTCTGTTTCCCTTTTTTGTCTTTGCGTGAAGAGTAAACTGACTGATTACCATAATATTTCCACCGGCCTCCACAACAGAAAGGTTCATTATTCCATTGCTGTCATTAAAAATTCGCAACTGGACAATCTTCCCGGCAAGCCATTCAACATCTGTATTATTATCCGCTTCTTCAATTCCGGCAAAAACAAGAAGTCCTTGACCAATTTCAGATTTAATCCTGTGGTTTATAGAAACAGATGCCTTTCTCACACGCTGGATAACAGCTCTCATTGAAAAGGTTTTTGATGGTCAAATATATACAATCAATTTTAAAAAGTTTAAAATGATGTTTTATATTATATTTGCCCGGAATAAGGATAATTCATGGATTTTATAATAATACTGGCTGTTGCCCTCGGGCTCTCTTTTGATACATTTGCTGCATCATTGTCATATGGTGTCATTCGTTTTAAGATATTATTCGAACAGGCTTTACGTGTTGCTCTTATCCTTGCATTTTTCCAGGGAGGCCTGACTGTAGCAGGATATTTCCTTGGATCAGTAGTTTCTGGTTTACTGAGATCTGTTGATCACTGGATAGCCCTCGGATTACTCTCTTTCCTCGGCATTAAGATGATATATGAAGGAACCAGGAAAAAACATAAAAAAAAAATGTTAGATTACAGCAGACTGCTGGTCATTCTCACGATTGCACTTGGAACAAGTATAGATGCTTTTACCGTCGGGATAAGCTTTGGTCTGCTTGATATAAAAATATGGATGGCAGGGATAATAATCGCGACCGTAACCTTTCTTGCTTCAATGACAGCTATAAGGCTGGGGAAGTCGGCCGGAGAAAAACTTGGTCAGCGTGTTGAGGTAATCGGAGGTATTATTCTTATCGGAATAGGAATTAAAATTTTCCTGGAACATATTCTTTCATAATAGTTTAATTTCTCGCAGATTTCGGAGGATCTCTCTCTTCTGTCATAAGAACAGGCACATACATTGGATCATGAATGTTAGGTGGCATTGTCAGAACCCGATCATTTTTCTTTTTCTCCCTTCAAACAGAGCCATTTCAGTATATCCTGCATTTTTCACCAGCTCATAGGCTTCATCAAAATATTGTCCGACACGTGAAGGCATATGAGCGTCGGAGTTAACACATAAGGGGACATTTTCTTCCCTGAAAATATGTAAAAAACGACGATCAGGATAAAAATCAGCCAGAGGTCTGTTTCTGCCGTTGGTATTTACCTCTAAGGCAACATCATTGATTTTCATTGTTTTGGCGAGTTTCCTGTACAGGTATTCAGGATTAAAAGAGGGCTGGTAATTATATATCCTTATCAGGTCGCAATGGGCGATAATATCAAAAAGGCCTGAAGAGGCTGCCTCGTTTACATTATCAAAATATAATTTATAAAGCCGGTCAATGTTCTGACCCTCATAGAACTCAGGCCCGACATCGACTGGTTTTTCTCCCAGGTAGTGAACAGAACCGATCCTGTAATCGAGCTTAAAAGCATCAAGAAATTCCCTGATCTCTTTTTCCATCCCCGGAATATAATCGACTTCCAGGCCCGTTCTGATGATCAGCCCGGTTACTTTATTCTTCAGATTGTCAATATATTTAATGTATTTTGAAACATTCCCGGGATTCATGCACCAGTCCTGTTCTTCTCTGAAAAGCGAGAGATGTTCGGAAAATCCTATTTCACTTATGTCTGCGGCAAGGGCCGGGGAAATATAATCTTCAGGTGGGGACTTGCCGTCGCTGAAGGTAGTATGCATATGATAATCTGTCCTGTAGATCATTTCAGAGAGGTGCATAGGTGTTTTGGAAGTGACTTTCAAATTAGGGCTTAATTTGTTAATAAAACAAATCCGGAAAAGACATAGTGTAAAGGAAAGATGTAAATTTGTAAAAATCGTCTGTAAAGTGATTGACAGGACCAAAATTTGTATCTGCGAAACCTGTGAATTCAGGGAAGTGGTATTTGCATTTCTTGATGAACCAGCCATTATAGAATTATGCAACAACAAAAAAGAGCAATTTTTCCGTAAAGGAGAGATAATCAACCTTGAAGGAGAGAAGATCGTTGATTTTAAATATCTGAAAAGTGGGCTTGTAAAGCTTTTCAGGCGGACAAATACAGGTGAAGAGCAGGTGATTACCATTACAAGACCATTCGAATTTGTAAGCAATATGAGTATCTTCTCAGAAGAGCGTTACCAGTATTCTGTAGCTGCCGTTGAAGATTCCATTGTTTGCGCAGTTAACCTTGAATTCATAAAAGAGCTTTTTATGAAAAATGGAGGTTTTGCCATGGGGCTGCTAACTAAAATATCCAAGATCAATGATAAGATCATAAACCAGACCCTGGATATAAGGCAGAAAAATCTTGTGGGGCGTGTTGCTTTTGTATTACTCTATTTTTCTAAAGAGATATATAATACAAGAGTATTTGATATTCCTATTTCAAGAAAAGAAATAGCAGATTATATTGGCATGAGTACTGCCAATGTTATCCGGACCATGACTGATTTTAAACGGGACGGGATCATTAAGATTTTCGGCAAGACGATTGAAATCGTTGATATAAATAAGCTGGAGATATTATCAAAAAGAGGGTAGAATTCTTCTAACGGGCATTAACTATATCATCCAGAGCATCATGAAGATCTGCAAATGTATATTTTACACCCTCGTTAATTATTTTCCCTGACGAAATCCTGTTACCATTAACGATAACTCCTGACATTTCTCCGAGCATTAACTTTAACAGAAATGAAGGCACAGAAGGATGAAAAAATGGCCTGTTCATCACCCCGGCAAGGGTTTTCATGAATTCTTTTTGAGTAACATGCTGAGGTGCTACAGCATTATAAGTTCCATGCATGCTCTCTTTCCGGATGGCATTCAGGTAAATGTTGCACAGGTCTGATATGTGTATCCATGGTATATACTGGCGGCCATTTCCAAGGAGAAGGTAAATGCCAAAACGGGCAGGTCGAAGCAATCTCGATAGAAAGCTGTCCGATTTATCAAGCACCACTGCTGTTCTGATCTTAACTGTTCGAATGCCAAGATCTATAAACTTATCTGCCATCTCTTCCCACATTCTGCAGGTATTTCCTGTAAAATCATCCGCAGGAGGATCCTCTTCTGAAAATATTCTTTCTGATGTAATCGATCCATAATAACCTATTGCAGAGGCTGTTATGAACGCCTTCAGTCTAATATTATTTTCAGCAATGGTTTTATATAAAAGTCCGGTACTGCTTATCCGGCTATCGACTATCTCTCTTTTCCGCTTTGATGTCCATCTCTTTTCTCCGATATTGGCACCGGCCAGGTGAATTATATAGTCAACGTCCTGTAATATGACCGGATCGAGCACCTGGTTTTCAGGATCCCATCGGTATACCCTTACCCTGCCAAAGTGATTGTTTTGTCTCGACAGGTGAGCCACATTAATTCCTTCAGACAGAAGCAGCGATGTAAGATGCATGCCAATAAGTCCGCTACCGCCGGATATTAAAACTTTCGTATTGTACCTTAATGGTTCTTTTTTCATCCTTAAAGGTAATATTGTGCAAACTTACATATTATTGGGATATAGGCTATTAATTGATATTTGTTATAAAATTAAATTGTTTTACTTTAGAGGGCTAAATAAAATGTAAAAATGGCAATAAAAAAAAGGCAAAAAATCATGACAACTCAAAAATCAAAAGGGATTATAGCTATTCTGACCGGAGGAGGAGACGTTCCCGGACTTAACCCGGCTATAAGGGCGGTGACGATACGTGCAAACCGGGAAGGATACAAGGTAATAGGGTTGAGAAGAGGCTGGGCAGGAATCTCTGAACTGATTAGGGATAATAAAGCAGATAATAGCAACTGTTATCAGACACTGACTGATGATATCGTTAATAAGGCCGGTCGAACAGGAGGTACTTTTCTGCATACTTCGAGAACCAGGCCGAGCCATATGCCTAAAGATAGTGTTCCGGAACACCTTAGAGGCACTTATAATGCTGAAATGAATGATATTACTCCTGAAATAATAAAAAACCTGGAGTGGCTTGGTGTCGACTACCTGATCCCGATTGGTGGCGACGATACTCTCAGCTACGGTGTTCACCTGTACAAGAAAGGAGTTAAGGTTGTCGCTATTCCGAAAACAATGGATAATGATGTTCCCGGGACAGATTATTGTATCGGATTCAGCACATGTGTAACACGGACCATACAAATGACGAACAGTCTGAGAACTTCAGCGGGTTCGCATGAACGACTGCTGGTGCTTGAGGTCTTCGGAAGATATGCCGGGTTTACAGCTATGCTTCCGACAATGGCAGGATCGGCCAACAGATGTGTTATCCCTGAATATAAGTTTGATATCGAATTGCTTACAAAGCTACTTGTAGAAGACAGAAATCATAATCCAAGCAAATACTCTGTGGTTCTTGTTTCTGAAGGGGCCATGTTCAAAGGCGGCGAGATGATATTTTTCGACAGTGAAAAAGATGCATACGGACATGCAAAACTTGGCGGTATTGGTGATGTAGTATCACAGAAACTAAAAGAGCTGTCAGGCAAATATAATGGTGGCAAAACTATTAACGTTATTAACCAGAAACTTGGGTATATGGTTCGCGGAGGCGATCCTGATGCTCTTGATTCAATTGTCCCGATGGCTTATGGTAATCTTGCGCTTGATCTTATATTGAAAGGCGTCCATGGAAGGATTGTTGTTTTGAAAAACGGTCGTTATGACAATGTTCCGATTGATGTCGTTACCTCATCGAAAAAAGTAGTAAAAGTTTCAGAACATTATAACACTGAACGATTGAGACCATTTTACCACAGTTTTGAGATGAAACCATTTCTCCTGATGGCATCGGATAATTAATAGGAACCTTTATTATAAGCTGATGGTAAAGACGCCTCTCAGTGGCGTCTTTGCAGTTTTATCTAAGAGAAGATTATATTGGGAAAGGGACTGGTCATAAAATCCACGGGTAGCCATTACAGGGTAATGTATGGCGAAGAAGAAATTATCGAATGCACGATAAAAGGTAAATTTCGTGTAAAAGGATTGCGAACAACAAATCCGGTTGCTGTGGGCGATAATATATTATTTGATTTTGAAGGAAGTAAAACATCAGGTATTATTACCAAAGTTCTTGACCGCAAGAATTATATACTCAGGAAAGCGACAAATCTTTCTAAAGAAACACAAATTATTGCTGCAAATATTGATTACCTGTGGTTAATGATCACAATCATTATGCCGGAGACTCCGGTTGAGTTCATTGACAGATTTCTTATCACTGCAGAGGCTTACAGGATACCTGCAGGTATAATTATCAACAAAACCGACCTCTACGGTTCTTTTGAGAGAGAAAAAATGGAATACCTGTTTTCTCTCTACAGTAAAATCGGATATGAGTGCTTCCGGCTCTCCTTAAAAGAAAGATCCGGGATTGAAGAACTGAAAAAAAGGATGAAAAATAAAGTAAGTCTTATTGCAGGAAACTCCGGAGTTGGAAAGACTTCTTTAATAAATATCCTTAATCCTGACCTGAAGCTTAAAACTGAAGAAGTGTCGGATTATCATAAACAAGGGAAACATATTACAACCTTTCCTGAGATGCACAGGATGCCTTTTCCAGGATTTGTTATCGATTCGCCAGGTTTGAGAGGGTTTGGCTTAGTGGATATGCAAAAGAATGAGATCTATCACTTTTTCCCGGAGATATTCAGGATTTCAAAGAACTGCAGGTTTTATAACTGTATTCACATCGACGAACCAGGCTGTGCTGTTATTTCTGCAGTTGAATCAGGGGAGATAGATCCGCTGCGATACAGAAGCTATATGAATATCCTTGAAGACGATAACCGTAAATACCGTTAGGTAAGATTAATGTTTATTTAATATCGATTATCTTTATAGCCGGCCGCAGTCCAAAATAATTCACAGATGAAAAAGTTATTAATTTTTGTTTATTCAGCGTTTCTAGTGATTATGCTGGCTAATTTCATCTATTATAAGAGCCTGTATAATAAGCAGATAAATTATATTAAAGCATTACTTAAACAACAGGTACAAATAGTCGGCCTGGCTGTGGATAATACCAATAATTTTTTCCTTAGCGATCTTAATAAAATAAGCTTTTCCGATGACCTTGCCCTGTTTTTCAAGGATCCGGATAAACAATACAGGGCAAAGGAGAACATGAAACTCTTCTTTGCTAAATATGGTGACTTTGTTACAGGAATCCAGCTCTACGACAATAATAGAAATGAGTTTACTTTAAAAAGGGATGAGATAACTCTAGACTGGCTCGAACAGCCATTTGTACTACATGTACAGGGGAAGATCCTTGATATGGAAAAGCTTGTTGAGACTAACAAAAAGTTTGAATATTATCAGCCTATATTTAAAGATAATATTCCCGTAGGAAATATTGTTGTTACAATTGATTACAAAAAATATTTTAATGCTATTTTTTCTGAGTTTAACCTGAAGGATTACCAATGGC
This sequence comes from uncultured Rikenellaceae bacterium, assembly GCA_964526345.1. Classification (GTDB taxonomy): domain Bacteria; phylum Bacteroidota; class Bacteroidia; order Bacteroidales; family VadinHA17; genus LD21. Next base: position 70,499 of record CAZGKI010000001.1, read on the forward strand.
AATGGGTTGTAAGTGATTCGGGACAAATAATTTATGATAACAATGAGAGTAAACCCTCATATAATCAGATTGACCGTATAGTATCGGGTTTGCAGAATGGATCAGTTGATAATATTATTCATCAGGCCGATATCGGAGGCAAGAAAAGAGAGATCATTTCTTCCTTCTATTCTTCCCGGCTGCTTCAACGTGACCTGGCACTTGTCTTCTCTGCCCCTACTGATTTTTTTCAGAAATACATTATCAGGAATTCAATTTTTATCGTAACCGGCACACTGCTGCTGATTCAGTTGATAATATTTATTTTCTGGAGATATATCAGGTCTCAGAAATCTGAGACCAGACGACTCAGCGAATCGGAAAAAATGCTTTTTACTCTTATAGAAGAGATGCCGGTTGGTGTTATTATACATAACAAAAACCATGAAATTATTAAAGCCAATAAGGTGGCAGCAACTCAATACTCTTATTCGGGTGAGGCAGAAATGAGAGGAAAAATATTCCCGGAAACCTCTGTGCCCGTCGTGAGTGAATATTTTTCAAAAAACCTGGGCGGAGCCTTTAACCCGGATCAGTTTGTAATAATTAAAAAAGAGATTGGAGAGATTGTTTTGTACAGAAACAGTATCCCCGTTGTTTTTATGGGTGAAGAGGGAACGATGGAGATCCTGATAGATGTTACAATGCTTGAGTCGGCAAGGAAACAGGAAGCAAAAGCAAATGTCGCAAAATCTGAATTTCTGGCCCGGATGAGCTATGAAATACGTACACCGCTGAACGGAATCATTGGGATGGCTGATATTCTTGAGAAGCATGAATTATCAGGGACTGTTAAGGAAATAGTAAGCCTTTTACGCCGGTCGACTGAGGTTCTTCTTAATATTATTGATGATATCCTGGATTTTTCAAAAATTGAAACCGGGAAAATGATCCTCGATGAGGTACCGTTTGATCTTAGAAAAGAAATTGGCTATTGTACAGAACTTGCCAGGACACATATAGCAGATAATAAAGTTGTATTTTCATATAGTCTAGATAATAATATTCCTGAAAGTATCATTGCTGATCCTTTCCGGCTCAGGCAGGTTCTTACAAACCTCATAAGTCACTCTGCTTCAAATACTGAAGAAGGAGAGATAAAATTAAAGTGTAAACTGAAAAGCAATAGCGGCGGTATTATAACTCTTGTTTTTGAATTGCTCGATACAGGTTACAGTTTTGATAAAGCCAGCCTTAAAAAAATATTCGGCGATTTTGTAAATATTGAATCAAAAACTGTAAAAACAGGTACCGATTCGGGATTCGGAGCAATTCTTGCCCGCCAGCTTGTTGAAATGATGGGTGGCGAACTTACTGCTGAATGCCCCTCAGGGCTGTCCGGAGACAAGGGCACAAAGATCGTATTTACAATTAAAGCCTACTCTAATGATAAGATTGTTAAAAATCTCAATCAGGATAAGATTCGATCATTTGAAAAAATAAAAACATTGGTTATTACCGGCCCGCAGACAAGGGATGAAGAAATTCTGGGAAGCCTTCACCGGCTGGGGCTTGAAATTTCTGTTACTTCTTACAATAAATCAACTCTCGGGCAGATAAAGGGCAATTTGAATTCTGCAGCTGAAAAATATAACCTGGTTGTTATTATCGATGATAGTGAATTTAACGGGTTTGAAGCTGCAAAAACAATATGGGAAAATGGTCTTTCCGGCAGGATAATAATGTTTATGATAAGCTCAAATGACCGGAAAGGTAATTATATGAAATGTTTAACCCTCGGGATCGACCACTATCTGGTCAGACCTTTTGATAACAGCGAGCTGGTAAATGTGGTTACGGAAAGTTTCCCAAATATAGATCTGTCTCAATCGGCCGACCTCAGCGATGTCAGAACTGATATAAGAATCCTGATCGTTGAAGATAACAAGATGAATCAGAAAGTTATAGGAACCATGTTGAAAGCCCTCGGGTACACTTTCGATGTTTCTGATGACGGCTATGCCGGCTACATGCAGGCTAAGAGCAAAAAATATGATTTGATTTTTATGGATCTTATCCTGCCTGAAATGAACGGGTACGATTCCGCCAGAAAAATACTTGCATCCGATAAATCGGTTCTTATTGTGGCCTTTACTGCGGATAATATGCCGGAAACAAAAAAGAAAGCTGAATTATCTGGTATCAGGGAATTTATTTCAAAGCCCGTAAGAATAGAAGAACTGAAAAGACTCTTTGCAAAGTATTTCAAAAACAGCCAGGATAATTAGCAACACTTACAGATTGTTAATATCATTAAACCATGGCATTTCAGATATTGAATAAGACAGATATTCAAGAATTTCTGGAACTGGGTGCAACTATTCCTGTTGTAGACGTAAGGACTCCTTCCGAGTTCACAAGAGGCCATATACCCGGGGCATTTAATATTCCCTTGTTTAATGATAAGGAACGTGAAATCGTTGGAACCAGCTATAAAAAAGAAGGGAGAAGAAAAGCAATCCTGAAAGGAATAGAACTTATCGGGGAAGCGATGCATATTAAACTAAGAGAAGCAATCAGAATTGCAAAAGAAAACAGATTGCTTGTTCATTGCTGGAGAGGAGGAATGAGATCAGAAGCTATGGCCTGGCTCTTTTCCCTGGGTGATATAACGACAGAGGTCCTCGAAGGAGGATATAAATCTTATCGTCATCATGTTCTTGAGACTCTTTCCCGAAAGAAGAAAACAATTATTCTTGGAGGCATGACCGGTAGCAGTAAAACACATATTCTGAACCATATTAAGAATCTTGGTCATCAGTTCATCGATCTGGAAGGTATCGCAAATCACAAAGGTTCTGCCTTCGGAGCCCTTGGTCAACCACCTCAGCCTTCCACAGAACATTTTGCTAATCTCTTGTTCGATCAATGGAAGCTTGTCGGCAATGATTCCCCCGTCTGGCTTGAAGATGAAAGCCGGAATATAGGCACAGTATTTCTCCCGGACAAGTTTTTTAGTAATATGCTGGAAGCTCCGGCAATAATCATTATTATGGATACTAAATACAGAATGCCGAGGTTGATAGAAGAGTATTCAAAATACCCCCGGGATCTGCTAAAAGGATCGATTATGAAAATCAGTAAACGTCTTGGAGGAGATAATACCAATGATGCCCTGGATGCTGTTGATGCCGGTGATTTTGCCAAAGCAATTGAAATAACTCTTAAGTACTACGATAAAACATATATGTACAGTATCACCAGGAAAAAGAGCAGGAATGTTTATTTTGTTGAATCGGGGACTGAAAGCCTGGAAGATAATGCCCTGAAAGTTCTTGAAGCATCAAAGAAGATAATCTGGTAAATGAGCTTAATTACTGCTTCTTAAGATCTTCGGCATTTACCCATTTATATACTTTGTCCGATCGTCTTAAGTAATCATCTATTTTTACTGAACAAAACTCTCCCCGGAGCGCCTTCTCAGTCTCCCGGAGATCAACCCTTATCTCTCCTGCCACAAATTCTATTACACCGGTTGACGGCCCTGTTATTAACAGATGATCACCTTTGTTAAGATCGCCGTTTTCTAATTTTATTTCCGCCACGTTAAGCTTTGTGAAATAGTTGGTGATCTTCCCCAGGTATATTTTTCTCTTTGTTGCACTTGACCCGTATTGGCTGTTCCACTCACCCAGCTTCTGTCCAAGATAGTAGCCGTCCCAGAAACCTCTGTTGAATACAGATGACAACTTTTCTTTCCATTCTGCTATGCGCTTCTCATTATATGTGCCATCAAAAACCCTTTTTACAGCTTCATCGTAGCAGGCAGATACAACCCTGACATATTCCGCCGATCTTGCACGTCCTTCAATTTTAAATACAGTGACTCCGGCATCTATCATCCTGTCGATGAACCCGATCGTGCACAGATCCTTCGGCGACATGATGAATTCATTATCCACTTCAAGCTGATAACCAGACTCTTTTTCTGTTACAACATATGATTTACGGCATGTCTGGTAGCAGTTGCCGCGATTGGCAGATTTGTTGTTTTCGTGAAGGCTGAGGTAACATTTACCTGAGATTGCCATGCACAGAGCTCCGTGAACAAACATCTCAATCCTGACGAGATCACCCCCGGGTCCCCTGATATCCTGTTCCCGGATCGTATCTGAAATATACTTTACCTGGTCAAGGTTAAGCTCTCTTGCAAGAACGACTACATCAGCCCATTGAGAATAAAACTTCAGTGCTTCAACATTTGATATGTTAAGCTGGGTTGACAGGTGAACCTCCATTCCTGATTTAAAGGCGTAATTAATAGCCGAGAGGTCTGAAGCTATAATAGCTGTTATTCCGCTTTCAGCAGCAGTGTCAATGATCTTCTGCATCTGGCTGATTTCATGATCATAAACAACGACGTTGACAGTCAGGTAACTTTTTAACCCGTTCTCTTTACAAATATTTGTTATGTTACGAAGATCGTCGAGAGTAAAATTATTGGAAGATCCGGCCCTCATATTGAGTTGCTCAGCTCCGAAATAAACAGAATCAGCCCCTCCCTGGATCGCTGACATAAGTGATTCATACGATCCCGCCGGCGACATTATTTCAATATCTTTTCGGTTCATTAAAATAGAATTATGGGCTGCAAATATAGGAATTACAACTGTTCCTTATTTAAAATTATCCTGATACAAGACCCTTTACCAGGCTCGGAATGCCGTACATATATCTTTCCTTTATGGAACTCTTCGATAATTCTCCTTGCAAGAGAAAGGCCAAGACCCCATCCGCGCTGCTTGGTTGTATATCCCGGATTGAAAATCTTCTTGAAAGACCTTTTGGGGATTCCTTTTCCGGTATCTGAGATGTCAATCATTATACTTTTTTCAGTTTCTGAAATAGTGTAAATAATCTCTCCGTTACCTTCCATAGAATCAATGGCATTTTTTGAAATATTTTCAAAAACCCACTCCAGAAGGGCTGAATTAACCGGAATAGTAATTTCTCCTGAAGGATCAAAGCCGAAACGATACTTTACCCTGGATGAAGTTCTGGATTTCAGGTAATCAACAGTGCCTGTAATAATTGAAATAATATTTTCACGGGTAAGAGTTGGTTTTGCACCTATCCTTGAAAACCTTTCTGTTATTTTTTCAAGCCGGTCAACGTCAAGTGATATCTCTTTCGTAATAGTGATCTCCGGATATTTATGATGAAGGATCTCAACCCATCCTGCCAGTGAGGAAGTTGGTGTTCCCAGCTGATGAGCAGTCTCCTTTGACATGCTTACCCATACCTGATTATCATCAGCCTTCCGGGAAGAGCTGAAAGCAAGAAATGCAAAAAGAATAAAAAGAACAATTATCCCGGTTTGTACATATGGATAATAGATCAGCTGAGTGAGAATAATGCTGTCTTTATAATAAATAAGGTTCCTGTGATCATTCCCCAGATCAATGAAAATAGGATTATTTTTCTTTTTGATCTTTGCCAGCTGTGATTTAAGATAATCCGCATCTCTTAACCTGGCATTGTCAAAGTTGCCTGAGCTGATAATACTGTCATTTTCATCAGTTAGAATGACAGGTATTGTATTGTTATTTTCGATTATTGAATATAAAAACTCTATGTTCTGGCTGGAATCAGCTATTGCAATCAGCCTTGTTGACTCAGCCCAGAGCTCGACTTTCTTTCTTTCTTCATCTTTCAGTATCCCAACCAGGTAACGTGTATAGATGAGAGAACCGAGACCTGTGAGAATAGCAAACAGGAAAAGGAGAAGCATCCATGGCGCTTTATTACGATAAGTGTTCAAATTACTGGTTTTATGGTATTTAATTTAATTATTTTTTTTGAACAGTTTTTTGAGCGTGCTCTCTTTTTTTGTTTCAGATTGTTCGGGTGCTACTTTTACCGTATCATTATCTTCGAATATTATTTTGAAACGGGGAGTTCCTGTACTTTGTTTTTTATTTACTGATGAGTCATTTTTAAACCACCCGTACTCCTGGTTAAGGATGCTTTTAAGATTTTGCCTTTCATTCCTGATATCGTTCTTTACCTGGCTTCCTGCAGCCTTAATGTCATACCCTACTTTTATATCCTCTCCTTTGTTCTCAACTTTGAGCAGCACTGAAATCCGGCCAAGGCCGTCATCCTGCACAGCCCCGAATTCAGAAGTATTTGGTTTCGGCTTGTGAAGCTTTTTACTCAGGATCTCTGATAAGAGCATTTTCACATGATATTCATAATTATTATCAAAACTATGTTTCCCGTTGACCGAAAGATCTGCAGCTGTCGATTTAACATCCATTTGCGGTATATAAAGAAAGTTATTTCTGATGAAGAAATCATTTTCCATCTGTTTAAAGTTTATATTTTCCAGTTCCGACAATTCGATAAAGGAAGAAAGCTCCTTAACTGGTTCAAAATCTTTCAGAGTGCCATTTTCAAGAAGATATTTCCCTTCCGCGGTAATCGACTTTATAACTGGCCTGAATAAAGAATCCATCGGTATTAAAAGCGAGAATGATCCTGAAAGTGTGCCGGCAAGGTTTTCCGCCTTAATAAAACTCTGTCCAAAATTCTGAAACGAAAGAAACGTTTTATTTATATTTATTTTATCAACATTAAAGCTACCTCTTCCCATAAATGACTTATCTGTATTTTGGACCACAAAACCATTGCCAGAGATAACGCCATCCAATGAATTTAATTCCAGGGCTTTAAAATTAAGGATCCTTGGTTTGTAACTAACCGTTCCAACGACCTTTTCTGCAGAGTAAGTTTTATAGTTAAAATTATCGATTTTATAATTCACATCGAAGATCATATCTACCGGCAAAGAGTAAGCTTTCCTTATTTCTTTTCCTTTAACAGAATCTGAATGTAACGAGAATAATTTTTCGGGATCAAAATTACTGCAGGCGACATTAGCCGTAAAAGTAAGTGTTGCCGGTTTCCCATTCAGCCAGGCCGGGAGATGTAAAAAAGTACCGCTGGTTGTAAATTCCTGATCTCTTAATGTAAAACTTAAATTTCTGGCTTTGGCAGTATCAGAGAAAATAAAGTTTCCGTTTACATTGTTAATATTAAACCTGCCAGGTCCGAAGTTTATTCCAAATGAATTAAAATTCATGTTTGCTGAAGATTTCAGATTTAATATGTCGTTGATGGTATATTTCTCTTTTCTGGGGATAAATCCATTCATCTTCAGATCAAAATCAACATATCCTTCTGATGAAAAAATCTCTTTCAGATTAAAAAATTCCCTGATTTCCGATGGTATTAGTTTTCCATTAAGAAGAAGATTCGCGTTCAAAGCAGCAAAGTTTGATAATACAAGCGAACCTGAGTATTCTGCTGACCCAAGCCTGCCTTTAAAATCACTGATAGTAACGGAGCTGGTTTTTGGGATCATCAGGCGACCGTTTGAAAAGTTTCCGCTGAATGAAAGGTCGCTTATCTCAAGTGGTGAATCCCTGTAAGTTATATGCCCTTTATCGAGATTAAAACTAATCTCAATCCGCGGATTTGTGGTATGGTTAAGGAGACCTCTGAAAAGACATTTAATATCAAGTATTCCAGATGGATTATAGGCAGAAATTCTGTTTTGATATTCCACGGGAATGTATTTTTTAATATCTGAAAGATCAATTTTTTCTCCGGCGAGAGAGAGGTCAAGAACATTTTCAGATGATACAAAACCGCTCATGATGAAATTATATTTATCGAGAATTACCTTGCTTTTATTGAACAGAACGCCATTGTCTGAACTATGAAGATTAATGTCAAAATCGGCAGGTATGCTTTGAGAAATGGTGAAATTATAAAGCCTGAAAAGATCTATATGTAATACGGCATCTGCTGAAAAATCAATATCATCACCCGAGATACTACTTCTCAGGCGGCTATTCTCCACAGCTGCCTTAATCATAAGTTGTGTTGCAAGATTATAATATAGTGTTTTGGTATCAGAAAGATATATCCTGTCAAGATTAATTGTAAAGTCGGTTCCGTTATCTGCATTATGTTCATCAGCAATATGATAATTTACATTACCTGAAGTATCGGTGTATAAATTAAGAACCCCATCTTTTATTCCTATCCTTTCAATGTTATAAATGCCTTTAATAATGTCGGTTATTTTAAATTCTGCAGTAACAGTGCGGGCTGAAAGAAGAGTATCGGTATTTATTCCGTAGAAGCCGGATGGATCATACCCGGGAGAGGAATGCACAAGGACATTCCTAAGGTCTATGGATGCCTTCGGGAACTTTCTCAGGAAAGATAACTTAACAGATTCAAATTCGAATTTGGTTGAAATATGTTTATTCAGGGATTTAAGTATAATGCTGGTAACTTTATCCTGCAATAAAAAAGAGGCAGTGAATAATGTTACAGCGGTTATAAGAATCAGGATAGCTGTTATTTTAAGTATTTTAAAAACGGATTTCATAAATAAATACGATTATCTTTCTGCACGTCGGATAACGGAAAACAATATCTCTGTATTATAGGCCCTGTCAGTGCATTATGTTTGTTTCACCCCGGGCCAGGACGGGTTAATTCACTAATGAGGTGATTTTCAGGGATATTCTTTACAGCTATCAGACGAAATGAATAATCCATTATATTGAAAAAAAGAATCTTACCATTTAAAATCACGCCAGTTTCAGTAATTATTTTAATTACCTCATTTGCCATGAAGGTTCCGGTTATTCCCGGAAGAACACCAAACAGCCCTGTATCCGCAGGTGCAGGATTTTTAAAGCCCGTATTTTCAGAATAAGGATTATAACAACGGTAAGTAGGACCGCCTTTATAGTTAAAAACAGAGACCTGGCCCTCATACTTATAAATGGCACCATGGATCATTGGTTTATTCAATATGATACAGGCGTCATTGATAACATACCTGGTTTCAAGATTATCGGTCGCATCTACGATAACATCAAAATCCTTTAAAATATAAAGCGCATTTTCGGTATTAATCCTCAGATTGAAGATCTCAATTTCAACAGAAGAATTAAGATGCTCAAGCCTGTTTTTTGCAATTATCGATTTAAGCTTACCTACATCATCAGAACCATACAGGATCTGCCTCTGAAGATTGGCCTCATCAACCATATCAAATTCAGCAATTGCCACCTTCCCTGTGCCCGCTGCAGTAAGATACTGTAATACAGGACATCCAAGACCTCCTGCCCCTACAATTAAAACATGGGCCTTTTTAAGCTTTTCCTGACCTGCCTTGTTAATTTCAGGGAGCATAATCTGTTTTTTGTAACGTCTTATCTCTCGTTGCGACAGGGAATCAGATTCCATAAATATTAGATTTATTGCATGTGCAAATATACTGAGTAATCAGCTAGGTGCAAAATAGTAAGAGGCTGTTTTATAAGTTGACTTTTACCCTTAACCCTTCATGGGGGGGGCTTTGTAACTTATTGTATATCAAAAAGTCCCCCTTTGGTGGATTTAGGGGGTATTGACAAAAAAGAGGCTTATAAGAAAGCCTCTTGCCAAAAAAGGAATGAAAAACTGTATTAATCATTAATTGTAAAGGCGATACCCACTTCAAAAGGGTAAAGCGCTATTCCTTCAGGGCTTTTCCCTGACTGGAATAACGGGCTCATGAAATAAGTCCCGTAAATCTGGAAATTCTCATATCCTGCGCGTGCGGTTAAACCATAACGAAGTAAATTCAGACTAAAATCGCTGTTGGATTTTACTTTATCTCCATCATCAAAGACCATTTTTGAATGGGAGTTTAGTTTAATAGCTCCGATTGGTCCGGCCGCCAGATTGATCCGATTATGATCAGTAGGCAGCTGAAGCTCAAGCATAAAAGGAAGAGTAAGGTAAAGAGTGGTAAATTTTGATTTATTGAGTAATCCGGTGGGGATAAAAGGCTCAATAATTCCTGTTGAGCCCTTCTGAATATTATTATTCCCGTTGAACCGATAATTATTCCAGTCAAGACCAAGACCGGTGACAAAACCTATATGCCTTGTCAAACCGATACTGAGCTGCGAAAAATTGAGGTTGAAATTGAAGGATTTTCCTGAATGAAGCGACATATAGTCTATTTCGTCAGGTAATGTAAAACTTCTGTCTGATGTAAGATAATTATTGAAACCCATTTCAATACCTGACCAATGTCCTTTAAAGCGATTTCTTCGTCTTTCTTTATCTTCCTTTGAATTGTTTTTATCATCCTGTAAATCTAAATCATCTTCTTTGAAATTCCTGAATTTAATTTTTGGACCAGTTCCTTCGAGGGATTCGAGGATAGTTAAGCCCCGGTCCCCTACTTTAAGGTTAACGGCATCCTGTTTGTTATCAATTGAAATTGCATCATTTCCAATTATTACCCTTGTTATGTCATTTGTATCAGCAACAGTTCCCTGTTTTGTGGTATCGCTGTTTACGGCAGTTACTTCCTGTCCGAGCCCCTGAAGTAAAAGTGCTGCAAATAATAATATTATTCCAATTTTTTTCATGACTTTTTTATTTTTACTGTTTCTGAGAGTGGGACGGAGAAGCATATAAAAAAGTTACAGCGCTGGTTGCGCTTTTTTAATGGGTGCGTTAAACTTCAGAACTTTTGAGCTGAAATAAAATGATTTTAACTCTCCATTTGCATCGTTTGTTTTAACCAGTTCCATTTCCCAGCCAAACAGTTTATTAAGACCAGCAATACCGACTTCTGCATACTCATAACCTTTCAGCGGGGAGTCATCAGGCAATTTATCCTTAAGAACTTTCTGCCGCAGTGTTCTGGCAATGAATTTGCCCAGCTTGCTTCTTTCCTGATCATAAACAGGTTCTTCAAGTTTAATACTTGTTGTTATAAGGGAAGCTCGGGGGGAGATGACCGCAAAGGTAATTTCGCTGACGGCCGGTATGGTTGTTATTCTATAAACAGAAGTATTGTTTTCCGAAACGATAGAATCTGAAATCATAATTTTACTTTGTATATTCTCTGCAATAACAGGAATTTCTTTTATGGCAGGGGCCTGAACCTTTTTTCCCCGGGTTCCCTGATTTTTCTCTTCCGCAAAGGGTACTCTTAATACTTCTGCCATAATTACGAATGGCTGAATATTATTAGTGTCCCGGACATTCCCCACAATGGCAGTATTATTTCCCCGGAAATATCGCGGAACAAACAAGATGCTTAATACCATTATAGCAATTGTAGCTGCAACACTCAGTCTGACAACCGAAAGCCTTAGAATTTTAGCACGGGCACTCCTCTTTTTAAGCAGTTTTTTATATTTATATACATCAGGAACCGGCTTGAGTTTTGTTTTCTGTATTGAATCAAAAAGGACTTTATTTTTGTTATTCTTGCTGATACTCTGTTTTAGCTCAGCAGCCTGTTCAGGAGAAAGATCATTTTCAAGCCAGCCAACTGAGAGATATTCTATTTGAGGAATATCAAGGTCTTCTGGAGATTTTTTAAGTTGTTCTTTCTTATTAAAATAATTTTCTGGTGGGGAAAGTACCGGAAAAGACATACCTTCTGTTTCACGCTTCAGATCAGGATTTTCATCGAGAAATGATTGCAACAGTTTAATCTCCTGGTCGCTGAGCTTGCCTTCTGACCAGTCAATAAGCCATATTTCATAATTTGATCTGTCGGGCTTCATTGCTATAAAACCGTTTCAATTTTCCCAATAAAACTCTTAAGGGCAATTCTTCCCCTGTAAATATTTATTTTCACCTGGGCTTCACTGAGACCTGTTATCTCTCCAATTTCTTTATAACTGTATCCTTCATAATCGCGAAGGAGAACAGATGATCTTTGCTGTTCGGGTAGCCTTTCAAGTGCAATGTGAAGGATCTCGTTAAGATCCGAATATTGGAATTCAGCTGACATAATTTCTTCGGGGATTACTTCGAAGTGCTTAATCCTGTTTTCCTTTCTGATAATGTCGATCATAGTATGATATGCGGTTGAAAAGAGCCAGGATTTAACAACCGGGTATTCCAGTTCAGCAACATGCCTCCACAATCTTTCATAGCTGTCCTGAACGATATCGTTTGCCCGTTCATCATCCTTAATATCTGCACGGATAAAACGATAAACCGCATCAGCATACTCTTCCACGGATCTGTTATATTCCTTTACTGTCATAAACCGGATTACGGTATAAAGACGGCCAAAAACTGTAAAAGTTACATGATATTGCAAAACAATAGTAGAGGCATTGCATGCAACGCCTCTACTACCGGATTAAATTTGTAATATTATTTTTTAGGCTGGTATACCCTTACCCAGTCTATCTCCATGGCCGTCATGCTGTTAATGGGTTTGTCAAGACCTCCTGAAAACAAAATATACATTGGTTCCTGGGGAACATTAGACGTCTGTGTTAAGACATCTGTATTATTGATCTTCCAGACAAGTTTGTCTGCTGTCCATTCAAGAGTATAGATGAAGAAATCATTGGCATATTTTCCTCCGAGAGAAGCTTTAACCCTTTTATCGGCAGTTACGAAAAGGTCAAAAAGTACCTTTCCGTTTGATGTATGGCAGACATCAATATGCGGGGTAATTTTATCGGCTAGCAACCAGAATGCGTTCTTGGCTGTGGCGTTTCCCAGTTTAACCTTGGCAGTAAAAGTACCGTACTTCTGCCTGAAACTTTTCCCGGTATTTATAATTCCTGAAGTAAAAGCAAATTCTTTAACCTTAAACCCATCGGCTTCTGACCATACTTTACCCTGAATTTTCTTAGGCCTGGTTATTATCTTCAGAAGGCTGTTCCTTATTTCAAAGTTCTCTATTTCTGTGTACGCCTGCAGATCTGTTTCAACAGAATATCTGTCGTGAAGAAGCTTATCGCCCCAATAGTAATTTGTTAGCCAGGTTTTTGTATCCAGCTTATCACCTTCGAACTCATCGCTGAAAATAAGTTCGCGATGCTTCAGAATATCAAATTTGCTGGAATCCTTAATCTTAAAGTACCATAAAATATCAGGATCTTTTTTCAGTTTATCATACTCCTGCAGCTGTTTGAACATTTCATTTTTCTCGAATCTTTTCTTATCGAGAAGATAATTCTTCTTTTCCTTGAATTCAGCAGAAGTAACATATTCCTTAAGCTCGTTATATCTTGATAATCTGGCCGATCCGTCGATATTCAGGAAATTGGAATATTCTTTCGATTTCTTAAAAGAGTAATATTCTTTAATTTCAGGGTTTCCCTTGAGACGATTATATTCCTGGAGCTTCTTAAATTCTTCGCTTTCCCTGAATTCTTTTGTCTTGGATTTTTCTTTAAATTCCAGCGATTGAACAAGCTTTTCAAGAATTTCATAATCAGTGATTTTGTCAGAACCATCCAGATCCTGGAATTTTTTAAGGGTCGATCCGGCAACAGTTCTGAAATAGAGCACTATATCCTTTGCCTTCTGGAGAGCAAGAAATTCTTTCTCCTTTAGATATTCTTCAGAATTTTTATAAGAGAGCGACTCAATTTCTTTTTTCTTTTGGATAAAATCTGAAGAGGAGACCAGATCTTTCAGCTCATTATATCTTTTTAGTGTGTCGGAATCCGAAAACGCATTCAGCTTTTCAAATTCAGCTATTAATGCTTTCTCTGCCTGTTCAATTTTAGCAGTTGAGGGGATTAATCCCAGTAGGAGCTTGAGACTTGCCATTGCAAAATTGTTTTAGGTACAACTGATAAAGATAAATAATCTTTTCTTAATAATTGAAAACCAAATATTTTTTATTTCAGCTTGAGCCATCGAAAGAAGACTGCATGGGTGATTGAAGGCGGTATGGAGATATAATAAATGCATGAAAACATTTAACTTTTTAAAATCCGCCTTTAATTTTTTCAATTTTCCCACTTTTTTCTTGCATTCAATATTTTAATGTTTTAACTTTGACCGACCGTTCAATCAAAAGCATTTATTAACAGGGCATGTCACCAAGAACGCCACAACAGCTTGAAGTTATACGTGAGGAAAAGAAGACACTCATAATGGATACTGCCCTGAAGCATTTTGCAAATGAAGGTTATCACAATACAACCATAAGTCATATTGCAAAATATGCAGGCATTTCCAAAGGTCTGCTGTATAACTATTTCAAAAGCAAGGAAGAGTTATTGAATGCGATTATAAACAGGTCGATGGCGGATATTTTTACTCATTTTGATCCTGACCATGATGGTTATTTAACAGAAGATGAATTTGAATTCTTTATCAGGACGCTGGTTGCTCATATCAGGGAAAATCTTTCTTTCTGGCGGCTTTTTTATCAGCTCCTGCTGCAGAAAGATGTTCGAGAGCAATTTTTAAGATCCTATTTGGGACCTGCAAATTCCATCCGGAAGATTTATACAAATAACAACAATTCTCTTCTGAGTGTTTTTGGTAAAATGATGCAGGATTATTTTACAAGGAAGAAAGCGATAAAACCGGCAGGTTACGACCCGGTACTTGACCTCAATATGTTCATTTACACACTTGAGGGTTTTACCATTGTCAATGCATATCTTGATGAGGTTGATGAATATTATGATAAAACAATAAACATGATAATAGAACTTTATAAATAAGCTGGTTATGAAGAAATTACTAAAAATATTTTTCTTGACAGTTTTTTTACTTTTCAGTGGTGTAAATCTTTTTGCTCAGGATATTTCCGCCACAGAGATAGTCCGTAAGGCTGATGAGAAATTCAATGGGGAAAAATCAAGTATAATGGTAATGTCAATGACTATCATCCGTCCGACATGGCAGCGGACCGTTGAGTTTAAAAACTGGACTCTCGGACGCGATTATGCACTTACCCTCATAACAGCTCCTGCCAGGGACATTGGTCAGACATTCCTGAAAAGGGGAACCGAAATGTGGAACTGGAATCCCTCGATCAGCCGGCTGATTAAATTACCCCCGTCAATGATGTCGCAGGGCTGGATGGGATCTGATTACACAAATGACGATATATTAAAAGAATCATCAGTGGTTAATGATTATACTCATGAAATTATTGGAGAAGAGACCATTGATGGCAGGCCCTGCTACAAAATTAAAATGGTGGCCAAAGAAAATGCTGCAGTTGTGTGGGGTCATCAGATCAGATGGATTGACAAGAAAGATTTTCTGGTTCTGAGGGCAGAGCTTTATGATGAGGATGGTATACTGGTCAGAACAGAGACCGGATCGGAAATAAAGATAATGGATGGCAGGACAATAACTTCGCGGCTGGAATTACAACCGGCGGAAGAACCTGGTAATAAGACGGTAGTTAACATTACTGATATAAAGTTCAATGTTCCTATAGCTGAGAATTTTTTCTCTCAACAAAACATGAAAAATATAAGATAACAGGGCTGAATAATTAATTTCATATAAATGTGATGAAAAACTTTATTATAGCATGGCGTAATCTGTGGAGGAACAAGAGAAGAACGCTGATCTCAGTTACCTCAGTATTTTTCGCCGTATTTTTTGCCCTGCTGATGCGATCGCTCCAGTTAGGCTCATACGATCACATGTTCAGGAATGTCATTGAATCATATACAGGATATATTCAGCTCCAGAATGAGGATTTTAAAGACAATCCGACAGTCGATAATGCTTTTGCCGTTACTCCTGAAATCCGCGATATATTATTGAAAGACAAGAATGTATCAGACATAATCCCGCGATTTGAATCATTTGCACTTGCTTCATCAGGACCTCTTACAAAAGGTGTTCTTGTTCTGGGAATTGATCCGGAAAAAGAAGCACTCCTTTCGAATGTAAAGGGACGACTGGTAAAATACACGCTCTCGGAGAAAGTGATCGACAGGCTTAAAAATTCAGGACTTCCTGATAAGGTTGTCTCAAAACTCGATGTTTTTAAAGGTGACGGGTATTCTTCGGAGTCAATTCTGCAGCTTGACCTTGGGATTTCTGATAAAGAAGCCCCTTCGTTAATGCCCGGCATACAAAAAATAGCTTCATTCAGCAACGGGTACATATCTGCCGGAAAGAAAGAAGCTCTTCTTGGCTACACACTTGCAAATTATCTTAATCTGAATATCGGAGATACCATTGTGCTGATAGGGCAGGGCTATCATGGGACAACTGCTGCCGGAAAATATCGTATCGCTGGTGTAGTAAAGTTACCTACACCGGATATCGATAATAAAATCATTTATCTGCCGGTCGATGTTTGCCAGGATCTTTACAGCGCTCCCGGTATGCTGACCTCTCTGGCACTTTACATAAAAGATAACAGTGATAAGGAAATAAGCCGGATGATAGCCTCCCTTGGAAAAGAGATTCCATCTCCGCTAAGGCTTATCGGATGGAGAGAAATGAATGAGCTTCTGATAAACCAGATGGATGCTGATAATAAAAGCGGGGCAATAATGATTGGGATATTGTACATGGTAATAGCTTTTGGAATATTCGGAACGGTTCTTATGATGACAACAGAAAGAAAAAGGGAATTCGGTGTGCTGGTTGCTATCGGCATGCAGAAGTCGAAGCTTGCTACCATTGTTTCATTTGAATTGATTTATGTAGGCCTTCTGGGAATATTAAGTGGGATAGCAGTTGCCCTGCCGGCGATTATTATCGGCCTGCACCATCCAATAAGATTCTCGGGCGAATATGCGAAAGTTTATGAGAGTTATGGCATGGAGCCGATAATGCCCTTCATGCCTGTTGACTATTACTTCTTATGGCAGGCGGTAGTTGTTGCTGTAATTATCAGCATAGCAGTCATATATCCTGTCAGGAAAATATATAAGATGAATCTTGTCTCCTCATTAAAAGCTTAATAAACTATAATATGATCTGGAAAACAGCCTGGAAAAATGTCTGGCGTAATAAAGTGCGAAGTCTTGTTGTGATTGCATCTGTCACTATCGGGATATTTGCAGGGGTTTTTTCTGTTGCTCTGATGAACGGGATGATAGCCCAGCGCGTTGACGACGCCCTCAATGAAGAGATCTCGGATATACAGATCACCGATAAGGATTTCCGCCTTAATAACGATCCTTTGCTGGTCATTGGAAATCCGGATGAGACTATATCAAAGATAAAATCTGTTGGCGGAATCTCAGCAGTCTGTGAAAGAACAGTGATCACGGGAATGGCCAATTCGGCATATAAAAGTGCCGGAGTGCAGATTGTGGGAATTGATCCGGAGAAAGAGAAAGAGGTTTTTACTCTGTATAAAAAAATTATGCCCGGCACCGGTGATTATTTTGAAAAAGAATCCAGGTACAATCTTGCCCTTATTGGTGAGGATCTGGCAAAAGATCTTAATCTTGTCAGGTATTTTGTTGATACTGCTACTTTTTCAGGGCTTAAAGCAAAAGGAGTGCCTGAAGAAGTAATCGATAAGCTTATTCCGCTTGCAGGGAAAAGATTTACAAGTGAGAAGCAGTTTATTAAAGAAATGAAGTCTCTTTATTCTTCCCGGGAGGACAAGAAGTACGGGCAGATTATTAAAAAAGAGGCCTGGAACTTCAGGGAAGGATCAAGATTTATACTTACGTTCCTTGACAAAGACAATAATCAGGTCGGAGCAGTCTTCAGAGTGACCGGGTTATATGATATTTCGAACAGTGTATTTGAAAAGAGTATGGTTTTTGTCAGGGATTCTATTCTTAAAAAACTCACCGGCATTCCCGAAAATGTTACTCATGAGATAGTTGTAAAAATAAATGAACTGAACCAGACGGCATCAATTGAAAATGCACTGGCTGAAAAACTTCCCGGGCAGGAAGTTATCAGCTGGAAAAAACTTCAACCCGATCTGGCAATGATGACCGATATGGTACAGCAATTTTACCTGATATTCGGTCTCATAATTCTCACAGCTCTTGCATTTGGCATTGTCAATACTATGCTTATGGTAGTACTGGAAAGAACAAGAGAGCTTGGAATGCTTACTGCAATAGGGATGAATAAGAGAAAAGTTTTTTCAATGATAATGCTTGAATCGGTATTCCTTTCCCTGATTGGAGGTGTTGCCGGAATGATTGTGGGCTTTGGCATAATACGGCTTACAGCACATACCGGAATAAGTTTGACAAAATATGCTGAAGGATTTGCTGCGCTGGGTTATTCAGCAAAGGTTTTTCCTCAGATAAGTGCCGGATTTTTTGGTGTTGTAACTATCCTGATAATAATAACTGGTATTCTATCTTCTGTTTACCCGGCCATGAAAGCGCTTAAGCTTAATCCTGTGGAAGCCATCAGAGCCGAATAATAAATAACATTTAAAACTTATTGATCATGAAAGTGCTTGAGATAAAAAACGTTCATAAAATATATAATGAGACTGAAATCCAGGTCCATGCTGTAAATGACGTCACGCTTGATTTTGAGGAGGCTGAATTTGCTGCCATCGTAGGACCATCAGGCTCCGGCAAGACAACTCTTCTGAATCTTATCGGGGGATTGGATAATCCTACTGAAGGAGAAATTATCATTGATGGCACAAACCTTGCAAAGCTTAAGTCATCTGCGCTTATTGACTTCAGAATGAGGAATATAGGCTTCGTGTTCCAGGCATATAATCTTATCCCGGTACTAACGGCAAAAGAGAATGTTGAATTTATTATGTCGTTGCAGAAATGGTCAAAAAAGGAGAGAGACGGCAGAACTTATGAACTTCTTAAGGCAGTGGGGCTGAGCGACAGAGGAAACAGCCGCCCTGCCAAATTATCGGGAGGACAGCAACAACGAATTGCAGTTGCCAGAGCTCTGGCATCAAGACCTAAATTTGTTCTGGCTGATGAGCCTACAGCAAACCTCGATTCAAAATCTGCGACAGTTCTTCTTCAGATAATGGAAAAACTGAATCAGGAGGAAAAAATAACTTTCATTTTTTCAACTCACGATCCCAGAGTGGTAAAAATGGCTCATAGGGTTATTACACTTGAAGACGGGAAGGTTGTATCGGATAATCTCAGGGAGTAGCCGAAAATATTTGCCGATGAAAATAATAAGATTTGCATTAGCTGCATTGTTGCTGACAGAAATATCATTTTCACTCTATTCGCAGGAGAAAAAAAAGCCTGTCACACTAAACGGGTATATTACAACAATGCAAAGTGCGACATTTGATTCATTGTCGGGTCCGGTTTTATATGATAATCTTCTTCATAACAGGCTCAATTTTAAAGGATATATAAATAAAAATATTACAATAGCCGTGGAATTCAGAAACCGACTATTTACAGGTGATATGGTTAGAGCCGGAACTACATATTCTGAAATGATAGGAACTGATCCGGGATGGCTGGATATGTCGTGGAATATTATTAATAAAAACTCTTTTTTCCTAAACACGACCATCGACAGGCTCTGGCTGGATATGAACTATAACAAGCTGCAGATAAGAATCGGTCGCCAGCGCATTAACTGGGGGCAGACTTTTGTATGGAATCCGAATGATATTTTCAATGCTTATTCTTACTATGATTTCGATTATGTTGAACGACCCGGCAGCGATGCCATAAGGATTCAGTATTATCCATCGTCTTCATCTGCACTCGAGATAGCTGTCAAGGCTGATAACAACAATGATATTACAGCTGCGGGATTATACCGTTTCAATAAATGGGGCTATGATATCCAGTTCCTTGCAGGTTATTCAAACAGCACTGATATTGTTGCCGGGGCCGGATGGTCAGGGGCAATAGGGTCGGTCTCTTTCAGGGGCGAGGGAACATGGTTTCATCCACTCGAGGCTTTCAAAGATACTACCGGAACAACAATAATAACTGCCGGAATTGATAAAGTATTTACTGATAATTCTATAGTCCAGGTGCAGATGATGTACTGTAACAACCCGCTAAGTCTTAATAATTTCAGTAATTTTTATTTCGGAAACCTTTCAGCAAAGGATCTTGCTTTCTCAAAATTTTCGGCCTTCGGACAATTTACATGGGCAGCCTCTCCATTATTGAATCTGGGCATATCGGCAATGTGGTTTCCTGATCTGAAAGGCTATTTTGCAGGTCCTTCCGTTGATTATTCACTTGCTGAAAATGTCGATTTTTCACTTATCTGGCAGCATTTCAACAGCATTATGGGAGGTGAAAGGACAAGAATCAACCTTGCTTTTCTGCGGGTTAAATACAGTTTTTAGAATTTTCATACTTTTGCCGCAACAGATAAAGAAATTATGGCACTTGTACATGAATTTGAGAATAGCGGCAACTGGCTATTTAAAAGAAGAAGCTGGTTACCGCTATTTATTATTGTTCCGGGCATTGTAACAATGTATCTGGGAAACAGGCAGGCAATCCTTTTCGATTTACGCGATGAGATGATATTTCTGGGCATAAGCATGTTTGGCCAGATTATAAGGATTTTAACAGTCGGGTTTGCTCCCAGAAACACCTCCGGACGCAATACTGTTGCCGGTCAGGTTGCTGACGAGCTGAATGTGACCGGGATATATTCCATTGTAAGACATCCGCTTTATCTGGGTAATTTTTTCATGTGGCTGGGTCCCGTCCTATTCCTGAGATCTGTCTGGTTTACAGTCATCTTCTGCCTGATTTACTGGCTATACTATGAAAGAATAATGTTTGCAGAGGAACAGTTCCTTCGAAGGAAATTTGGCGAGGCTTATGATAAATGGTCAGAAAAGGTCAGTGCTTTTATTCCGTTCTCTTTCAGGATTATTCGTCCGCAACTACCATTTTCAATCAGGAATGTTCTTAAAAGAGAATACAACAGTTTTGTAAATATTTTTATGATATTCGCTTTTCTTGACCTGTGCAGGAATTATTTCCTGTCCGAAACGATCTGGTTAAATAAAGTCTGGTTATTGTCTTTTGCCGGGGCAATAGGAATCTGGGCAATTGTCAGATCAATACACAAGTATACCAGGTGGCTCGAAATTAAAGGAATGTAAAATCGAGATTTGCCCGGTGATTAAAGCATTAAAACTCATATTATCATTTTTATTATCACTACCTGTATATTTCTACAAGTACACCATTTCTCCGTTTTTACGACCATCATGCAGACACGTACCCACATGTTCAGTATATATGCTTGATGCTTTGAAAAGACACGGACCGGTTTTTGGGCTTGCAATGGGAACAAACAGAATATTACGGTGCAGGCCCGGTGGAACTCATGGATATGATCCGGTTCCCCTTTTCAGGTTCAGAAAGTATAAGCCAATGCTGATGTTACTTGGCAGATATCCTAAAGGTAATCGTCTTAAAAATTAAGTTCTTCTTTAAGGTGCTTATAACCGGCCCTGCTAACCGGCAGCTTATCTCCTGAATTAAGAATTGCCACATGGTTATCCTTACCATAGGGTTCAATTCGTTTTATCTCCTCTACCCTGACAATGTACGATCTGTGTATTCTTACAAAATCGACTTTGGGCAGGTTATTTTCATAAAACTTCATTGTCTGCTGCTTCAGCGCCTTCCCTGTTGAATGATAGATCATTACATAATCGTCCTGCGCTTCAATATATCTTATCTGACCGACAGGAATAAGATTAACAGCATTGCCTTTTCTGACAACGACACGACTTACCGGCGATGAAGTTTCAGGCCTTCTGGTGAGGAGCTCGTGCACAGGCTTTTTCTCATCCTTTGCTGAACCTTTCTTTTCAATGACTTTGTTTACCGATTCTTTGAGTCTCTCTTTTGAGAAAGGTTTCAGAAGATAATCAACTGCATTAATTTCAAATGCTTTGATCGCATACTGGTCATAGGCAGTGGTAAAAATAATCTCAGGTCTTTCCTCGATCACTTCCAGCATCTCAAATCCTGTAAGCTTTGGCATCTGTATATCAAGAAAGATCAAATCGGGTTTATGGTCCGAAATGCTCTTCAATCCCGAAAAACCATCCTGGCATTCTGCCACAATTTCAATTTCTTCAATCTCTTTAAGATAATGCTTCAGTATTGCTCTGGCTGGTTCCTCGTCTTCTATAATAATTGTCCTGAGTTTTTTCATTCCGGAAAGGGATTAATAATATTATTCTATTTGTTTCCCGCAGATTTCGCAGATATTCGCTGATCATTTCCGCGTTAATCTGCGGTATCAGCGGGATAACCTTCTTTAATAAAACATAACAGAAATTTAAGCTATTTTCGAATATTCTGTTGGTATATAGAGATTTATAGTAAAAATGCCATTCTCTTTTGAAATTTTTAGGGATGCATTCTTTCCATAGACTAGTTCAAGCCTTCTTGTAACATTCAGAAGCCCGGTTCCGGTTCCCCTGGAAGACGACTCTTCTGTTTCGAAATTATTTGTAATGGTAATCTTTAGATAACCATCTTCAATAAAAGCCGATGTAAATATTTTTACGCCCCCCGTACTCTCATAAACACCATGTTTAACAGCATTTTCATAAAGCGGCTGAAGAAGCATAACCGGCATATTTATTCCAAGGCATATATCATCTATATTCTCTTCAGTAGACAGTTTTTCACCAAATCTGACTTTTTCTATATCCAGGTAGAGCCTTATATTTTCGAGTTCGCTCCTTAGTGAAACAGGCTGTTCGTCTTTTCTTGACAGCGCATATCTCATGAAATCAGAAAGCTTGATTACCATTGTCCGTGCTTTTTCCGGATCAGTTATGGTAAGTGAGCTTATTGAGTTGAGACTGTTAAAAAGAAAATGAGGATTTATCTGTGATCTGAGCATCTTCAGCTCTGTTTCTTTTACCAGCGACTCAAGCTTTGCTTCCCTTGCATTCTTCTCAGAAAGATTTGATAATGTGACAAATAAATAATAAGTCAGTATTACTAATCCATAGATGAATACCCCGATGCCGATCCTGTAAGTAAATGTTGCCTGCCAGTATTCCTGATATTTATTATCTTCGGGGAGCACAAGCAACATTATCGTTTTTGTTAAAGCCATCCATAGAATTACAGTAATAGCCCCGCTTGCCAATAGATTTGCAGCCAATGCTGCAGGTTTTACTTTTCCCAGGGTAAAAAAGTTGAAAGGATACCATAGGGACAATGCGATACCGGAATAGATTAGAAGAGACAGCAGGCTGTCTGCTATGTTTATATTTATGAGGCTTCCGTATGTAAAGTAAAATAAAAGTGTCTGGCCCAGCGCAAGAAAGAGCCAGACCAGCCACCATACAATCAGCCGCGCCCTGTTTCCTAATACAGGATGTTTCATTTGAAACCCTATTTAATAACTCTTTACTTCTCCTCCACCAAAGATAACAGCGCCTTTTATTACAAGCTGACTGGTAGAATCAACAGTTCTGCCGGGGCTCAATTTACGTGTGTCGCTGAAACCTCCCAGAACAGGGGTTACTTCAATTGTTATGTACCAGTTGTCAGGTACAATAATAGTAGCGCCAGCAAAAACACATGAAATTTCGAGATCATTTCTTCCCGGGGCAAGTTTGGCTTTAGTAAGATCAAGTTCTATCCCACCGAAGACAGC
The DNA here is from genome assembly GCA_964526345.1 of uncultured Rikenellaceae bacterium. Classification (GTDB taxonomy): domain Bacteria; phylum Bacteroidota; class Bacteroidia; order Bacteroidales; family VadinHA17; genus LD21. The sequence goes on from CAZGKI010000001.1 coordinate 93,914, forward strand.
AGAAACTTTCCCTCCTCTGAAATTTTCGGAAACGATTTGTCGCTCACCACCGCTGAAAACATTTACATAATCGATATAATCATCTCCCACAACGCCTTTTGATGTAACAGAATTCCAACCCTTTCTTCTGGTAACGATAAATATAACACCTATAATGATGAAAATTGAAGGCCAGAACATATTATACATATGAAATGATTCTCTGAAAAGCAGAGGTATCATAAAGAAACCTCCGACAGCCATAACAATTATTCCACCGGTTTTTTCTGATGCTCCCAGTGTAAGAACCAGTCCGATAGTTACAAGAAGCATTGGCCAGCTGAAGATAACATGATCAATGAAATCAGGAAAGAACCCGGTATTCCTGATCACCAGGAAAAGTCCGGCCAGAACAAGGATAAATCCTATAACTACCCTGTTATTTGTCAGATGATGATGCTCATGTCTCGGGCGACGCTCATCTTTGTAATCATAATTTGTTTCCATGATTGTAAATTTATTTGTTTCTGATTTAATTACTATTGTTTATTTCTTCTGAAGAATGATGAAATTATAAATGAAATACCTAAAAGCATTATTACTGCAGGCCAGTAAAATGTTCTAATTGTATCAGGTAATTCTCCGAAATAATTATCGAGCATAAACCATGCCCCGCCTGCGATAAGCAATAATCCTGGGGTGAAATGCAGATTGAGCAGGAGCAGAAGTCCGATAAATATCATTGCTGTTTCCCAGGTGAAATATTCCGATACACCCCCAAGATGCAGCATGTCGTTTGTAGCAACAAGAAGAGCGACCCCAAGTACTATAAAGAAGAGGCCTATGCCCACCTGGGGATGATGTTCCCTGTGTCTTTTTAATAAATAATCCTTGTTTTTCATTTTTTTTTAGATTTATTCTGAATCAAAAATATATTGAATTATTACCTTGTGTCAATGGAAATCGGCGAATGGAGGTTTTTTAACGGTATAGTGTCCTTTGAGACGGAAAATGTTACTTTTTTGTTGATAATTTTTTTAATTGAATAAGCTTTCATATTTTTGCAAACCAAAATTTCAAAGAGATGTCGGGGGTATATATTTTACCGATAAGCGGATTAAAGGAAGGACGGCACTTTTATAATTTTGTAATTAACAAAGAGTTTTTTGACCAGTTTGGGGAATCAGAAATAAAGGAAGGTAATTTAAAAGCTGAAGTAGAAATTGACAAAAGTCCATCTCATCTTGATTTGTCGGTTAAGATTAAGGGAACGGTCAATATTCCTTGCGACAGATGCCTGGCGCTTTTAAAACAGCCTGTTGATTGCAGTAACAGGCTTTTAGTCAAATTTGGAAAAATGCATGACGACAGCGACCCTGACATTATCACAATACAGGTTGATGAACATGAACTTGATATGAGCCAGTATTTTTATGAAAATATACTTCTGGCATTACCGATTCAGAGAGTTCATTCTGCTGATAAAGATGGAAACAGCACCTGCGATCCTGAGATGATAAGTAAACTAAAGGAGCACATTGTTGGTGAAGAGACAGGGAATGACCCACGCTGGGGCGATTTAAAGAAATTGATGAACAAAAATTAAATAAAGAAGAAAATGCCAAATCCCAAACGTAAACACTCCAAAACAAGAAGAGATAAACGCAGGACACATTATAAAGCTACTGCCCCGACAGTATCTACCTGTTCAAATTGCGGTTCGTCGATTCTGTATCACCGGGTATGCCCTGAGTGTGGATATTACAGAGGCAAGCTGGCTGTTGAGAAAAAAACAACAGCCTGACATATAGTAACCAATAGGCAATAAAATGAAAATTGGCCTTGATGTTATGGGTGGTGATTTTGCGCCTGATGCAATTATTGAAGGTGCAGTAGATTCCCTGCAATATTTATCAGCTGATGATCAATTGGTTCTGTTAGGAGATGAAAGATCTATCCTTGCAAAACTAAAAAAATTGGACACCAGACCATCCGGGTTTAAGATTATACACACATCTCAGATCATAGGTATGGGGGATATTCCTGCCAAAGCATATTCCCAGAAGCCTGATTCAAGCATTGCTGTTGGTTACAGGATGCTTAAAAACGGTGAAATAGATGGATTCTGCAGTGCAGGAAATACCGGAGCAATGCTCGTGGGCGCCAGCTATACCGTTAATTTAATCCCTGGCGTACTCAGACCTGCTCTTGTTACAATACTACCTTCTGTGGATAAGCGCAATTCAGTTATTCTCGATGTGGGATTGAATCCCGATTGTAAACCGGATGTATTACTTCAATACGGCATTCTTGGCTCTATCTTTGCCAAGTATGTCCTCGAAATTAATAACCCTTCAGTCAGGCTTCTTAATATTGGCGAAGAAGAGACAAAAGGGACACCTGCCGTTAAAGTTGCCTATGAACTCATGAAAGGGTATCCGGGAATTAATTTCCGGGGGAATATCGAAGCGAACGGCCTTTTCGTGGAAACTATGGCTGATGTTATCGTTTGTGACGGGTTTGTGGGAAATGTGGTTTTGAAGCTTTCAGAAGCTTTTCATCATATCTACCAGTCAAGAAATCTGAAAGATGCATATTTTGACAGTCTCAATTTTGAAAACATCGGAGGAACGCCAATCGTCGGAATAAATGCGAATGTGGTAATTGGCCATGGAATATCTAAAAGAAAAGCGACAATGAACATGATATTGCAAACATGGGCAGTTGTACATGTTGACCTGGCTCAAAAGATTAAAGAAGCAATTTAGTTATGGACAAAATACGTGCAGCCATTACAGGCATTCATGCATGGGTACCGGAATACAGGCTTACAAACCACGAGCTCTCAAAGATGGTTGACACATCCGATGAGTGGATAATGCAAAGAGTGGGAATAAAGGAGAGAAGGATACTTAAAGGCGAAGGTCTCGGTACTTCTGATCTTGGCGAGAAGGCCGTGAAAGGATTGCTTGAAAAGACTAACACCTCACCTGATGAAGTTGATCTTCTCATTTGTGCCACAGTTACTCCTGACATGTTTTTTCCTGCTACAGCAAATATAATTTCTGATAAGGTTGGCATTAAAAATGCTTTCAGCTTTGACCTGGGAGCAGCCTGTTCCGGCTTTTTATTTGCGCTGCAAACTGCCTCTGCCTACGTTGAAACGGGCAAATTCAAAAAAGTAATTGTCATTGGTGCCGATAAAATGTCTTCAATAACAGATTACACCGATCGTACCACCTGCCCTTTATTTGGTGATGCAGCCGGTGCTGTACTTCTTGAACCGACAACAGAAGAAGTTGGTGTAATGGATTATCTGTTTCATGTCGACGGATCAGGAAGGAAATTCCTGCATCTTAAAGCCGGGGGATCTGTAAAGCCGGCGTCGTATGAAACCATAGATGCCAAAGAACATTTCATCTACCAGGAAGGCCAGGCGGTGTTTAAATTTGCAGTTGTTAATATGGCCAATATTGCCGCCGAGATAATGGTAAAAAATAATCTTAAATCGGAAGATATAGCATGGCTTGTCCCTCACCAGGCTAACCTGAGAATAATTGATGCTACCGGCAGACGTATGGGGCTGCCTCCTGAAAAAGTTATGGTCAATATTCAGAATTACGGGAATACCACTGCTGCCACAATTCCCCTCTGTATGTGGGAGTATGAAAGCAAACTTAAAAAAGGAGATAAACTCATACTGGCAGCTTTCGGCGGAGGCTTTACCTGGGGATCGATATACCTTGTATGGGGTTACGATCCGAAATAAAAGATTTATTTTATTTATACTAGATTTTCTCCCCTTCAGGGAAGATGTCGCGTAGCGACAGAGGGGTTGTATATCTTTTTACATAATGATTATGATTAAAGAGATTGGTCTAAATTATTTTTCTTTGCAATAGTTTTTATATTTGTGAGTTATTAATTTTGTATCTCTATAATTCTAACCACTATGGCAAAAAATAATGAAACCGAAACAGTTGCAATAAACCTGATTAGTATCGGAACCGATATTACAGGGGATATCAAATCCAATGGCGATATACGTATTGACGGCTCACTTACTGGTACCCTTAGTACAAAGGGTAAGGTGGTGATTGGACAGACAGGCAGGGTGAGTGGAGAAGTATTTTGTAAGAATTCAGAAGTGTCTGGCACTGTAGAGGGTAAAATAACAGTAAATCAATTACTTATCCTGAAGGCTTCTTCTAAAATTCAGGGGGATATTACCACTTTAAAACTTTCTATTGAACCGGGAGCTGTCTTTTCCGGAAATTGCAAAATGAACGATAATGACAACCAGAGTGGAGCAACCGAATCAAAAGGAAAAGAACCCGAAAAAGCCATCAAATAAGGGTTTAAAGGATTACACGAGATATTCGGGAATTGCATTTCAAATGGCCGGAATTATTCTTGTTACTACATGGGGGGGAGTTAAAATTGATAAACTCACCGGCTGGGAAACTCCTGTTTTTACTATCGTTCTTTCTCTTCTTGGGGTATTTGCCGCAATGTATGTCATTGTAAAAGAATTCATAAAGTGAATTACAGATTGAAACCTGTTCTGAATAAAGTAATTCTGCTGGTAATTCTGGAAATTGTGGTTTTGTTCGCAGGGGCTCTCTTCGTTCATAAGTTTATTGGGTTCTTTAGTTTCGGCGAGTTAACCGGGCTTTCTCTTGTTTTTACTCTTTTGGTTTTGCTGACACTGGTAATTTTTTTCAGAGGAGAGTCTCAGGAACCGGAAAGCCGTACTATGCATAACCTTATTTCTGTAAGCCTGAAATTTCTTCTGGAGCTCATACTTGCATTTATCTGGTTTTTTATTGCTAAAAATACCTCCCTGCCATCTGTGATATTATTTTTTGTTATATATTTAACATTCACTTTGTTTTATGTAATTGCAATAGTTAAAACACTGAAAAACAAATCTTTATAAAGTACCGAATTTGAAAGCACGATTTGTAACCGGTCTCTTTTTAATTTTTTTGCTCATTGTGTTTACTCTTCAGGCAAAAGGGCAGGAGAAACCTGCTGCCAGAGAAGATGATGTTCATGAAAACAACAGTGAAGCTTTTAACCCAAGCACCTTTATCCTGGAACATATTGCAGACTCACATGAATGGCATATTCTGACAAAGAAAAATGGCGAAAGTGTTTCCATTTATCTTCCTGTTATTTTGTACAGTAAAGATAAGGGAATTGATATTTTTTCTTCCAGGAGACTGGCAAAAGGACATGAATATAAAGGTTACAGACTTGAAGAAGAAGGACCCCTTCAAGGTAAAATAGTAGCAGTGAACGAAGCTGGCATTGCGGATGAAAAAAACCTGCCATTTGATTTTTCGATAACTAAAACAGTTGTTGGAATGTTGTTTTCAGCCTTGCTTGGCTTATTTCTTTTTATCACACTGTCACGTTCTTATAAAAAAACCGGAATAAGTCACCCAAAAGGTATTCAGAGTTTTCTTGAGCCGGTTATTCTATTTGTGCGGGATGAGATTGCACTCCCCAATATTGGAATCCATAAGTATGAAAAATATATGCCCTATCTTTTATCAGTTTTCTTCTTCATACTTATAAATAGTCTTCTTGGAATGATCCCCTTTCCACCTCCTTTCGGTGCAAATGTTAGCGGGAATATTGCATTTACTTTTGTTCTTGCCTGTTTTACTTTTTTAATTACTCAGTTCAGCGGAAATAAAAATTACTGGCGACACATATTTGCCACTCCGGGCGTACCTTTCTGGCTTTTACCTATTATGATTCCTGTAGAACTGATAGGAATAATTTCAAAACCTTTTGCTCTGATGATCCGTCTTTTTGCCAACATCACGGCTGGTCACATAATAGTATTAAGTCTTGTTTGTCTTATTTTTATTTTTAAGTCAGTGGCTGTAGCCCCTGCTTCAATTGTTTTGGTGATTTTTATGGATTGCATCGAACTTTTCGTTGCATTCCTCCAGACATATGTTTTCACTCTGTTGTCGGCACTATTTATAAGCATGGCGGTAGAGGAACATCATTAGTTTTTATTGTATAATTAAAACCAGTTATTATGACAGGTACAATGGCAGCAATTGGAGCAGGTCTTGCAGTAATAGGAGCAGGACTTGGTATCGGAAGAATAGGCGGATCGGCAATGGATGCAATAGCCAGACAGCCGGAGGCTACTTCCAAGATACAGACAGCCATGATCATAGCATCGGTCCTTATTGAAGGAGTTGCTTTGTTCGCAGTAGTGGTCTCTCTTATTACGAATTAAAAGGATTTGAGGCATTGCAACGGTTGGTTGCAATGCCTCAATTATATTTTAATTACTTAAAAAATTACATATGATCTATTTAGCAAATAGTCTAACTTCTCCGGCACTCGGACTTGTATTTTGGACAACCATAATTTTTATAATGTTCTTTCTTATTCTTAAGAAATTTGCCTGGAAGCCAATCCTTAATGCAGTAAAAGCCAGAGATGAAATGATAAAAGGATCACTTGCGTCTGCTGAAAAAGCGCGCAAGGATATGCTTAAGCTTCAGAGCGATAATGAAGCAATCCTGAGAAAAGCCAGAGAAGAGCGCGAAATAATATTAAAAGAGGCACGCGATGTGAGAGATAAACTCATTGCCGAAGCAAAAGGAAAAGCTACTGAAGAGGCAGAAAAGATTGTTGAGAAAGCAAAAATCGGAATAGAAAGAGAGAAAACCAAAGCTCTTTCGGAAATTCATGAACGGGTTGCCTCTCTTTCAGTCGATATTGCTTCGAAACTGCTAGGTGAAAAGCTTAAGAAGACTTCAGAACAGGATAAACTTATCAATAGATACCTTAAGGATATTGATTTCAATAAAAACTAGTAAAGCTCTTCTTTTAATATGAACCACAGCAAAATAGCCCTGCGATACTCCCGTGCTCTGTTTGAATCGGCACGTGAAAAGAAGTTACTTGACAGGGTAAACCACGACATGATATTCATCTCAGAAGTATGCATGCTACCGGACGTAAAGGAATTTCTAGAAAGCCCGGTCATTGTACCTTCAAAGAAAACAAATATCCTTCATAAGATACTTGGGAAAGACCTTAATAAACTAACTCTTTCACTTATCGATTTGATTGTAAGGAACAACAGGGAACTTTTTCTTCCTGATATTGCCAGGGCATTTATTCATCAGACCAAGGAGCATAATGGTGTTACCGAATCTGTACTTACTACGGCGGTAAAAGTAAATGATAAGATCAGAAGAGAAATCATTGATCTTGTCTCAGGTGTATTCAAGACAAAAGTTGAAATAAAAGAAGTGGTCGATAAAGAGATTCTTGGCGGGTTTATACTGAGAATAGAGGATAATTATATCGATGCAAGCGTAAAGAATAAGCTACGAAAAATCGAAAAAGAGCTTAAGGAAATTGCTTTTTCAGAGTAGATAAAAAAATATTAACAGGAATAATCTAAGAAATCAGAATATGGCAAACATTAAACCAGCTGAAGTCTCTAGTATACTTCGCCAGCAACTTGAAGGGATACAGATTGGTGTTGAACTGGAAGAGGTGGGCACAGTGCTCCAGGTAGGCGACGGTATCGCCCGTATTTATGGTCTCTCAAATGTTGGGTCAAATGAATTGATTGAATTTGAGAACGGGATGGAAGCAATTGTACTTAACCTGGAAGAAGATAATATAGGTGCTGTGTTGCTTGGGCCTACTGAAGAAATAAGTGAAGGAGATATTGTTAAAAGAACCGGAAGAATTGCTTCTATAGGAGTTGGTGAAGGATTACTGGGAAGAGTTATTAACCCTACCGGCCAGCCTCTTGATGGCAAAGGTCCCATATCAGGTGAACTTTTTACTCTTCCTTTTGAAAGGAAAGCTCCGGGGGTTATCTTCCGACAACCTGTAAAACAGCCTCTCCAGACCGGGATAAAGGCAATAGATGCTATGATTCCTATTGGTCGTGGCCAAAGGGAACTTATTATCGGTGACCGGCAGACAGGAAAGACAGCAATTGCAATTGATACAATAATTAATCAGCGCAGCAATTTTAAAAAAGGCAAACCAGTTTATTGCATTTATGTTGCCTTAGGACAAAAAGGGTCAACAGTTGCAAATATTGCTAAAACCCTTGAAGAACATGGTGCTCTGGAATATACTGTCATCGTTCTTGCTACTGCATCAGATCCTGCTGCCTTACAATTCTATGCACCTTTTGCCGGTGCGGCAATAGGTGAATTTTTCAGAGATTCCGGCCGCGATGCACTTATTATTTACGACGACCTTTCCAAGCAGGCAGTCTCCTACAGAGAGGTTTCATTGCTTCTACGTCGTCCTCCGGGAAGGGAAGCTTACCCGGGAGATGTTTTTTATCTGCACTCACGTCTGCTTGAAAGAGCTGCTAAAATTATTGAATCTGATGAAGTGGCGAAACAAATGAATGACCTTCCTGATGTGTTGAAACCAATGGTTAAGGGAGGGGGATCACTTACAGCCCTGCCTATCATAGAAACACAAGCAGGTGATGTCTCTGCTTATATCCCTACAAATGTAATTTCAATTACAGATGGTCAGATATTTCTCGAATCAAGCCTCTTTAACGCAGGTGTCAGACCGGCGATAAATGTAGGTATTTCAGTTTCGAGGGTGGGAGGTAATGCACAGATCAAGTCGATGAAAAAAGTTGCCGGAACACTTAAAGTAGATCAGGCTCAATATCGTGAACTTGAAGCATTTTCAAAATTCGGATCCGACCTGGATGCATCTACTCTAGCGATTCTTAATAAGGGTGCGAGAAACGTTGAAATACTTAAGCAGGGACAATATTCTCCGGTCCCAGTGGAAAAACAGATTGCAATAATATACTGCGGTACAATGGGCTTGCTTAAAGATGTTCCGGTAAACCGTGTGAGAGAATTTGAAAAAGAATATATTGAATTCCTCGAACTTAAACACAGGGATGTTCTCGATAATCTCCGCGACGGAATCCTGAATAACGATATTACAAAGCTGCTTGAAAAAGTTGCCCTGGAACTGACAGCTAAGTATACACCGCAATAAGCAACATGACCCTTATGATAATCTGAGTTTCTGATGGCGAATCTGAAAGCGATAAGGATACGAATAAGTTCTGTTAAGTCAACAAGGCAGATCACTTCTGCAATGAAGATGGTTTCCGCTGCCAAGCTCAGAAGAGCACAGGATAAGATCGTGCGGTTACGACCCTATGCCTCCAAGCTGCATGAGATACTTGTGGGCCTTTCGCATAGCCTTGCTGATGCCGAGGTGGAAAATGTATACGGCCGTGTTTCTGAACCGGAAAAGGTACTTATCATTGTTATAACATCAAACAGGGGATTATGCGGGGCATTTAATTCCAATGTCATAAAAGAGGCAAGAAGAATCGTCTCAGAGAAATACTCCGGTCAGTTCAGCAAAGGGGATCTCACCTTCCTGACAATAGGAAAAAAGGGATATGATTATTTAAGAAAGCAAAATATGAAGATGCTTCCTGAACAGAATGGACTCTTTAATAACCTGACATTCGATAATGTTGCTGTTGTTGCAGAAGATATAATGACAGAGTTTGTATCCGGAAAATACGACAAGGTGGAACTGATATATAACCAGTTTAAAAATGCAGCGGTTCAAAATCTTGTTGAGGAACAGTTCCTTCCTATTGAAACTGCTAATGATGGGACAAATAATTCAGTATCAACAGATTATATTTATGAACCAACTCAGGAGGATATTGTCAAAGAACTTATACCAAAATCGCTGAAGATCCAATTCTACAAAGCAGTGCTTAATTCGTTTGTTGCCGAACATGGTGCCAGGATGACTGCTATGCACAAGGCAACCGACAATGCAACCAGCATGATACGTGATCTTACCCTGCTGTACAATAAAGCAAGGCAGGCAGCAATTACAAACCAGATCCTCGAAGTAGTAAACGGCGCTGAAGCCCTGAAAGGATAAACAAACTTTCGGTTTCCGTCACCATTGAATACAGAACATGTACAGCCAGTCGGAATTAAAAGAAGTTGTTGACAAAGCGTTAATCAATCTTTCGTATAATACGGAATCGGAAAAGCTTATTAATCCTGTCAAATATATACTTTCTGTTGGAGGGAAACGTCTCCGGCCGGTGATGGCGCTTATGGCCTGCAACCTTTTTTACGATAAAATAGATAACGCTATATTACCTGCCGCAGGCCTTGAGGTATTCCATAATTTTACACTTATCCACGACGACATAATGGATCAGTCTTCTGTCAGAAGGGGCTTTCCTACTGTTCACCATAAATGGAACACCAGCCAGGCAATACTTTCCGGTGATGTTATGGCATTCATCTCTAACGAGTGTTTTTTACAGACCCCGCAAAATTTCCTGTTGAGAGTATTCAGGATATTCAATAAAGCGGCAATTGAGGTTTGCGTCGGTCAGCAGCTGGATATGGATTATGAAAAAGCTGCATTTATTTCTCACGGGGAATACCTGAGAATGATTGAGCTTAAGACAGCTGTTCTCCTTGCTGCCTCGCTTAAGATAGGAGCAATAATCGGCGGCGCGGAAGATAAGGATTCAGATCTGCTTTTTGAATTTGGAAGAAATCTTGGCCTTGCTTTTCAGATACAGGATGATCTTCTTGATATATGGGGTGACGCAAATCTCTTTGGGAAAAAATCGGGTGGAGATATTGTTGCCAACAAAAAAACTTTCCCTCTGGTTAAGGCTATGGAAATTGCTTCGTCCAGGCAGCTTAAGGTACTTCAGGAACAATTTTCGCAAAAAGAACATGACCAGGAAGAAAAAGTAAAAAAAGTCATCAGCATATATGATCAGCTGAATATTAAAGAAATAACAGAAAATCTTGCAAATGATTATATAAGCAAGGCTTTTGCTCTTCTACTGAGAGTTAATGTTGCTGAAAAAAGAAAAAAAGAGCTGACAGGTGTTGCCAGCTCACTTATCGGACGTAATCAGTAATTCACATCCCCGTATTTTCGTGTTTTATCATCCAGTCTATATTGATCAGAATGCCGGCATTTAACATAAACTGATCATATTTGCTAACAATATATTTTGCTTCGAGAAAAAGATCAAACTGGTCTGTTATTTTCATATAACTTCCGGCACCAATATTCAGGCCAAATGCGTTATCACTTTCTTTAAAAGTTTCAGATCCCGTATACTTATCTCTTTTCCAGGCAAGCAATACATCCAGACCTGCCAGGCCATAAAATTCAAATTTATCGAGCGAATTGAAAACATAATGGCCGTTTATGTCAAACATCATAGTGGAGACAGTAATTTTAGTGTCAGCCATTTTAGTGAGATGAGGATAGAAATAACTGATATTGCCTGAAATATGCACAGGCAAATTTATTTCATAAATACCTTTTAAAGAAAGGGCAAAATATCCGCTTTTATTATAATCAAAGTTCATATTATGAAACAGATATCCTGAACTAAAGTCAAGACCTCCGCCGATTTTAGTAAACTGGGATTTCGCTGCCGGGACAAAGAATATTGCAACTAGTAATATTATTGCCAATTTTTTCATATCTCTATATTTTGGTTAGTTAATAATTAGTTTTATAAAGATAAAAATTTATGATAAAACAAACAATAAAATTCGTGCAATATGAATGGACATCTTATGAATATAAAAATCACATGGAAGAATTAATTTCTGCTATCGGAAATTATAAGTTTATTTATTCCGGCACGATTCTTTCATCTTCAAAATTTATTAAATTTGTATCTTCTGGAAAAAACTTAATAATATTAAAATACCATGTCACAGAATACCGGTAAAATCAGCCAGATTATTGGGCCAGTGGTTGACGTAACATTTACAAGGCAGGGCTTTGATATGCCTGATATTTATGATGCCCTTGAAATTAAAAGGGACGATGGTTCCGTTCTTGTTGTGGAGTGTCAGCAGCACATTGGAGAGAACACTGTACGAACCATAGCAATGGATTCAACCGACGGTCTTAGCAGAGGGATGGAGGTAGTTGCCACCGGATTACCGATCACAATGCCTATTGGAGAACAGATCAAAGGACGTCTGATGAATGTGACGGGTGAAGCTATTGACGGTATCGGACCACTTGATAAGAAAGGTGGATACCCAATTCACAGGACACCACCAAAATATGAAGATCTTTCAACTGAAAAAGAGGTTCTTCATACAGGGATCAAGGTTATAGACCTTATTGAGCCCTATTCGAAAGGAGGAAAAATCGGACTCTTTGGAGGTGCCGGTGTCGGAAAAACTGTTGTAATACTGGAGCTTATCAACAATATTGCGAAAGCATATACCGGATTATCTGTTTTTGCAGGCGTAGGGGAGCGCACAAGGGAAGGAAATGACCTCCTTCGTGAAATGCTTGAAGCCGGCGTAATTTCGTATGGGAAAGAATTTCTCAAAAGCATGGAAGCAGGAGGATGGGATCTTTCAAAAGTGGATAAGGATGCACTAAAGGAATCGAAACTTGCACTGGTATTCGGACAGATGAATGAACCTCCGGGTGCCAGAGCCAGGGTTGCTCTTTCGGGCCTCTCTGTTGCTGAACATTTCAGAGATGGAGATGGTAAAAGCGGCGGGAGAGATATTCTCTTCTTTATGGATAATGTATTCCGTTTTACACAGGCAGGATCTGAAGTGTCAGCATTACTTGGCAGGATGCCTTCTGCTGTCGGATATCAACCTACACTTGCTACTGAAATGGGCATAATGCAGGAACGTATCACTTCAACACGACACGGGTCAATCACCTCTGTACAGGCAGTCTATGTACCTGCCGACGACCTTACAGATCCAGCTCCTGCAACCACCTTCGCACACCTCGATGCCACAACAGTGTTAAGCCGTAAAATTTCCGAACTCGGCATTTACCCTGCTGTTGATCCGCTTGACTCAACCTCAAGAATTCTTACACCAGATATAGTTGGTGAAGCACATTATAATTGCGCTCAGAGAGTTAAAGAACTCCTGCAGAGATATAATGAACTGCAGGATATTATAGCTATCCTGGGAATGGATGAGCTCTCTGAAGAAGACAAACTTGTGGTTCACAGGGCAAGAAGGGTTCAGAGATTCCTTTCGCAGCCCTTCCATGTAGCTGAACAGTTCACAGGTATAAAAGGTGCTCTTGTTTCAATTGAAGATACCATCAAAGGCTTCAATATGATAATGGAAGGCAAAGTGGATCAGTATCCTGAAGCCGCTTTCATGCTGGTAGGAACAATCGAAGATGCGATTGAAAAAGGCGAAAAGATCCTTGCTCAGTCTGAATAACCCAATTATTTGCTGATGAAAATCGAGATCATCACTCCTGACAGTAAAATATTTGAAGGAGATGTCAAATCAGTCAGAGTTCCCGGGAAATTAGGATCTTTCCAGGTACTGAAAGACCATGCCCCGATAATTTCAACCCTCGAAACCGGCCCTGTTATAATGATTGACCAGGACGGAAAAGAAATAAGGTATGAGATAAAAGGAGGTGTGATTGAAGTTAAGATGAATAAGATAATTCTTCTTGCCGAATCGGCAAGTTAACCTGTATCCGATGACACCTGATGAATTCCGGAAACATGCCCATGAGCTGGTCGAATGGATGGCTGCATATCTGGAAAATGTTGAGAAATATCCGGTCAGGTCAATGGTAAAACCAGGCGAAATATTTAAGCAGATCCCGGATAAAGCACCAGTATTACCTGATTCTTTCACCAACCTGATGAAAGATATTGATGAAATAATAATGCCCGGGATAACGCACTGGCAAAACCCGAATTTCTTTGCATATTTTCCTGCTAACACCAGTCCTCCTTCTATACTTGCCGAAATGATCATTGCCGCACTTGGCGCCCAGTGTATGAACTGGGAAACATCGCCGGCAGCTGCCGAACTTGAAGAAAAAATGATGAACTGGCTGAAAGAAATGACAGGTCTTCCGGATTATTTTGAAGGAGTAATACAGGATTCCGCTTCCACAGCTACACTGACAGCTATTATCACAGCAAGAGAAAAAGCGAGTAAATTTTCTTTTAATGAAAATGGAACTAATCCACCAGGGACCCTCAGGGTTTATTGTTCGGAACAGGCGCACTCTTCCGTCGAAAAAGCAGTTAAAATAAGCGGATTAGGTAAAAGAAACCTGGTGAAAGTTGCTGTTGATGAGAATTTTGCAATGCTGCCTGGCCGGCTGGAGGAAGCCGTAAAATCTGATAAACAAAATAGATTTGTCCCCTGTTGTGTAGTTGTCACGATAGGTACAACCGGGACCACCGCTGTTGACCCTCTAAGGCCCGTAGGAGAGATCTGCAGGAAAAATGATATATGGCTCCATGTTGATGCCGCAATGGCCGGTACGGCCCTTATTTTGCCCGAATTTCAATGGATGCTCGACGGGAAGGAATACATCGACAGTTTCCTTTTTAATCCTCATAAATGGATGTTCACAAATTTCGACTGTACAGCATATTTTACCAGGGATGTAGCAAGCCTTATAAAAACATTTGAAATATTGCCGGAATATCTGAAAACAAGGACCAGAGGACAGGTAAATGATTACCGCGACTGGGGCATACCTCTTGGAAGAAGATTCAGAGCCCTGAAGCTTTGGAGTGTTATAAGGTCATTTGGTACAGAAGGGTTGCAGAAAAAAATACGCATGCATATTCAGTTTGCTGCGCGACTCAGAGAACTTATATCAAAAGAACCCGATTTTGAGTTGATGGCGCCCGTTATAATTAACCTGGTGTGTTTCAGGTATAGTCCTCCCGGGTTCGACAAAAAGGAGATTAACAACCTGAACGAAAAGCTTAACCATTCGCTTAATGACTCCGGAAAAATATTTCTTTCGCATACTGTTTTGAATGGGAAATATACCCTCCGGATGGTTACCGGGCAGACAAATGTGACACTTGAACACATTGAAAGGGCCTGGGATCTTATAATGAAAACAGCAAGAAGCTTTTAAAAATTAAGTTACCTCAGCATTTTCCCGATGCTGAATCCATAAATATCCATATTAATTTTGAATTCAATTGAAGGGTTCTGGCTGAAGTCTTTCCATGCAGCCTCTATTCCCCCTGAAATCATAAAGGGGATCCTGAAAAGATAAAAATCCGACATAAGATTAATTCCAAATGACCGGAATGCCTCAGGACCCTCAACATACTTATCTGAAACAAGACTCCCGTTTTGTGTTTTAAGATAGTAGTTACCATAACCGCGTGCATAGTCGTAAAAGATGCCGGCACGAAACCTTTTCACGTAAAGCAGCGACCCGATATTAAAGTCGGGGTATAACAGAGGAGCAGTATAATCAACCGAAAAGAAATCGAGTTTTTTTGAGACTATATTATTATAACTCCTCGGAAAACTTATCTTGTTTCCGGCAAGGTATTTTGCAAATTCCTGTTTCTCTTTTTCGTACCTTATCTTAATACCGTTATTTACGAATATTCCTGGTAAATAAAATGCAGTCTTAAGAGCCAGGTCTGTTCCATAAATTAATTTATCGAATGGTGAAAAAGCATAAGATATATCGAGTACCTGTGCCCATCTTGGGTAGATATCGCGAAATGAAGATCTGTGGTAATTAGCAAAATAAAGCCTTCCTGTCATCTGTATCTGACCTACATCGTAGGAATTATTTTCCTTTACATAAACATACCTGTTTATATAATCAGTTGAAAAAGATGGATAAAAAGTCTGTGAGAATTTTCCTGAAGAAAAGTTGAGTGGAATGTAAATCCTGTTGGCAAATCTGTAGTAGCCCCCGGACAGCTGTGAAGGGACACTGTCAACAGGAGAACCGTAAGAATCAATAGAAGGCCGGAACCCGTAATCCAGCCTGGATTCAATCACAGGATACCATCCTTGCCATGTTAGACGCGAATGAAACATATGCTGCTTGTCAACTGAATATTCATAACCAATGGAGGCTTCAAGCGTACTAAGCTGGTTTTGAGACATAAGTGTAAAGCCTGGCCGGATTGAGGCAGGATTGCTCTGTATTGCTTCAATATCAGTGTAGAACGGCATCCAGCTATGGACCCCTAAAAGATGCTGCCATTTACGATACGGCTCAGGAGAATATTGAACATCAGGGGTTTGTTGATTTTCGGGATTATTGTTAACAAATCTGTCAATAAGAAATGAGGCCGTTCCCTGAGGATTATTATCAATCATGCTGATATCTCTGATTGGAGTAATACATATTTCATTCCCCGAAGAAGTATAATCACTGAAGATCACCGATGTGTCATTTAAATTCAGATCGGTAGCCCCGAATCTGGAGTTTGTTATTTTGTACTGGTTTCCCCCTGTTCGCAGCATTATATTTTCTGTTCCTGTTGCAGAGGTTACAAAAAAGAGAGAATCATCTTTCAGATATGTTGACTGAAGGTCGTTTCTTCCGGCTTCCAGCAGGATCCGCCATGAATTATCACCACAGGAAAAGGACATTATCCCTTCCCCTGCATCTGTTAAATAAATAACACTGATTTTCGTGCCATTTGCTGACCACTGCGATCGCTGAAGCGATGCATTATCAGGAGCGGGGAAACGTTGTAAAACTTTACCATTTGAGGCGTCGATAAAAACAAGAGTGTTCACATTTTCAACACTGTTCTCAGAAGCTGCTATTGTCTTGCCATCAGGAGAAACAGTAGCCGACATAAGCCGTGTCCTGCAGGTAATCTGCCGTGTCCTTCCTGTCCTGATATTTTTTACCTTAATAACCGAATAATTCCTGTTTTTCCACCTCGGATCATTCTGCGTTTCGACCCAGACAATTTTCCCGTTGCCATAGGAGATAAAATAAGGATAAATATTACCGGGGATATGAATTTTTTTTTCTGATCTGTCAGAAATCCGGATAAGCACAAATGCAGGTGGATCTGACAAACTGGTTTTAATGGCAATAATGGAATCAGCGCCTGCAAATAAGGGAGAATAGTAATTAATATATTTACCTTTTTTAGACGGATTTACATGTGTGTATGGTACTGCTTTGCTCCTTTCAATATCTCTGTTCCAGAGGGTTTTCAAACTGTCAAAAGTCTGAATAAACAGGGATTTTTTAGTCAGACCTGCATTTTCCCTGAGGCTTATGTTAACAGGATTTATTGTAAATGGTTCATTGGCTGTAAAGCTGAGGGCTTTATTCCAAAGCTGAAGGTTATTTATTAAGAAAGACCACGTAACCATTTGATAACCAAACTGATAATAATCAGGCGTAAAATTTCTGAATGAACCTGAAATCATTTTGTCGTATTTGTAAAGAGCTCCTTTTTCGACAACTATTGCTTTTAATTGTTTCTGGAAGTCCGGCGCTCGTCCTCTGCCGGATTCAGAAAGATATGTCTCTGAAAAAACTGCATTACCTTCTATATACCAGAGTGGAAACATGACAATTGCTGCTCCCGATACCTGTTGGCCCATAACATATGATAATACTTTTATAAAACCTGTATTAAGCGATTCCAGCTGCATAACATGAGTTATTTCGTGCAGAGTTAATTGTTTAACCGGGCCTAGTGGTATTGAGTTTTGTTCCGGGGTAGGGTAAATCTCCATTCTTTTTGGAGCCCATGCTACATAGCCATTCGACTGGGTGGTGAAATTATGAATTATAACAGGGATCTTAAACTTCTTTTCCGGGAATAGCTGGGTGAGATCCGAATATGCTTTATCAAGCTCACGTGCAAATACAATTCCTTCTGCACCATATTTTTCAGGATAAATCACCTTAAATCTTTCTGTTTTGATCTGCAGCCATTTCAGACTGGCCGGATCCTGGCCGGTATTATAATACTGGGCGGACACGCTGACCGTGATGATAAAGAAAATTATGAGGAAAAGCGCAGGTTTATTTCTCATTTCAGCAAATAATGATCAAAAATAACAAAATAAGTCAGTTTCAGTAAGGTGACAACTATAAGAAAAAAATAAGTATTTTCGTCGTCGGATTTGTTGCTACAGGGTTTTATTAAAATGCGATTGAAATGAAGAAATACAGGCTTATCAACAATATAACCGGATGGGTTGTTTTCGGCATTGCCGCATTTACTTATCTGATGACAATTGAGCCTACTGCCAGTCTTTGGGATTGCGGAGAATTCATTGCTTCAGCCTTTAAATTTGAGATCGGGCATCCTCCCGGAAGCCAGGTATTTATGGTCCTGGCCAGGTTCTTTACATTTTTCGCCGGAGGAAATTTATCGAAAGTTGCTGCAATGGTAAATTCCATGTCGGCGCTGGCAAGTGCCTTTACTATCCTGTTCCTTTTCTGGACAATTACCCATCTTGCCAGAAAAATTCTTATAAATGACGAAAGCAAATTTACCACGGCAAGAGTTATTGCAGTAATGAGCGCAGGGATTGTTGGTGCTCTGGCTTTTACTTTTTCCGATTCATTCTGGTTTTCTGCCGTTGAAGGAGAAGTATATGCGACATCTTCATTTTTTACAGCTGCAGTTTTCTGGGCAATTCTTAAATGGGAGGATGTTGCGGATGAAAAATATGCTGACAGATGGATAATTCTGATTGCATACCTGATGGGATTATCTATCGGGGTACATCTGTTGAACCTGCTGACTCTTCCCGGAATCGTACTGGTTTATTATTTCCGCAAATCAGAATTTTCATGGAAGGGTTTTGCCCTGTCTCTGCTGACCTCGTTTGTCATCCTTGCTTTGCTGATGTGGGGAATATTACCCGGTCTGGTAAAGATATCATCAAGATTCGACCTGTTTTTTGTAAACATTCTTAAGCTTCCTGCAAACACAGGAATGATCTTTCATGTCCTTTTGCTTATAGCATTATTTGTAATTGGAATTAAGCTGACTCTTAATTCTGATAATAAGATTAAGAACGGAATAGTTGCTATTGCAGCGTTGTTTTTCACGGGAATCTGGGTCGTTTCAGAGTCGACAGTATTTAACATCTTAATCCTGTGTATGGTAGCCGGGATTGTCTGGTATATTGCATCAAAAAACAGGGTGGCTCTCAATACCATGCTGACTGCTCTAATGTTTATCCTCATCGGTTTTTCTTCCTATGCAATTATTATTATCAGGGCTTCGGCAGATACCCCCCTAAATGAAAATAATCCATCCAATCCTTTTAACCTGTTATATTACCTTAACAGGGAGCAATACGGACGAAGGCCGTTGCTCAGCGGACCCTATTACAATGCCCCGGTGATTGAGTATAAAGATGGTAAACCAGTATATGTTCTTGAAAAAGGCAAATATATAATTACCCATAAGAATCTTGAAAGGGTTTATGATCAGCGGTTTATAACAATATTTCCAAGAATGTGGAGCGATCAGCCCGAGCATGCGGAGGTTTACAAGGAATGGGGTGGTTCAGATGGCATACCATTGCAGGTTACTAATCAATCGGGCGAAAAGACAGTTGTAAAAAAACCAAAATTCAGTGAGAATATTAAGTTCATGCTTACTTACCAGTTCGGTTATATGTATTTCAGGTATTTTATGTGGAATTTCTCCGGAAAGCAGAACGATACTCAGGGTACAGGAGGTGCCACAAACGGCAACTGGATTACAGGAATAAAATTCATTGATGAACCAAGAACGGGGACTTACGACCTGCCTGCGGATATGAAAAATGATCCCTCACGGAACAGATATTTTCTTTTGCCCTTCCTGCTTGGTATTGCGGGCCTTTTTTACCAGCTGAACCGCGATAACAAGAACTGGTGGATTATAATGCTGCTTTTTGTGATGACTGGCATTGCAATAATTTTTTATCTCAACCAGTATCCGAACCAGCCCAGGGAGCGGGATTATGCATACGTTGGCTCTTTCTATTTCTATTCTGTATGGATTGGACTGGGAGTCCTGGCAATATATGATCTTTTATCAAAGGTTGCCGGTGAGAAAATTGCAGCACCGGTTTCCGGTTTACTTTCTTTCCTTGCAGTACCTCTTATTATGGGAACCCAGAATTGGGATGACCATGACAGATCGCATCGATACCTGGCAAGGGATGTCGCCTTCGATTACCTTGAAACGTGTGCCCCCAATTCGATTCTGTTCACAAACGGAGATAACGATACATTCCCGTTATGGTATGCCCAGGAAGTAGAAGGTAAAAGAACAGACGTACGTGTATGTAACCTGATGCTGCTGAATACCGACTGGTATATTGAACAAATGAAAAATAAGGTATACACTTCAGATCCGCTTCCTGTTACTCTTCCTATAAAGAAATACTATGATGGTATTAACAACCAGGTATTTATTGTTGAGAAGACAAAAGACCCTGTCGACATCTCTACAATTATTGACTGGGTAAAAAGCGATAACAGGGCAACAAAAGTACAGGTATCCGCCACCGAAGTGCTTGATATTATTCCCTCCAGAACTATACGGATCCCTGTTGATAAGAAGAAGGTGCTTGCTACGGGAACCGTTAAACCTGAAGATTCAGCTAAAATAGTACCATATATTGATATTAAACTCAAGGGGAATTCTATTCTTAAGAGCCAGCTTATTGTACTCGATATACTTGCACATAATAACTGGGAACGACCGGTTTATTATGTTACAGGATATCATGCTGATGCCCTTGGTCTGGAAGAATATTTTCAGCTTGAAGGTCTGGCTTACCGGCTCGTTCCGATTAAATCGGAAAACAAAAGCTGGCTGGAATACGGGCGCATAGATGCTGATATTCTGTATCAGAATCTTATGAAGAAGTTTGTGTGGGGGGGAGCAAATGATCCCAGGACAGATATAGACTACAATCACAAGCGTACGATTATGGTTATTAAGGCCAGGTCGAATTATGCAAGGCTCGCAAAGACCCTGGCCGGTGAAGGTAAAAATGAAAAAGCAGTGGGGGTCCTGGACTATTGTATGAATGTTCTGCCCCTGGAGAAGATTCCGTACGATCCTTATGTTCCGGATATTATAGAAGCATATTTTGCTGCCGCGGATACCACCAAAGCAATTGATATGACAAATGCCCTTTGCAAACATTATTATGAGCAGCTTGATTATTATCTGAAGCAGACTCCATACATTGTTAATTCTGCTGATTATGAAATTCAGTCGGCAATTCAAAATACTTCACGCGTTGCAGGTGCATGTATGGAATACGGGAAGCCCGAAATGGGAGTTAAAATAAATAACAGGCTGGAGGATTATTATACAACGTATGTCGGAATGCAACAGGAAGTGAAGAAGTAAATGCAAAATCAACCGGCCATTGAGGGAGAAACTTCATGCCTGAGATATTTTTCAAGCAGGAATAATATTTTTTCCGGATATACAGGCTTCAGAATATATTCATTGCATCCGGCGAGATAAGCTTCTGTTTTGGACTGCTCCGATGAATATGCTGTCAGCATAAGTACAGGTACTTTCTTTCTTTCTTTTCTGAAGAATCTCAGGCACTCTATCCCATTAATGAGAGGAATAAGGAAATCCATAAATACCAGATCGATTTTTCCTTTATCCTCTGTGATATAATCTATAAATTCCTTCCCGTTGCGGAAGATAATAACTTCAGCGCCAGAGTTTTTAAGGAGTGTTTCGTAGTACCTGATTGAAGGAATATCATCCTCGACAATGATGATCCTTTTGTCTTTTAGCTGTAAGTCGCTGATATTCAGGGGCATTGTTATGCGTATAAAAACTTCTATAAAATTACGATAAGTAAAGAAGTGGGGATTACTGTAGGGCCACAGTTATTAACATTTTTTCAACAATTATGTTTGCGAAGTGTTATCATCTATTTGTTTTCCTGGATAAAAATGTGCAATTTCGTATTAATAAATCCCCGAAACTATGAAAAGGCTGACTTACTTTTTGAAACCGGCAATTCTTGTCCTCTGGATGTTGTTTTTAAAGAATAGTGCTGTATGTCAGAATGTTATGGACAATTCCTCAAAGGCTGTTTATATATTTGATATGGCTAAATACATTGATTACGGTCCTGGTTTTGCAGATTCAGCCACCTTTAAAATTGGAATCCTTGATGAGTCTTCAGAACTTTTCTGGGCTATGGGCAATCTTGCAAAGACCAGAAAAACAATTCAGGATAAACCGATTCAAATTGTTGTATTCAGGTCAGAAGATAAAATTCTCCATACTCAGATATTATTTGTTAATAAAAGCAGCGGTTTTAATCTGAATAAAGTTAAGGCCAAGATTGAAGGACACCAGACGATGCTAATTACTGAAGGGTATGAATTCAGGGAATCAATGATAAATTTTGTCGTTATGAACGGGCAGCCGAAATTTGAAGCAAATGAAGCATTGATAAAGGCTGCAGGTATGAAAGTTGATGAACTTTTCCTGGGGCTGGCAATTAAAACGCAGGAAGACTGGGAAAAACTCTTTGTTGTTACAGATGCGGATTTGCAGGTTCAGAAAGAAACAGTAAAACAGCAGCAAATTGAAATTGAAAGGCAGAAAGCAGAGATATTAAGGCAAAAAGCATTATTAGATAGTCTGGATAAAGAAATTATCATTAAGGAGCAAACGCTGGCTCAAAAACAAAAAATGCTTAATATTCAGCTTGTTCAGATCAGTAAGCAACAGAGTGAGATAGGTACTCAGAAAAAGACTATCCTGGTTCAGCAGCAGGAAGTACAGGTGCAGAAAGATACCCTGGCAAACCAGAAAGCAAAGATCGATCTGCAGATTTCAATGATTAATGAGCAACTTCAGAAAATCAGCGAACAGGAAAGCAGGATAAAAGTCCAGCTGGCCACGCTTGAGAAACAAAAACTGATCCTTTATTTTGTAATTCTTGCTCTCATTCTTGTCAGTTTCCTTGGATATTATATTTACAGGGGATATAAGATCAAGAAGGAGGCTAATATAAGGCTTGAGGAGAAGAACAGGACCATCTCCATGCAGAAAGATGAGATTGAACAGCAACGAGATCTTGCAGCAGCACAAAGGGACCAGATTGCCTATCAGAAAAAGCATATTGAAGACAGCATAATGTATGCAAAGAGAATTCAGACAGCGCTTATTCCATCTCTTGAGCTGTTCAGTGATAAACTGGAGCATTTTGTTCTCTATAAGCCTCTTGCAATAGTCAGCGGCGATTTTTACTGGGTAAGTTCCTCCGGAAGCAAACAGGTGATAATATCTGCCGATTGCACCGGGCATGGAGTTCCAGGTGCATTCATGAGCATGCTGGGCGTAACTCTTCTTAATGAGATTGTTAACGAGAAACATATTATAATGCCTGATCAGATAATTGAGAACCTGAGGCAGGGCGTTATTAAATCGTTAAACCAGGTAGCTGAGGAAGATTCTATTAAAGACGGGATGGATATTGCGGTATGTGTTGTTGACTTTGAGGAAAATATACTATGGTTTGCCGGTGCCAACAATCCTCTTTACCTGGTGCGTGGAAGCGAGCTTGTTCATTATCGCGCAGATAAGATGCCGGCTGCAATACATTACAGGATGTTACCGTTCACTCTTCATAAGGTGGAGCTGCAGAAGGGCGATGCATTTTATATTTTTTCTGATGGATATGCCGACCAGTTCGGAGGACCGAATGAGAAAAAATTTATGTCCGGCAAACTTAAGGAAACACTTGTTGCAATGGCAGACATGCCAATGCTTAAACAGGGAGAAAAATTAAATGAGATCTTTGAAGAGTGGCAAGGTGATGCCCCTCAGGTAGATGATGTTACCTTAATAGGAGTTAGATACTGATTATCTGCATTCCCATTTTGCTGAGCCAAGAGCTCCAAGATCAATTGTTTTGCCATCAATTGAAAGAAGTACAGCACCGCAATATTCAGCTTCAGCATCCTCACTGAGGTAATTTCCTGAGCCATCATAGTAAACCTTTTTGCAGGTTTTGCACGTCTTTTCACAGGAAGTAAAACTTCCGGCAATCAGAACAAAGGCAATAGCAATAATAAGTTTTCTTTTCATAATGAAATAATTTCATTCAAAAATATAAAACTCTTTTGTTATAGAACTAAATTATGATAAAAAGGTTGCTTTCGTAAATAATTTTAATAAACCAATGCATCAATTAATTAAATTGCAAGTCATTTAACCAGGAATGAAAATATTAACCGTTTAAAAATAAATGTCATGGAAGATTCGAAAATGAAAAAGCACGTAACAGTTGTTGGTGCAATCCATATCGGTTTTGGAATCCTTGGTCTTATTGGAGCAATTGCAGTTTTCTTTGCTCTTAATTTTGCGAAGGGATTTGTTGATAATGAAGAGATCCCGACTCTGGTTTTAGGGTTCCTCTCTTTGAGCCTGCCTCTGCTGATAGGTTTTATGTCAACGCTTGGACTGGTGGGTGGAATCGGGCTTCTGACCTATAAAAGCTGGGCAAGGTACCTGGTCATTGTTGTTGCAGCACTTGGCTGTCTCAATATTCCAATCGGCACTCTTAAGGGAGTTTATTCCCTGTGGGTTTTGCTTCAGGATGAAACGGTTAAATTATTTGAAAATAAATAGGTTAAATTTTCATATTTTTTGATGAAAGGGCTGTTAAAAAAGCCCTTTGTGAGCCTTAGTGCCAACCCTAGTGTTCCTTTGTGGTAAAATCTAAATCATTGAACCACAAGGGATCACAAAGTAAAAAACAAAGTAACACAAAAGCAAATAATCTTATCATTCTACTTTTTCGACACCCTCATCTCATAAATTCCTGTCTCCATATCAAAAGGATAGCAAATTGGTTTATTTTTGTTATTGAATAAACCTTTTTACAATGGCTGATGACAATAAGATCATCTTCTCAATGTTTCGTGTTGGGAAAATGTTCCCTCCTCACAGGCAGGTACTTAAAGATATTTCACTTTCTTTTTTCCTTGGGGCAAAGATCGGTATTATAGGCCTTAACGGTTCCGGTAAATCAACTCTTCTAAAGATTATTGCCGGGATTGAAAAGGAATACCAGGGAGAAGTAACCTTTTTGCCGGGGTATTCTGTAGGACATCTTCCGCAGGACCCGCTTCTCGATGAAAACCGAACTGTTCGCGAGATTATCGAGGAAGGAGTTCAGGAAATAATGGATATAATCAGGGAATTTGAAAATATAAATAACAGTTTTGGCAATCCGGAAGTTTTTGAGAATCCCGACAGGATGCAGCAACTCATGGACAAGCAGGCCCTGCTGCAGGAAAAGATAGATTATCATGATGGCTGGAATATTGAACATAAGCTTGAAAGAGCCATGGATGCCCTCAGGTGCCCTGAAAGTGACATCAGGGTAAATGTGCTTTCCGGAGGTGAAAGAAGAAGGGTGGCCCTGTGCAGGCTGCTTCTCAGACAACCGGACATCCTTCTGCTCGATGAGCCTACAAACCATCTTGATGCTGAATCTGTTCAATGGCTTGAAACTACGCTAAAGCAATATCATGGAACCGTAATATGCATTACACACGACAGGTATTTTCTTGATAATGTAGCCGGCTGGATACTTGAGCTAGACAGAGGAGAAGGCATCCCATGGAAAGGAAATTACTCGTCGTGGCTGGAGCAAAAAGCAAAAAGACTTGAAATTGAAGAAAAGGGAAATATAAAAAGACGCAAGATACTTGAACGTGAACTTGAATGGGTCAGGATGTCGCCTAAAGCACGACACGCAAAATCAAAGGCAAGGCTGGGAGCTTACGAGAATCTTCTTAACCAGGATGTAAAACAGAAAGAGGAAAAGCTGGAGATATTCATCCCCAACGGACCCAGACTGGGTGATAAAGTTATAAAAGCAGTACATGTTGCCAAATCATTTGAAGAAAAGCTTCTTTTCGAGGATCTGGATTTTATTCTGCCTCCAAATGGGATTGTTGGCGTTATAGGAGCTAATGGAGCAGGGAAAACCACATTATTCAGGATGATTATGGGTCAGGAACCTGCCACAAAAGGTTCTTTTGAAGTTGGAGAAACAGTCTCTCTCGGATATGTCGATCAGGCTCATGCCGCCATCGATACGGTAAAAACTGTTTATGAAGTCATTTCCGGAGGACAGAATGATATTCTGGTGGGAAACCGGCTTGTCAATGCAAGAGCCTATGTTGCAAGGTTCAACTTTACCGGTGCAGACCAGGAAAAGAAATGCGGGATACTTTCAGGTGGAGAAAGGAACCGGCTGCACCTTGCTCTTACACTTAAGTCGGGAGCCAATGTGTTGCTTCTCGATGAACCGACAAATGATATAGATGTAAATACCCTGAGGGCTCTTGAGGAAGGACTTGAAAACTTCGCAGGATGCGCGGTAATAATATCACACGACCGGTGGTTCCTTGACCGCGTTACAACACATATGCTGGCTTTCGAAGGCAATTCAAAGGTTGTCTGGTTCGAAGGGAATTACTCTGACTACGAAGAAAATTATAAAAAACGAGTGGCAGATACAACTCCTAAGAGGATTAAGTATAAAAAACTTGCATAACGGTATGATAGCACAGAGACGCAAAGGCAGGAAAGCTGAAGCCTGCCTCCGAATATAAGGGGGTTTCCGGTACAACTCCCGCAGAGATGAGATCAGGCGGAAGAATGGTTATAAAGGCAATATGATAAATAAGTTTCTTTTAAAACAATCTTAATGCAAAGGAAGAGCCTGTACTGTATATTCTTATTTTTATTTCTGTCTGCAATACTAACCGGACAAAATATTGAAACGGTTGTACAGGCAGGTCATTATGCTTCCGTTACAGCTGTCTGCTACAGCGACGATGGGAAGTTCATAGCTACAGGAAGTTCTGATAAGACTATAATCCTGTGGCAAAGATCAGATGGCAGGCAGATACGCTCCTTCCACGGCAGTGAATCCTCCATTACGCACCTTGAATTCAACAGGCAGGGAACATCTGTTCTCTCCGTAAGCTATGACGGCACATTGATACTATGGGATATTTTATCCGGGAACCTCATTAAAAAGATGAAACCGGATGCCGATATTTTTACATGTGCATCATTCAGCCCCGACGGAAAAAAAGTTGTTACAGGAAGCAGAAAATCATGGATATCAGTCTGGGATTTGCTTTCAGGCGAAAAAACGCTTGACCTGAAACCAATTCCTGTCAACCTGTATTCCGAAAAAGGATTTGAATATCCCGAAAGCGGGAATATAAGCTATAGCAAAGACGGTAAGTTCATAGTTGCAGGTGCCGGAGATAATACAGCAATTCTGTTCGATGCTGTAACCGGCAAAGAGATAAGAAAATTCAAAAACACATATTCGACATGTACTACATGCGTCATTGAGGCGGCAATAACACCTGATAATAAATATATCCTTACAGCACAGTCAGACTCTGTAAAAATGTTCGACCGGGTTTCCGGGACAATAGTACGATCCTTTTACGGTCAGGGCGGGACTCCGGAAAATTTATCCGTCAGCTCTGATAACCATTACGTTTGTGCAATTGAATATGGCGTTGCCGAGATCTGGGAAATAAAGACGGGGAAACTAGTTACAAGAACAGGCAATTATTCTGAGAATAAAATACTTGCACTTGCTATCAGCCCCGACAATAAACAATTTGTAACCGGCAGTGAAAAAAGAATATCAGAAATATGGGACATCACTTCGGGAGACAAACTAAACACATTAAAAGGCTATCTCAATCAGGTTAATGAGAGGTTACTTACAAATTCATACATGTACTGGGCAGCTCTTGTCAATGAGGCCAAGCTCAGTCCCGACGGAAAATATATTGCGGTCGGACGTACAGGGAATAATGCAAAGATCATAGAATTCAACACAGGTAAGGTATACAAAACACTGACAGGCCATAACAGTATGGTGATAAGTCTTAATTTCAGCAGCGACGGTAAATATCTTGCAACCGGAGGACTTGATGGAAAGGCCATTGTATGGGATGTTGAATCGGGAACTCCTGTCAGGACTATTAGTTTCCCTGATAAGAACCTTGCAATCTTCTCGGTCGATATAAGCAGGGACGGAAAGATGCTTGCCACGGCTGACTGGGGCGGATATGTTGTCATCTGGGATATTGAGACGGGAAAAAACATCAGGGCAATTTCACCGCATGACGGAAATGCTGTTTACCAGGTCAGGTTTTCCTCAAATGGAGTATACATCATTTCTGCAGGGTTGGACCGCAAACTTAAGCTTACTGAGATTGATACAGGCGAAGAAATACGGGTATTTAAGGGGCACACCGACCTGGTAAACTCTATAAATTTAAATCCTGAAGGAGACAGGATAATTACAGCCGGATGGGATGGTACAATCAGAGTATGGGATTTCATGTCAGGCCTGCAGATTCTTAAGATTAAAGCTCATCAGGGAGGAGTTTATAATGCAAAATATGATCCTTCGGGAAAATATATTGTCTCCGGCGGGGATGATTTCCTTGTTAAGGAATGGGATGCGAACACAGGAGAAATGGTCTGTGAACTGGCTGGTCACCTGGGAGGTGTGGGAGATGTAAATATTACAAAAGATCTGAAATATATTATTTCCGGAAGCCGCGACGGATCGATCAGGATTTGGAATGTCCGGGAAAAGAGAGAGCTGGTATCAATGATATTTCTTAATGAAAACGACTGGTTCATTAAGAATCCTGCCGGGTATTTCGATGCTTCCGAAGGGGCTTTCAGTTCTATATCTTTTGTAAAAGGAACGGAATTGTATTCCATAAGCCAGTTTTTCAACGAATTTTATCATCCCGGATTATATACGGAAATCTTTGAGGGAAGTGCACCGGTATTCAGGCAAAATGTTGTACAGACAATTGAAAAATTTCCTCCTCCGGAGGTAGAGATAATCATTCCTGAGGCAGGGACCTCTACTGATAATTCAATCGCCACCTTCATGGTAAAGGTAACCAATAAGGGCGGCGGAGTTAAAGAATTCAGGGTGATGCAAAACGGTAAAAGACAGGATGTTGATGCTTCAGATCTTAAGAGGATGACCAGGGCGGGTCAATATGCGATGGAAACTTTTGAGATTAACCTCGTTCCCGGTGATAATGAGATTTCTGTTTCAGCTTACAGTAACGGAGATATTGAATCAGGACAAAAAACTATTAATCTTATTTATAAAGGATTACAGAAGACAGCCGACTGTTACCTGCTAAGTATAGGAATTAACAGGTATGAGAATGAAAACATGAATCTTTCTTATGCGCGGCCTGATGCACAGGCCTTTGCAAGCTTCCTTAAATCGAAAGGAGACAAGCTGTTCAGCAAAATCTATTCATATACAATCTATGATAAAGATGCTACAAAAGCCAGGATACTTTCAACCATAGATGAGATCACCAGGATTATAAAAAAAGAGGATGTTTTTATCTTCTTTTACGCCGGGCATGGAAGTTCTGAGGATAATGTTTTTTATTTCATAACCTCAGAGGTCACAGGATTATATCAGCAGGATAAATTGAAAAGCGCCCTCAGGGTAAATGAACTCCAGGAAAAGTTTAAGTTATTGCCTTCCCTTAAGCAGGTTATTTTTATTGATGCCTGTCATTCGGGAGGTTCTGTTGAGGCCCTGGCTATGCGGGGGGCGACAGAAGAAAAAGCGCTTGCTCAACTGTCCCGCAGCTCAGGAGTGCACGTAATGGCTTCTTCTGAGAGCGATCAGCAGTCGGCAGAAATAAAAAGCCTTGGTCATGGTGTGTTTACCTATGTACTTCTCGAAGCACTTAATGGCAAAGCTGATGGCGCCCCGGCTGATTCAAAGATCACCGTTTATGAGATTAAGTCATATATCGACGATCAGGTACCTGAAGTATCATATAATCTCATTCGACATAAACAATTTCCCAGCACTTTTTCAATAGGGCACGATTTTCCGATAGTAATGGAATAAATTCCGACTATTATAATTCCTTACTTTTTTCAAATCTCAAAATGAATACAGCTTTTGTGGAATAATCCGGAAGAGCAAGATATTCAGGAAGTTAATTATTGCTGAGCTACAATTGTTATTAAAAAACTCATAACTTCCTGTATGGCCATTGTATCTCCCTTGTAATCGATTACTTATATTTGCGCCTGTAAACTGTTAAACAAAAACTTGTCAAGGTTGTTACCATAACAATGAAAACATTTAAAAAGATAATTTTTGTTGCAGTTTTATTGTCATTTACGTTTCGTGTGTTTGCACCAAGCAGGGAAATGTTGACAATTATTGTTCCAAGACCTGTAGAACCCTACAGGAAGCTGATTAATGCCATAGGTAAAGTTGAAACTAATTACGATACACTGGCTTATAATCCGGTTGAAAAGGCTGTTGGATTTTTTCAGATACGACCTATCCGATTAAAAGACTATAACAGGAGGACAGGTAATCATTATAAAATGAAAGATCTTTATAATTATAAGGTTTCTGAAAAAATATTTCTATTTTATGCAAGTGAAATAGGGCCTTATAATTTCGAAAAGATTGCAAAACGCTGGAATGGGTCAGGTCCCAAAACCTACTATTACTGGAAGAGGGTTAAAAAATCTATTTAGCGAACCTTCTTATAATAACTTCTGCAGGAAGTGGGTATTAACTACTTCTCCTGTTTTTCTTTATTTTTTTGGGTGTCAAATTATTTATATTTCGTAATAATTATTAAACAATAATTAATTATGGGAGAAGTAGTCGTTCGTGAGGTGGCAACAAGGAAAGATAAAAGAGAATTTATTTATCTGCCTTCAAAAGTCCATAAAAGTGATCCGAACTGGCTTCCCCCGATATATCTTGATGAATGGGAGCTATTTAACGAGAAAAAGAATAAATCTTATAAGTATGCCCATACTGTACTTTATCTTGCATATCGTGGGAAAAGGGTAGTAGGTCGGATCATGGGAATAATAAGCTGGAGATATAATGAAATTCACAATGAAAATCATGGTCGTTTTTGCTTCCTTGAATGCTATGAAGACCAGCAAGTTGTCCATGCTCTGATCATCCAGGTTGAAAGCTGGGCAAAGCAGAAAGGCATGGAAAAACTGGTAGGTCCCCTTGGCTTTTCAGATAAAGACCCACAGGGTTTCCAGATTGAAGGATTCGAATACCCTAAATTCATTGTCTGTCCCACAAATGACAGGTATTTACCTGAAATGATAGTTAAAGAGGGCTATGAGAAACACAAGGACCTTATAAACTATGTAGCTGAAACGCCTGCGGAACTGCCTGAAATTTATAAAAAAATCCTTTCCAGGGTTTCCACGAATAGTGAATACAAAGTTGTTGAATTCAAATCCAAAAAGGAATTAAAACCCTACATAATACCTGCTCTGGAATTGATGAATCAGACCTTTCTGGAAATCTATGGATTTGTGCCGTTGACCGATCCGGAAAAGAAAGAGTTTGCTGCACGGTATATGATGATTCTCGATCCCAGGTTTATAAAAGTTGTGGAGTCGAAAGATGATCTCATTGGCTTTGCAATAGGTATCCCGGACATAAGTGAAGGTATCCGGCGGGCTGGCGGCAAATTATTTCCTTTTGGTATTTTTAAGATTCTGAGGGAATCCAGGAATTCTAAGAAGCTTCTCATGTTACTGGGTGGAGTAAGAAAAGATTACCGGGGAAAAGGAATAGACGTTTTAATGGCAGTTAAATTATTGCAAGCCTGCATTGAACATAAGATGGATAAGATAGATGTTCATCTCGTACTTGAAGTCAACACGCCCATGAGAGCAGAGTGTGAAAGGATTGGCGGAAAGATTCTTAAAAGGTTCAGAATTTACCAGAAAGATCTGTAAGATTTTAATGCAGGTTATTCTGCATTTAACACTTTTTGTCAGCTTTATTTTGTAGTCCCACCAGGAATCGAACCTGAATCTACGGTTTAGGAAACCGCTATTCTATCCATTGAACTATGGGACCATTGTTTCAGGAGGGCAAAAGTATAGCTTTTTTTTTTCATTACAAACCCCGGGCGCGGTTGAAGAAGAAGGAAGGGGAGTTGGGGAGATAAAAGAAGAGATGTATTATAGACGATAGACGATGCGGTTATTTTATACACTATAAATCATATATAATACATCGCATATAATTCATATCCTCGCCACTGCACAGTTGCGTCCTTGGGGCATTGCGCCTTTTCTTATTTTGATAAATGCCATAACTTTCATACTTTCACCCTTTCAAAACATCTTAATATGAACTGGATAGATCTGATAATAGTTGTTATTCTCATAATATCGCTGGTAACAGGATTCATTAACGGTTTTGTAAAGGAAGTGGCCTCACTGGCAGCCCTGATTCTCGGAATATGGGGCGCAATAAAATTCTCCTCCTTCACTGCTGCAAAACTGTATGACTGGTTTGATATGTCAGGTCAGTATGTCGGGATAATTTCTTTCCTGATCACATTTGGGATCATTGTAGTAATCATACATTTTGTAGGAATACTGGCAGATAAAATTGTAAGCGCTGTGGCACTTGGCTTCCTGAACCGCATCCTGGGCATTGTATTCGGCCTCTTTAAGACGGTAATGATTATGAGTGTTTTCTTTGTGATCCTGAATGCAATAGATGCACGCAGGCCTTTCCTGCCAAAAGAAAGAATAGAGGAATCGATGTTCTATAATCCGATTTCGGATATTGCTCCTGCAATATTCCCGGTTATCGGAGAAGGCGGGTTCAACCGGAGCTTCGACAGGTTCAAAAAAGAACCCGATGATATGTTAATTTAAGTCGCTTTGTTATATTTGCAATTCTTAAAAATGTGGATATGAATTTTGTTGAAGAACTGAAATGGAGAGGAATGATACACGACATCATGCCCGGAACAGAAGAATTGCTTAACAGGGAAGTTACAACAGGATATATAGGTTTTGATCCCACAGCTGATTCTCTGCATATAGGCCACATGGTGCAGGTTATGCTGCTTGTGCATTTTCAGCGCGCCGGACATGTTCCTATAGCTCTTGTAGGCGGAGCTACTGGAATGATTGGTGATCCTTCGGGGAGATCAGAAGAGAGAAATCTGCTTGATGAAAAGACTCTTCGCAGTAATCAGGAGAGCATTAAGAAACAACTTTCAAAATTTCTTGATTTTCATTCTGACGTAAAAAACCGGGCTATCATGGTTAACAATTACGATTGGATGAAAGAGTACTCTTTTCTGGGTTTTATCAGGGATATTGGCAAGCACATCACAGTAAATTATATGATGGCTAAAGACTCGGTGAAAAAGAGGCTGGGTTCTGAAGCCAAAGAGGGAATGTCATTTACAGAATTCTCGTATCAGCTGGTACAGGGTACAGATTTTCTTCATCTATTTAATAAATATGGATGCAAACTTCAAATGGGAGGATCAGACCAGTGGGGAAATATTGTTACCGGGACTGAACTCATCAGGCGAAAGACAGAAGGTGAAGCATTTGCACTTACATGTCCGCTGATTACCAAATCGGACGGGTCAAAATTCGGAAAGACCGAATCGGGAAATGTATGGCTCGACCCTGAAAAAACTTCCCCCTATCATTTTTACCAGTTCTGGCTGAATGTCTCGGATGAAGATGCAGCAAAATATATTAAGATTTTTACTCTCATCGGGCATGAAGAGATTGAATCGCTGATCTCTGAGCAAAATAAATCGCCCCATGAGAGAGTTCTTCAGAAACGTCTTGCAGAAGAAGTTATGATTATGGTTCATTCGCGCGAAGAATATGAATCGGCCGTTGAGGCTTCCCTTATCCTCTTCGGAAAAGGCACCACAGAATCGCTCAGGAAAATGAGCGAAAACACTTTCCTCTCTGTATTTGAAGGTGTTCCGTCATTTGATGTCAGGAAGGAAACATTATCAGGGGGAGTATCATTCACCTCTCTCTGCACAGATCATTCACAAGTTTTTCCATCAAAGGGAGACCTTAGAAGATTAGTTCAGAGTGGCGGTGTAAGCCTGAACAAAAATAAAGTTGATAACCCTGAAATGGCTATTAAAGCTGAACTGCTTTTAAACGGGAAATATCTTCTTGTTCAGAAGGGGAAAAAGAATTATTACCTGATAAGATTTATTTGATCATTACCTGAGATCGGCCGAAATAATTGACACATCATCAAAAAGGTATGGGTTGGTATCCGGGATTCCGAGATGCTTTATCAAAGACTGAATATTTTGTTCCACAGGCTCTTTATTTGAGATATGCCTGATTATCTCCTTTGTCCCGATATCTTTCCCGTCTTTTCCCTTTAATTCTGAAAGACCGTCGGTATAGCAGACTATTTTATTGTAACCTTTTATTTTTATTGTCGTTTTTTTAACCTGAGGTATCTCGTCAAGCATGCCTATACCTATGCATGAGGGATTTAAATGAACTACATCGCCGGTTTCTGTTTTGTAAAGAACCGGAGGATTATGAGCTGCATTAATAAATTCAAGAATTTTTCTTTTGTGATCGTATCGTGCAATAAAGAAGGTAATAAATTTCTCTCCGGCAGCGTTTGAAACCACTATACTATTTAATTTGTGGATAAGAGTCTCAAGATCAGTT
This sequence comes from uncultured Rikenellaceae bacterium, assembly GCA_964526345.1. GTDB lineage: Bacteria > Bacteroidota > Bacteroidia > Bacteroidales > VadinHA17 > LD21. The sequence goes on from CAZGKI010000001.1 coordinate 128,334, forward strand.
TTGGCAGTAAGAAGTGCTCTTAAACTGGCCTGGAAATTCGACATAAGGATAGCAGCAGAGATCCCTTTCCCTGAAACATCAGCAATGCAAAAACCGGTTATTGTCTCAGACAATTTCAAGCAGTCGTAGTAATCGCCTCCCACTTCATAATGAGGGTAATAAAATCCATTTACTATCATAAAGGGATTCTGAGGCATATGACGTGTATCCGGGATAAGCATCTTTTGCATCCTTGCAGCCAGCTCGAGTTCCTTTTTAAGGGCTTCCTGCCTGAGGCTTTCCTTGTGAAGCCTTATGTTTTCTATTGCAACAATTATTATGCTGGAGATGGTCTGGATAAAATTAAGATGCTTGATGACAGGACTCATTCCTTCTCCTTCTTCTTCGATATCACCAATGAAAAGGAAAGCCAGATGTTCATTATTATTGAAAACCGGAACAATAATATCGACGCCCTCGAAACCCATGTCAGGTGACACATAGGTAATATCCTCAAAATCAAGCAGACGCGATTCAACATCTATTGATTCAAAATATGCCGGAAACCCTGCATTAACCAGGCACTCCCATGTTACCGAATGTTTGAAAATAAGGATCTTTCCAATACCCAGATTGTTCCTGAGGATTGATTCATATTTTGAAAGGAGGACCTCAGTTGGCAGATTTGCATTTATAGATAAAGTAATATCAAGCAGAGAATCAAGCTTGAACTTTGACATTTTTAATCTGTTGCTGCCGGCCTTTTTTTCTTCCATTGTTTAATTAACTTTTTACCCGTTCCACATATGACCTGTCGCGGGTATCTATTTTAATTTTATCGCCGGTATTAACAAATAGCGGAACCATAACTGTACTGCCGGTTTGAATTTTTGCCTGTTTCAGAGTATTTGTTGCAGTGTCGCCTCTTAGTCCGGGTTCTGAATATACGACTTCCATTACAACGAACTGAGGCAATTCCACTGACAGGATGTTCTCTGTATCGGCATGTACCACAACCTCAACGTTTTGTCCATCCAGTAAAAATTCCGGATAATCGATCACATGCCCTTCAACATGTATTTGTTCGAAAGTCTCGAGATGCATAAAGTAATATCCGACATCGTCTTTGTAAAGATACTGATAGGGACGTCTTTCCACTCTGGCGATGTTGACTTTTGTGCCTGATGAGAAAGTATTGTCGATAACCCTGCCCGATGTGATGTTTTTAAGTTTGGTTCTCACAAATGCCGGTCCTTTCCCCGGCTTGACATGTTGAAACTGAACGATTGTATAAAGGTCATTATTGAACTCGATGACCAGTCCATTCCTGAAATCTGCAGTACTTGCCATAAATGTTATAGTTATTCTTTTCGAAATTAGTTATTTAACCTTTATGTCGAGAGGATAAGCCAGTCCTTCATAGCTTACCATATCTACCATAAATGCACCTACAAAGATATCAAATCGTATTTTAACTGGTAAAAAATTTTTATCGGCCGAAAACCAGAAAGATACATCCTCCTCAGTTTTAAAAAGCCGCCCAGTTTCGGTAACCGGATTGAATTTATAGCATTTGATCTTTCCTGCTCTTGTCCTGATCTCTTCCAGCCCTATATACTTCATTCTTATCGGATACAATTCATCAGTAAACCATGTAGTTATGGTAATCATATCACCCTTTTTCATAGTGTCAATATTGGGCATAACATGATTACGGAACCAGTAGAAGCAGGAGAGGATATCATGTATCCTGCTTGGTGTTATGTGTACTCCGGTGAGGTCGCTTGTTAATATCGCAGAATCCTGTCGTGTACTATGATCGAAGAGAACTACATTATACCTGCGGTACCTGCCTTCGCTGATATTTCTTATCGATTTTACGGGAAGTTCAGTTTTTGGGTTAATGAAGCTTTCATAGATATCTTTTACCTTAAAAATGGCATCTGCAAGCCCCGTTGTCCTCGCAGTAATCGCAGAATGCCAGACTTCCTGTCCGGCGAATGTATCTGTTTTTAGTTCAAGCGATGCGATTCCCCCGGTTATCAAACCATAATGAATTATATAATTAACTTTTTCACCTGGCTGGTATGAGGCAACCTGACCTGATGAATTAAGAACAACCAGATAAAGAAAAACAGATATAAGCAAGAGTCTTCTCATAACATTCCTGAAATAACAGGCAATTTACATGCCGGTTATTTTCCTAAAACATTTTTAACCGGTTTTGAAGTTAAAAAATCTTTTAGATAAAATGGTTCAAAGTAAGCGACATCTTCAAAATTATGTTCATTAAGTGCTTTATATGCAGGTTTGTGCATAAATGAAGCAGAGATCCTGAAGTCATCATCAAAAACAATATTTTCACGCCTGATCACCTCTTTGAATTTTAACGCACCATCGCCAAAAAAATAGACCCTGGAAGATGCCGACAGGTCTGAAAACGAATCCTTATCGATTATTTCCGCTCTGATATTTTTCAAGGGTTTTCCGTTAACATCAAAAACAGAATAATAGACTTCCATCCTGTGTGCATCAAGTGCCGGGCAAAAGAGGTCAGTCGCCATTATCTCATATTTTTCCGCAGCAATATCTGAAAAACCCGTGAACATGGAAAACGTTGTGTCAATTCCTATCAGGGGCAATGAGGCAGCATATGCTATTCCTTTGGCTACGGAGACTCCTATCCTTAATCCCGTGTATGATCCGGGGCCTTTGCTTACAGCTACGGCTTCAAGATCACCGGCTTTTAAACCGGCTTCTTTAAGCAGATCAACAATAAAGAGAGTGAGTAATGAGGCGTGTGATTTGCCTTTATTGTTTTCTCTCAAGGACACTAATCCGTTGTTATTGCAAAGTGCAACAGAACAGAGAGCGGTAGCTGTTTCAAGGCATAATATCATTTTGGTTCAGGAAATCGCAGCAACCTATTTTACTTTAAAAAGATCTTCTTTCTTAACAATTTCGATCAGGGTACTGTCGGATAATTTCTTACTTATTGCACTGAACGGGAAAGAGATAACCTTTACACTATCTTTAATACCGGATACGATCTCTATATAATTATTATCCTGGATCCCGGTCTTTACATCCTTTGCGAGTGCATATTTCCCGTCTGTTACAAAGACAAGCGTTCTTATATCCTCATCAGAAACGGAGGAAGCGCTTTTTGTTGTATCGGTACGGGTAGTAACTGCCTGGATAGGAACAGCGATGATTCCTTGCTTTGAAACAGTTTGAATATCAACAGTGGTTGACATGCCAGGTCTGAATGGACTCTCTCCGTTAGTAGTCAGATTTTTATATGACTCAGGCAGGATGAATATCTTAACATCAAAATTTGTAATTTGATCTGCTGAAACGCCGGTTGTTTTTGCAGAATTGGCTATTTCTGTCACCACGCCTTTGAATTTCTGATCGAGATATGCATCGACTTCTATAATTGCAGTATCGCCAAGTTTTGCTCTTACAATGTCGTTTTCATTGACTTCCACCTGCGCTTCCATTCTCGAAAGATCAGCAATTCGCATTATATCGGTACCAGCCATCATGTTGGTTCCTGCAACTCTTTCTCCGAGTTCGACAAGAAGCATTGATACTGTTCCCGTCATGGGAGCATAAATAGAAGTTTTAACAAGATTTTCACTGGCCTCTTTTACTGAAGCCTCTGCACTTACAACTGAAAATTTTGCAGCATCAACCTCAGATTTTGCAACATTGTAAGAAGCTTCGGCCTGTTCGAAATCTGATTTGGATATCGTCTGTTCCTGGTAAAGCTGCTTTGTTCTTGTATAGGATAATCCGGCCTGCGTAAACTGAGCCTGGGCTTGCGCCAGACGTGCATTTGCAGAACTTAAAGCAGCAAGCGTCCTGTCTCTTTGTGAAATATAGATATCAGGCTTGATTCTGAGAAGGAGCTCTCCTTTTACAACAGGATCGCCCTCCTTTACGGTAAGTTCAATTATCTCTCCTGAAACGTCAGGAGTTATTTTTACCTCTTTTTCAGGCTGTATTTTTCCATTGGCAGTAATTACTTCGGTAATGTTTCGTTTCTGGGAATATTCAATGGCTACCTTTACTGTAACAGCTTTACCGAACCAGCCGGCTTTCTTTCCGATAACTGCGAAGATCAGGAGTACAACGACTACTATAATCAGGATTTTTAATATCTTATTGCTTTTCATAGGTCTATGCTTAAGGTGTTAATTTACTGGTTTAAAGTTAGTTGTAATCCTTTGTAGAAATCAAGGACTTTTGTTTTGAAAATATATTCATATTTAGCCTGCGACATATCAGACTGAGCGTTAAGCAGCTGAGTTTTCGCAGCGTTATAATCGACAGGAGTGACCATTCCTACATTGAATTTCTGCTCAGTATAACGGAATGATTCTTCCATAGAAACAACTGCTTTTTTACTTGCAGTGAATTTTTTAAGAGATGCAACAGCATCGGCATAAGCTTGTTGGATATTTTTATAAAGTTGTTTTTTTGTGGCATCAAGAGTGTACTCTGAATTTTCTATGCTTATACGTGAATTGCTGATATTCTTATTTACCTGCCAGCCATTAAGGATCGGAATATTCATAGAAACACCTAATCCATAGTTTATATTGTCACTGAACTGATCAACAAAATTGTATTTTCCGTAAATTGGTCCGGTAACAGGGTCTATACCAACCACTTGTTTTCTGATGTTTGAATATTGAGTACTCCATGAATGGTTCATAGTCAGCCGAGGACTTCTGCCGCCAATTGCGACTTTAAGATCATACTGGCTTGCCTTAAGCTTAAATTCTGCACTTTTTATTTCAGGTCTGACCTGTTCTGAAATATTATATATATCATCCACATTTCCAGAAATAAACGAGTTTGTATCAACGCTTATAGAAGGAACAATAATCTCAAATCCTTCCGGTGTTTTTAATTCCAGGATCTGTGTGAGGTTAAGGACAGAAATATCAAGCTGATTTTTCATATTTATCAGCTGAAGTTCTTCCTGTGCTGCCTGTGATTCAATTTGAAGCAGGTTCCCCCGTGCAACACTTCCTGCATCAACCATCTTTTTTGTTTTATCTATCTGCTGCAATGTAATTGATAGTTGATTTTCAGTAGCCGATACCAGTTCTTTGTTAAGAAGAATCTGCAGATAGTATAATGCAACATTCAGAGAAACATTATCAATAGTGTTTTTGAGATCTTCATCATTAGACAGCAGAGTATATTGATTCATTTTTATCGTATTTAAATTCTGCAGTCCGCTGAAGAGGTTCATGCTCCCTCCTAAATAAAAATAATTTGACTGCACTGTCTGGTGGTCAGTGTACTGATAAGTACTCTGGTCAAGAGCCCGCCCAAATGAATAATTGTGAGTAGCCTGTCCGTTAAGCGATGGCAGCAATTTTAATTTGGATAACTCAAGAGCATTTTTCTGATATTTTGTCTGGAGCTCCTGCTGTTTAATCTGAATATTATTATCGATAGCATATTTAATGCACTCCTCAAGCGACCATTCTTTCTGCTGGGAAAAAACATTTCCGGCAGATAGCACCAGGAAGGCCGTTAAGAATAAGAAATTGTTTTTCATTGGCATATATTTGATTTTACACGATCATGCATTTACAAATACGATAAATAGTTTCTAATGTTGCATTTGTTCTACGGCTAATTCAGCAATATTTCTAATGAGCCACGAAGATAAATAATATCTTTCTCAGAATAGATATTTTTTTTAAAAGAGTTAATTTGAGATCAGTTAAAGATATTTTAACGGAGGTTCTAAATTTGATTATCTTTGTCCGGTAAAAACGCGGATTTTATTATTAATATTTAATTATATGGCTAACAAGGGATTAAAACTCGAACCGGGTGTTATTTCCGGTAATGATTTAAAGGCATTATTTGATTATGCAAATAAAAATGATTTTGCTATTCCGGCAGTAAATGTCGTTGGAACCAATACTGTTAATGCTGTTTTGGAAACGGCAAAAGCAGTTAATTCACCAGTAATAGTACAGTTTTCAAATGGCGGGGCTCATTTTTTCGGTGGTCAGGGATTGCCAAAGGAAAATCAGCTGGGCGCGATAGCCGGAGGCATATCCGGGGCTATGCACGTTCACAATGTAGCTGAATATTATGGGATACCAGTAATTTTACATACTGATCATGCTGCACGCAAGCTTTTACCCTGGATTGACGCTTTGCTTGACGCAGGTGAAGATTTTTATGAAGCTAACGGAAAACCGCTTTTCAGTTCTCATATGATTGATCTGTCTGTAGAGTCGATCAAAGATAATATTGATACCTGTAAGAAATACCTTGAGCGCATGAGCAAGATTGGAATGACTCTTGAGATAGAGCTTGGAGTAACCGGCGGAGAAGAAGACGGGATTGACCATTCAGGGATACACAGCTCAAAACTTTACACCCAGCCTGAAGATGTTGCTTATGCATATGAAGAACTTTCAAAGATCAGCAATATGTTCACCATTGCCGCCTCTTTTGGCAATGTTCATGGTGTTTATAAACCTGGTAATGTTGAGCTTAAACCGATAATTTTAAAAAATTCTCAGGATTATATCATGAAAAAATTCGGTACGGGTCCTCATCCTGTCAATTTTGTATTTCATGGCGGCTCAGGTTCAGAAAAGCATCTCATTACTGAAGCCATTCAGTACGGAGCCATAAAAATGAACCTTGATACAGATATGCAGTGGGCATTCTGGGATGGAGTAAACAGATACCAGAAGGAAAAACAGGGTTATCTGCAGGGGCAGATTGGCAATCCGGAGGGAGAAGATGTGCCAAATAAAAAATATTACGATCCAAGGGTATGGCTCAGAAAAGGCGAAGAATCATTTATTGCAAGACTGAAAGAGGCTTTCGAGGATCTGAATGCTGTAAATCGTTGTTAGGGTACTAAAAGAAAGTTGTTAATATCATAATATTCTGTAGATCAGCCCATTAAAGGCTGTTCAGTTAATTTTGTTAAAAAACTGTTCTTTTTAAAGTTCTCAGATATAACGGGTTTTTATATTTTAGCCTGTATATCAGAAAGCCACTATTTGTGAGACATTCAGCATATAAGGAAGGAAGGTTAAAACGGACAAACAGGTTTTCTGTGATGCTGAACAACAAGGAAATGAGAGCCCTGGGAATCTACTGCAGTCGTTACCGGGTCAGAAATAAATCTGAATTCTTCAGAGAGACAATAATGAGAGCTATTCTGAAAAGATTTGAGGATGAGCATCCTACATTGTGGGAAGAACCGGAACCTACTCTTTTTAATCAGAATGTCACCAAATAATATTTGGATAATAACCCGCTTTATTTAATTTTACGTATTGCTGGCAAAATCGTCAGTCAGGATTAGTATTTATTAAATATTTTTTAACTCGTTGTTCAGTCGGGAGGGGACACAAAAGCGCAAAGGCACACTAAATCAATAAGGTATAATTTTAATAGGACACGTTAATTTTTGAAATGTTTTAGTATTAGAGGGATTGTATAATGTATCCTGAAAAGTTAAATATTGAACCGACCAAGCGTTCTCCATGGATTGTATTTGAACCGGGCAGAATTTTTGTTATGGGCAGAGCTATCATTGATAATCCTTCTATTTTTTTTGAAACTCCTATTAAGTGGGTATCTGCCTTTTCTAAGGAATGGACCGGAAAGACAAAAATAGACCTGGGTTTCGAATATATTAATACAGGATCAACAAAATGGCTGTATCTGCTTTTAAAAGAAATGGCTGAAATGAATAATATGCCGGTCAATGCAGAGGTTAAATGGTATTATGAGAATGGTGATGATGATATGTGTGAGCTGGGATATATTCTCCGCTCGCTTGTCGATTGTAAATTTACAATTGTGGAAGTGGAAGAGATGAATGACAATGTTTATCAGGATTTTCTTAACAATAAGTGAATGAAATAGCAATTCTCCACAGCTGCTTATACTTCTATATTATTCTTAATCAATTTTTTTTTAGTTTTGCAGTGTCATTTAATATCTAACTGACCCATGGTGTAATTGGCAACACATCGGATTTTGGTTCCGCAGAGTCCAGGTTCGAACCCTGGTGGGTCAACAACAATTAGAGACGCTCAATTTGAGGGTCTCTAATTGTTCTATATTGAGCGTCTCGTATTACAAATTTCTATCTGCTATGTTTTATGGAAGGAATAAGGTTTTGTCCGACAAGCTTAAATGACCCTGGTTCTTCCGGCGTAATTAAATAAACAGAAGTACCAGGATCAAGACCCTCTTCTACAACTACATTTTTGTCGTTCTGTTCTCCAAGTCTGACAATCTGCCTGGTTTTATTCTTTTTATATACAAACGGGATACTGTCTGCTCCTGCCCGGACGCATTCCAGGGGAATATATAAAGCATTATCAATGGTCTTTAAAACAATCTTATTCCAGGTAGTCATTGCAGGTCTGAGTTCCGGATCCAAATTGTCGATTTTTATCAGAACTTCAAACATCTTTGCATCTGAATTTGGCAACTGTTCGCCTATATTGGCGACCGACGTGACACTTCCGGTATACGCCTTCTGAGGGAAGGCATCAACTGTTATATTAACATGTTGTCCTGGTTTAATTTTGCTTACATCGATTTCATTAACATACATTTTGGATATCAATGTAGAAAGATCGGGAAGTGTTGCCACTGTACGGTCAAAAGCATTAATAGAAGAACCAGCTTTTCTTTTAGTTCCGTTCCTGTCCTTTTTATAAATAACCATTCCGTCAGATGGGGCCTTTATAGTAAATCCTGACAGAAATTCCTGCAGATCTTTTACAAGTTTTTCCTCTCTCTCCAGTTGTTGTTTTTGATTATTTATTTCCATAATAGTTTGTTTTCTTCTAAGAGTATAACTTTTTTGTAATTGTTCCAGAGCCCTTTTTTCCTTATTTAAGTTTAATTCAGCCTGGCGTATTGTTGCAGGAGGCTCAAATTTTGCCTGATCAAGGGTGATTCCGGCTTCTTCTACCTGATATCTCTGGTTCTTGATACCATCTCTCAGGCTTGTAAGTGTCATTGCAGTATCAAGTATTTTCATTTTTGCATCGTTCTGAGCGGTAGTAAGGTTTTCAAGTTCATCCTTAAGAGTGTTTGCGTAATTTGTCCGGTCAAGCTGGGCAATATAATCACCCTTTTTAACTATTGTGCCCTCTGGTACAATATCCTGGATCTTAAAATCCATTGCACGCATATCGCTGCCGCCCATCCTGCCCCCGCCCTGCATACCTCCGCCTCTGCCGCCACGACCCTGGTTTCTTCCGTGGTTATTATTCTCATCGGAGCTTCGCCCAAGTTCCGGACCCATTATATCCAAAGACTGTTCAGCCATGAGCTCACCTGCGTTTGTTACTGTTATTTCGAAAGTCCCTTTCTTTACTTCTGCATAAATATTAGTTACTTCTTTCTTGGAGATCATTTTGTTGAAGACAATCAATGCAATAATTGCAACAACAATACCGGAAATAATAAGTATTTTTTTCATTTGGTATCCTCAGAATTTAATAAACCTTTACTTTCACTTCAAAAAAAATCAACCGGCAAAATTACTAAGAAAATATATATGGTTATATGTTTATCCTTTAATTAGAAAAGCAGGAAGTTGTTTTAACATTTTTTATAAAATATTTAGTTAAGGAGGGATATTTAAGCTCTGTAAACAAATAAAAAAAAGCTAAAAACCTCGTAGCTTCATCCACCTAAGGCATAAATCAGGCCATGCAGATTGTGTTCCCATGTTTTCGGCCATGCCGTAACCATGTCCTCCTTTTTCAAAGATATGTAGTTCTGACGGTATATTATTTTTTACCAGTGCTTCATAATAAACCAGGCTGTTTTTAACGGGAACTGCTTTATCATCTTCAGAATGAACCATGAATGTGGGGGGAGTCTTTTTTGTTATCTGCAATTCGTTTGAAAAGTGTTTTACTGCATCAGCAGTCGGATTATCGCCTAAAAGATTGTTCCTCGATCCTGCGTGAGTAAAAGAAGCATCCATGGTGATTACGGGATAAACAAGTATTGAAAAATCGGGTCGGGCGCTTGTTGTATCTTTTACATCATATACTTTCTCAGCAAAGTGTGTTGAAAGAGTAGAAGCCAGATGGCCCCCTGCAGAGAATCCTATTACCCCGATTTTTCGAGGGTCAATGTTCCACGACGATGCATTACGGCGTATGACCCTGAGCGCTTCCTGTGCATCCTGCAACGGCCCGACTGATTTATCCTGCATTATCATGTCGGAAGGGAGACGGTATTTCAAAACTACCCCTGCAATACCATGTTCGTTCAGCCACTTTGCAATTGCAAATCCCTCATGGCTGAACGCAAGAGCCGTATATCCGCCTCCGGGACAGATAAGAACTGCTGTTCCTGTAGCAGTCTCTTTTGGCGGCAGAAAGATATAAAGAGAAGGATCGGTAACTTTTTCAAAACGTGTGGGCTTACCCTCATTTATTGTAGCTTTTTCAACATAGCTGTCATTGAGTTTTAATCCGGGAATACCATCAGGCCAAAGATTTAAAGTGGTTATCTGTGCATTGGCATTCAGTAATAATAAAGAGGCCAGCAGTAAAGTAATAATTGGAACTCGTGTTTTCATATCATTATTTTTTAAGTCTTAAATTTACTATTAAGTTTTAAATATATATTTTATTCTTTCCTGTGTTTAATTTAATTGCATTATTCTCAGGTAAAATGTTCTTGCCATTAAAAAATATTTTCCCGGATGCCGACTCTGGTATTATGAAATCACACTCCATTCCCTGTTACCATTAATATGTTTCCCCGTAAACGATGTTGCCTTCATGCTGTATTTACGGATATCCTATATCCTGACTTTCCAGTAATAAGTAGTATTTGGTGATAAGCTTTTTCCGGGGTATTCCACTTCGGAATCTCCTGATCATTTTACTACATAACTAATCCATTGTTCATTATTCATTTAAAGACATCTATTCAGAATAAAAATAGAATAATTTAACGCAATTCAACAAGCAGTAAAAGCTAATATAAGTTAAAAGGGGATGCATTGCTGTATATTAATCAGAAAGTGTTTAAATTGAATCGTATTTTTTACCTGTGAATTATGATGAGGCGCTTGTTGGTATTTATACTTTATCTGACGCCCTGGCACTTTTAAATAGCCAGACAGTTAAGGATGCAAAAACATAGACAAATAAAAGAAGGCCTGAAATAGTTAAATTGTTTGAAGATTACCACAGTTCGGGCGCATGCCTGGCAAACCTCCTTGTAGCCCTTATGGCATTGAGGCCACTCCTGCTGCAAACAGGCGATACTGATTACTGGTCAGACCCTAAAGGAGAATTCCTTGCAGCTGTGGCAGCTGAACCGGTTTATATTTCTTAAGTTTCTTAAGATGCACTTTATGGCTGGGAAATAATTGATCTAATTTTTTCTTTCCTGCATTTAGCGTTGATATGTCACAATGAATTATTCTTCTATTTCAGTTTAATAAATTTTGATTTATAGTTGAAATTGTTTACGGATAACGTAATCAGGTATGTACCCCCCGGTAAATAATCAACCGGGATAACAAGTTCCTGATTTGGATCTTTTACATCAATTGATTTTTCCAAAATGATTTTCCCGGCAATCGAATTTATCCTGAGAATGTAATTATTTGATGGTACTATATTGTTTAATTGCATTTTGATATAATCAGTTGCCGGATTAGGATAGACTATTATTCCGCTTCGCGTTTCATTTAATGACGGGAACCCGGTAGTCCCCGATATCACAGGACCCCCCGGCTCTTTAATTGAACCATTTACTGTTATGTCTTCATCTCCGCGAAGTCCGTCTACGAAATGTAAAGTGATTACATTCCCGTTAATTTCTGCACCGGTCTGACCATCATACGTAAATTCATACCAGTGCGGAGTAAGTATATCAGGTGTCAGTCCGTATTTGTAATATTTGCTTATGGTGGATGCATCGTGCAAAATGAGAGTAACACTTACTGCTTCTCCCGGAGTGAAACCATCAATTGAAAAATCGAAAAACCCAAATGGAAATTCAGCGTCCTCCGGTGTATCAGAAGGAGAAGGATTATCTGTTACGATAAGTTGTGATAATACTTTTCCTGATGGGACTACGAGTGTAACATAATTCTGCCAGTCATAAGTAAGAAAAGAAGCAACATTGGATTGTTCCCAGTCCGGTATTGCATCGCCGTTGCCGTCAAAGATGCTGTTATTTCCATCCGCTCCTTTTTCCCTGGCATCGCTTATCCCGTCCTTATCTTCGTCAGCATTTGGACCGGCTGAAGTTAAAGATTCAAGTATTGCACCAGGTGTCAGGCTGATTAAATCGTATGTAAGGCTGTTTCCATTTTTCTTAATAATATTTCTGATGGAATCAGTTCTTGCGTAATTAATGTTACCAAATATAACAGATGGACTTTGTCCGGACCATCCCTCTGCTTCTGAGCCCTGGGAGTTGTCTTGCTGGACTGAATTATTAAACACCACTTCCACATTAAGGATATCACCGACAGCAACAGTTAATGTTGTCTCTTGTGTATTATTTAAATCAACAATTAGTGTTGCCAGCATATTGTCTAAAATTGCCGGGGTTCCTAACATATCCTGTACATCCCCCCAGCGCAGATATTCTCTGTTCAGCCCAAGCTGGAACCATGGGGTTTCTGATAAGTGATTCAAAAAAAGAACACCCATGTCTGAAATTGTCCCATCTCCATCGTATGTTCCCTGGGAAGTAAGGCTTGCCTTAATCTCCACAGGATCACCTGTTTGCAGTGACCCCGTTGACTGGACAACCACTACTTTACGCAAATAACCATATGATGAGCCATATCCCCATGTTGAAGGAGCAGGGTAGCATATTTGACCTGAACCAAAAGGATTGGGGATACAATAAGGAGCAGTAGGACCATTCTGGTTAACAGCCCCCGAAAGACACCATATTGTCTTGCTGGAAGGATCTGATATTACTCCACCCCATGAGGCTTTGAAACCAATTGGAGGATTCCCGCATCCTAATGCTGACATATCCCAAACACCATGAAATCCTGGGAAATTAAATGCAGGAAAATCACCACACATTAACAGGATATACGAAGGATAGCCCCACCATCTGTACCCATGGGCTAAAAAAATACCTGACGGTCTTTCATCCTCTCCGGTTGAATAACCACCGTAAGGCCCGGGATCAACAACTCCTGATTGAGTAACTGATCCATATTCAGAATAAACCGTCCCATATGAATAATCAGGGACAGTCACTTCCTGGGCAAGAAGATAGTCTGTTTTAAAAACAAGGAATAATAAAGCACTGAAAAAAATTGAGATCAATAAAGGCTTTTTCATGATTTTCGATTTAAATAGTTTTAAAAATTAAAATCCAGGCATCTCTGAGAACTTTATATTCTTAGGTATGATAAAATATTTTGTCTCAACCGGAATATTCGTTTTTATTGAAGTGGCCTCTTGATGGGAGACATAGGGCCCCATTTTAATATCAAGCAGCATGAGCAGACCGTCCCATATAAGGACCTTCCCCATTTTGCCCTGAAACATTTTACACTCTTTCCCTTCCAAAGTCTCGGTTCCGTTTTTAGTCATACCCATTTTTTCGTATATGGATTCGGTGAAAGACTCGATATCTCCTTGTGAGGCAGATGCAATCCAATCAATGATCGGATTTTTAAGTTTCATTCCTTCGGTGCTTCTTTCAGGATCCCACATATACTGGTAATCACCGGATGTAACCACCCATCCTTTTGTTTTTTCACCATGTTCGACAGCATCGGTATACATGGCACTCTTAAGGCCATAATCGTCAAAATAGAGTGTCCCTTTTCCAACTTTATCACCGGAATATGAGTATTCAATGATCCCTGATTTGATTCCGTAGGGTTTAAGGGTTACTTCTTGGCTTTTTACTGGAGTATTATCCAGAAGCAGAAGTGCTGCCAGGATTAATAGAATATTCTTCATAGGTTATAAAATTTTGGTTGCTAATGATTCTTAAGTACAGGCACCTTTGAATATGCCTTTCATCTTTCTTTCTTAATAATTTCTAAGGGTTAAGCATCTTCAACTTAACTTTTATATCTGAGCTGCTCTCTCAGCAGCATGTCTCTTACCCTTCACACCCTGGTATATTGCCAGTAGTCCAGCGAAAAAAAAGATCCCGGCAATTCCTGCCAATAAATAGTCTCCGGTTTTAGTGCCAGGCTTCAGGGCTGCCGATCCAGGTAATTCGGGATCATAATAAACAACGACCTCTTTCCCGACAGGATATTCTGCCTGGAGACGTTTGGCCGGAGTGACATTGTTGTCAAGGGGAGGGTCGCCCACAGTTATCTTTGACGAGGTGTACTTTTTGCCATCAACACTGTAAGCATATACTATATCAGGCTGATAATGGGTTTTACTGTCACTTCTCCAAGTATCGATCTCAGATTTAGTAATAGTCCCCGGCACTGTAGGCCAGCTCTTAGATGTATTTGAATATTGCAGTGGAGGCAGAGCAAAAAGGAAAAAGACTGCTCCGCCGGCAAGAGCGAATATTATCCCCAGGGTAATTGGATTGGCATTACCGGGTTTTTTGTTTCGGGTATGACCGATTCTCATGGTATATTTTTTAGTTATTTTTATTGTTTATGTTTAAAATCTACAAGTCTTTTATGCAACGCACAGAAAGCCCAAAATTCTTATTGTTATCATATCTGCTTATATTGCCTGAATTTAATTGCAAAGTACGTCTCCAGACGTACACATTGTCTTTCATGGTTGAAGTCCACCAGTCGCCTCTAAAACCAATACTATAGAAATTTCCACCATTATTTAGGTAACCGCCAGGCAATGCTGTAAAACCAGATTCATTTGTGGCCTCAGTGTTGGGACTACCCCAGTGTTCGGTGCCTGCTTCCTTAAGCTTGCCACCGGCTATCTCTTCACCTCCCAGGAAATCAGTCAGGATTGTCCATTCCGCATCGGTTGGTACATGCCAGCCACCGGGACAAAGTTTCCCGGTGTTAACTGTATACCAGTTGTACATAGCCCCATATATTCCTCCATAGGTGGCTTCATCGTTATTATACCATGTGTATCCGGGATCGTTGGTTTGGAACCAGGTATTATTGTCTGTCACATATGGTATATCAGCTCCATCATTATATTTAGTGGCTTTCAGGTTCTCTTTCATCCATACCTGGGTGCCTATAGTAACAGTATTGTAAACATTTCCGTTAATATCTGTAAGTTGCCCTGTAGTGAATGAGACCTCATCTCCATAATTTGTTCCTTCACTATTGGTTGCATAGGCACGTACATAATAGGAAGTTTCAGGAGTCAAATCCGTCAGGGTACTTGAGAAGGTTCCGGTGCCTGATCCGTCTTCTGTTTTACTGTCAGAAGTTGTAGGGCCCTGGGATATGCTCCAGCAGACCCCCCTTGAAGTTATCGCCGACCCTCCGTCACTTGTAATATTCCCACCCGAAATCGCTGTTGAATAGGTGATTGCAGATGCACTGACTGTAGTCAATGCGAGAGGATCTGGTTCCTTTTTACAACTATAGAAATTAAATGATACGATTATGGCAAAAAGGAAAAATATCTTTACTATTTGTTTGTTTATCATGGATTAAAGGTTTTATTTGATTATTTAATATCGTGTTAGTTCACTTTTGTATAGGTCCATGGAACTCTCCAGTTCAATGATAAAGTCAGAGAGATTCCATTAATATAGTAATCAGTTATATAATCCGCTTCACCTGTTTTTTTTAATGTAAGTGTTGTAGCTGTATAGCTATATGTGTAATTATTTGTATCGGTGATTTCTGTATGTCCATCATCAGTTACAACAGTGGTAATGGCTTTCATGTCTTTGCTGAAAACCAGTGTTGAAGTAATTTGATTGTCATTGTATTCCCAGGTTCCTACGAACGGGTTATCTGCCATCCATTCGCAGACTGTTGTTGAAGGGATTAATCTCAGAGTCCAGATTATAGAACCTCCAGCATCGCTTACTCCTTCTATTGATCCTCCGGAGTTAGTTGTTGCTTCATTGTAGCTGAAGGTCACAGGTGAATCATCTATTGCTCCCGAGAAGGGTGCTTCCAAAAATAGTGCTCCATTAATATATAGCCGTGTTATATCATAATCTACTGAAATTTCAGGATTAATAACAACATAAGTCTCATTCACGTCATTTTCTACAACTCCCACTGGAAAGAGTTGCCACATTCCACTTCGGGTATATTTGCTTTCATCTGTTTCTACTTCCCCGGAGTATTGGAGGGTTCCGGTACCTATTTGGATGTTTCCATCCGGATTAACATCAACATTCATTACGCTTTGTACAGACCATACCGGATATGTGCATGAAAATTCAACTTTAAGATACCCGGAAGATGCTTCAACTGTTTTCGCTGTCTCTTTTGTACAAGCTGTTTCTATTATACAGCATAGAAGCAGAATTATTTTAATAAGAGGTTTGTAGTTCAAATCCATAGATTTAATTAGTCAAAATGTTCACAAGATTATTTAGCACCGGCGGCTTTCAGTATTTCGATGATTTCCGGATGCTTTGACCCGACAAGTGAAAGGGGCGTCTTACCGTCAGCTGTTTTTGCTTTTAGGTCTGCACCGTTTTTTATAAGAAACTTGATCAGTTTCTCATTACCGTTACTGGCGGCATAATGAATTGCTGTCCAGCCCTCTACATCTCCGGAGGTGGCTGCTTCATTAACATCCGCACCCTTTGAGAGCATGAATTCTGCCAGTTCAATGTCAGTAACTCCCATAAGGATGCCAAAAATGCAGCTTGTGAATATCCCTCTGCCATCATCTCTACGGGTAGTGATATCCGCACCCTTCTTCACGAGCATAAGGGTTATTTCTTTAGAATTTTCAGCTGCATCAAGAATTGCTGTAGTGCCATCATTGGCACGGATGTTCACATCGGCACCTGCATTGATCAGGAATTTTGCCACTTCAGCATAGGGAGCCCTGTTACTGTATGTAGACGCCCACATCAGCGCCGTATATCCGTTATCGCTCTGCCTGTTGATATCGGCGCCTTCAGCCAGGGCCTTTTTCGCGGCTTCGATGTCTGCACGTATGGTTGCATTGTAGAGAGGATCACTCTCCGGGGCTACCTGTGCATGAAGATTTGCTGTCAGTAACAGTCCGGTCAGTATAGCTACGACTTTCACGAGTCTTCTGGTGCTTCCTTGATTTGTCATTGGATTAAGTTTTATTGTTTACTTATTTTGATCATATCGATGCGTTTTTTGCCTCAGCGGCATGTCTCTTGGCCTTCAGACCCTGGTAGAGGGAAATGAGTCCTGCTAAAAAAAAGATACCTCCCCTGACAACTGCGAATATGATCCCCAGAGTTATCGGATTGGCGTTGCCGGTTGTTCATGTGCTCATTCTTATTTCAGTTTATTTTGTAAGTATCACTATCCCGGTCATCGTTGTCCCATCGTCCCATTTATTCGTTGAGGTTCCTTCGCTAACGATTTTACTTTGGATTTGCAAAATGTCTTCAATTTTTAGCGATCCTTTTACAACGGTAAAATCTTTTACTTCGCCATCTTCACAATGTATATAAAAAGCATCTGCATCGTTTGGGATGGTGCTGTAATCGGGTATCAATTCTTCTTTCTCAGGGTCGGAAGGTGGGGGAATACTATAAAACATTTTTGGATCAATGGAGGCATAATAAACTGTCGGGGCTTTTACTTTCCACCCTCTTACGCCTGCACCGCCATATCGGAAATAACAAACGTTTTCACTTTGAAAACGTTGCCATTCTGCATCACTATCGAAATCTTTTCGGCTATAAGAGCCAGGATTACGTCGCGCAAAAAATTTCCCCTTCAACAGGTTTAATACTGCCTGTCCTTTCCCAGAGGGATTAATGGTGATTGGCGTGCAAGGATTGGAAAGCTGAAGTTTCGATTTAGAACCTAACCGGTATTCTTCGGTGCCATTATGCAAGCTAATTGCAATCCTTGATTTTTCTCCTGTTACAATTACATCACCGGCACCGATTTTTACAACTCCTTCTTTTGCAGAAACACCGTTAATTTTTACATCGCCTTTCAGATAAGTAATACTCGCGTCGCATTCTTTATTTCGTTTCACTAAAGTCCACGATGTTGTAATTTTTGAAATGTAGGAACAATCTACATCTCCGTGTACCATTCGTCCCAATACTCCCAAACATTTATTGCAGTCGCTGCTGGTTTCATTTTCCTTCACATAAACACCTTCCAGAACATTCTGTGTTTCCATCGTTTTTTCCCCGGAAATTACAATGGGAAAATCAAGTGTTGTTGAATTTGAAATCGTTTTTGGCGGAATAACTGTATCCAAACACGCAAATGTTTCTTCATTGTAAGTTTCCATGTTTGTAGTTACTTTCATTTTCCCCATTAACATAAAGGTGTATTTGTCTCCCCTAAACATCATTTGCCCACCTTCAATTACAGGTTTTTCAGGATTTACATGGGTAGTATTTACGCCGGTTCGTTGCGTACGTGAATCGCCCGGAGTTGCGTTCTTTATAAAAACCAGCCGGTCGTCGTAGCACGCTTGCGAAGTTTTTTGTTCGTTGCCTTCATTATTAACTGTATTAATATAGTTGAAGTTTTCTTCAATGCTCGTTAATTTAAATACCGAAAAACCGGGTGTTGCACCTCCTGTAAAAGTGACGAAAAATGAACCATCGATAATTCGTTTTTCATCTACACTTACATTCCAGTCGTACCCGCCATCGGTTCCGCCGCCACCGGCTGTTTTTATCACTTCAAGATGATATTCAATGGGGCCGCTGAAAGTGACCATCTGGCCTTTTAACCCGGCAAGTGGAATTAAGCTGATTATAACATTCCAAAGAAATATTTTCAAATAGGATCTGATTCCTTGTGGTTTTAAGTTCATTCTGGTGGGTTTTTAGACGATTATTTACCAGCCCCGGTTCCGGGTATTCCCATTACCTGATATCCTGAAGGTATCTCAAAGCTTGTTGCATCGGGTGTCCATGGTTCAATATCTTTCAGCAGCATAACCGAATTGGCCGATCCATCAATATGGTTGATCATCTTTATAGGGAAATTGTATTTTGATGACAGCCAGACTGTAAACATTTTCTGAGTAGGATTATCACGGTTCCAGAGAGTTGATCGTGTGCACATGATTCCGTTGACCATCTCCCCGCCTTCATCTTTCAGCAGACCCTCTTTACGGTAATTATCGTATGCACCAAGTGGATCATTGGCCATACTCATAGGGCTATCAGCAGAACCTTTCATTGCCATCTTCTGCTGGGGCATAAGGATGACAATATCAGGCGAGCCCTTTTTAACAATAATAATGCCTTCCTGGCCATTTTCATTAAATTCGTATCGGTAACCATTGTCAGAAGAATAGACTTTAAATACATGGTCTTTACCCATTGAATTAAAGGCCATTGTAGCCTTGAATTGTGCCGATAGTGGCAATAGCAGAAGGGTTGCTGCAAAAAGGAGTATTGTTTTTTTCATAATTAGTTAGAATTAGGGTTTAAATTATTCTTAATAGAAAAGATATCGATTGTGAGTTGTAATCACCTCTCTTCTGGTACCACCTCAATGTGGATTTTTCCTTCATGTACTTGTATTATCTTATCATCTCCTGCTTTCCAGCTATAAGTATTTGTAGAGGATTCCCCTCCGAAAAGACGGTTGGTCCGGTATCTTAACGGTCCCTGTTCATTATCGGGAAGTTCCTTACCGTCTCTCATGCTTATTCTTATGATTTTGGAAGGATCACCTGTCTCATTTTTGAGTATTATTTTGTAATTTTTATTCTCGGGTACTTTGAAGGTGATAAGGTCTCCTCTTTTAAATTCACCCTTAACCGGTAATGTGGTTTTCACAGTGTTCCAGGAATCTGGCGGAGGGGGTTCCGGTATCACCGGGCGCATACGTTGATCAACCACAGTATAGTCTTCAGGGACTTTAAAAACCGCAGGGTCAATTTTCTGTGGTTTAATGTCCGACAATTCCATATAAGTATCAGGCTCACTGTTATTAATCATCTTAAGCAGAAAGTTGAGTTTTCCAGAGTACCACGCAGTAAATAATTTCTGATCTCCTGCATAGAGCTCTGATTTCTCACTTTCATAGCCATAAATTTTCTCCGGGCCTATTATTTTTTCTGTAAATCTTTTGCGCATATTCAGAAAAGACTGAAACGGGTCGTTCGCCATGCTAAGTCCTGATGTAAGTTCCGTATAGTGCACAAATTTTTTATCAGGCATCAGTATTGCTGTTTTTCCCTTTACAGGGTCTACTATTACAATACCTTTCATTCCATCTTCCTCAAAGTCATATCGGTACTTGGTGCCATCAGACTGCAATTGATAAATGGTTTTGTTACCGCTTTTTACATTATGCATTTCAGCTTTGAAGGGGGTCTGGCCTTGTATTACCACAGGTAATAAAGTCATCAGGAAAATAACGGTGTTCCGGATTGTACTTTTCATTAGCTTAATATTATTTGTTCTTAGCGGGAATTTATTTAACTCGTAAAACTGATTAAGGCTGATGTGGTTGTATTAATCTGCCGGATCATATCAGGTCAGCCTTTAGAACTATCTATTTCACCTTTTTAACTGTCATTTCCCAGTTGTAATAAAGGTTTTCTTCCTCATATCCATCTTCGAGTTCTTTTTTTATCGGACGTCTGCCTTCCCCGCCGAAGCTGGTTTTTCCATCACCAAACTTTACCAGAATATCGGGATTTATTTCTTGTTCGTCAGCCTGGTTTGATATTTTTGGTACCGGAACCCCGGCAGGGATTTCAACTCCCTGTTTTTTGAGGTAATCCTTAATCCAGGTATCTGACCTTTTTATGGTAGGATCCTGGACTTTCTCTCCAACAGGTCCCAGTGAAAATGATTTTGAACTGGTTTTAGTAGTTGTTTCAGATTTTCTTTGCGGTACGTTAGTGGAATAATTAACACTGTTCATTATTTCTGATTCCAAAACTTCATACGATATACCATATCCGGCATGTATAAGTTTTACTGCTTTCTTCGTTTCATTGTCAATAACAAGCACCCACGGGACCTGGCTGAGATATTCTTTTCCATCAATTTTTTGCTTGCTTGCAGTCCGATTAAAATTGATATTAGTTTCAAATGCTGGTCCTGACATGTATCTGTTTTCTTCGGAATTATATGTAAATCCTGTAATGCTTACACTTGTTGGTTTGTAATATTTGAAGTTTTGGTAAAATATTGGCATATCTTCCGCCTGGATAAACTTCAGGAATATTGACACGGAGACTTCAAGTGATTCATTCAAACTGTGATTGTTTACCGATCCATCTTTTGTATCTTTTTTTGAAGTTTTTATGATTTTTTCGTATTTACCTGAGATCTTTAATTTGGCGTCATAACAATTAAGGCTAAAATCCTTTTCCTTCAACCGGTCCTTTGTTTGTGTTTTACTCATCCATAAAATATTTTCGGATAATACATCACATGAATTATAAATAGTAAATTTTACGGATGGATTTTTACAATCTTCAGGGACTTTATATTTTAACTCTATTAAATTACGATCTACGGTAAATGCGTAGTAATCAGGACCCAGATCACATGGAGTCTCATTAGTAATTTCACCGGAAGAAACCCGGACAACAATTCGGTTAAATTCCCGGGATGCCTGTCCATTTTTATCTTTAAAATCGAATAAATGTATACTTACTATTTCTCCCGGCTCAAATTCTTCTTTATCGCATCCAACTTCAAATGATACAGGCCGTTTCTCAAACTTTTCAACAATATCGTTTATTTCAGGGCCATTTCTAATCTTGCTTACCAGTTTATCCAGAAACGACGGCCAACTTATTTTATCCACGGTAAGACTATCTCCAGCCTCTTTAACTTCCCAGTAATAGACAGGTTCCCTGTATGGTTTTCCCACGAAAAATAATGTGGCAACTATCAATGTTTCAGGCCATTTAGTTATATTTGTAGCTTGTGTAAATTTTACCTCTATCTGATATTCGTTTTGTGGTATATTTGAGGCATCGAGCGGTTTTGGCAATATAACCTGAAAACAATTATGGTTAAACACTTCCGATAATTTTTCAAATACGGAAGCAGTAAATTCCTTTTCAATTTTTTCTTTTGCTGTATTGCTCATGAATGGATGATTGTATTCGCAAAATAAAATTGCTTCCCGGTCACAGCAATCTGTTCCCTGGGCAAAAAGGTTAGAATGCCCAAGGACAATGAGCGACAAAATTAATATTGAAAATACTTTTTGCATCTTATGAAGTTTTTTATGATTTCCAGTCTGCCAAAACTTCTCCGCTGCCTTTAGTTATGGTTGCCATAGGAGATGGTTTTCTTTTTTGTTGATCGATAATATCCTGCATCATTTTTTTCTGCTTAAGTTCCAGTTCCATGTAGAGCCTGGCATCAAGCCGGCCTGAGGGAGGACCAACAACTTGGGTGGTGCGGGTTTGGACCAGTTGCCATTGACAGAGTTGCCATCTGTTTTGCCCTCAAATTCCAAGCCTGCATTGATTGCCCATCCTTCAGCCTCGTTTGTCATGTTTACTCCCCCATCGCTGGTTATTACTGTATTGCCTTCAACAGGAGGGAAGTGAAATTCAATCTGAAGTCTGTAGCTCTTATTTTGTGGCATTATTGTCAGAAAAATATTGGAGCCGCTTTTAGGATCTAACATTTTGTTACCCTGCCAGGTATCCTCTTTTTTTTGCCAATGACCATTCTCATCGGTCACAGTAACAACTTTTTTCATTGTCACGGAATAGTTGCCGGATAAGGGTGATGCCTCGAAGAGCTCTTCCGGACCATCATCTCCAGTTGTTGTTTTCAGGTATTTTGCAGCAACCTGGAATGTAGCCGACTCATTCAGGTTTACTGATGTCATTGTTGACATCATTGGTTGTGTCGATTCATCCTTCCAGTGAACCTCACGCCTGTAAGTTATGGTTCCATTAAAATCACCTTCCGGTTTTTTTATCATTACTGAACCTTTGCCTTCTGCTTTATCCGGGTAATCTTCAGGTTGAAAACTGGCGTTTACCGTAACTTTTTTGTCATTGCTGCCTGCTTTATAATCAAGTACAACCTTTCCGTCACTTGTTGTAGTGTACCCGTTTTCTGGTTTAATTGTACCATTTTCAAGCCCGGATATCTTAACTTCGATTTCCTTACCTTCTACTGGATATCTGGAGCCGTCAGGATCGGTCTCATTTAATGTTATAATAATTTTAGTACGTTCATCGGGTTCTATTTCCCTGCGGTCAGGTTTCACTTCAATCTTAAGCCCGCGTATAATGAGTTCTTTTTTCTCTTCTACAATTGGCCCTCCAAGCTGGCAGGTTCTGAAAAGGATGGTTTTCTTTTCCGCATCCATGCCCTTTTCCAAATTATATTCCCCCTCATTCTCACATTTTTTATTTGTGATGATAACCATGAAATTTCCGATAATGTTCCCTCCTTCACATTTGATGTTTTTTAAATCAAGCCTGTCAATTTTATCCTGATAATACACAGGCTGACCATCGCCCTTTTTGTCGCAAACCAATTCTCCTCTACAGTTATAGACTTTTGCATATACTATTGTTTTCCTGGATTCTTTATTAATGGGAGAAATAAAATCCTTTTCAATCTGTATATTCAACTCAGGTTTTCTTGGTGGAGACGGATGGTCTTCTTCATAGAGGACAATATTCCTGTCCATCGGCCAAAAAGTAGAAACAAGGTTCTTCATAGCCTGATTAAGCATACGATCTTTACCATAAGTCATGCTTGACTGAAGCTCCCCACTGCGACTTGGGATACAGTTGGCATTAGCGATAAGCGTAGCATATATCCAATAGCCTCCTACTTCAATTTCGTTTTCTTCAACAGGAATTAAGTTCAATTCCGCCCGGAAGTGATAATGGTAATCTCCATTCCCTTCACCTAAAGGAAAGAAAGTGATACCAGGTTCAAATTCCGAAAGAATCTGAACAAGCATTTTTGTTACGAAACTATTCCATTCACTTTGAGGGTGCGAACCAAAATCGTTTTCAAGAAGGCTCCAAATTTTGGGCAAAACTTTAACAGAAACTGCCACTTTTGTCTTGTTGCAATCATCCTCCTGTGCTTGTGCTTTCGCAATGCATAGGAAAGCAAATAACACAGCAACCAGAATTGAGAATGTTATTCTGTTGTTCATTTGAGAATAGTTTCAGCATCACATCTTCACAAACTCCACCCTGCGATTATTAGCCATGTCTTCAGGTGAAGCATTATTGGCTATAGGTTTGCTTTCTCCCCAGCCTTTGGCAGTAAGGCGGTCGGCTGAAATGCCCAGTTTTATTAATGTGTTCATGACAGTTTCTGCCCGTTCCTGCGAAAGTTTCATGTTGAAGGCATCATCTCCCTGGCTATCTGTGTGACCCTCAACGCTGAATTTAAGATCGGGATTTTCTTTCATCAGGGTATATATTTCATTTATGGCACCCATCGATTCAGGTTTTAAAGTTGATTTGCCAAGGTCGAATCTTATCCCGTTAACGATGATTTTGCCATCCTGCATCACCCTGTCATAGTATTTTACTCCGCCTTTCGCAATGCGAACATTTTTAACATAGTAACGGTTATCATTTCTGGCATGATAGGTATATAGGGTTAATCCTGAGGGATTGAAATCGAGATGAGGTATATTGATGAGTCTTGTATCATCCATGTAGGCTTTTAACTTTCCATCAGTATAGGCAATGGCAATATGCATCCATCTTTCCTTTTTCAGGTTCGGTGTAGGATTTTTGCTCCATCCTCTGCCCATATTCATCTGGTTATACTGGACCTCAACAGAAGTATACCCGGTATGACTATCGGATTTCTGATTTTTACGGTCATATAAATAAATATCAAAAGTGCCGTCCCCCGGATAGTAAAGGTCTAATTCTATGGTGAACACATCGGGCAGATAATCCTTTTGGGGGTCCTTGAGATATGGAACAATGGATGGTTCTCCTGCCCGCAGCATCATAACATTTTCTCCATTCAGTTTTGCTATCTCAACTGTTCCCCGTACGAGATCCCAACGTGAAGGGAATTCTCCATTTTCCTCGCCCTCGAGGTTATCTTCAAAAATAACCTGGTCGCCAGGCACAAAATCATATTTGTTCCACGCGAGTGAAGGTGCATTATCCTTACTATCAGTGCCTGATTCAGCAGGTTTGCTGTCTTGCGCCGTATTATCATCCTTGTTTGCTGATACATCATTCCTGCTCTTGCCAGCTTCATCTGTTTTATCATCTTCTTTTTTGACGGCATCTTTAATTCCTTCTTCCAATTTATCAAAACCCTTATCGACGGCCTTGTCAGTCTTATTATTGGCGCGCCTGTTTGCCTCCCTGTTTATCTTATTTTTTAAATTTATTTTTATCTGGCCTGAAACATCAGGAGAAAGAAAAATGAAGGCCGAAAAAAATGCTGCAATAATTAATAAGTTTCTCATAGTCTTTATGGTTTTTCTCTTAAAGTTAAACCATTGACAAAGTATGAGTCAATGGGAAATTAGCAAAGAGGGTTTATAAATTAGTATCGGTACCACCAAGCCATGCTTTTGCAGCGCTGGGAGTTAATCATACAGGTAGTCTTTGATAGATTGAAGCACCTTTTTCTTGAGATTAGAAGAGACAGGAACAGTTGTACCATCTTTTAACTGAAGATACCCTCCGTCTTTTTTGATAAATTTGTCTATATAATTCATGTTGACCAGGTGGGACTGGTGTGTTCGTATAAAGCCTGATCCTGAAAGCAATTCGTCAAATTCCTTCATTGTACGGGAAACCATTATTTTTTTACCTCCTGTAAGCCTGAAAATGGTATAATTGCTATCAGCCTCTGCATTAATGATATCGCTCACTGTAACCAGCTGAAGATGGTCAGATGCATGAAGGATTACCCGTTTCAGCACTTTCCTGTTCAGGAGGTTTTCGGAAAGAGCCTGGAGTTTTAATTGTTCTTCCTCGTGATTGATAGTCTCCCTGGCTTTTTCGACAGCGCTGCGTAACTCTTCAATTTGAAAAGGTTTTAAGATATAATCAAATGCACTCACTTTTATTGCGTCGAGTGCATACTCCTGGTGTCCGGTAATAAAAATAACTTTAAAATTTATGGGAGAAATCCTTTTCAGAAGATCAAAGCCATTTCCATCCGGAAGTTCAATATCAAGAAAGAGCAATTCCGGAGGACTCTTTGAGATGGCTTCATATCCGCTTTCCAGAGTGCCTGAAGAAGAGATTATTGTGATGTCAGGAAAATGCTCTGACAGTAGTTTTGCAATTGTATTTCTTACACTTAATTCATCGTCTATAATAGATACATTCATCTTAATAATGTTTTAGTGTAAAAGGTCATTAAGCATAAATTTTCCTGAAAGGGAGCAGCATAATAACTTTTGTTCCGGAGGCTTTTCCGTTATCAAAAAGATCTACGATCTCATAACTGATTTTTTTCTCTTTTAGTGTTTTTCTGAAGTTTTCCAGGCGTTGAGTAACAAGTTTTGTAGAGACGGATTGTTTCTTTCGGTTTCCTGCAGATTGTTGCCTCCCGACACCATTATCGGTAACTTCAAGCCTTATTAAGCCGTTACTCATGCTGTAATCAATGCTCATGCGTCCTTTTTCTTTGGCAGGCAGAAGTCCATGTTCAATAGAATTTTCAACAGCTGGCTGTGTAAGCATTGGTGGCACAGAAAAATTCTCAGGATCAATGGATTCATCTATGGTGATATTATATTCAAACTCGGTTTCGAATCTTAATTGTTGAACATCCAGGTAAAGCTTTAGGGTTTCAATCTCCTTTTCAAGAGAAATAAATTCTTCCCGTGAATTTTCAAGTATATTGCGCATTAATCTTGCTATTTTCGTAAGAAAAGTGTTAGCTTTCCGGGGCTTATCTGCCAGAATAAAATCCTGAACGGCACATAATGAATTAAAAATAAAATGCGGATTCATCTGTGCCCGTAATAATCTCTGCTCAAGATTAATATGGGCATATTTTGCACGAAGCTGATTATGCCGTATAAAAAGTATGGAGATAAACGTAAGCAGAACAAGGAGAACAAGCAATCCCCTGACGTACATCTTCTGCTGTTTTATCTTGTTATCACTTATCATGCGTTGTTCCAGTTGTGCTAACTCCAGGACTCTTTGTTTTTTGTCATACTCATACTGGATCTCAAGCCGCGTGATCCTGTTAAGGAACTCATCATTACTAATGCTGTCGCGGAGTTGTTGATTCTCTTTCAGATAGATGTATGCCAGATCTTTTCGGTTTTCCAGGCTATATAACTCACTTAATAAAGCAGATGATTCTGAGACGACCAGAGGCAGTTTCTGTTGCTTCCCTGTTTTGTAAGCATTTTGAGCATTTTTTAATGCCAGGGAATAATTTCCCTGTTCTCTTTGAACATTTCCCAGTGTGATATAATATTCTACTAGTTCCGGGTCCTGTATCTGTTTTGCAAGTTTAACGGCTCTGGTTATATAATAATATGCGGAATCAGTTTCATGATTTAACAGGAATGTGGAGGAAAGGTCGTGTTGTGTGGTTGTAATACCTGAAGGGAAATTCATCTTTTTGTTCAGATCAAGACTTTCCCGCAGGTATATAAGTGCACTGTCGTGCTCACCTTTAGAATTATAAATCTGTGCAATGGTATTATACGTTTTACTTACTTCCCACAGATCGCCCTCACTTCTCGAAATCGGTAATTTCTTAAAGCTGTATTCCAATGCTTTGCTCCAGTTCTTCTGGTAGTAATACATCAGGCCTATGCTACCGTAAGCAATAGAAATACCATTGGAATCACCCTTAATTTCCCACAGCCGGAGAGCTTCAAAATAAGAGTCGATAGCCTGGCTGAAAAGAGCCATATCTTTGTAAATATTACCGAGACTGTTCATAGCATCAGCAAGAGGCAGTGTGTCTTTTACAGAGCGTGCAGTCTCTATAGCCTGTTCTATCAATCCACGGGCTTTATCCAGATCTTTCTGCTGTTTTGCCAGGTAGGAAAGAGCGTTATATGAATTGATTATGCCGCGTTTATCGCCAGCCTGATCAAAGAAATTAAGACTTAAGGAGGCGTACCTTTCCGATTCTGTGAGGTTGCCTTTAAAACTGAAGACATATGCCAGACCATAACAAGCTCTTGCTTTTCCGCGAATGTCATTAAGCTCACGGTAAAGATCGTATGCCTGCATATTATAATAGAAAGCACTGTCGTCTTTATTGTATTTAGAGAGGTATGCCATGCCCAGAGCAAATGAAGCATCAGCTATGCCTTTCTTATAAAAGATTTTCCTGGATTTTGACAATGCCTCATGAGCAAGGTATATAGATATATCAGGATTTCTTCTTGCACTGATCAGCGCATCCCCGTTCTGATTATTTATTAATGAGGTATCACTCTTTTCCTGTGGAAATACCGAATATTCGTTACCACTGAAAAGAATAAAAAGGCAAAAAGCAGATGTTATAGAAAAGTTCGACATTTTCAAGGAAATTAAATATCAACATGGGTTGATCCTTCTAAATTATTAAAAAGACAGGTAATCTCTAAATTATTTCCGGAAAAACTATTTTTTAGGAAACCAGGGGAAAAAAGCGCTTGTTTTTTTGAGGTATTCCCGGTACTGTGGTTTCTGCTCCTTAAGGCTTTTTTCGAGGAGTATTACGCCTGAGACTTTTATAATCAGCAGTGTCATCAGAATGGAACCAAAAACAGGCAACCAGCTGCCTGCTGCAAGAGAAAATAATCCAAATCCCCACCATACTGATGAATCTCCGAAATAATTTGGATGACGCGTATATCGCCAGAAACCAGTACTGAGAACTTTACCTTTATTGGCAGGGTTACCTTTGAACACTGCAAGCTGAAAATCTCCTCCCGCTTCAAATAAAAAACCTGTTATCCAGAAAAAAATAGCAGCATAATCAAAAAAACCGAGAGTTCTTTCATACCCATAATACTGTGCTCCAAGCAGAGGTGCGGATATTAGCCACATAAGCAGACCCTGAAGAAGGAATGTCTGAAAATAACTTATCCACCAGTATCTGTTTTTACCATATTTCTTTCGGAATTCCGTGTACCTGAAGTCTTCTCCTTTCCCGAGATTTCTCCATGCCAGGTAAACAGTCAGGCGAAGTCCCCAGATTGCAACCAGCAACATTATTAGTATCTTCCTTGTTTCATTTCCGCTGCTATTCAGGAAGTAGAAAGAAGATACCAGCACAAAACCTGTTCCCCAGAACAAGTCTACAATACTTACATTTTTTATGAAAATACTTATAACCCAGAGCAGGGTCATCATTCCAATGATAAGCAGCAAGGCTTCAATATATATATGGAAGAAAGTCATGAGTAAAAAAATTACTCATATTGGAAGGCTACTGCTGCTGCTCCTACACCTGCATTTGCACCAATTACCGGAGAAATATTGCACACCGAAACGGGTTTAAGTCCTGAAAGCTTTTCCATCTTTTCCGAATACCATCTTGCAGCTTCCTCATTATTAGCATGAAGGACAATATAGTTCCAGATTTTCTTTCCGGCATTTAATTTGCGGATATGGCTCATGACCTTTTCCATATTCGCTTTCTGGTTGAATGTCTTTCCAAAAACAATAGCTTTCCCTGTTTCGTCGATAGCTACAATGGGGTTTATGTTAAGAAGACGGGCAAGCTGTCCCTTCACCATGGAGACTCTTCCTCCTTTAACGAGGTATTTCATTGTTTTGACACTCACAAAGATACGAGTATCAGCAACCCATTTATCAATCATGCTTACTATATGGTCGTGTGATAATCCTGATTCAATAGCCTGTGCAGTACGAAGAATAATTAACCCGAGCGATCCCGAAAGATTTTTTGAATTTATAACAGCAATTGGTTTGTTGAATTCACTGCTTATTTTCTTTGCAGCCTTAACGCTGCTATTAAAGGTACCGCTGAGTTTATCGCTGAGATGAACGGCAATTACAGAATCGTAATGAGATGCAAGATGAGAATAGAGATTAACAAATGAAGCATCGTTAACCTGAGATGATTTGGGGTACTCAGGGCTCTCATCAAGAAGCCTGTAAAACTGTTCGGGGCGAATTGTGACCTTATCGAGATAATGATTATCGCCAAAGCTTATATTTACAGGAAGCAGATTAACCTGATACTTATCAATCAGCTCCTGGCCGAGGTCGCAGGTAGAGTCAGTAACAAGGGCAATATTCCATTTCCGCTTGTAAACTGCTTCGCTCTGGCGTATCATATCATCGGCTTTCTGGAAAGAAAGGGTACCTGAATGTCTTAGTTCAGCAAACAATTCTGCAGGGTTATTGGTATGGACATGCAATCTTCTAATCTTGTCAGAGCCTGCAATAACTATTGAATCACCATATTTTGAAAGAATGTTTTTCAGGGAGTTGCTATCCTGTTTGCAATTTTTAATGATAGCTTCTGTACAGAATCTGAAATCTACATTTTCAGCAATGACCTCTTCAATCTTAGGAAAAGAAGTAGTCTCTGCTTTGGCATGGATCAGCTCCTTTACATTCCTTGAATTTATAAACTCAATTATTCCTTCAACAAAAAGAACAAATCCTTTTGCTCCTGCATCAACTACATTGTTTCTGGCAAGTATTTCAAGCTTTGTTTTTGTTTCCTGGAGCGACCGGAGGAGTATTTCATATGAGCTGACAAGCAGGTGATTAAAATCGGTAAAACGGGACCAGCTTTCATAAATATATTGTGCCCATTCCTTTATAACGGTAAGCATAGTTCCCTCCACAGGATTAGCGACCGCTTCATACACATACCTCACGGATCTCTGAATACTTTCGGCGAACTGCCTGAGAGTAATAAACATGAAATCGCCGGTTTCGATGCTTAGCCCATAAAAAAACTGGGCAAAAATTATTCCCGAATTTCCCCTGGCATTCATAAGTGTCGCTTCTGCAATACGGTCAGCTGTTATCTTGTACGATCTGTGGGGCTTAAGCGACTCAATAACAAGTCTTATTGTTGAGGCAAGATTTGTACCGGTATCCCCGTCATTTACCGGAAATACATTTATCTTATTAAGCTCAATCTGATGCTCAATAACTTTCCTCGCACCTGCAATAAATGTGTAATACAGGTTTCTGCCATCCATCTGAACAAGAGGTACCGGAGTTGTTCCTGCCATTTCTCTTCTGTTAAATTTCCGCAAAGATAACAATTAATTAACAATAAGGTTTTCAATTGGTTCATCGTCGGACTGCAGAGAATAGAAGAAGAAGAAGAGGAGATGGGGAGATCGGAATCCCGCTTTGCGGGATAAACTCCATGACGAAGTTCCGCAAGCGGAATAGGGTGATTGAAAAATGGGGAAAATATTTAATTAAGTCAGATTACAAATTGCAGTTGAAATATACACTATGAATTAAATTTTTTCTTATCTTTTTGCTTCACAAACCTCGTTAACCCATGAATAGTAAGACTAAGAATCCATTAGTAATCTCCAGGGTTTCAGTTGTAGCTATCCTGCTTATTATTTTATCATTTTCTTCAGGTAAAATGTTGCCCCAGGAGGAACTGAAAGGGAAATATGCCTATAAGGATTTTGAGGCGGCAAGAAAGTGCGGATCATGTCATCCCGGAATATACCAGCAGTGGATACAGGCAATGATGTCGCAGGCATATACGCATGCCTGGGATGAAATTGAATATTTCGATCTTGCAGTGGCTCATGCAAAAGCCAAACCTGATTTGAAAGATGTGGTTGACGGCTGCAATGGATGTCATACTCCAATAGCTTACATGGGAGGAGCGCTGCCTCCCCCGCGACCTTCAGAAAAAAGCATGGCAAACGAATCTGTTTCATGCGAAGTCTGCCACCTGATACAGTCGGCCCAGGCGGATCCTCCCCATAATTACAGTTATCTTATCAAGCCGGGAATGACAAAATATGCCGGGCGCACACCATCCGTCGAATCGCCTGCACACAAGATCATGACAAATGACTTTTTCAGGACGACTGAATTTTGTGCCAACTGCCATAACGAACGGAATCCATATGGAATGTGGGTGAAGAGCACTCAGCTCGAATGGAAGGAGGGACCTTATTCAAAAGAAGGAGTGAGATGTCAGGATTGTCATATGCCGAAGGGAGGCCCATTTCTGAATGCAATGATGGCCAAGCCTTATGATGATTCCAGGCTCCATCTTTTCCATGGCGCTCACGACCCTGGTAAGCTGAGAGGTACTATCGAACTGAGAATACAACCAGACATCCGTGAAGCAGAACCAGGCGAAAATATTGTTTTTACTGTTGTTCTTTTTAACCAGAAGACAGGACATAAATTCCCGACAGGATCAGTCGAGGACCGCATTGCATGGCTGCAGGTGGAAGCCACTGATGCAAAGGGTAAAGCGTATCATCTTGATGTTGATAAAAAAGGGTTTGAAGGTGAAGAATATACTATTTCAGGGGATTATCTGGCTTACCAGGACATGGGAGTGCCACTGGGGATCACTGACTTTAAAGGAGTTCAGCGAGATGGAATACCGGCTGGAGACAGGATTTTCAGGATGCCATATTTTGATCCCGAAGGAAGGATGACCATCATGCAGTGGAATACTGCAAAACTAGGGACTGATTATCGTATCGGCCCCAGGGAGGCCAAAGTGGAGAAATTCACATTCAGACTGCCATACGACATTGCTCCGGGCGAGATGAAAGTAAGAGCAGCTCTGAATTATCAGCTGCTTGTTAAACCTGTAGCTGATTTACTGAAAGTCCCTCCGGAGGAATCTCAGATAGTTTTAGTTAATGAGCATTCAACAAAGGTGACGATATTACCCTGATTATTAAAGTAATGTAAAACAACCATTTATGAATAGAAATATTCTTTTACGGTCTATTGTTGTGGCAGGCATATTGTTTTTATTTATCCCTGCCAGGAAAAGTGATGCTATTCCTGCTTTTGCACGTAAGTATCAAATAAGCTGTCAGGTATGCCATGCCCCCGCAGTACCAAGGCTCAAGAGCTTTGGAGAGGAGTTTGCTGCTAATGGGTTCAGGATGACTGAATATGAATCGCCAAGATATTATATACCAACCGGTGATGACAGACTTTCACTTTTCAGAGAGTTACCCCTTGCTTTCAGACTTGATGGTTTTGCAGGGCTGAACTTTGAAAATTCAGGGAAAGTAGAATTTGCCTCACCATATATTCTGAAATTGCTGTCAGGCGGGGAAATATCAGAAAAATTATCATATTATTTATATTTTTTAATGAACGAAGGGGGTTCTATTGTAGGAGTTGAAGATGCTTTCCTGATGTATCACGATCTTTTTAAGACAGGAATTAATTTTTATATTGGTCAGTTTCAGGCTTCTGATCCCCTTTTCCCAAATGAGCTGAGATACACTTTTGAAGAATATAAAATTTATAGTGTGACACCGGGAAATTCTTCAGCTTCCTTAAAATATGAAAGAGGAATTATGCTTGAAAAGCCATTTTCCGGCGGGACGACAGTGATTGCAGAGATATTAAACGGCTGTGGAATAGAATCAACAGGGGAGGAATTTCTCTTTGATAATGATGAACATAAGAACTTTATGTTAAGATTGTCACAGGCATTAGGTGAAAACCTGTCTGTAGGTCTTTTTGGGTATACCGGCAAAGAGGACCTTCCTGACACATCAGGAATGTTTACCAGCAATATCAGAATATGGGGGCCTGATGTTAAGCTCAATTTCGGGGATAAATTTATTCTTAACGTGCAATATGTAAAAAGGACAGATTCGCAGGTATTCCTTGAATCGAACGGTTCAAAAAAGCCGGATGTTAATACGCAGGGAGGATTTGCAGAAGTTATTTTTTCTCCTAAGGGAGACATGAGCAAATGGTATCTTACCGGCCTTCTCAACTGGGTCGATTCTGATCTTGATGACCTTGATTACAAGTCAGCTACTCTTCATGCCGGATACCTGTTAAGGAGGAATGTCCGGCTTGTATCGGAGTATACCTATCAGTTCTCCGGGACAAGCTATGGAAGATTGAATGTAGGGTTTGTAACGGCGTTTTAGTTCAGATAATTCTTTAATTTACAGCCCTTCAGAGACTTAATGTTTTCGGCGGCAGCTTCTGCAATAAAAATTGCCCCGCTGTCATTATGGCCAAACTACATGATAAAATAATCTCCATGCCTTAACACGGCCAGAAATTCTCCTCTTCAAATTTAAGTTCAATAATTTTAATTTATTATCAGGTACTTTTTAATAATATGGTTAAATCATTATTTCTATTAGCAGAATAATAAAAATTCAAGATAATAAAAATGAACGGGAATCGCTGATTTTTAAGCTTAATAAAATCTTAACTTGCAGAGTGTAAATTAAATAATTTTTTATGGGTTTGCGAGATTCATTTTTGAAGAACAACTTTTTAAAGGATGTAACAACTCTTTTTTCCGGATCCGCAATTACTCAGCTCATCGGTTTCCTTTTCCTTCCTTTTTTAACACGACTTTTCTTACCGGAAGAATTCGGTGTTTTTTACCTTTTTCTGACTACGGCATCAATTATTTCGATGATAACAACAGGAGGATATGAAAAGGCATTTGTAATACCCGAATCAGACCGGCATGCAGAGCAATTATTGTTATTTGCATTAATGCTTTCAGCAGGAGTAACTGTTTTTAGTTTTATTATTTTAATATTCCTGAATCAATGGGGTGATTCTTTTTTTCAGACAAAGCACAGCAGGTTGATATTATGGTTAATGCCGGTTTATTCATTGCTTTTTGGTGTCATAAGGATATTTCAGAACTGGTCGATCAGGATTAAAAGATATAGGTGGCTATCGCAATCCAATGTCATAAGGTCAGGATCACTTTCAGGAATTCAGACAGCATTCGGAATATTTCATACCGGCAGCTTCGGGCTGGTCATGGGTGCCTGTCTCGGACAGCTTTTCCCATTATGGTTCCTTTTCAGAAGGGGGGGGGAAAATGTCGGCAGGATCACAATGAGTAAATTGAAAGAGGCTTGGCTGAGAGGTAAAGAATATATCAGTTACCCTGTTTATAAAATGCCATCAGATCTTTTAAATGAAGTCAGCATACAATTGCCTGTATATGTATTCATGTCAGTTTTCAGCAAGGCCGTTGTGGGTATATATACACTGCCTCAAAAGATTATCAGTCAGCCCTCGAAATTCATCGGCCAGGCTGTTGCCGAAGTCTATTACAGACAGGCCTCGGAATTGAATGCCAGGAAGCAGGATATATCTGATTTGACCTTCAGGACATATAAAAATCTGTTTATTTTGGGAGTGATACCATTTCTGGCAGTCATGCTGTGGGGGCAGGAGATATTTTCCTTTGTTTTCGGAAACGAATGGGCAGAGAGCGGAAGAATTGCTTCAATACTCAGCCCATGGCTTCTGTTTGTTTTTGCGGGATCACCTGTATCATATACTTTTTTGATAAGACAAAAGCTGCGTCTTTCATTTCTGATGAACCTGTTATTGTTATTTATCAGGCTGGCAGCACTTTTAACAGGGGCACTTATACTGAAAGATCTGTTGTGCACCATAATACTCTTCGCAGGATGCAGCTTTATCTATTGGATATTCATAACATTTTATTCACTGCACCTGGGAGGAGTAAAAATCTGGAGAGCAATCTTTTTTACAATTATTACAATCATTGTGACCGGTGCGCCCCTTGTGTTGATTAAACTCCTTCTATTATGAAAATCAGTTTGTTGCACCCTGGCTGGCAAACCAACGAAATAGTCTGGGTTACAGGTTATATCTGGTCAGGGGCAAATTACCTGGTTAACGGAGAACTAATTGATTATTTCACAGGAGCAGAAAAACTATCAGACTTCATTGAGTTATTAAGCAAGGCAAACGGTCAATTTTCAGTAATCATTAAATCATCAGATGAGATATGGGCAGCTACAGACCGATTACGCAACTATCCTCTCTTTTATACTTATTCAAATGAGCAATATATAATTAGCGATGATTGTTATACGCTTGGGGCCGATAAACCTGATTTACAGCTCGACATAATGACGGTAAACAGCTTTTTATCATCAGGTTATGTGATTAATAATAATACGCTTATTAAAGATATTTATCAGGTTGAGGCAGGCTCATATATTGTCCTGGGAGATACATTTAAATCGGGATTCTATTACAATCCGTGCATACCCGGAATAACTGATAAAAATTTCAATACTCTTTCTGAAGAGCTGGCTGAACTGATTTCCGTTGTATTCAACAATCATTTAAAAGCGCTGCACGACAAATTCCTGGCAGTACCTTTATCAGGAGGTTTCGATTCGAGGCTCATTGCAACAATGTGTGCCAGGTATCATCCTGAAAATTTACTCTGTTACACATATGGTGCAGAGAATAATCCGGAAGTTAATCCTGCAAGAGAGGTAGCAAAAAGATTAAGGCTGAAATGGATAAATATTATTTATGATTCAGCACTTATCAGCGGATATATAAATGATGATATTTTTAAGAGTTACTATCCGTTTGCATCAAATCTCTCCAGTATGTTCTTCATGCAGGAGTATTTTGCTGTAAAATATCTTAAAGAGAATAATCTGATCCCTGATAATACAGTTTTTGTTCCTGGTTTCTCCGGCGATGTGCTTGCAGGCAACCATCTTACTCCTGAAATGAAAAAACACAAAAACAGAGATCAGATTTCCACGATTATTTATAAAGAGTTTTTCGGATTGATAAAACTGAACAGGCAGGATAAATCAGAAATAACAGAACTTATTAAACTGGGATTACCTGCCAATGAATGTGATACATGGAAAGTCATAGAGTCATGGGACAGGAAAGAGAGGCAGGCAAAATTTGTTGTTAATTCAGCAAGGATCTTTTCGTTTTTTGGCTACGATTATATAGTTCCTCTATGGGATAACCGTCTGGCAGATTTTTTCTCAGATCTTCCGTTTGAGATGAAGCTTAATAAAAAGCTGTATGACAGCGTTTTAACAAATGTTATTTTCAAAGAATTTAATATTAACCTGGATAAAGAAATTAATCCTCTGCCGGCAGTGAAAACCTTTCAGCGATTCAAGGGAAAAATAAAACCCATATTGCCCGATTCACTCAGACA
The DNA here is from genome assembly GCA_964526345.1 of uncultured Rikenellaceae bacterium. GTDB lineage: Bacteria > Bacteroidota > Bacteroidia > Bacteroidales > VadinHA17 > LD21. The sequence goes on from CAZGKI010000001.1 coordinate 165,552, forward strand.
CCGGTTCATACACTACAAAAGTCCGATATTATATGATGAAATAACCAGGCTGATGACTGAGGATCTTGGGGCTTCCAATGTTTTAAAGCCTGCGCAGACCAATTATTATAATTCTTATATCACACAGTGGTACCTGGCAAAGACAAGAGAACTGTTAAATATTTAACAGCATTTAAGTACAATAATTATTTAACCATTTGATTTTTTTAAGAAAAGCATGATCTTCTTTATGATATTCAGCTCCTTCAGAGCTGGTCAGTATATTGTTTCATTTTACCCCAGGTTGGCACCGGGGGTTATTAATATTTTGCTCTTTCAGAGCTGTTGACTTTAGATCTTTATACAGTGTTACCCCGTGGCAACTCCGCGAACGGCGAAGCCCTCACCGAAGTCAAACCCCGTAGTTAAAAAATAGCTTTTTAAACTCCCAAAGACTCAAAAAAGTAATGATTTTAACTGAAATTCATAATAATATTCAGTACTCGTTCCTTTGTTTCTTCAGGTGTCGGATTGAGTTCTTCAGTAGTAAAGCTGCCATTACTGATATCAATCCTCTCAAATACCATAAGGTAAAGATCAAAAATTATCTCCAGGCTTAACTGGTACCTGGGTTCCAGGAGAGGTCGTATTTTTCTGATTACATCATAGGTTTTAAGACGATACTCGTCGGCGAGCAAATAATATTCCTTTATCATATTGCGAAATCCGAAACTTATTGGTTGTCCTTGTGCGATATCAGCAAGATGGGTCCTGTTGATTTTGTGTTTAGCGATCAGGTTATCGGCAAAATAATTCAGGTTATTTAGCTGGTCTTTCTGGAAGTCACGTATGATATGAACAAGGTAACTGAAGATAGCACAAGGAGTGGCCGCATCTCTGACATCAAACGGGGGAGCTTCATACCTGCCGTTCTTCTTTGATAATCCGTTGAGATGAACAAAGATAGATGCAGGGGCCACTGAAGCTCCCTGGGAATATTCCAGGAAGTCATTGAGTGTCGGGAAACCATTATTGTTTATATCATAAATCATTGATTTGGCAAAGGTCTCAAGCGGCCATAAAGGAATACTGAACCTCTCAATTGTATCAATGAGCTCTTTCTGTTCAGGATTACAATCCTGCGATACAATAACCATTTTCATCCAGTCATTTACATTAGCAATAAATTTTTTTCTCTCTTCCGGTGCAATAAGTTTATTGGCTGCCTTATGATTGTCAATCAGGTCATCTATTGCTCTCATGAACTTATAGCAAGTCTTTGCTGCACAATATCTTTCCTGTTCCCAGAAACCGGCAGCTATAAGAATATTGGGGTGATCTTTTATTTTATGAAAATCAATTGTATAGAAGATTTTAAGAAATTGTTCCTTTTGTGAGTTCATTTGCAGGGATTGGATAAAATTAAATTTTATTTTTTTGTTAAAATACGTTCTGATACAAGTTTTGCCGACATCAGTACATTAGGTATTCCATTTCCGGGATGCGTACTTCCTCCTACAAAGTAGAGGTTTTTGTACCGGTCGTGCCGGTTATGCGGACGAAAGTAACCCATCTGTAAAATGTTATGTCCCAGGCTGCCAAATACCGATCCTCTTGAAATATTGCATGCATTTTCCCAGCTTTCAGGAGTGTAGCAGATGTCAAATTTAATGTGATCTTCAATATCTTCAAGACCATGTTTCTTAAGTCGTTCGATAACAGCTGCACGTGTTTCCTGTCCAAGCCTGTTCCAGTCCTGCTTTTTGTTCCTGTCAATATGCCCTGCCGCTACAATTATCGAAAGAGATTCCTGTCCGGGAGGAGCTGCCAGGCTATCTGTCTGTGCCGGGGCATGGACATAAAAACTGGGTTTATTACTAACTATCTTGTCAATAAAGATTTTATCGAGGCCATTCCTGAATCCGTCGGAAAGGAACACACTGTGATGGCCCAGTTGAGGGTATATTTTGTTGAGACCCCAGTGAAAGCAAATAGCAGAGCATGAATATTTAAGCCTGTCAAGATGTGCAGATTTTCTCTTTTCAGGTAAAAGGTTCCGGTAAACATACGGGAGATCAGCGTTGGCAACAATAATATCTGACTTCACATGTGTTCCGTCTTCCAGAATTATTGACTTCGCCTTACTTTTACCTGTTTCAATTTTGGAAACGGGAGTGTTGAAATAAAATTCAACTCCTGCTTTTTCTGCAGCATTAAAAAGCCTTTCCACAATTGAAAACATACCTCCTTTTGGAAAAAATGAGCCTTCGGTAAGTTCAGCAGCAGGGACCATTGAAAAAAGAGCAGGTGATGTAAACGGACTCTGACCCACATAGATATTCTGAAAGGTATAGGCCATCAGCAGACAGGGATGTTTAAAGAACTTCCTTGCATAAGCCCAGTTGGATATAAAAACCTTAAGCCTGAAGAGGAGTCCTATATTCTTAAAGTTAACTAGCTGGAAAAGATTATAGAAATTACGGCCGATAAGCTTATTCATGCCGAGCTTAAAAATATTATAACCGTTTGATACATACTTTTCAGATTTTGCAAAGCTGCCTGGTTCAATTTTTTCAAGCTGAGCCTTCATTATCTCCCTGTCGGTAGTAAATGCAATTTCATTGCCGTCGTCGAAGTATATTTTATAGAGGTTTTTAAGAGGAACAATATCCCTGCCCTCTACAAGAGGTATTCCCAGCGAATCAAATATTGAATGATAAATGCCTGGCATCAGAAGCATTGTGGCACCAAGGTCGAACCGGTGACCATCTCTGATGAACTGCCCGCATCGTCCTCCGGGAGCGGAATTCTTCTCAAAGACTTTTACATCATATCCGCTTTTTGCAAGGTACACGGCAGTTGTTAATCCTCCTATTCCGGCACCAATTATTACTGCCGATTTTCTTTCAGCCATTCCGAAATTTTTTTCCAAATTTATAAACTCTGCAACAAAGACTGTAATAAATCTTTTATATTTCAATCAGAATGGTTTTTTGAAAAGATGTTGAAATGTATCAGGGCGCAGAGGTTCAGGGGCGCAACGCCAAAATGGCAAAAAGATATATTTTGACTGATAATGTCAGTACCTGGTTTTAATCGTAATTGATTTGTTCTTCTCAAGATCGAACAACCACTCTTTGAAAGGTTTCGGACCAAATGGACCGGCTGCATTATTTGAAAATCCATAACCTTCTTTAGGGATTCCAAGCATATTTGTTTCCATCACCCCTGAGAGGTCCTCATCATGGAAATACCTTACGGCATACTTGCCGGGCTTAAGATCCCTGACACTGATTATACACTTGTTATCTTTTATCTCTCCTTTTTCCTGGCCTATAACCTTCTCATTTTCATCAAACAGCTGTAGCATAATAACTCCCTTATCGTTTTTTAGTCCTGTAATTTCTATTCCAAGAGTTAATTGTCCGGATGCAGGTTTTATGATTGACAGGAATAAAGCTGTAAATAAAATATATTTCATAGGTTAACGGATAAACTGAGATTTAAAAGTATAATGGCCTGAAGAAATATCAAAACATGTTTTATTTTCATCTGTCGTAATATTGGATACTAATCCGAATACTTTCAGTGCATTTTTCCCCTCCAGTATCTTTCCGGGATCGGGTTGAGGCATAAAGACTGTGGCAACTCCCGAGAGATAAGACAAGAATAAAATTAATCATTTTTTTGTTTTGGACTAAAGTCCGCCTGAATGATGAGCCTTCAAACCCCGGACTTAAGTCCGGGGTTTGAGAAGTGACAGATAATGAGGGCTTTAGCCCGAAACCATAGAGTAGTTACTTTGTGGCCCTCTGTGCTAACTCTGTGAAGCTCTGTGTAACTATTCCTGCGACTTCTCTGAGTTATTCTAATGCTGATCAGCATATCTCCACCAGGCAGCAGTCCCGATAAAACCCAATACTGAAGTCAACCCAAGGATAATATAACTGGCTACCCCCGGTTTCGGACTGAAGGGGCCGGCTACGCCGCTGTAAATTCCCGGAATTGCCCATGGGAAATATGGAGTGATCCCGGGCAGACCAACAAAGGAAAGCTGGGTAATGATAAGTATTAGTATAAGAAAGCCCATTGGTAAAAGGTAACCACGACTGATGCTGGTGACCAATGCAACTGGTGTAAAAAGAACAATTGTCATTAGTGAGCTGAGGGAAAATTTGACAATATTATTGCTGAATGCCTCCTTACTCCAACCATCCAGCTTTACTGCAAAACCTGCAATTAATCCTGTCCCATACAAGACTATTATCAGCAGGATACTCCAGGCAAGGGCTATAAGAAATTTAGCTACAACAATTTTTCCGCGCGATACCGGTAATGCAAGAATATCTTTAATTACCCTGTCGGAATATTCTCTTCCAAAGATCCAGATAACAACAATTCCCGGTCCCAGGACACCAAGGACGAGTCCAAGCTGAATCAATAATCCATTGTAAGCAAACCAGGAAGCCTGGCTTATAAATGACGTTTTTGTACTGAGAATGGCAGATTTATTAGCAATTTCAGGATGTTTTGCGGCCAGCATGATCATTCCCATCATCAGCGCAATGAATGCAAAGAAGAGAATAGTTACCCAAAGCATCCTTGATTTCAACACTTTAGTAAACTCAGTATGAAGTGCGGCATAAAATTCTTTCATTTTGAACCTCCTTTCGTATTGATCACTCTGAGAAAAAATGTCTCGAGATCTTCCTCATCGACCTTAAGCATCACTGGAGGATTAACCGAATTTACCAGTAGTACTGCTATTTTTTCCGGATTTGAGATTGCCTCTTTGTCAAATATTTCAAGGATTCCGTTTTCTGTCTCTTTAATAGTAAATCCGTTTGTCTCCAGGATTTTTTTTGCACCTGTGTTGTTATGAGTCTTTACCCGGAGGCATATTTTTCTTAATATCTCCATTTCTGATGCTGATGATTCCTGTATCAGAACTCCTTCATGGATGATGCCTATTCGTGATGCAAATTTAGAGATTTCGCCCAGGATATGGCTTGAAATGAAAATTGTAACACCCTGTCTGGTAGCCAGATCCTTCAACATTTCCCTGATCTCTACAATGCCGGCAGGATCGAGCCCGTTAGCCGGTTCATCAAGCATAAGTATATCTGGTTCATGAATCAATGCTTTTGCAAGCCCCAGCCGCTGGGCATTGCCAAGTGACAGGTTTTTCGCACTTACCCCGCTGTATCGTTCAAGGTCAAGCTTTTCAATAATTTTATCGACACATTTTTTGTCATTAATGAGTCTCAGGCGTCTTATCAGCTCGAGGTTTTCCCTGACCGTAAGATCGGGGTAGGCAAAGGGTATTTCTACCAGGTACCCTACATTTTTCCAGAGAGATGAATTACCTGGCCTTACCAGTTCACCATCAAGGTAAGATGTTCCGGAAGTAGGATTTACAAGACCCAGGAGCATCCTTATAGTTGTTGTTTTTCCGGCTCCGTTAAGACCCAGGAAGCCGTATATTTCACCCCTCCTCACATTGATAGAAACGGCATCGACAGCCTTCAGCTTTCCATAATGTTTTGAAAGGTTTTCTGTTCTTATTGCTATATCCATCAGTTTATTATAAGACTTGTTTTTCCTGGGATGAAGAGATACGATTTACCCTTTTCTGTTGTCTGAAGTTCATTCCAGTTATCTGCAGGTTTGTTAAACCAGATCTTCAATTCCTGCTGACTCTTTTGAGCTGAAGCTGAATGAGAGCTTATGAAAAAAGTGATGATTAGTAAAAGGAAGAAGATTTTGAATTTCATAAAGAAAGGTTAATCGTCGGGTAAATTTAGATAAACCCTTCAATATTTTGTATCAGGTTAGTACAAAAAGTAATTATTTATTTTCGAATAGAAAGACTTTTTTACCGCGGTGTCACGCAGAGTTTTCACAAAGTAACACTGTTATAATTCCCAGTTAATAACTCAGTGATACCCCATGTAACCCCGTGGTTAAAAGACACTTATTTCTTCAAAAGATCACGTATTTCAGCCAGGAGTGTTTCTTCCTTCGTTGGGGGAATTGGAGCCGGAGGAGGTGCAGGAACCACTGCTTCTTTTCTCTTAGCGGCATTTATTGCTTTAATCATAAGGAACACGGCAAAAGATACAATTAGAAAGTCAAAGGTGACCTGAAGAAAATTTCCGTAATTCCAGGTAACGGCCGGAACTGTTTCTGTCGCGGCTTTTAAAACAACCTTAAGGTCAGTAAAGGTCATTCCACCAACCAGTAATCCAATAGGCGGCATGATAATGTCATTAACAACAGATGATACGATTTTGCCAAAGGCAGCTCCGATAATTATACCGACTGCCATATCGACAACATTGCCTTTCATGGCAAATGCTTTGAATTCATCTACAAATTTCATAATTAAGGGTTTAGTTATTTGTTATTATATGATTAAAAATTATAGGAAAATCCCACTCCAAGTATCTCTTTGAATTGCACTCTTGGTCCAAATGGTTCTCCGGGATCTTGCATTCCATTGCCATTTGTATCCTCAAGGATATTGACCTTATCATCATAAATAAGTTGAGTATTCAAATTAGCAGATATATATTTATTTACCTTCAGGGCTATTAATGTTTCCCAGTTTACGACCAGGTTCTGAGGCTTATCAGCATAATTTGAAAACAGATTGATTTTTGTTGTGAAGGAGACATTTTTAAGAAATTCTGATTTAAAATCGTTTCTCGTATATATGGCTCTAAGATACCCTCCGAATTCACTTTTTGATTTTTTGCCTGGATCAACGCCAAATGCACCTGCATCAGAAAGGGCCTGATCTCTTACAAAAATAATCCTTGCAGTTACCGGAGCAATAAAGGCACTGAAATGCGGGTTTGGTTTATAATCCATACCAATAGCGAATAACATGTAAGCCGGAGCGAGGAAATCTGATATTTTGTTAGTTACATCAGGGTAATTATAACCGGGAGCCATTTGGGTTTTAAAATTAAACAAAGCAGCGTAATAAAAATTTTTGAATGCCTCCTGACCGTACTTTGACAGAAAGTCGAATTTATCATCTGTTTTCTTGAAGCTTGTATTTTTTCCCTGTTTTAAAAGTCCATATCCGATATCGAGTGAATTATCCCAGCGTGATTTACCTTTTATAAGGTTGGCATGGACACTGAATATTCCACTAAATGCTATTGAATTTTCCCCTCCTGCGGACCAGTTTGTCAAGGATGTCTGGGCGAGGTTTAATCCAAGAATCCCCCCAGTTTTCCAGCCCTGGACTGTGTCGGCTGTTTGTGTCCGGAGGGTTTTCTCAGCGTCAGTTACCTGGCTGAATGAAACAAGACAGGATAAAGCAGTTAAAAAGATTATTAAAGTTGTAAGTTTTGTCGTCATGTTAGTTAGATTAAGATTATGAATTAACATTGTTTTTCCGGTTTAACAAAAATGTAATACCAAAGTAGAAACAACTTAAAATACAAAGTGTATAAAGTAGCTTAAACATTATTTATAAAAGTTATTTAAAGTCCATAACCAGCACCCAGTCATTTCCCGCAGCTGGTTCGCCTGGAGGGTCAAAAACCGGTAAATCGCTGTTTTTATAAGTTGAGGATTCTGAATAAGAACCATCACGGGGATTAAGCCATGAAGCTGTAGTCTGCAATCCGGGTAATTTGTCGGGATTAAGCATAATATCGCGTCCAGAGTAAGTGTAGACGAAAGCATAATTCTTTCCGCGTGTTGCAGCCTGGTAATCATATTTTACTCCCTGTTCTTCGACCAGGATATTCTGTGCGGGAACCCTTTCAAAATATGGCCTTGAGAGCATAAGTTGCTGGAGATATTTCAATTGTCCGGCACCTGGAGCATAAAGTGCTGAATCCCAGTTAATTTTAACGCCATAACCTCCAGGAGTGGGGTCGCCGGGCTTATGAAATTGCATTATTGCACTGTGACCGTAAGTGAAGCCACAGGCGCCTGCAAATACCGACCAGTATGCATATCTTCTCACATTATTATCTTTCCATAATGGCTGACTCGTATCATGAAGACCCTGGGGAATGCCTTCATAAAATGGCTCTCCGTCGAGAGTAGGTTTCACAGGTACTTTTGAATAATCATCAACTACATATCTCCAGTTGTCTTCGCCATAGGCGAGATCAGTCGTATCCTGGTCGTAACGGCGATGACCCGACTGAAACATATTAAAATCGAGCCAGTCTTCATTATGGAACCATGTTGAGGATTGAGTCCTTCCGAAAGGATGATATGTTATAAGCTGCAGCGGATTATTATTCCTGATCGTCTTACCGATAGTGTTCCAGACGGCAGTTGAATCGCTGCCTTTTACATCACCACCATTAACCCAGATAATATTCGGCTTATCTTTGTATCTTTCTGCCAGCCATAGTGCATATTTCGCTGCCTGTTTACCGGTAACGTGATCACTCCTGACATTTGATCCCCATACAGGAACAAGAGCCATGTATAATCCCTTTTTACCTTCCAGGTCAACAAGATAATCAACATGATCCCAGAAGTCATATTGCCCCGGATCATTGAATAAGTTACCAGGTGTTTCGTTTGGCTGGTCAATTTGCCGGTTGATAAGTGCAGAGTCTCCGTAAATATTAACTGCGTTCAAACTATGCAGAACCATGACCTGTATTACGTTGAATCCAAGTTCCTTTCGGTTTTCGAAATACTTTTCTGCCTCTTCCCTCGTCAGTTTGGTGAAGAGCAGCCATCCGGTATCTCCAAGCCAGAAAAAAGGATTCCCGGTTTCAGTTTCCAGGTACCTGTGATTATCCGAAATACGAAGCCCTGGCAACTGTCGGTCTGCCTTATTACATGTTGCCAAAAACAACAAGCAGCTTAAAATTATAAAGAAGCCCACAAACAGGCTTAAGCTTGATTTTAAAATATATGAGATCATTTTTTGTTTTTTTTGATTCAATTTTTTTGTCAATGAGATCTCTTATTTTTTTTAAATAATTTTACGGTTGTGGAATAATAAATTGTGCTATTTTTTTATGGTCAGTATCCGGCATTTGTGGTTATGAATTTTCTGCCATCTTCTTTGCAGATTCTTTTTAACAGCCTTCGTGCCGACATGACTCCTGTTGGCAAGCCTCCTCCCGGTTCTACCCACTGACCACACAGGTAGAAATTCTGGAGCCCGGGCAGCGATTGCGACATAGGCTTCATTACCACATTCGAATTGGATGGAGTAATCAGCCATCCTTCGAAGCTCCCTTTCCAGTTTCCCGTATATCGTTCAAAGGTCATCGGTGTTGCAACATCTATCATCTCTACCTGCGATGTTATGCCCGGGAAACGTTGTTCGAGAAGTTCGATAACAGTTCTTCCGATCTCATCCTTTTTCTGTTTATAGGCTTTCTTATCCTCAGAAAGCTTTTTCCAGTAATCATAATCAGTTTCAAACATAATGGTCAATGCAGTTTTCCCTTCAGGAGCCATTGAGGGATCCTGATTATAAAGATGTACACTTATTCTGTTTCGGACTTTTTCACCTATCGTAACAGGTTTTTGCAGAGGGAAGCTGAATCCGGAGACTGTTTTAGGTTCATCATAAAATGGGCGATTAACACCGATACCGATAAAAATGAGAGAAGGGAAAGGGATCCATTTTTCATATTGTTCTGATATTTTCTCATCAACAAATTTCCCCTCGAGCATCTTAAAAATTGTAGAATAACCATCGGCGGCAGAAATGACCCTGGAACTCCTGTATTCAGAGCCGTCATCCAGCTTAATCCCTACGGCTCTGTCTCCTTCAGTAAGGATCTTCTCCACTCTTTTTCCGTAATGGATTATACCTCCCAGTGATTTGTAACGAGCCTCAAGAGCCTCCGATAGTGGTCTGGATCCTCCAAGAGGGAAACCGGCATTCTTATTATGAAGCCATGCAAATGTAAAGAGCATGAAAAACATAGAAAAATCCGGCAGCCACATTTCCAGAAATGCCTCTTTGAGTAATGGGTCCTTAATTTTTTCTGAAAACTCCCGGGCGGTTATTTTCATCCACCATTGCATCTTTTTTCCTTTGGTGATAAACGCTAGTCCCAGTTTAGCTTTACCTGAGATCCGTTTTAAAAATGAAACCCGTTTGGATGGCTGGTCGAAGGGGAGACACATTCTAATGCCGGCGATGAATTCATTAATTGGTTCTGCATCCTGCGGAGAGAATTCAAGAAGATGCTTTTCAAGTCTGTCAACATCTGTATAGAAAACAAGAGTCCGGCCATCCTGGCCCTCGAAACGTACATATTCATCACTGTCGATAAATTCCCGGTTTTGTACAATCCCAACCTCTTCCCAGAAACTGTACATGCTGCTAAGAGGCGATGAACCTACCAGCCAGTGTACACATCCGTCGATAGTAAATCCTTTGCGATCCCAGGAAGTACATAGTCCTCCGGGTTTATCGTGCATTTCAAAGATCTGAGTTTCATACCCGTTCATCCGGGCATAAATGCCGGCAGAAAGGCCGGCGAAGCCCCCTCCTATAATGTTAATTGAAGTGTCATTCGTACTGTCTTTCATTTCTGTTTAAGATTGATGGTTTTAACAAAATTAGGATTTATTATTTTACCATGACAATGAAAAAGGTAATCGGATGCAGATTATCGACAACCTGCGACCTGCTACCGGTGAACAAATTTATTCCTGTCATACTTTTCCGCCCGTCAAAATTTTGATGCAAATAAACTATTTTTAACTTATTAAATAGAGATAAAGAGACAAGGTCAACTAACTTTGTACTCCGAGAGTACCTGAATGAAGAGAATCCTGATACCGGTTATACTGTTAATTGTTGTAATTCTTGCAGCCTGTTATCTTGATCTTTATACTGTCAATGCAAAGATCAGATCCGGAACCGTTCTTGAACGGTTTATGAACCGGATAGTGGAAGTAAGAAAGATCCCGCATAACGGTAGTAGTACGCTTGGTTCAGAGAAGTCAACAGTATCAGCTTCCAGGCCAAATGGTCCCGGACCTGGTGCATATATCAGGAATTCCAGAACTTATCAGAGCAGGGGTAAAAATGCCGGGAGACCTGGCATGTCGCCATCGGGAACGGGTAGTTATAATAACCGTCCTTTTGATGCGGTAGCTCGCCGCAGGGAAATGGATCTGATGCGTGCTGAAAATACAGAATGGATAAAAAATTCAACCAGGGAATATTCACCTGATTCATGGTATTTGCTTATGCAGTACGACACTCTTCCTTCGGTTGCTTATGCACAAACTGTCGATGGAGGTACTGCTTCTTCACAAAAAGCCACAGGTACTTTCTTATATCTCAGGGGACGAACAAAAATTGATATGCTGTCGAGCATGGAAACAAATGTACATGAGATCACTCACGGATACTTTGACCAGAATTTATTTCGCTATGTAAATGAAAATAACCTGAAGATGAACAGGTATAATGCCGAGGGTTTTATCTATCTTTCTCCTTCTTCAGGTTATTTTGTTTCTTTTCCGTTACGATCCTTATTCCCTTCGCATGAGCTTTCTGCTGTTATCCCGGAAAACCTGAGAACATATCGTTTTGAAACTTATGTCGACGGAACAACTTCAACACAAAGTGACGGTGTGATAGGACTTCTTAATGAACTGGATGCCTATTACATAGGGTCGAGATATTGCTTCGACATGCTTGAAGCATATAAAATAGCTACAGGCTCCGGTGCTTCCGGATTATTCGAGTGGGTAACACATACTCAAAGCACTATGAGCGCGTTTTATGAACTCGATTTTTTTATCAGGGAATACCTGCTTTTAATGAAGAAGAATTACCCCTCAGATTATTATGAACTTTTATCATGCCGCCCTTTCGTGGAAGCCTACAGCAGCGTGCGTAATTCATACAAAGAGCTGATAGACAAATATACAGGCAGGATTAAAAGTGAAATGAGGCTGCTGAACTCATCAGGTGAAGCGGAAGTAAAGGCAGAAAAAGGCTGGCTCTGGATAAAGAGCGGGAACAGTAATATTTCAAGCGGGACACCTGTATTTTCTGATCCCAGGGACAAACTATTACCGGTCCTCTCAGGCAGAAGATATCGTGATATTGCTAAAGATTTTCAAATAAAGTAGCGCAATCCGAAAGAAATGTATTATGTACAATAGGCGACAGGCGATATAGAAGAATGAAAGGGAGAGGAGATGAATGAGTGAAGGCAAGAAAGAAAAGAGAAAAAAAGCTAAAAGCTAAAAGACCTAAGACTTAAGGGAAAAATGACATTAATCTGCGCCAATCTGCGAAATCTGCGGGAAAAGCTTCAAATTACAGAAAATATATAACTATTATCTTTAAGAATTTCAAAGATTTATTTACTTTCTGACCAGATTAAACTATATCCGGATTTTTGTTCTAATATTATATGTCAGTTGCCTGAATAAGATTCTTATAACTGAAGGCATTTTTAATCACTAACAGAAAGGGAAATAATATGTGTTTTTCGCCGGAAGCAAGCTTTGCAGGAGGTGTGATCATTTCAGCTATTGGAGCAGCCACTATTAAAAAAGTCCATGAGCCTTCGCAGATAATTTTTGCGAGTATTCCTCTTTTTTTTGGTATTCAGCAGATTGTTGAAGGCTGTTTATGGATTACATTACCCGGATCAGATTATATTATCATTCAGAAAATAAGCACATACTGGTTTTTGATTATGGCCCAGGTTCTCTGGCCTACGATGATACCCGTTTCCGTACTATTAATGGAAAAAAATGAGAAGCAAAAAAGAACATTACAGATTCTGCTTATTATAGGCCTGATCCTTTCGCTATATTACTTTATTTGCCTGTTGTCATTTAAGGTATATCCAAAAATCATCAATTATCATATTCAATACGATAACGACTTCCCTATCAAAATTTCCATTCCTGCATTTGTAATTTACCTTATTGTTACCATAACCCCGCTGTTTGTTTCCAGTATAAGAAGAACCCGTATATTAGGCATATTTATGTTTTTCTCATGTCTGATTACAGCAATATTTTTCCGGCAATTTCTCACATCTGTCTGGTGCTTTTTCGCCGCTCTTATAAGCGGTGTAATATTCTGGATACTTAACGATTCAAGAAAGAGATTCAATCTTGATAAATTGAATTTGCTGAAAATCTTTTCAGAACAGACGGTCCGGGAAGATTAAAAAATGAACGGGTGAGCGGGATCAGATAAGGTCAATAACAATAAATGCAATGAATACGACATCGTAAATATTCACAAAATAACATACTTTTGCATTCAAAATGTTTATCTGTCAGCATGATGAATGTTATTTTTTCAAAACCGGGGGAGTTTTGGAGATTAAAATGAAACTTATGTTGTAGCACCATTAATCATGGATCCTTCAAGTACATATAGTGGTTACCGGGGGAATTCATTCTTGAAAAGATGGAATCTGGTAGTTTTATTACTGGGATTCATTGATGTTTTATCAATTGTGGTGGCATTCCAATGTACCTTTTTTATTAATAATTTTACTGCTGGAGGTTTCTTTTTTACAGAAAAATACTTATTAAAGCTGCTGTTGGGCATCTTGCCCTTCTGGCTTTTGTTGTTATATCTTATAAAATTTACCGAGATCCCTACGAGACGTTATAAGGTCCTGTTTTTCATTTATCTGCATTCGGCCCTGGTAATTCTCTTAATTCTCATTTTATATTCATATATCCTGAATTCACACCAGGTTTCGTGTCTTGAATTAGCAGAAATACCTTTAGTTGGCTTCATGTTCCTGTTTCTAGTACGGATACTGGAATACATAATCTTTAAAAACTATGGACCCAAGAGGCATATTCATAAGAATATTGTCATAATTGGCGACGATTCGTCACTACCGTTTATTGAAAGTCTTTTTTCAAAGAAGGGATCAGGATATAAGATTGATGTGATTTTCACTGACTCGGTTATAGTGAAAGAAAAATTTGAAAAAACTACAATAATACTTACCGAGAATTACTTAGGGATATTACATGATCTGATTGAAGTAGATTTGATTGATGAATTATTTTTTCTGAAAGAGAAGGCAAACCCGTCTGAAGTGAGAGAAATAATAGCTTCATGCGAGGAATTGGGAGTCACATTCAGGTTGAAGGAAGCGGATCAGGCCAACACTCTTACAACGGCAGTAAGGACTGATTTCTCAGACAGCAGATTCCTGAGTTTTATTAATATTCCTAATAACACCTATGCCCTGGCAATTAAAAAAACGCTGGATATAAATCTGGCACTTTTGATGATCGTTATTTTGTCACCGGTCTTTATTATTACAGGTATCATTATAAAATTAACATCGAAAGGGCCGGTCATAAGTAAACAAACAACAGTAGGAGGCATGGGTCGTCTGATCAATCTGTACAAGTTCAGGACAATTATTGCAAATGAAGATCAGGAGTATACTAATCCAAAGATCAATAACGAAATTAATACTCTTGAAGCGATAACAATCAAAAATTCGCAGATCACAAAAACAGGTAAATCTCTTATTAAATCAGGGATGGATCAGCTTCCAATGCTGTTTAATGTTTTAAAGGGCGACATATCTATTATTGGTCCCAATCATCCTCTTCAAAATTACGTTTTGCAAACTCCTGACAAATAAGGATTTAATTTATTCCCAGTTTTTTTGCAATAGCAGAAGGAATGGCATTTTTATTTACCATGAGATTTGTGGTCCGCAGCATTACAAAAGGTCTGGAAACATATATGAATCCATCATATTTGCCAACAATGCCCCAGGAGTTCTTCACCTTGTAGAAAGTGTTTCCGGCCTGGTCGGTTGCAATTCCGATAATATGCATACCATGGTCATCTGTGGTGGTGTAGTTATCAAATTCCTTCTGTCTCATCTCCTGTGTGATTACTTTTTCAGGATGAGGTCCGTTAAAAACGCTGGCTGCTTCTTCTTCAGACATATCGCTCCAGTTCTTTTCCGGAATAATCGCAACGCCCTGTTTCATTGAAAAGCCTTTGTCGCTCATGTCGCTTGCCCAGGCTACTGAATAGCCGTTCATTACGGAATTATCAATGACCTGCATTAATTCATCCAGGGGCAGGTTATAGAATGATCCTGCTGCCCAGTTGTCAGGGATCTCCAGCACAAACGGCTTATAAAACGGATGATGAGTGAATGAAGTCAAAACCACATAATCATCGGGATTGATGCCCAGCTCTTTCAAGAAGCTGGCCGGAGTATAAGTTTTCCCATCATGACTGAAAGTGGCCGGCATCTTTCCCAGGTATGCATCGAGGATGCCGTTAAGTCCTGCAAGCCAGGCAGTTGTAAGCCTGGATCTTTTAATGACACCATCCATGTATCCTTTCAGTCCGGCATCCATCTCTCCATGGTTATGCTTAGTCTCTCCGTAATTAAGCCCCGGATAGATTTCGTCAGGAACAATTCCGACCTCCCGCATTCCGCTTAGTACATCTCCATATTCGCCGCCTCCTGCAAATTCACAATTGCCATGCATCCTTGCATACATATCAGCTTTTTTCTCATAGGTATGCCTCACTATATACATTTCAGAAAGATCATAAGATTTCTTCCCCATGCGCAGCAGTTCCGATTCAATCATAGAAATTCCTGAGAAGCACCAGCAAGTAGATGTTGAACTCTGATTTTTTACCGGCGTGCAGGCCAGTTCTTTTTTCAATGTAAAGACATATCCCGTTTCCTGGCCATTAGCTAATGTACTGACCAGCAGAAGGAGAATAATAAGTCTGAAAATTTTGTTCATAGTATTGATTTTTAATGATAATTATAAAATACTAACTGAAAAGCAAGGATCAAAATTAATTATTGAATTCAATTGTGATATGGATTTTCTGAGATAATCGTAATTTTATTTATCCCCGGGTTTTATTAAATTTACAGAAGAAAATTTCTACTATGAAAAAAATTATTCTTACAATCATTATTCTACTGGCTTTTATGTTTGCTGTAATGACTGCATATATGTACTCAGGTTCTTATAACATAAGTCAGCTTGTTCCGCATAATAAGATCACAAGATGGATGATCAGAACCACCACCCATTATTCAGTCAAAAAAAGACTGAAAGATATTCAGGTACCGGCACTTAATGATACTGCAATGATTGTGGAGGGTTTCATGCATTACAGCGAGATGTGTGTAATCTGCCATGGCGCTCCCGGTATTAATCCGGATGAAATGGTCAAAGGACTTTATCCCAGGCCTCCAAGGTTTTATAAATCAGATGATATGCCAGATCCCGATGAAGCATTCTGGATCATTAAAAATGGTATTAAGATGACCAGCATGCCAGCATTTGGTCCCACACATGACGACCGGAAGATATGGGCAATCACCGGTTTCGTGTTAAATAAAATGAACAAGATGTCTCCTGAAGAATACCAGACATGGATAAAAAAGTATACTGAACAGGCGCCTTGATTTTATATCCTCTTCCGTATTGTTTCCATCTTTTCCAGTCTTTCGGGGGAGTATGTTTTCATCTCCCTGTCGATGAATTCGAACAGTATAAGCGACTTCCTGGAGAATTCCAGGCAGCCTGGTCGGTTCCCCTGTGCAAGCTCAAGCTCAGCTTCAGCATTTAAAAGTTCAGCAAGGATCTCAAGATGTCCGTTTGTATAGTTATGATCATGAAGCAGCCGATCTGTTATTTCCTCTTCCGGAATTGCCTGGAAAAATGCGGAATCTTCCCTGAGAAAATTATTAAAAGCAATATCAAGCTCCCGGGATGCCTCATCAAGTTCACCTTTCCTGATAAGTCCGAGTATTCCTGCAATCATTGTGGCTGCCATTTCAATCATGCGGAGGATATAATCTTTCTGGAACATAGTTCTATGTAATGGGAAAAATAAAGATAGGAAAAAAGGCGCAATAGCACAAGAGAGATGGGGAATGCGTAATGTATTATATGAGATATGCGATGTTAAAGAAAGAGGGGATGAATGGGAGAAGTTTCATCCCCTGTTAATTATTTTCTGCGTTCAGATTTTGTTGTTTCGCTTTTTTTATTCTTTGATTCTTTTTTCCCACCGGTGACAGCCTTGCTATTTCTGCTCTTACTACGGTCAGAAGAGTTTGCCCTGGTTGATTTCACGGTAACTTTTTTTGTCGTGGCATTCTGAACGGTTGCAGGTTTTGAGGCTTGCCTTGTCGTAACAGTAGTAGAGGATCTCCGGGAAACTCCTTTTTCCTGGCCTGGATTATTATTCTTGACTGTACCATTATTCACGTTAGTTGTTGTTCTGCGTGTTGTAGTCGTGCTTGAAACAGAGGACTCTCTTCCCCTGTTTGTGCCCGAACTTGTTCTTCTTACCTGGTTATTGCCTGATGCATTTACTGGTGATCTTCTGCTTTGTGAAGAATATGTTTTGTTATACGCAGCTTCTCCATCTCTCCTCTGATCGGGATGAGAATAAGTGTTTTTGTAATTACCTGAATTTATTCTTACGCTTACAGATGGAGAGTGTTTACGTCTGGCACTGTAATAATAGTCGTTCCAGTGGTTAAAACGGTGGTAATTCCAGCGACGGTAATGACTGTAGTAATCATTGTACCAGTTATAATGGTAACCATAATAATAGTGCCAGTAGACGGGTCTCCAGGGGTGCCAGTAGGTCGGATAGTAACCCCAGTACCACCTGGACCTCCAGACGACGTATTTGGGACGATATATAAACCTTATAACAGGCCAGGCAGCGATTTGTACCGGAGTGGTTCTGATGATGGTTACGGTACGCCCGTTGATTATTTCAGTATTTCCCATATATCCGGGATTAGGGGTCTGACCTATATTTTCATCGTCAAAAAATGGTTCAATGATATAATCCTTGCCATATAGATCTTCATCACCTGTAAGCTGTATCTGTACCTGGCCATTGGGAAACCGCTGGACAGTAAAAACAGCCACATCCTGGCTTTCGTTCTGACTGATCATGTCCTGAAGTACTATATAATGAACATCACCGTCGACATTATCAATAACCCTGATATAATCAACATAGTTATCGCCATTCAGGTCGAGGTTATTAATTTGCGTGTTTTCCTCGTTAAGGCTTTTCTCGAAACCTTCGAGCGTTTTCGAATCCTGGAACAACTTCATTACTGCATAGAGGTTAAGGTTATCTCCCGGCAGTCCGAGGTATTCCTGGGGTTGATCCTGCGCTTTAAGCATTGTGCCAGCGGTAAAGACCGCAGCAAGAAGTGATATGGTTATTAGCTTTTTCATGATGTTAATTGTTTAAAGAACATGTTGTTCAATTTAACAAATGCAAAAGTTGTACCAAGATTTTGAACGCAGGTATCCTGTACCTGTTCCCGCATACTCAGTGCCAGGTCCCTTGTTCACTACAGTATGATCATTTTTGCTGAAGCAATCTGTTTGATTTACGGCGCTGCCTCAGGTGTGATACGTATTTTCCCAGCATTAATGAAAGTAAAAAAATTATTAAGTATTATAACATAACATGTTGTACGTAAAATGTCGCGCTCTTGATGCCTGGAGAAGGAAATTAAAATAGTTTTCTTCTTATTTCTATTGCTCCTTCTCTGCATACTTCACTGCAGCAGAAACAACGTATGCATATTTTGTCATTTAAGAACATAATTTTTTTATCCTTATCATGTGCTATTGCATCTAAAGGACAAATTTTCAGACAATCAAGGCAACGGATACATTTGTTATGATTAAATATCGGTCGCCGTTCCAGGGTTCTTAATAATGGAATTTTCTTTTTAACTGCTCTAAACACAATGCTTCCTGCACCCCCTGAGCTGATCCTTTTAAAGTTTTTAATTATAAGTGAATTTAGATCAGCACCCTTAAGATTAATTTCATTTATACTTTTAAAAAGATGACCTCTTTCAAGGCCAACTTTGTTTGTAGGAATTTTAAGAGGATCATAACCTATAATTCTTGAGGCGATTATATCAAGCGCCAAAGGATTTTTTGATGCCAGTAAAACGTTTACATTTACCGGATAACCATTTCCGGGGCCGGGCCCCTCCATAGCAACTATACCATCCATAATATGAAAGTCAGGCTTTAAAGCATCTTCCAGATCGATCAGGAATTTTGCAAGTCTAAACCTGTCCGGGAATTTAACATGCTGTAAAGCTTTATTAAATTCCGGGACCAGTCCGAATATGTTTTTAATGGCTCCTGTCAGAACCATTAGTTCATGATTCTTAAGTTTTGGTAAGGAAATAATAAGGTCAACTTCCTTTATAACTGAAGTAACCTTAACATTTGATGAGCCAACTTTAATATCGAAAGAAGAAGTATTAAATCGTACCCATTTTGCTCCACAGGAATCTACTACCTGTTTTATACCTGATTTTTCACCGGTGAAGGAACGTGTATCAAATGTTGGCGAATCACCAACTAAAACTGTTGCCCCCTTAGATTGAAGAAATTTAATAACAGCCTCTACAACAGCAGGATGAGTTGTTGAAGCTCTTTCAGGATCATCATCAGATAATATATTTGGTTTTACCAGAATTCTTTTACCCGAAGGATCTGGTCCTTTTGCTTCCGAGTAAAGGAATTCAAGATGCTCAATTATTCGGGCAACATTATAGTCTGAGCATTTTCTGACTGCAACAATCTGATCCATAAGATTTATTGTAAGTGTCGGGAGGCAAGATTATAAAAAAGTCTTTTAGGCATCATTAAATAAAAAATTCTGATTATTTTGTTATAAATCCCGGGTATTACTACAACATTATTTTTCTTATCCAGATTCTTTATAGAAACCCGAACCACTTCCTCCGGGAGCATCCATTTTAAAATACCCCTATTTTTAAGCTCATCCTCTTTGATATTCAGTTTGTTGTGAAAATTAGTACGCACAAATCCCGGGCAAAGCACCTGAATTTTTATACCCATTTCCCTGAGACTGATATGTAATGATTCCATAAGACTATTATGAAAAAGCTTGGTGGCGGAATACATTGAATCATGAGGTATAGGCAGAAAAGAGGCAAGGGAAGAAAGACTTATTATTGTCCCTTTAAGTTTTTTGATCATATTTGGCAGTGCAGCGTATATGAAACGAACCGGAGCCAGGATATGTACTTTAATCATTTTTTCCAAATCCTGTATGTTATTTTGCCAGAACAATTTATCCAAACCGAAGCCTGCATTATTTACCAGGATATCAATATCCCTGCTTTTAATAATTGATTCTACTCTTACAATGTCAGAATCTGAGGAGAAATCTGCATAGATAAATTCAACATTTATCCTGTATTTCTCAATAAGATCTTTGATACAAAAAGAACTCTTTTCATCAGGGAGCCCTGTCAGAATCAAGTCATAACCATTTTGCGCAAAATGCTGTGCAAAAGCAGCTCCAATGCCACTTGTGGCTCCTGTTATTAAAGCCTGACCATTATTCATGAATGTCTGTATTAATTCATTTAAAATTAAATCGTTCAACAAATGGAAACGGCTACAAATTTAAGATTGAATTTGGAATTATAAGATAAACTGATAAATTTGGGCAGTCTAATTAATTGAATTAATATGAAAGAATTGGTACGTTGCCGACCATGTGGATTTGTTATGGAGGCAGATAAGCTTGGAAATGTTTGTCCTGCCTGCGGACTTCCGAGAAAGGTGTTCGAACCATACAGGGAAAGAGTATCCCTAAACAGATTGATGCTGCTGAATATTGATCTCCATCCAATAGCGATACATCTTTCTCAGTCACTTGTTATTGCTATTCCCTTGCTCGTGATATTGACAAAATTATTTTCCAGTTTTCAGCCGGAGGTGTTAAAGAACGTTCTGACATTTTCAGTATTTGTATTCCCCTTTACGCTTGTGCTTGCAATAATAACCGGGATAGTTGACGGACTGACCAGGTTCAAAACACTGGCTACCCCTTTACTGAGAGTTAAGATTATTTTCAGCTTAATAATCCTGGCATTGTCGGTAGCGATATTTTTTGTGGCTCCTCATGAAGATCTCTTTATACTGACACTTATTTTAAGTATTTTGTCTCTTACTTCAGGAATACGCCTTGGTTTATGGGGGAAGAAACTCATTAATGTTATCCTGCCGGGAACATATCCACAGAAGAAAGGAAATAAAGTAGCTAAAACTGAAGGAACAGAAGTAAAAACAGAAGGGGCCGAGAAATAGAAAAGAGTCTCCTGACACAGATAAAGAAAAGGGGGTGACTGAGTGTTAGGGAGAGCGCGCGTTTTATATGACCCTCACAATTATTTTGCCTCTTGGTTTTCCGTGTTCTGCAAGCTGAAAGGCTTCGCCTGCCTCTTCGAGCGTAAAATAGTTTTCTATTACCGGATAAAGTTTCTTCTCATGGAAAAGATTTTCAATTTCCTCAATATCCTCTGGTCGTGAACGCAGGTTAGATGATGTAAGTTTTTTCCCGTAAGCGAGTCGCACAAAAAGAGCTGAGAAAAACAGCATCGGTTTCACCATTGTTGATGCATATGTTCCCCTGCGCTTTAGAAGCTTTCGTATATACTTAAGATCCATCTTCCCGTATGCATCGAGAATCGTATCATATTTTGTATTTACTTTTATAATATCTTCACTGTTATATCCTATCGTTTCATCTGCTCCCAGTTTTCTTGCCAGCTCAACATTGTCCGGGCTGCATGTTGCAGCAACAACAGCTCCTTTTGCTTTTGCAATCTGTACTGCAAAATGACCAACGCCTCCTGTTGCGCCATTAATGAGGACACTGGTGCCTGCTTTTACTCCGCACCTTCTTAACCCGTTAAGGGCCGTCAGCGCAGCAATAGGAAGAGAGGCTGCCTCTTCAAATGTCATCCCTTCAGGTTTATGCATTGCATTTTTCTGATCGATTGCCAATAGTTGGGCCAGCGCACCCTGTTTATGGTATATTACCGGTGTTACCCCGTAGATTCTGTCGCCAGCTTTGAATTTTGTCACCCCTGAACCAGTCTCTTTAACGATTCCGGAAAAATCTGAACCAAAGATCCTCGGGAATTTTGATCCCGGGACAAATTTCAGATCACCTCTTTTAATTTTGAAATCAACAGGGTTAATCGATACTGCTTTAACCTCAACCAGTAACTGCTCGTCACCGGGTATAGGATCAGGGAAATCACCAAAAAAAGATGCTTCCGGACCGCCAAAAGATGTTGAATAATATGCTTTCATTATAAATTAAAATTCTTATTTCTTCTTAATAGCCGTAACCTCTTCCTCAGATGAATTAAGTGTGAAAGATGTGACTTCACCGTTATTGTCAGTCTTAAATTCCACTTTATAATCCTCCATGAATTTAAGAGTAAACCTGGTATTTGACACAGGCGCCAGTTCCATTACAGTTTCCCCACCGGGGAAAGTCATACTCAGCGTCTTATCTTTGAGCGATACTTTAAATGTCTCTCCTTCATATTCATATTCGCCTGTATATTTTTGAAGGATCGCAACGGGAACCACCGGCACCTCAGGAGACTTTACTGTTACATTCATTTTTGATTTAACATATTCAGCCATGTCAGTCATTCCCGCCGACTGTTTTGCTGAAGCTATTCCATTCAGTATCATTCCATTGAAGTACGGCAGGATTTGCTGGGCATATTGTGTTGGAATAGTATCCCTGAAACTTATGATCATATCGATGCCCTTCCTGAATTTTTCCGGATCTTTTATCCTTTTCAGATAATTGGCAAAGGGCTGCAGTAATGAGAACTTATTGTTCCCGAATGGAAGGTCATCAAATTTTGCCGCGAGAACGTCAAACTCACTTTCGTCAGCATACATGTATAAGGTATTATTGACTGCTCTTGAAAGGGCTCCCTTTACATTCTGAGACAATAATAATCTTGCTTTTTCAATAGCAGCTGCAGAGTCAATGTCTCCAAGTGCAAGGAGTGCATTACCAGCCACAGAATAAGAAGAGTCGTTTATTGCGTTAATGAAAAATTCCTTATATGCATCCTTTTTATATCTTCCAAGCATCTGGATGGCTGAGGCTCTCACAAGGGATGCAGGATCATTTTTTGCCAGGTCTGCCAGAATCGGTTCAACAATATTCTTAATTGAATCATTCCTGATATTTAGTTTTTGTATTGTATAAATTCTTAACCCGGGGAATCTGTCTTTCATGGCACTCTTTAAAAGCGCCATTGCACCTTTATCTTCCCCCTGTTTCGTTGCGGCAAAGTCAATAGCTTCTCTTCTGTCGAGATATAAGCCTGCATTTTTATATTGAAAAATGTAATTATCAAGTGTTTTATGATCTGTTTTCTGGCAGAGAAGTATTTTGTCGCCGTCGAAATTTACCAGGTCAGGTTTTGTGTTCGAAGCGAATGAAAATGTATCAGCCTGATGTTCAACCCATACATTATTACGTTTTTTTATACCATCCTGGTATAGATCAATAGCGACAGGTAACTTGAATATCTTATCAGGCTGGGTTTGTTTCACAAAGATTTTTGCTAATCCTGTTCCCTTATCATAATCATAGCTTATATCGAGCTTGGGATGCCCGCTTCCATAATACCATTGGTTCCAAAACCAGTTCAGGTCCTGACCGGTAACATCTTCGAATGCCAACCGCAGTTCCTGTGCCTCGACAGGTTTGAATTTATAGGTTGTCAGGAACAGGTTCAATGATTTAAAGAAAGCACTATCGCCGACATAGTATCTGAGCATATTCAGAATACGCCCCCCTTTCTGATAACTTACCGCATCAAACATATCCTCACGATCCCTGTAATAAAAACGGACGAGATCTTTATTGGCGCTGTTGCTGAGCAGATAATTCTGCATAGCGTCGAAATTATGTTCATCACCTGCGTCTTTCCCGTGCTTATACTCTTCCCACAGCACTTCGCTGAAGTCGGCAAATGATTCATTCATTGTAAGATTGCTCCAGCTTTCGGTCGTAACATAATCACCAAACCACATGTGGAACAATTCATGAGAAATCACATCTTCCCAGCCGTTTCCATCGACCAGCTCCCTGGCATCCTGTTGAGCAGATTCTCCATGCAACGTGGCAGTGGTGTTTTCCATTGCACCGCTAACGTAATCTCTGGCCACAACCTGTGAATATTTCTGCCACGGAAAATCCACACCTGTGATCCTTGAGTAGAAACCAATCATCTCGGGTGTGTAGCCAAAGATCTTCCTTGCAACGGGAGCATACTCCTTTTCAACATAATAGCTCACTTCCTTACCTTTATAGCTGTCTTTGATGATCGAATATTCACCGATTGCCATCATCATCAGGTAAGGAGCATGAGGAAGGTCCATTTTCCATGTATCGGTACGGGTCCCGTCTTTGTTCTTCTTCTGTTTTACAAGTAAACCATTTGACAACGTCTGGTATTTCGAGGGTATTGTGATGCTAATTTCATCAGTTGTTTTCTGATTTGGCTTATCGATAGTGGGAACCCAGCCGGAATTGGATTCAGTTTCTCCCTGTGTCCATATCTGTGTCGGTTTTTTTGTATCAGTTCCAAGAGGATTTACAAAATATAGTCCTTTGGCACTTGATATAGCCATGCTGCCTTTTGCCTTAATATCATTCGGCTTAGCCGTGTAATCAATAAAAACAGTGTAATCCTCCCCTCCTCTGTAGCTCTTATCGAGCGTAATGCGAAGATTTAAGCTGTCATATACATATTTAAGAGGAATATGCTTTCCGTTTTTAATCATTGACACCTCATTTATATTCATTCTTTTAGCATCGAGATTCAATGAATCTGTCCTGTAAAAATGCGGATGAAGGGTGATCCATGCTTTTCCGTACATCCATGATCTTGAAAAATCAAAGCTGACCTCAAGCCTGGTATTGACAAGATCATTAATTTTTGTCGGGGTAGCCCGATAGATAGTTTTCCATGCCTCTGGCTGAGAGGCATCCTGATTTTGTGCAATGCATGTAATTGACAGGAGCAGGAAGAATCCTGGAAGGATTTTTTTCATAATTTCAGATATTAATCAGTATTGCGAAACAAATGTATATTAAAATTTTAAATGAAGGTAATGAGGAAATAAAAGAAGATAATTTACAATATTATTACTGCTGTTTCGTCATGGAAAGTAAAAGGTTAAACCAATGAGCCCAAATGAATCGGAAAAAATAGGTACTGTGTACAATGCCGAGAGAAGCAGGCTTCTCGGATATATCAGGAGAAGAATTCCGGTAGCTGTTGAGGCTGAAGATATACTGCAGGATGTCTTCTTCCAGCTCTCATTGGGTTTCAGGGACCTTGACAGGATCAGGAATCTTACAGCCTGGATCTACAGAGTAACCGATAATCGTATAATCGATCATTTTCGAAGGAAAAAACCCGTGACAATCAGGTATAACGAATCAACAGACGGTGACGATGAAGGGTCTCTGTCTCTCGAAGAGATCCTTCCGTCGCTCGGCAGAACACCGGAGGATGACGAGCTGAAGGAGATGATATGGAATACGATTGAGGTTACACTTAATCGTCTGCCAAAAGAGCAAAGCGATGTATTTATTTATAATGAATTTGAGGATATGAGCTTTAATGAGATCTCTGATAAAACCGGTATAGGTGTAAGTACCCTCATTTCAAGAAAAAGATATGCAGTTCTGGTTTTAAGAAAAGAGCTGAATGAATTGTATGAACTATTTAAAAACAAATAATTATGAAAAATTTTAGATTTCTTAAGTACATTGGATTTGGCATCCTTGGAGTTGGTTTTATCTTTCTAGCCATATTCCTGACGATGAGTCTCTGGAACTGGCTGGTTCCATCTTTGTTCAATGGCCCTGTTTTAAATTTCTGGCAAACTGCCGGACTCTTCCTGTTGTCGAAGATACTCCTGACAGGAGTAGCCCCGGGTCATCATACCGCGCATAATAAAAGGGAGTGGCCCAGGAAGTATTATGATAAATACAAATCACATTTTCATAACGAGGCTGAAGAGCAAACAGTAACAGAGGTATAATAGAAAAAAAGCCCCGGTAAAAAATCCGGGGTTTTATAATTTTAATAAATAAATCGAATATATCTTTATTTGTCAAGTTTAACATTTGTTGCGTTAAGTCCTTTCGGTCCTTTTTCGACCTCAAATGTTACCTTGTTATTTTCCTGTACCTGGTCCACAAGGCTTTTTATATGAACGAAAACACTCTCCTGTGTCGTTAAATCCCTTATGAATCCATACCCCTTAGAAGTATTAAAGTATGTCACTATACCTATATGGATGGTGTCTTCGGGTTCAGATAATTTACCCTTTTGAACACTTATCTCAATATCCTCAACTTTTATCTCGACGCGTTGTGAAAGATCCGGTGGGGTAGAAGTAATCTTACCAAATTCATCGACGTATGCAATCATATCGTCCAGGTTATTCCCATCCCTGCTATTCTTTTTTCTCTCAAGCTTTTTCTTTTCTTTTTCCTTCCTTGATTTCTCTTTTCTGTTCCTGACTTCTTTTTTATTCCATGTCTCCTGTGATCTTCCCATAATTTATGTTTCGTGATTAATAACCAATGCAATATTCTTTTCAAAGCTGCAGGTCAGATTGCCGGATTAAAAAACCTTCACGGATCAGCAACTTTTATTTCATCCCCGATCTGTAAAAGTAGTTATTCCTAAGCGAAAAGAAAAGTAAATCGCATTATTTCAACAGATACAGGGAACGGGTATCATGTTGAAAAACCTATATTTTTATAAACAACTTATTCTTATATAGCCAGTAACACATTTATCACATAGCTGCCCAGACAACAAGGCTGGTAATAATTGCAGCACTCCTTTTTCCAGCCTTTTAAAAGATCCTGCGAAAAGACTGTATTAGCAATCAGCATACAGATCGTCATTGATATAAAAAATGACTTTATAATATAATCGTAAGTTTTTGAATTAGTTTAATACTCTGCTCTTCAATAGTTCAAGGTTCTTTTCAAATTTAACCGAATCGTAAGAAGCATTATAATCGGGATTCCTGGTAATCTCACCGGACTGATGATTAATATAACCTTTAATATATCTGTTGGAAAGCAGGTAAATGATATCATCATTCTCATTTTTTAAAGGATTTGTTTCTGTAAGGATATTTTCAACTGAATAACTCTTTAAACCATGTCTTTCGAGCTCTGAAGAATAATGATCAAATATTTTGTCAGAAAGGCAGATAACAACCACATAATCTCCGAATGATTTACGGCTATTGTGCTTCATAAGAAGATCGAGCTTATCGTCGGATACTGGTATTGCGGTTTTATAAAATGAATCGGCGAACCTGAACCCCTCCCTGATAATATTCTTTGCGTCATCTTCATTTTTGGTGTAATGTATGTAGACCCTGGACTCTTTTGCATTCTCAAGAAGAAAGCCCATCTGTTTGTCTTCAAAAAGTTTATCAGTGAAGAAAGCACTATAATGACTGACTTTTCTTATTTCCTGGAGGAATTTCATCATATCTTCAGCACTCCAGCTCTTTTCAATTCCGGAGAGACGCTTCACTGTTGATTCGATGAAAATATTTTTTCTGGCCAACTGTATATGCAGGAAAATGATATATCCCAGCAAGACAGCTATGAAACCAACGATAAGTATTTCAGTTGTCATCTCCATCGGAATGGGTTTAAACCTTAAAAGAATCTGACCTGTTAAAGATAACAACTGTTAGCTTATGTTGTTTAAAGAAATCTTGTTTTCTGAACCAGGTGCAAATTAATATTATGCATTAAAAATTATCTGATGATACGTATGTAAATATTATTATAAGGTAATACAGGGGAATCGTATTTAATTCAGACATAAGTATTGGCTGATTAAAATTATTATGAAAAAATGTGTTGTAGCTTTAATATATTCGTAAATACTTATAATTTTGCAACATTCTGTTTAGAAATGAGGCATAATAGTAACAAATTGAAAAATTCGAATTCAAAGTTCAACAGGATTGCCATAAAGGTCGGCAGTAATGTGATAACTCGGAGCGACGGTTCTCTTAATACAGGAAGAATGCTGAGGCTGGTTGAGGAGATAGCAATACTTTACCGGCAGGGTACTGAGGTGATACTCATTTCTTCCGGCGCTGTTGCTGCCGGCAGAAGTAATGTTGCCCCTTCAAAAAAAACGGGAATAATCTCAGCAAAGCAGATATGGGCTGCCATCGGTCAGGTCAAATTAATGTCGAATTACCAGTTTCTTTTCGGAAAATATGGCATTCAGGCAGGACAGCTGCTGGCAACAAAAGAAAGCTTTGGCGACAGGCTGCATTATCTGAATCTGAAAAACTGTATCTCAGCAATGCTTGAAAATAAGGTGCTTCCTATCGTAAACGAAAATGACACGATATCGATAACCGAACTTATGTTCACGGATAACGATGAGCTGTCGGGTATGATATCATCAATGATGGACTGCGGGACCCTCATAATTCTTACTAATGTGGATGGGATATATACTGGTGTGCCCGGAAGTCCGGGATCGGAACTTATAAGCGAGATTGACAGTAATTTTGAAGACCTGGGCAAATATATGATGACCACTGTGTCGGGTTATGGCAGGGGAGGAATGCTGACCAAGTGTTCAATAGCCCGCGAAATAGCTTCAGAGGGTATTAATGTCTACATTGCCAATGGAACCCGCGATTCCATAATATCCGATATTCTCAGGGAAAAGAATATCCCCTGCACTCATTTTGCGCCTGCTTCAGGGAAAAAGAACGGAGTTAAGAAATGGCTTTCTCATTCGGATACTTTTGCAAAAGGGATAGTTCACATAAATAAAGGTGCAACCGAAGCCCTCACAGGTGATAAAGCCACAAGTCTTCTTATGATAGGAGTCAGTAAAATTGAAGGCTACTTTAAAAAAGGTGATATAATAAGGATATTCAACGACAAAGGAAAACAGATAGGCCTGGGGAAATCGCAATACGACTCGAAAAAAGCCGGGCAATACCTGGGGGAGAAACTTAAAAAACCACTTATCCACTATGATTATATGCTGATCACCGGTAAGAGTTAAATGAATTTAACCTCTGCATGAGAAGCTTTACCCTTTTTATAAATATTAATAAGGAAATTATCTGAAAAAAGGAAAATGGACTGTACACCAATATTTAAAAGTGCACTGAAAGCAAGTCGTGAACTTGCCAGCCTCGAAGTTGATTCAATAAACAGGGCCCTGCTTCTTCTTGCTGATGAGGCTGAGGAAAATATCCCATATATCATTTCAGAAAATGAAAAGGATCTTCTCCTGATGGATAAGACAGATCCCCGCTACGACAGGCTTCAGCTTACATCTGCGCGTATTATAAATATTGCATCAGATATCAGGAATGTTGCCGGACTGCTTTCTCCTGCAGGCAGGATATTATCGGAATATTCTAAATCCAATGGCCTCATTATCAAACGTGAGAGTGTACCCTTTGGAGTGATAGGCATAATTTATGAAGCAAGGCCGAATGTGACATTCGATGTCTTTTCATTATGTTTTAAATCCGGCAATGTATGTATACTGAAAGGCGGAAGTGATGCCGATAATTCTAACAAGGCAATCACAGGCATAATTAAAAATGTATTGCATAAATGTGGGATGAATGAAAACTTTATTAGCCTTTTACCTCCCGGCAGGGACGAAACAATCCAGCTTTTAAATGCCCGGGGATATGTCGACCTGGTAATTCCCCGGGGCAGCTCTGGCCTGATAGAATATGTAAGGGGAAATGCCTCCATCCCCGTTATTGAAACTGGCGCCGGAATATGCCATACCTATTTTGATGAATCAGGTGACAGGGAAAAAGGGCGAAAAATAGTATTCAATGCAAAAACGCGCAGAGTCAGTGTATGTAATGCCCTTGACTGCCTGGTTATTCACGAGAAGAGACTTGAAGACCTGAGCTATATTGTTGAGCAATGTGCTGGCGCGGAAGTAATAATCTATGCCGACGAAAAGGCTTTCAAAGCACTGACCGGAAATTACCCGGGGAAACTACTGCTTAAGGCAACACCCGATTCATTCGGAACAGAGTTCCTTTCATATAAAATGTCAGTTAAGACGGTAAGCTCATTTGATGACGCTCTTGATCATATTGCTGAGTACAGTTCAAAGCACAGCGAAGCAATAATTTCCGAAGACCCGGTAAAACTAAAAACATTTTGCAGGATGGTCGATGCTGCTGCAGTTTATACCAACGTTTCAACGGCATTCACCGACGGGGCTGAGTTCGGACTTGGTGCAGAGATAGGGATCTCCACGCAGAAACTCCATGCACGCGGACCAATGGCCCTGGAAGAGCTGAATACATATAAATGGATAATAAAGGGAGAGGGACAGACAAGATCCTGATAACTAATTTCAAAACGTATAAAGAGACTATTAATATTAATAATAATGAAAGACAATGGATTTTTTCTGAACCTTGAAGGAATGGTAAGAGAATCATGCCAGATTGAAAATGAACTATTCGACAGATTCGATGTAAAAAGGGGTCTCAGAAATAATGACCGTACGGGTGTTCTCGTCGGCCTGACAAATATTGGTGATGTAGTGGGGTACGAAAAATCAGGAGACAGGGTAATTGCCGTACCCGGAAAGCTTTTATACAGGGGAATAGATATTAAAGATATTACTCATGGGTTTCAGCGGGAACGCAGACATGGTTTTGACGAAGCAGTATATCTACTGATAACAGGGAAACTTCCTGACAGGGAGGAACTGGCTGATTTTACATCTCATCTCGCTTCACTGAGGGGACTTCCCGACCATTTTGTTAAGGATATGATATTGTCGATGAAGGGTAAGGATGTTCTGAATATGCTGGCCAGATCGGTATTAGGCCTTTATACGCTTGACGATAAAGCTGACAATATTGACCTTAACAATATGATAAGACAATCGCTTAACCTTATTGCAAAGTTCCCGTCTATCATTGCATATTCATACCAGGCGCTGAGACATGCCTACCAGGGCAAGACATTATCAATACGTCATACAAATAAAAATCTTACTACAGCCGAAAACTTCCTGCAACTTGTCAAGGGTGAAGGTTCTTATTCTAGTTTACAAGCCGATCTTATCGACCTTTCACTGGTGCTTCATGCTGAACATGGCGGGGGGAATAATTCAACCTTTACAATGAGAGTCACAAGTTCAACAGAAACGGATATATATTCTGCTGTCACCTCAGCAATAGGGTCGCTGAAAGGCCCTTTGCATGGAGGGGCCAACCTGAAGGTTCTGGATATGATGGAGAATATAAAGAAAAATGTTAATAACTGGCATGATGAGAATGAAGTTGAAAGATATCTTCTGAAAATACTTAAAAAAGAGGCGTATGATGGAACAGGCAAGATTTATGGGATTGGTCATGCGGTTTATACAATATCTGACCCCAGAGCCATTCTTTTAAAAGAAAAAGCACGTGAACTTGCAATTGAAGCGGGCCGTTCAGATGAATTTGAGCTTTATTCCCTGGTGGAGAGTATCACTCCCGAAGTATTCAGAAAATTCAAGGGAGAAAAATCCGCCAAGGTTGTATGTATTAATGTTGACTTTTATTCAGGGTTTGTATATTCATGCATCGGCATACCTAAAGAACTCTATACCCCTCTATTTGCATTGGCTAGAATTGCCGGCTGGTGCGCTCACAGGATGGAGGAGCTTACTTTTTCTGCAAAAAGGATTATAAGACCTGCATTCAAGTATGTATATTCAAGGAGAGATTATATTCCAATAGTTAACCGTTAATTATATCGGTTCCGGGCCTGCGATTCACGCGAAGAAATGAGATACATGAGGCAAATAAAAATTGCCTGTGATGATTTGGACTAATCTTATAAATTGCAGATTAACAAAGTAATATAGAATCCATGATTTTTTTACAGAGACATTCAAATCTGATCAGTTTCTGAACCTGGGGTTTACAACATTATTATAAATTGATCCAAATGTATATGTAAATCCGAAACTGGTGCTGAATGAATAATCCGTGGCCTGCATTTTTCTGTGAAGAAGTACGTCCGCCAGAGATGCATCCCCTCTCTGAAGAGAAAGCTGATCATGGACAGAAGCAATACTTCCTGAAACATTGAATGATAAACCTTTGAAAAGCCTTATGTTGGCATATGTATAAAGACGGAGTTTATAGTATGACCAGTCAAAAAAGTAATTACGCCACGAGAGAGTTCCGCTCACTGATCCCCATTTCTGGATTATAGATAATGTTGCCGACAATGAATGGAATCCAACAGTTTCCTTAGTCTTTAAACGAGTAGTTTCTTCTAAATAATCATTTATTTCACATCCAGCCTGGTATAAAATTGTCATTAACCGGCGAGTTGATTCAGAATACGGGAAAATATTATATTCAATGCCGGGTGATACCTTTATTGAAAGATTATAATTTGAATAGCTGTAATTTTCAATAGATGTTGAAGCGCCGGCAGACCAGTGATCAGTAATGCTTTTTACATATGAGAGATAGCCATACTGATCTTTTATAGTGCTTTTATATACTGTGTCCTGGAAATCTGTCCGGTCGCTTTGGATATCCATGCCAATACTGGATTCAAATTTTGACTTTTCGGTAATCCTGTTTGCTGACAGTGTCCCGTACAGATAACCATAACTATATGTGGTTTGTCCTGAAGTATAGGCATTTATGCTAGCACTGTAAACCCAGCTGTTCCATTTATCAGATGAAACTGTTTCAGAAAGAGGCTTGCTGAAACTTATGTTGAGAAATTGTGAAAGCGGAGTTCTTGCAACATATCGCATTAAACCCATTTTCAGGACTTTAACCTCTTTTGCTCTTTTAATCTCATAAGTCTCATCCGGGCTGATGTTGCATTTAACAGTATCAACCATCCCTTGATATTTTCCCTGGCCGACTATAAAGAAAGTTGAAACAGAACCACCGGAACCTGTATTCTCTTCTGTTGAAATAATGTACACATCCGCAACCTTACGATCTCTGACATAATTTATATAGGGGATCTCTTTTTTAATATAATCATTCGCATCCATAAAGACATTAAGGGCATCTTTACGTAAAGTATCAATCCCTGAAGATACATCCTGTGGAAGCGCCTTTTGAAATACAAAAGCAAGAACTAAAAGGAATATTGATTTTTTCATGATTTGCTGGTTAGTGAATAGTCTGACAACGAATTTATAAAATGCTTTATTATAAGATTAATAAATTTTCGTGTTTAACTTAACATTAACATAAAAAATCCGGCCCCTGGAAGATGGGACCGGATGTCATGAAAATATAAAGGAATGAAAAACCAGGAAACTATTTGTGCATTTTAGGTGGATCAATATAATCAGGCCCATTATCTGTCATTTTCCAGAACCTGTGATCAGAGTCTGAAAAATAATCTGCATCCCGCCTGGGATGGAACAGGCCTTCAACTGTTTTATCCATGAATATTACCGTACCTTCCGGCACTCTTACACTTACGGAAACATAATCGAACGACCATTTCCTTTCAGGGGGTATTGTAAAGAATTCATCGAGGTACAGCGTATTTCCCTGTATATCGAAATTGTACAATAATTTTTCAGACTTCCTTC
The DNA here is from genome assembly GCA_964526345.1 of uncultured Rikenellaceae bacterium. Taxonomy (GTDB): domain Bacteria; phylum Bacteroidota; class Bacteroidia; order Bacteroidales; family VadinHA17; genus LD21. The sequence continues at coordinate 199,064 of CAZGKI010000001.1, forward strand.
TTGCATCAAGTGTGCTGCGCCCCGCTGAACGCTTACGGATCTCAACACTTGCAGAATTGTCATCATCTGTATAGAGATTGAGGTTTGTGCGGAAATAGATCTCTTTCTTATAGTCGGAGATATAAAAAACATCATCTTCCTCCCCCGGAACAGTTATCTCCTTATCGATACTGATATCGGAAAGCTTTGCACCGGATCTTATAAACAATGTGTCAGAAGCCACACTGAAATATTCCCTGGACGTAGTTTTTCCTGTCTCGGCAAAACCTATTCCTTCGTTAAAAAGAATAATCGAAAGTGCTGTAGCGCTCATAACCCACAAAATAAAACCGGCAAGCCAGATAAATCCATCTCTGGCCCTAAACCAGAAGATCAGTCGTATGCCTCCGTAAATCAAGGCAATAAGCGGCAGTGAAAATACAATTGCTAATAGTGCCTTTACCCATGGGATCATTTGCGGGGTTATAATATAATTAAGGAAATCAGGCATATAGGCCAGGTTAAATCCCGTGATATCAGTCGAAAATGCTCCCGGGTACTTGAAAACGAATACCATAACGAAAGTCAACAATGCGAGAAATCCGGTAAAGACAAGAGATATTCCAAAAATAATGAGGATTATACGGACAATAATAAAGAGAACCTTCCCGATAGCGCGGAATACCTCATTGAAAGCTTTTCCGACATTGCTCTTCGGATGCTTGTCCCACTCCTGAGGCATAGCCCAGTTATGTCCTCCTCCATACATTTCTTTTTTCTGAGAATCGGAAGAAGCAACCGGCACTGCTATCCAGAGAGCCAGATATACAAAAAAGCCTATTCCGAAAACAAAGGAAAATACAATGAAAAGAATCCTGATCCAAACAGGATCGGTGTTAAGGTAAGCTCCTATTCCGCCGCATACGCCACTGATAATTGTGTTTTCAGGATTTCTGAACAATGTCTTTCGTGGGCCGGGTGTGCCATAAACAGGTTCTTCTGCCCCCGTTTGTCCAAAATCTTCAGGATTTCCGATAGTCCTGATCATTTCTTCAACATTCTCTTTTGTTATAATACCAGCCAGACCCTTCTGAGACTGGAATATCTCAGCAATGCGGGATTCAATATCCTCGATAGTTTCATTGCCTCCGGGAATATTTCTGAACTTTACGTCGATAGCATGGAGATAATCGCGAAGGATACGATATGCATCTTCATCTATACTGAAAAGCACTCCGCCGAGATTTATATTTATAGTTTTATCCATTTTGATAGATTTTAAGAGGTTAGCATAAATTATCTCGTGCGAATAAGGTTAACCGATTCCACCAGCTCATCCCATGATTTATCAAGGTCGGAAAGATACTCCTTCCCTTCAGGGGTCAGTTCGTAGTATTTGCGCGGCGGTCCTTGCTGGGATTCTTCCCAGCGATAACTAAGCAGACCTGCATTTTTTTGCCTGGTAAGGAGTGGATAAAGAGTACCTTCAACAACAATAACCTTCGCTTCTTTAAGCTCTTTAATGATATCGCTTGCGTAACAGGAACTCCTTGACAATATTGAAAGAATACAATATTCCAGGATTCCCTTGCGCATCTGTGCTTTTGTGTTTTCCAGATCCATAATAATAAATTTTAAATTTTACACTCAGTAATCAGCTTTCCTGGTTTGCTTCTTACAGCTTCATATTCTTTCTGACATTATCGAATTCCTCTTTTACGGAATCCTTAATATTTTTAATATTGACGGGTTCCCCTTTCATCTCAATTTTCTGCGCAGTTGTTTTAGCCTCCGGCAGAACGATATAAAGGATGAGATACACCAGAGCTCCAAGGCCGCCCATCGCTGTGAAAGCGATAAAGATCACCCTTATTATCCATGGCTCAATGTCCCAGTATGCCCCCATTCCTGAGCAAACACCACCAATTATCCTGTGATCGGGATCACGGTACATCCTGTGATATCCGGGTGTGGAAAATTTATCCCTTGCAGATGTGCGCTCATTATCGGAAATATCTTCGGGAGTCCCCAGAATTGAGATGATATTACGAACATCTTCCATTGTAATGACCTTTTTATAGGTCGAAAGTTTTGCTCTGAAAAGCTCTGCCATCCTGGCTTCAATATCTGAAAGGATCTCTGATGAGCTCTCCTCGTTTGCAAAATGAATCTCAATGTTCTTCAGGTACCTTTTCAGTTCGGCATAGGCATCTTCATCAATATTAAATGAATAGCCTCCCAGATTTATGCTTACTGTTATTTTCATGATGTTTTAAATTTTTACTACTATATTATACATGAAACATGATAATGCAAAGATATATAAAAATAATAATACCATGCAATACATAGTAGTAAAAAATGAAAATATTTATTAATTGCATGACATACAACTAATTACAATCTGCATTTTTCGATCAGATGCTATTTTTCAGCATTATATACCTGTCAAAAGCAAAAATTTAATATTGTCGAGCGTATATTTTTTTCGAACAGGATATTTGAATCCTTACTTAGCATAAGATAAATTGATCCAACTATTTAAGCATGCTACTTGATTTTTTGCCATTACCACAAAATGTGTTAAAAAATGTTAATAGGTTTTTCTATAAAAAAAACAATCAGGATATTACATGGCATAATAATTACCTGGTTTTATATTTTTTCATCAAGAACAACGTAGAATGATTCATTTTAATCCAATTCCACTTTCAGCTGCAGGGGTACTTTTTTTACTATTAATGGTAACTGAAGTAGTCTCGGGGCAGTCTGTTCAGAACAAGAATGTAACAGAACGTAAAGATGCTGTTAAGGTTTACCTTGACTGTCGTAACTGCGATATGAATTATATAAAAAAAGAGATACCTTATGTAAATTATGTCAGGGATGTCCATGAAGCCCAGGTGTTTATACTAGTGACAAACCAGAACACAGGCAGTGGAGGCAGGCAATATACTTATACATTTCAGGGGCTGGCAGAATTTGAAGGGATAAATGATACACTTGTTTATTCAACAAGTCCCGACCAGACGAGAACAGAAATAAGGGAAAAGACAACAAATTATCTCAAGATGGGATTGATGAGGTATGTTGCCAGAACATCTATGGCGAATGAGATTGTAATAAGTCATGATCCCGGTCTTAAAGCAGAAGAAGTAACTGACGGGTGGAATAATTGGGTTTTTGAGCTTTCTTCAAGTCCCAGGTATTCTTCAGAAGAATCGGCAAGGCGGTTCCAGATATGGAATTCTGTAAATATTTCAAGAATTACCCCAGAGCTTAAGCTCGAAATAGAAATGGATCAGAGTATAAATAAAAGGAGGTTCATTGATGATGAAACAGATACCACATATATTAAAAGTGGCAACTCGGTGGGTCTTCTACTGGTAAAAAGTCTTAATAATCATTGGTCAGCGGGCATTAAATGGGATAACGGATCATCCACTGAGGAAAATATGATTTTCAATACCGAAATAATGCCAGCAATCGAATATGATCTTTTCCCTTATTCAGAGGCAACTCACAAGCAGTTAAGATTCTTATATAGCATTGGATATCAATATAGTAATTATATCGATACCACCGTATATTCTAAATTAACTGATAATTTTTTCAGACATGAGCTGCGGATTGCTTACCAGGTGCAGGAAATATGGGGTTCGATTAATGTTTCTATTTCTGAATCGAATTTACTTACAGATATGTCGAAAAACAATATTGACCTCAATGCCAACATCAGATTGAGAATTTTAAAAGGATTATCATTATCTGTAAATGGAGGAATCTCCTACAATAACTTTCAACCAAATCTCAGAAAGGGAGAGGTTACCGAGGCAGACAGATTATTACAGCTTAAGCAGCTTGCCTCGAGTTATTTTATTCAGGTAGGGATCAGTTTATCCTATACATTTGGATCTATCTACAACAATGTTGTAAATCCTCGTTTTGGCAATGGGGGTGGAGGAAGGTACAATGATCATTAAGGCGAGTCATTATCTGTAATAGTGCAAGGCATAATTTATATTCATTCATTTAGTATTATATTTATAAAAATATGGTTTTATAATGGGTGAGAAATATAAATGGGGCATCCTCGCACCTGGTAAGATGTCAGCAAAATTTACAGGTGGAATTAAGTAGTTTGAGAATGCAGAGCTTTATGCAGTTGGATCTAGGGACCTGGCAAGAGCTATAAAATTTGCCGGACAATTCGGATTCAGGAAATTTTATGGCAGCTATGAAGAACTGGCCGCTGATCCGGACCTTGAAGTGGTATATATTGCTTCGCCTCATTCCCATCATCGCGAGCACACTTTGTTGTGCCTGAGTAACGGAAAGCCCCGTTGTTCCGCTTTCTTTCAGTCTTGATCTTATCAAAACGCTCGACAGGATAAGGTATGATGCCGGAATATTATTCCCGGCGTTTGACAGGCAGTAATGAAAGGGAGAAAGGAAGAGTGGGAATAGGAGAATGGGAGATAAAATACTGCAAGACTGCAAGTTGAGGAGTAAAACGACGGACCGAAGCAAAGCGAAGCTCGGCGAAGCCAACCGACCGAAGGGAGCTCATCGCTGGTAAATCCCGCAAAGCGGGAACAGTAAGACAAAAAACATAAGATCATAATAAAAAATGACCCCGGGACCCGATCTTAAAGACGAATATGCTTTTTACAGGAAGAAATTCTTACTGGCAATTATAATTCCCGGGATATTTATATTTTTAATGTGGCTTGTTAAGATCATCGAAGTTCTTTTTGGAATAGATCTTTCAGATTTTGGTATCTATCCATTAACTGTCAGGGGATTGCCGGGAATAATTTTTTCTCCTTTTATTCATGCAGATTTTAATCACCTTTTCAATAATTCATTACCCCTGTTTTTCCTTTCGGTTGCGCTCTTTTATTTTTACTCCGAAGTTGCTCTTAAAGTCTTTTCCCTGACATACCTTCTCACAGGAATTCTTGTATGGTTTGGAGGAAGAGGGGCCTGGCATATAGGTGCAAGCGGGCTTGTTTACGGTTTGGCATCCTTTCTTTTTTTCAGCGGGATAATACGTAAATATTACAGGCTGATCGCGCTCTCGCTCCTGGTAGTCTTTCTATATGGCCAGATGGTCTGGGGGATCTTTCCCGGCACTTATAAAAATGTCTCATGGGAATCTCATATGCTAGGGTTTTTTTCAGGGATCGTACTTGCCATATGGTACAGAAAAGAAGGTCCTCAGATGCCTGTTTATGAATGGCTGGATGAAGATGTAACCGAAGATTAAGAGTTCTCTGAGTGGCAGATGGAAGATAATATCTATTAAATATTGCCGGAATAATCCAAATTATTACCTTTAGCTCCTGATTCGTGAAACCTGTTATAATCTTTTAGGATGAATAATAAACCTGTAGCGGTAATTACAGGTGCCAGCAGGGGGATAGGCAGGGCCATTGCAATTTCCCTGGCATCTGAAGGTTTTGATATTGCCGCTATAGCACGATCAGTCGACAGCGAAGGGATGGAAATCCTCGGGACTGAAATTGAAAAAAAGGGAGTCGCATTTTTCCCGGTAGGTCTCGACATATCCTGCACAGTATGTCAGAAAGAGGTCGTTGCCAATATTCTTGAAAGATACGGCAGGGTAGATTTCCTTGTTAATAATGCTGGTGTTGCACCATTACAGAGAAACGATATCCTCGATATGACAGAGGAGAGTTATGACCGTGTTCTGAATATTAATCTTAAAGGACCGGTTTTTTTCGCCCAGAAAATTGCGAAAGAAATGATCTGGCTTAAATCGCAAATAATAGATTATAAGCCTGTTATTGTATTTATTACCTCGATCTCAGCGATGCTCTCATCTACCAACAGGACCGAGTATTGCGTCTCCAAAGCGGGCCTCAGCATGGCCTCAAGAGTATTTGCCGACAGACTGGCACATGAAGAAATAAAAGTCTTCGAAGTTCGTCCCGGCATCGTACAGACCGATATGACCGCCAGGTTAAAGGAGAAGTATGATAAACTTATCGGGGAAGGGCTTGTTCCCCAGAAAAGATGGGGTTTGCCTGAAGATATTGGTAAAGCTGTTGCATCCCTGGCCAGGGGCGACTGGGATTTTTCCACCGGAATGGTTTTCGAGATCAGCGGCGGACTTAATATCCATAAGCTCTGAATCATCATCTGATATTTTATTACTGAGACTTTTCGGGAGGTCTTCATTCCTTATTTTGTTTGACTGAACAAAGGAGACATATTTTTTGTTTATCTGAGCAAACGCAATTAAAGATCTATGAAAAACATACTTTTACCTCTTTCATTCCTTTTAATAATTTCAGGGGTTATAAATGCTCAGGAAAAACTTAATGCCGATAAGGACAAAACAGCTCTTCAATGGTTAGGCGAAAAAGTTACAGGTCAGCATACCGGCACTATTGGTTTAAAAGGCGGCTGGCTAACTTTGACAAACAATAAGATAGTGTCGGGTGAATTCAATATTGATATGGCCAGTCTGAAAGAATCAGAATCCAATACACGACTGGAGACCCATCTGAAATCTGATGATTTTTTTGGAGTAGAAAAATACCCGATATCAAAACTTATAATAACAGGTAGTGATCCTTTTGATAAAGGTTCTGCTGTTGTCAGGGGAAAACTGACTATCAAAGACATTACCAATCCTATAGAGTTCAGGGCGGCTATGCAGAAAAAAGATGACGGAACATGGTTCTATGCGAATATTGTGGTAGACAGGTCAAAATATAATATTCGTTATGGTTCAGGTACATTCTTTGATAATCTTGGTGATAAAACCATATATGATGAGTTTAAAGTAAAAGTCAGCCTTCTTGTTAAATAGAAGGATTTATTCATACACTCCTGAAAGACAATTGGTCCCGGGACAGTGCAGGGTGCATTCATTGCACCCTTTTTTATTTCATTATCTGTACAGGCTGTGCTTCCGCAAAGAAGAGTCAATTCACCTATTTGAAAATAGATTCATCATGCGACCTGGCACATCTGGGGAGGAACAAATACTATTATTCCAGGATACTATTAATGGCTGAATTAATTGAGGAAAATTTTTCTTCATTCATTCTGGCACCTATAATTTCAATGACTTTACCTGCCATCATGGAACCAAGGATTCCGCATTTTTCAAGATCAAGTTCACGGGCATAGCCATACAGGAATCCGGATGCAAATAAGTCGCCTGCGCCGGTTGTGTCAATGCACTTCACAGGCAGAGAGCTGATCTTAACAATTTCATCTCCTCTTTTTATCCATGATCCTTCACCTCCTAATTTTATAATTGCAATATTGCTCATTCCGGCAATAGTATTTAAGGCTCCTGCCGGATCCTGACCGGTAAGTACTTTTGCTTCTTCTTCATTAGCAAAAACTATATCGGCATATTTCTTAATAAGGTTAATGAAATGATTCAGATTGGCCTCCACAACATTATAGCTTGCCATATCAAGAGCAATTTTCATATTATTATTAAGTGCAAGCTGACAGGCCGTTTCCACGAGAATAACATCACTAATAAGATAACCCTCAAGGTAAAGAATATCATATTGTTTAAAATGATCCGGGTTAAGATCGTTTGCACGAAGCTCAACTGCTGCACCAAGATGAGTGGCAAAAGTCCTTTCCGAATCCGGTGAAATCAAAACAACCGCTGTACCGGTTTCAGTGTTGCTACGGGATAAGTGAGTTTTTACTCCGGCTGCTTTCATATCATTTTCAAAAAAGTCGCCTGTCTCATCTTTTCCGACTGAACCAATAAATCCTGTTTCTGCTTTCAGCATAGCCAGTCCGTGAATAGTATTGGCAGCAGATCCGCCTGAGGCAAGGCTGTTTTTAAATGAAGCAGTACCATCTTTTATCAATTGGGATTTTTCATTATCAACAAGCTGCATGCTTCCTTTTGGCAATGAAAATTTTTTAAGGATATTATCATTATCTATAAGGGTCATTACATCGACCAGAGCATTTCCTATACCTAGAATTCGCTTCATTTCAAAAAATTTCGGTAAAGATATTGCTTAATTCACGAAAAGCCCTTAATTTTGCCACGCTAATTAAAAAAGCGTTATTAAAAAATTCCTCAGTAGCTCAGTTGGTTAGAGCAACGGACTGTTAATCCGTGGGTCGTAAGTTCGAGTCTTACCTGGGGAGCAAAAAAAGAGTGAGAGTGAGAGCGAGAGCGGGAATTCTCACTCTTTTTTTCCGCTGCGCGGGACTGCATCGCTTCTCTCCTTGTCTCACACTCACACTCACACTCACACACATAACAATTCCACTTGAACATTTTTCTATTCTGCATCCAAAAAGAAGAAGATGGGGTGATTGTGAGATTGATTATATGATCTTTCCCACTGATGATTTAGTGTTGGTTAGTCGGGGTGTTGCATACAACACCCTTTCTAAAATTTAGAAATAATTTTCATAAATGAGTGACAGCAAGATTTATTTGACTTGCGTCACTCTCTTTCCTAACTTTATCTCAAAGAACCGTTAAAATATGGCAAGCCTCATTCCAGGTTACGAATATGACATCTTCATTAGCTACCGCCAGAAAGACAACAAACATGATAGCTGGGTAACTGAATTTGTTAACCAGCTGAAGGGAGAACTTGAGGCCACATTTAAAGAGGATATTTCTATATACTTTGATGAAAATCCACATGATGGCTTGTTGGAAACTCACAGCGTTGATAAAAGTCTGGAAGGCAAATTGAAATGTCTGATCTTCATCCCCATCATCTCGCAAACTTACTGTGATCCTAAAAGCTTTGCCTGGCAGCATGAGTTTGTTGCCTTTAATAAGTTAGCAAAGGAAGATGCTTATGGAAGAGATCTCCGACTTGCCAGCGGAAATGTGGCCAGCAGAATCTTACCTGTCAAGATTCATGATCTCGATCCGGAAGATAAAACTCTTCTCGAAAACGAATTGGAAGGTGTGCTTCGCGGCATAGAGTTTATCTATAAATCAGCCGGAGTGAACCGACCGTTGAGAGACAATGAAGATCATCCCCAGGATAATATTAATAAAACTTATTATCGTGATCAGATCAATAAAGTGGCAAATGCTGTTAAAGAGATTATTACTGCATTAAAAAAACAGGGTCCGCACCCAGGGGATGTATCAAAACAAGATTTTGATGTAAAATATGCCTCAAAAAAGAATCTGAGAACAAAGATTATCATAGGATCCTTAATATTATTGGGATTAATATTGCTTGGGTATTTCTTTATTCCTAAACTATTTAAATCTTTTGAACCGGTTGAAAAATCAGTAGCTGTGCTTCCTTTTAAATTGCTTAGTGCTGAGCCTGACAAACAATATCTTGCTGACGGAATGATGGAGGCAATACTTCTTAATTTATCAAAGATCTGGGATCTGCGAGTAATACCAAGTACTTCAGTTGAACAATACAGGGGAACCACAAAAACCGCACATCAGATTGGCAAGGAACTTGGTGTTGAGTATTTGCTTGAAGGCAGGTTTCAAAAATACGGCAACAATGTCAGGTTAATAGTTCAGTTGATTAAAGCCAGCGAAGAAAGTCATGCGTGGGCTGATGAATATGACCGGAATTGGAATGATGTATTTTCAGTTCAAAGCGAAGTGGCACAGGCTGTTGCCAAAGAACTTAAAGCTGTTATTAAACCTGAAGAAAAGCATCTTATCGAGAAAGTTCCCACTGATAATCTCGAAGCCTATAATTATTTTTTACTGGGAGAATATTGTCGGACACAGCGCACTCCGGAATCATTATGGCGAGCAAAAGCCTTATATGAGAAAGCTATTGAAGCTGATTCCGGATTTGTAAAAGCATATACCGGACTTGCTCGTTGTTACGGGGCTCTTGCATTTTATGCTAATTTGAGGCCGGCGGAGGCTTATCCTCCGGCCCTGGAACTTGCATATAAAGTATTGGAATTGGACAGTCTGTTTTCTGATGCCTATAATGTTATTGGTGTCGCTGACCTGTTTTATCATTTCGATTTTGCAGATGCTGAACGAAACTATAAACGTGCCCTTGAATTAGCCCCTAATAATCCTGAGGTCTACAAATACTTTGCTGAAATGTTATTCTTTAAGGGGAAATTTTCGGAAGCAGTTGAATGGGATCACCGGGCCATGACCGTGGATCCGACATATTCTACAAGAGATGGTTTATATGGAGTACATCTGTATAAGGCCGGGGAAAAGGATTCAGCCATAATGTATCTTACAAGAATGACCGATAAGTTTCCTGTTTGTCACTATTATTTAGGAGCAATTTATCTTTTTGAAGGAGAATATGAACGGTCGATTGCAGAATTAAGGGAAACTTTGACAGGCTTCTCTCCTGTGTCGATAACCTACCTTGGTATAGCATACAGTAAATCAGGTGCTTTGGATGAAACCCAAAAAATGCTCGATACTCTTGAAACAAGGGCAAAGACCGAATTTGTCCCTTACAGTATGAGAGGAGCTTTAATGGCCGAATTAGGCAGGGAAAAAGAAGCTCTTGATTATCTCAGAAAAGGATATGACGAAAAAGAAGAGTTTTTACTGTTGTTGATGCATGTTGACACAATCTCATACTCAAATCTCAGGTCCGATCCGGAATTTATTAAAATAATAGGAAAAGTCAGGGTAACAAAATAGGATCAGAAAGCTTTTAATAAAATAATATTTAAAGTAAGATTGAGTCAATTAAAAAGGTTTTGAGCAGCATAGTGACGCCCGGTTTATTTATTTGACTCGTATAAATGTCTTTCCTAACTTTATCTCAATGAACCGTTAGAATAAGGCAAGCCTCATTCCAGGTTACGAATACGACATTTTTATCAGCTACCGCCAGAGAGATAATAAAGGCGACAAATATGTAAGCGGGTTCTATTTTAATTAATAGTTTCACCCTTTATTATCCCAGTTTTGGGGATTATCTAAAATATATTTTCTGATACGGGATAATTGCCCGGAGGTACAAATAATATTGTCATGGAACCCTCGCTGCCATTTAAAACCAAAGTTAATTTTATGAGAATCTTTTGTTAATGCTGATTTATACGAACGGATTACGACAGATAATGATCCGAGTCTTGGGGAAATGGATGATCTGGTTTCATTTTTACTAAATGAGTTATCGTTGTTTAGTCGGGGTGTTGCATGCAACACACCTGCTGACAGCCGTATTTCACCATCAGATATTTTACCGAACCATTCTTTCTTTTCTGCAGTACAAATTGTAACAAAATATTTTCCGGGGAGAGAATAATCCCGATTGGCATAACGTAATGAATTAAGCCGGAATCTTTTCCTGTAAATAGAGCACATAATTAAATGCAGCAACTTTCTACAATTTACAAATAATTTTCGTAATTATGTGACAACAATATTTATTTGATTTGTGTCACTCTCTTTCTTAATTTTATCTCAATGAATAGTTAGAATGGCAAGCCTCATTCCCGGTTACAAATACGATATCTTCATCAGCTACCGCCAGAAAGATAATAAAGGGGACAGGTGGGTAAGTGAGTTTGTTGAAGCTCTGAGAACAGAGCTTGAGTCAACCTTCAAGGAAGAGATAAGCGTTTATTTTGACATTAATCCCCATGATGGTCTGTTAGAGACTCATGATGTTGAAGCATCACTTAAAGAGAAACTAAAATGTCTTGTATTTATTCCAATAATATCCCGTACCTACTGCGATCCAAAGTCCTTTGCATGGGAGCATGAGTATAAAGCATTTATTGAACAGGCTTCACAGGATCAATTTGGATTGAAAGTGAAACTGTCGAATGGTAATGTGGCAAACAGAGTCTTACCTATTAGTATTTATAATCTGGATAGTGCAGATATTAAATTATGTGAATCTATATTGGGAGGGATATTAAGGGGAGTTGAGTTTATATATGCTGAACCAGGGGTAAACAGACCTCTCAAACCTGAAGATGATGAAAAGATTAACCTGAATAAAACTAAATACAGAAATCAGATAAATAAAGTTGGCAATGCTATACAAGAGATAATTTCAGGATTAAAATCGGAATCAATAAAACCGGATAAAGAAAAGATACTCCACAATGAGCCATTTGAGAAAGTCAAGATGGAGGAAAAGATGGATACGGGGAAGAAACCTGCAAAGCTAAACACGACAAAGGTATTATTAAGCATATTAGTACCCGCAATTCTGGTAATAGCTGCGATACTCATATATCCTAAAATCCTCAAACGAAACACTCTTGAAAAGTTACGGTCATCAGGTGAAAAGATTTCTGTTGCTGTAATGCCTTTTCAGAATATGACCAATGATACGACCTGGAATGTTTGGCAGGATGGCATTCAAAATGAATTAATAACTTCTCTGACTAACTCTGAAGAGCTAAATGTCCGTCAGGAAGGATCAATAAACAGTCTGATACAGAGCCAGGGTCTTATTAATTACGCTTCAATTACACCTGCTGTTGCCAGTAATATTTCACAGAAGCTGGATGCAATTGTTTTTATATATGGCAGTATAAAAGAGGTAGGCAAAACAATACGAATAAATGCTCAATTGATTGACTCGAAAACTCAGGATGCATTTAAATCTTTTCAAATTGATGGGACATCTGAAAATATCCTTCATATGATTGATTCATTATCAATACAGGTAAATAATTATCTCATAATATCTAAATTGGAGAAAGAGTTACCTGTCGGCATTAAGTATACATCTACTACCAATTCGCCTGAAGCATTCAGATATTTCATTTATGGTCAAAAGGCTTTTTATAAAAATGATTTTCAATCAGCGTCAAAATTGTTTTCCCAGGCTTTAGATAAAGACTCAAACTTTATTTCAGCGACTTTAGGTCTTGCAGCTGCATACGAAAATCAGTCTAAATTTGGGGAAGCAAAAATATTGTGTATCAGACTTTACAAAAAAAGAGATCAGATGCCAATGGAGCTGAAGATTCGTACGAACAGGTTACATGCAATTCTTTTTGAAACACCAGATGAAGAAATTGAATATACTAAGCAACTTCAGGAACTTGATAATAAATCACCAGGTTATTATTTTGATTTAGGCGTTACTTATAATGTATTAAATCAATTTGATAAAGCTATTCCCCAATTTAAAAAAGCATTGGAAATATACGATAAATGGGGCACGAAGCCAATATGGGGCTTTGATTACCTTGCGCTTGGTTATGCATATATTAAAACAGGAGAGTACAAAAATGCAAAAAACCTGCTTAAGAAAACAGAACAGGATTTCCCCGATTATCTTGAACTATTGTATCTTCAGGCTATATTGTCATTGGCTGAAGGCGATACGATTTCAGCAAACAAATATGTTAAGAGATTCATACCTGCCTTAAAAGATAAATCAGTAACAGAGGCAGGAATTAAGAGTGTTCTGGCCCAATATTACAATGAGGCAGGTATTTTTGATGTAGCTGAGAAATACAAGCGTGATGCACTTTCATTAGAACCTGAAAATCCGGATATAATAAATAATCTTGCCTTTTTTCTTATTAATAGGGATCGGGATATTAATGAAGGCCTGAGACTGGTTGACAGGGCGCTTTTAGCAAATCCTGAAGATTATGAATATTTAGATACAAAAGGTTGGGGATTATATAAACAGGGCAAATACCAGGAAGCACTTGACATCCTCCAGAAAAGCTGGGATTTAAGAAGGCAAAAAGCTGTATATGACCATGAACCATTCCTTCATCTCGAGGCGGCAAAAAAGGCTGTTGCGGATCAAAAAAATAATTCTTGATATTCAATTTTTCAAGCAGCGGATAGAATAACTATTCCTTTTTATGCAGCTGACACCGTTAAAGTCACTATCATAATAAAATAGTATCCAGCTAAATACCAGTGTCTCACTGAGTTCCGTAGTTGACCAAAAGTACCCGGTTGAGCCAATGTTAAAGAAATTTCCGTTGTATAGCCGGTAACCTCCGGGAAGTGCCATATAACTAGTTTCATTTTATTAAAAATGTATCTTTCATTTCGGATAAAAACATGTTTAAATTTTTCAGAAAGTTGTTCATAAAATTAATAACTTATGATTTATAAGAATCTTATTTTAAGACAAATAATTGGTGTAAATTTGATAAATATTAACAACTGGTTTAGACAGGATAATTTTGATAATAATTAAAATTTTAAAGAAGATGCCAACCAAACCAAAAAAAACTACTGAAGCCGGGAAAACAGTAAAGAGCAGGAAAGTCACTGCCAGTAAATCCGGCCCAAGTGAAGAAGAGATCCGGCAAAAAGCAATGGAAATCTACTATGAGCGTATTGCCCGCGGGGAACATGGAACACCAGAAAGCGACTGGCTTGAAGCTGAAGAACTTTTGATGGGTCCAAAGAAATAATAACTGATCTTAAACACAGGAATCAGGATACAGGCTCTGTCCTTAATTATTATTTTAATTAATAAGGACAAGTAAGATTATTTATGTTAATATAATTCGCAAAATTCTAATATCAATTGCTATGAAACTAAAACTCATTTTCACGATTCTTCTATCTTTTGTCTTTTGTCTTTTATTTTCCCAGGTGCAACAGGGCTTCAACTACCAGGCAGTTGCCCGCAATGTGCTGGGTAATCCGATAGCCAATACTGCAATGCCCGTCAGGATAACAATCCAGTCCGATTCTTTAGGAGGAACAGTCTTCTGGAAGGAGTTACATTCGACAGTAACAACAAGCAGCCTTGGTGTGATAAATATTGTGGTCGGGAAAGGCGCAAGGCAAGATGGTTCGACAGCTGCTACATTTAGTTCTATAGACTGGAGTGTTACACCCAAATTCATCAAGACTGAAATAGACTACGACGGCTGGAAGACCATGGGTGTATCCCGATTATGGTCAGTTCCTTATGCAATGGTAGCCGGAGATCTTGACGGACCGGTGAAGAAGCTTGCAGTTAAAAGTGAAACGTCAGTTAATGATGAGGCTCTCTTTGAAGTAAAGAACACTACAGGGCAAACAGTTTTTGCTGTTTATAATGAAGGAGTAAGAGTGTATGTGGCAGATGGCGATAAAGGATTAAGGGGCGGGTTTGCAGTCGGTGGTTTTGACGATGAAAAGGCATCCTCGCAAAGTTATTTTATTGTGAACCCCGACAGCATTAGGGCATATATCGGAACGAATCCCGGGAAAGGCATTAGAGGTGGCTTTGCAGTAGGCGGATTTGGTGACAGTAAAGCTGCTGGTGAGGAATATTTCCGGATCACGCGCGACAGTGCGAGAATCTTAATTAACCAGGGAACAAAAAGCGGCAGAGGGGGATTTGCAGTTGGCGGATTTGATGAATCCAAGGGTTCAATAAGACGATTTGTTGATCTTACAGCAAAGGATTGTTTTATAGGCGACTCAGCAGGGTTGAATATCAAAGATGGGAAGTATAATATCTTTATAGGACCCAGGGCTGGGTATAATACTTTTGGTCCTTCAGGAGCAGTAGGTGGACAGGAAGGTTCATTCAATTGTTATATAGGTTACATGGCCGGGTATTCAAGTCTTTACGGGGCAAACAACACAATTATAGGGTATGCAGCCGGATATAATAACACATCAGGCCTTAACACTTTTCTGGGATCCGGATCCGGTTATAACAATACAACCGGTTACTCAAATACATTTATCGGAACCGAAACAGGCCAACAAAATAGTACAGGAAGCTATAATGTATTTCTTGGTCGCGGTTCGGGAAAGAATATCCTGGACGGAAATATGAATACATTCATTGGAACAGCTGCCGGAGCAAATATAAAAACAGGTGAAAAAAACATTATTATAGGAGATGATGCGGCCGGAGAAAATTTTTATGCCGGATCCGGAACCGGATCATCCAATATAATTATAGGATGGCAGGCCGGGTACTCTTTATCTAACAGCTCTTCCAACATCTTTATCGGAAACCAGGCAGGTTACAACGAAACAGGATCAAACAGGCTGGTTATAGAAAATAGTTCGTCAGCGACTCCGCTTATTTACGGGAATTTTGACACTAATGTTTTAAGAGTAAACGGCGACGCGGAAGCTGGTGCATTTAACACTGTATCTGATATTGCATTAAAGCAGAATATAATCGAAATAAGGGATGTAACAAAAAATTTAAGTATGATCAGAGGTGTCTATTTTGACTGGAACAAATCGGAAGACCCGGGAATATTACTTGGAGAAGGAAGGCAAATCGGTGTAGTAGCCCAGGAAATAGAAAAAGTATACCCGGAGCTGGTAACAACAAACGACAGGGGTTACAAAATGGTCGATTATCCCAAACTGGCACCGGTCCTTCTTGAGGCAATAAAAGAACAACAGAGCCAGATTGAAACCCAGCAAAAAGAAATTGATGAGCTTAGAACTCTGGTAAACAGCCTTATAGTAACTCAGACAGCTCAGAATAATAAGTAAATATTTCAATATTCCGGATGATTAATTTCATCCACAATATGAAATTATACTTCCTTTAATCTATAAAGAAACGGCAGCTAGTGTCAAGTTAAACCTTTTTTGTCGCAGTTATGTCGATTTCGGATTTCGGATTGTTGATTTCGGATTATTTTTATTTTGATTGAATCTCCAGTCTTGTTAATCCGCAATCTCAAATCCACAATCCGCAATTATTGATCCCGTATCGTCAGATTTGACCTGATTTTAGTACTTTGGCAAAGAATATCCGTTATTGTACACAGGAGTGATCAGCTTGTTGGCTGTAGCAGTTAAAAACTGTTGTTTCTCGTCGTTCCAGGAAACTTTTTCTCCTGTCCTGAAGGCAATATTACCCATTTGAGCAACAAGAGCCACATTCCTGCCTATATCAATTCCTGCTTTCAGTTTCCCGGGGGTGTTATTTTTCAGACATTCGAGGAAATTCTTTGTATGAAGGTCGAGTCCCACACCATGGTGAAATCTTTGAAATCATATACCGCGGTCATTGTATCCGGAGTTACCATATCATCGTCGGGGAAAGCATATTTCCCGCCTATTGCCATTACTGATTCCGGAATGAATTTGTCCATTCCATACAGGATATAGTCTATAAGATGAACACCCCAGTCGGTCATGAGGCCGCCGGCATATTCCCGGTACTAGCGCCATGTAAAATGAAACCGGTTTTTATTGAAAGGGCGTTTTGGTGCCGGTCCGAGCCACAGATCATAATCAACACCCTGGGGCGTTGGGGAATCGGGAACCTTGGGCACAGCGCCTTTCCAGTCGACGTACGACCAGGCTTTACAGACACGGATACTTCCGAGTTTACCGGATTTCAAATAGTTTACGGCATCAACAAAATGATGCTGGCTTCTCTGCCACTGTCCCACCTGTACAATTTTCCTGTTTTTCTTTACAGCTTTCTGCATAATGTTTATCTCGGCAATGGAATTGCCAATCGGTTTTTCAACATACGCATGCTTTCCAGCTTCAAGCGAGTCGCATAAGATAAGGCAATGCCAGTGATCAGGCGTCCCGATGATCTCAACATCAATATCTTTATTTTCAAGCATCAGGCGGTAATCGACATATAGCTTAGGCCGGGGACGCCCCATTTTTATAATATTAAAAATCGTTAAACAAATGCTTATATCATAACCGCACAATGAAGTTTTTCGGATAATCAGATGATCATAAGAAACTGCAAGTAAATCATATAAATGTTTCAAAAAATTGATTTAGAATCCGGAACTAATTTCTTAGATTTACATATTAAATACATGCCTTTATTTGTCCTGAAGCGCTGCTTTGAACATAAAATAATCTGGTACACGTTAATTTTTAATAAAAAATACTGATCGATTAAAATTAAAATTATATTATGATGAAGCATTTACGACTTCTTTCAGCACTGGGTTTATGGATATTTCTTCTGACTGGCCTTTCTGCTCAGATCTCCGATCCCGGCAAACCTATTCCTCCGGATCCTGATATAAAAATTGGTAAACTGGATAACGGACTTACCTATTATATAAAACAGAACAAAAAGCCAGAAAAGAGGATAGAGTTCAGGCTTGCTGTAAATGCTGGTTCTATTTGTGAGACAGATGATCAGCAGGGCCTTGCTCATTTTTGTGAACATATGTGCTTCAACGGCACAAAAAATTTCCCCGGTAATTCCCTTATAAGTACACTTGAGGAAATGGGGATGAAGTTCGGTGCTGATCTGAATGCCTATACGAGTTTCGACCAGACAATATATATGCTACAGGTACCCGCTGATAATACAGGGTTAATTGAAAAAGGTTTTCAGATACTTGAAGACTGGGCCCATCAGGTTAGCTTCGACAATACAGAGATTGATAAGGAACGAGGAGTAATCGTCGAAGAGTGGCGACTTGGTCTTGGAGCTGATGATCGCATGATGGAGAAATATCTGCCTGTGCTTTTTAAAGGATCAAAGTATGCCAGCAGGGTGCCGATAGGGAAGGTTGAAGTGATTAAAAGCTTCCCTTATGATACTTTACGCAGTTTCTATAATACGTGGTACCGACCAGATCTTATGGCAGTTGTCATTGTAGGAGACATTGACCCCTTATTTGCAGAAAATAAGGTGAAGAAACACTTTGGAAGTATTCCCGAACCACTTCATCCAAAAGAGCGTGTCGAGTACTCTATACCTGATAATGCCGAACCGCTTATAAGTATCGTAACAGATAAAGAAGCGTCAGGTTATGATATACAGGTAATGTTTAAGCAACCAAAAGCAGATGCTGTTACCTATACCGATTATCGCAATTCCCTGATAAGGAATCTCTTTACAGGCATGCTGAACAGCAGGTTTGCCGAGATAACCCGTAAACCTGATGCCCCCTTCCTGTATGCTGCATCAGGGTATGGTTCATTTATAGGTCGTACAATAGATGTTTATTCATTATATGCAGGTGCCAAAGAAAACCAGATTGAGAAGAGCCTTGAAGTTATTCTGAGGGAAAATGAAAGGGTATGCCAGTCTGGTTTTACCGGATCTGAATTTGAGAGAGAAAAAAAGGATCTCCTGACATTATATGAAAACGTGGCCAATGAAGCTGATAAAACCGAATCTTCAACCTATGCCGATGAATTCATCAGGAACTACCTGACCAGAGAGTGCATCCCCGGTTACAGGAAAGAATTTGAGCTGGTAAAGGAATTATTGCCGGGAATCACATTGGAAGAGATAAATAAAATGGGCAGTTCATGGAACACAGTTAAGAATTTGCTGGTTCTCATAACTGCGCAGGATAAAGAAGGCATTAAAATCCCCACTGAACAGCAGGTTGATGATCTGATTAAAACGGTCAGGTCTGAGAAAATCGCGGCATACGTTGACAATGTAACAAATGCTCCGTTATTGTCGGAACAGCCAGTTCCTTCCCCTGTGATCAGGAGAACTGAGAACAGTGAATTTGGATTAACCGAACTTATTTTCGGCAATGGCGTGCATATGATTCTGAAGCCTACAGATTTTAAAAATGATGAAATCCTGATAACTGCATTCAGTCCGGGTGGCAATTCACTTTACCCCGATAAAGATATTATGTCGGCCCTGCTGGCCTCAACAATTATCATCCAGAGCGGTTTAGGCCAGTTTGACTACACTTCACTTCAAAAAAAGCTTACCGGCATCACAGCCAGGATTACTCCCTATATAAGTGAACTCCGGGAAGGAGTTAACGGAAACTGTACACCAAAAGACCTGGAAACCATGCTTCAGCTGAATTATCTTTATTTTACTGAAACCAGGAAAGATAAAGAAGCATTTGATTCCTACATGTCACGCCTGAGGAATTCAATAAATCCAATGAGAGCTGTTCCTCAGGTTATTTTTTCCGACACCCTGTCGAAGATTATCAGCATGAATTCGCCAAGGGTTATAAACGTGCCCACTGATGCCCAGATCGATCAGGTCAGTCTTGATAGACTAATAGCAATTTATAAGGACCGTTTTGCTGATGCCAGCGATTTTACATATATCATGGTCGGCAATTTTAATGTCAACGATATAATCCCGATGCTTGAAAAATACATTGGCGGTCTTCCTTCAATAAAGCGTAAGGAGACATGGAAAGATGTAACCCCGGGGTTCCCCAAAGGGCTGGTCGATGTCGCTGTTCCCAGGAATTCGGAGCCTCAGAGCCAGGTGGCTATGATCTGGAAGGGAGATTTCAAATGGAAGGACAGGGATCGTCAGGCACTAACAATGTTAATGAATATCCTGGCTATTAAATGCAGGGAATCGATGCGTGAAGATCAGGGTGGTGTATATGGCGTAAGCATAAACGGCAGTGCTTCAAAGCTGCCAAAGCCAAAATACACTATCAGTTCATCATGGGGATGCAGCCCCGCCAATATCGACACACTTACACGGACACTCCTTGATGAAATGAATAAAATAAAACTAAAAGGTCCGGAAGAGATCGACTTGAACAAAGTAAAGGAGACACTGATACGCGAACGTGAAACAAAGCTGAAAGAGAATAGCTTCTGGTTGTCTCTGCTTCAGAATCATTACCTGAATAATGACAGGCTTATGACTCTTGATGAATATAAAACCTTTGTTAGTTCATTCACAGTAAAGGATATAAAAGCTATCGCGGATAAATATCTGAATACACAAACCTATGTCCGGGTTGCATTAACACCGGCTAAAACGGAAGTGGGGAAATAAGATAATAGAATTAGCTATACCGGAGAAATTCTGAGAGTTTCTCCGGTTTTTAAAAAAGACCATGCAGCTCAGCATTGATCTTATCGATCACTTCGCTGAGATGATCTTTATTATTGGGGAAGTTATAGTGATCGGCCTCAATTATCAGCACCTTACCCAGACTGTATGTCTCCATCCATGCTTCATATCTCTCATTTAATCGTTTAAGGTAATCTATCCTGATAGAGCTTTCATATTCACGTCCTCTTTTCTGGATCTGGTTCACCAGGGTGGGAACAGAAGCTCTCAGGTACAGCAGAAGGTCAGGAGGCTGTACCAGTGAACTCATCATCTTAAAAAGAGAGGAATAATTTTCAAAGTCACGGGTTGACATTAATCCCATAGAATGAAGATTTGGAGCAAAGATATATGCATCCTCATATATGGTTCTGTCCTGCACAATTGTCTGGTCCGATTTTTTTATCTCAAGTATCTGGCTGAAGCGCGAGTTGAGAAAATATATCTGAAGGTTAAATGACCACCGCAGCATATCCTCATAAAAATCGTTGAGGTAAGGATTATCGTCAACGTCTTCATAATGAGGCGTCCAGCCGTAATGTTTGGCAAGCAACCCGGCAAGCGTTGTCTTGCCCGATCCTATATTTCCTGCGATAGCTATATGCATGATGACAGATATTTTTTAAAGTTCATAAAATTAACAAACTTTTATATACTTTACCTCACTTCCCCTCAATTCCTGCAATCTTGTAAAATTCTTCTATGTACTCCCTTGTATTGGAAAGCCTGGGTATTTTATTCTGTCCCCCAAGTTTGTTTTTAAGCCGGAACCAGTTATTAAAGGTTCCCCGCGGAACAGATCTTATAACCGGTTTAACCAGGCTTAAGTTCTTAAACCGTTTCGCCTCATAGTCGGAATTTACGGATTTCAAAGTATCATCAAGAATTTCAACAAATTTACTGAGGTCAGAAGGTTCTCTCTCAAATTCAATTATCCATTCATGGGATCCTTTCGTAGAGGTATCCATGAAAACAGGTCCGGCAGTGTATTCAGAAATAATTGCCCGGGTAGCTTTGCAGGCTGCATCAAGAGCTTTTTCAGCATTGTCGATTATTACTTCTTCCCCAAATGCATTAATATAATGTTTTGTCCGACCCGATATATGTATCCTGTATGGATCAAGAGAGGTAAATACAATTGTGTCGCCGATCATATATCTCCATAAGCCTCCGTTTGTGGATATAACGATTGCATAATTGACATTTTTTTCAACCTCCCCTATAGTATAAACAGGAGCATCAGGTTCATTTACTTTATCGGCGGGGATAAATTCGTAGAAAATGCCATAGTCGAGCATAAGCAGCATATCGCTTTTTGAAGGTTCGTCCTGTATGGCAAAGAAGCCCTCGGAAGCGTTATATGTTTCCATATAATGCATCTGGTCGCTGACGATAAGCTTTCTGTATAGGTCGCGGTAAGGTGTAAAGCTTATACCTCCGTGGAAAAAAACCTCAAGATTCGGCCATACATCAAGAAGATTTGTCTTTCCGGTATATTCAAGAATATGTTTGATCAGAGTAAGATTCCATGAAGGTACCCCTGAAATATTTGTAACATTTTCGTTTACTGTAGCTTTGGTGATAAGATCCATTTTCTCTTCGAAATCTTCGATTAGTGCAATTCTGGATTTCGGAATTCTGATAATATCGACCCAGAAAGGAGCATTTTCAATTAGTATAGCGGAAAGATCTCCATAAAGTGAATCGTGGCTGAATTGGTTTATCCGGTGGCTTCCTCCCAGGGTCAGCCCTTTCCCTGTAAAAATTCTGGTATTGGGATAATTGCATGTATATATTGCCAGAGTATCTTTCCCTGCCCTGTAATGGCAATCTTCGAGTGCTTCACGGCTCATGGGTATGAATTTGCTTTTTTCCGAGGTGGTCCCCGATGATTTGGCAAACCATTTTATTTCACCCGGCCATAACAGATTTGACTCTCCCCTTCGCAATCTTTCAACGTAAGGTATCAGTTCCTCGTAAGTCTGCACAGGAACTCTTGACTGGTAATCCTTAACTGAACCGACTGTTGCATACTTATATTTTTTGCCCCATTCGGTAGCCGATGCTTTTGCCAGAAGATGATAAAGAGTCTCCTGCTGGGTCTCTACAGGGAATTTTTTAAAAAGTTCAATCTGGCTTATTCGTTTGCTGTTCAGCCATTTGACTATTGAAGGGATAATCGGCATACTGGGTATGGATTTAACACTAAAGATAAAAAAAATCAGGGTCCGCTACAGTTTTTAGCTGAAAACCTCTTTCAGTACTTCAAGAGACCTGATTCTTTTCAATCCTGGTAAGTGCAGGGAATAATATCTGACAAGAACTTCCAGCACCTCATTCCTGAGAGATCCGGTAAGTATGATATCTTTTATATTATTATATGAAGAAGAAAAGAGATCTGCCAGAATAGCTGAAATTTCGGTATTTGCATAATTACCATGCATAGGTGGTGCAGGTACAAAATTTCCGTTCAGCATGTCAAAATAGATATCATTTTTACCTGTTCTGGTTCCCGGCTCAAATCCAAGATAACTGCTCAAACCTGCCAGGAATCCAAGATGGAAGTTTGCATATTCCTGCCGCGAAGTATCAAAGAATATAATTGAATCTTCAATAAAATCAAAAAGCTCTTCGTTAGGACTCTCTTCCCTGAGCACTGAGGTGAGTACTTCGCCCAGGAAAATAGCTACACTGCTTTTTTTAATGTTGGCATGTATATCCGAGGGGGTGTAAGATATAGCATATTCCTTTATTGATTGCATGCTGCGCGATTCCTTGAAGTACATCACCAGGTCGATAATGAACATGGGCTGAAAGAAGATGGGATGCCTGCCTGCTTTTTTATTTCTTGCTCCTTTGACCATGAATGACATGCGGCCGAATTTGCGGGTATAGAACTGTACAATTATACCTGAGTCGGTATATTTTACCTGGTGAAGCACTATCCCCTGTGTTTTTTCTATCATCAGATCATGGTTTGTTCAAAAGTACAATATTTTAGTATTAATGGATGTTGAAATGTGTAACAGGAATTATTATATTTACTGTTCAACAAATTCCATTATGATTGCAACTAATAATGATGAACTCGTAAAACGAATCGCGAAGCTTGCACATCAAAATCAGGAACTTGAAGCGTTAGTCAAGAAGCTTGAAAAACAGAACGAAAAGCTATCCAGGGATTATGAAAAGATCAGGGCGCTTTACGATAAAGTAAGTCCTGAAGGAGTGAAAGATCTGGTAGATGTGGAAAGGAAGGATAAGACGCTTAAATTCAACATGGCCACTGTCCTTTTCTCGGATATCCATGGTTTTTCCAGGATTGTCGAAGGCATGGATTCGTCGGCGGTAATGGATGAGCTTGATGAGATACTTTTTGAGTTTGATGCAATTGTTGCAAGATACAAGATCGAAAAAATAAAAACTATAGGCGATACTTTCATGTGCGCGGGAGGTATTCCCTTTAAGAATATTACCAACCCTGTCGATGTTGTAATGGCAGCAATGGAAATGAGGAATTTTCTGGAAAATTATGAACTCAAAAAGCGCGGAAGCAATAACATGATATGGGATCTGAAGATAGGCATTCACACGGGACCTGTCACCGCTTCAATTACCGGGAAGAAGAAGGTAAATTATGATATAAAAGGGGATACTGTTAATAACGCCAGCCGTGTTGAAGCAGTTTCCGAAAAAGGAATGATACTCATCTCAGTGATGACCTATGAGCTTGTAAAAGAGTTTTTTGATTGTGAATACTTCGGCAGGCTTCCTGTAAAATACAAGGACGACCTCCAGATGTATAAAGTGAAGGGACTTAAGCCTGAATTCTCTATTGACGGTAAGGGAATAACTCCCAATGATGCATTCCGGATAAAATTCGGACTTATACAGTTTACGGATATACAGGAGATTATTCTCGATAAGCTTGAAAAAGAACTTCCCGGATATCTCTATTATCATAATGTAAAACACACTGTTGATGTCGTAACGGAAGTTGAGCTTATAGGCTGGGCGGAGGGATGTACCGATGAAGAGATTCTGATCCTTAAAACAGCAGGATTATTTCATGATGTTGGACATGTTGTTACATACGATAACCATGAATATCATGGGACCCTCATCGCCAGGGAAATGCTTCCAAAATATAACTATTCTGCGGGGCAGATTGAAAAAATATGTTCCATCATTATGGCAACAAAACTGCCGCCGAAGCCCACCAACCTCCTGGAAAATATTATTTGTGATTCTGATCTAGACTATCTTGGGAGAAGCGATTTTATACCAGTCTCCAATACTCTTTTTGAAGAGCTTAAAGCTCAGAATAAGATGGGTTCACTGAACGACTGGAATAAGTTGCAGGTGAAATTCATCTCAGGACACCAGTATTTTACAAAGACTGCCAGAAGCCTCCGGGAAGTAAATAAACAGCTTCAGATTGAAAGGATACAGACTCTTATCACTGAATAATCTTTTTATCTTATTACAAGGATTTTCGTCACACACGACTGTGTTCCGTCGCTGCTGGCACAAAATACAACATATACTCCTGTCGATACCCTCTTACCGTTATAAGTCGTAAGGTCCCAGGTAGCCTGCCCTCCATCGGAAACTGTCCTGTATACAAGATTCCCGCTGACATCTGTGATCCTGATCTGGGTATCTTTCATCAATCCCGTTATTGTTACATTACCACTGAAATCCTCCCTTACGGGATTAGGGAAAGAATAGATATTCGTGAACATATCATTTCCGGTAGTGGCATCGCCTCTGACAGATATAACACCCTTTGAGGTGGCAAACCAGACGTTCCCCGACCGGTTATCGATTGCAACACTGGAGATAGAATTCGAAAACAGGGGACTGTTGAGTTCATTATAACTTTTTACCTGAATTGTTCCGTCCGGAGACAGAAGAAATGCTCCGGAACTTAAAGTCCCGAGCCATTTTCTGTTTGCCCCATCCACCGCGATTGATGTAATGGATTCAGTGCCAAGCATATAATCTGCAAGCCCGGAGCCATCGTTACGCGGTATCTTTATCCGGTATGCTTTAAGATCGGTATCAAAAACCTTCTCAGGGTTATAATATATCAGCGGTCCCTGGTCACTTCCGATCCACAGGTTCCCGTCAAGATCCTCTTTTATGCAATAGACATATGATATCACCTTCCCATCGGAATCAGTTACCAGCATTTTCTTGTACCGGTCATCACCGAAGTATTCGGGAGTGTTATTATCGTCAAGAACAAACAGGCCATAGCCCCTGGGCAGAACGACCCATTTAAATCCGTTTTTAGAAATTATTATATCCCCGATTGTAGGAACATTTATTGTAACAGGATTCACTATCCATGTGCCATCGGGCTTAAGGACTTTTATGCTTCCCGGTACTTCAGTCTGTGTCATCCACAGATACCTGTTCTTATCCATTGCCAGTCCGCTGATCCTTACATACGGCTTCCCGGGGATGATTGTCTGTAAAGGAGAGTTGACTTCAGTAAACTGGTTTTTCAGAACATTGTTCTCATATTCAAGCAATCCGGTACCCCATGTGGAAACAAAAACATGGTTATTATCGGAAGGATCGACGATAGCTCTCAATGGATCAAAGAGTGAGGATGATGTCAGGGGAGTCCACCTGTTTTCCTCATTTATCGATACCTCAAGTGTTTTCCACAGATTATTCCAGGAAGCATCAAGCGCTCCGCCGCAAATTATTGTCTTACCGTTTTCCGAGGTTATATATACAGAATTGTTGGAAACAGGTCCGGGGAGGGTAAGTGCTGAAAAATCCGACATATTGCTGCCTTTAACAAGCCCGGAAACACGATCAGCGATCCAGATATTCACATTATCAGTTACGGACTGAACAGCATCCGGTGTATTCCAACCGTAAGAAGAGATAGTTTTTTGAAGCGATCCGTTGCTGTAATAATACCTTACCGAACTGCCGGAGGAAACAGTAAATCCATCGTCTGCCACATCAAATGAACTGTTAAAGACACCGGGAACAGCAGAGAAAAGAGAAGAACCTGAGTCTGTCACATATATTGAGTCACAGGTAAAAAAATCTCCGGTTTTGTTTGCATAGAGCTTGTTCCCTGAAAAAATGGCCAGGGTATATTTCCCGTGAGGAGCAGGAAGCGAGTTTAATAAGGACCAGTTCCCGAAATAAGCCAGTCCCGCATTGCTCATCTCAGCATAAAACACACCTGAACCTGTTGCAGCATATATCAGTCCGTTTCCAAAGGCAACATCCCACACATCTGCAGATCCGCTGACATCTCCTGGCTTCCACGTATCATAGATCTCATTTTTCATAAGGTCAACCAGAACTATTCCGAAACTGCAGGCCAGATAGGCATATTTTCCTTTGATCCTTATCCTGTTGATCGTCTTCTTACCGGAAATATATTTTCTGCTTATGTCGGGGATATTGTAAATACTGTTGTTTTTCAGCAGATCGATATTTGTGGTTGAATATGCAATAACCAGTGTGTTATATTCTTCCGACCACGCAATAGTGCCTATGCCGGTTTCAGAGAGACCGTTTATCCTTGACAGCTTCCTTAATTCTGCAAATTCCTTATTATAGACAATTACCGATGAACCTGTTGAGGCATATACCTCATTTGTACCTGCTGCCACACCTGCTGCAGATGAGTAATTAAGGTGATCGCTCCAGATTCCAACAGGAGTCTGTGCATTGGTTGTGCATATTAAAAGAGACAAACCGGTTATGAATAATAGGCTTCTCATCAGGGAATTAAACAGTTAATTGGCCTCTTTATTGTATTCGGGATGATAATGTACAAGGAATGATCTGAGTTTTTCAAATGCTCTTGCCCTGTGAGAAATAAGATTTTTTTCTGACAGCGGCATTTCTGCAAATGTAAGCTTTCCGCCTTCAGGTACAAATACGGGATCATATCCGAATCCTCCCGTGCCTCTTTTTTCATGAATTATATTGCCATTGACCACTCCTTCAAACATAAATTCTTTGCCGTCGAGGATAAGCGCAATTACTGTTCTGAACCTGGCATTGCGGTTTGCAGATGAACCCATAAGCGACAGTGCTTTATCTATATTGGCATCAGGGTCTTTGGCTTCTCCAGCAAAACGCGCCGAATGAACGCCGGGCAAGCCATTCAAAACATCTATTTCAAGCCCGGTATCATCTGCAAAAACATTCATTTTCAGCATTTTATGAATGTATCTGGCTTTGAACATAGCATTTTCTTCAAGTGAAGGTTCATTTTCCGGAATCTCATCTTCAATTTTTAAATCTTTAAGGCTGAGAAGTTCAAAGCTTTTACCCAGTATGCTTCTTATTTCCCTCACTTTATTTTCATTATTTGTGGCAAAGATGATTTGCATATTATTTACGTTTCTTCAGGTTGTAAAAGTACTTAAAATTGGCCTTTCCTTTTGAGCAGTCTATATTAAGTGCTACATTTGAAATAGATTATTATAAGTTTTTTTATGCTTTTCAGCAGGTTTTTGAATATGCGGATGGCTGTACTGTTGGTAGCAATAATACTTTCAGGAGCTTCATCGTTATGTCTGGCAAAAGCAAATGGAGAAGATCCGGCACTTAAACGGCTTATTATCAATGGAGATTCTGTTATTGATCTTCCGGCAGAAAAGGAGATAGTCCTTGATTACCGGCATCATAATATCGAGCTGGATCTTGCGGATGCTGATTCCACCGTATTCCAGTTTTTTCTTGAAGGGTTTGACAGAGACTGGAGTCCCTGGCTGAGAACCGATTTTAAGGAGTACACAAACCTGCCGGCCGGCAAATATAAATTACATATAAGATATATTTACCGGGGATCCACTGCCGGAGAGCTTTCAGTCTTCAGTTTCAAAGTGCTCCCGCTCTGGTATTTTTCATCAATGGCAATAGGTTTTTATATCTGTTTTGCAGCCATTATTATCTGGTTTTTTTATGCTTCACTGAATCTCCGGTTTGCGAGAACTCAGTATATGCTTGAACAGATTATAAATAAAAGAACTGAAGATCTGATTATTGAAAAAGAGAAAACTGAGAATCTGCTGGCTAATGTGCTTCCCAAAAATACTGCCAGTGAAATAATGGAAAAGGGAAAGGCCACAAAAGTAAAGTATAACTTTGTGACTGTCCTGTTTTCAGATATACAGGGGTTTACAAAGATTGCTGAGGAAACTAATCCTGAAGTCCTCATTGATGAGCTGGATAAATTCTTCTTCCATTTTGATTCAGTGGTCGGAAGTCTCGGTATCGAGAAAATAAAAACAATCGGAGATGCATATATGTGTGCAGGAGGCATACCTGAGAAGAACAGGACCAATCCTGTAGAGGTAATTCTTGCAGCGCTTGAAATGCAGCTATATATGCGGAATCTAAAAGAACTGACAGACCTTGAGGGATTAAAATTCTGGGATATCAGGATCGGGATTCATACCGGAACTGTTGTTGCAGGTGTGGTTGGTCATAAAAAACTCTCTTATGATATATGGGGCGATACCGTCAATACTGCAAGCAGGATGGAATCATCGGGAGAGGCCGGCAAAATAAACATCTCCGGAACAACATACGAGTTTGTTAAAGACTTCTTCATCTGCGAGTACAGGGGGAAAATGCCTGTGAAATACAAAGGTGAGCTGGATATGTATTTTGTGCAGAGTATAATCCCGGAATTAAGAGATGAGAACGGAATGCCCAACAGAAAGTTTATTTTGAAAATGCAGATGATCAAACTTCAGGATATTGAGGAGGTGGTTACAAAGATGTTCGAAGATGAAGCTCCTCCAAACCTGTATTTCCACAATACTTCACATGTCAGGAACGTAACCAACCAGGTTGAACTTCTGGCTACTGCAGAAAGACTACCGGAGGAAGATTTCGTAACCCTGAAGCTTGCTGCAATATTTCTCTTTTCAGGATATATTACAGATTACGAAAAGCCTCTTGATGCAACTTTTATGCTGGTTGAAGAGATATTATTAAAGTATGGTTTTGAAAAGATCGACATTGATGTTGTCAAAGAATTAATTGCCAATTCATACAAAAATACGTATGAATCTGTGCCTGAAAAAATACTTCATGATGCCATGTACGATTATCTTGGCCGTGTCGATTATATTAAGCTTACAGATAAATTGTACAGGGAAGAAACAGAATATGGCAAAACCCATAACAAAAATGAGTGGATGGAGACCCAGAGACAACTGCTTATAGAACATGAATTCTTAACAGAAACAGGTAAGCTTTTAAGAAGTGTCCCTGTTGAGGATCAGATAGCAGAACTTCTGACATTAAAAGATTAACAGGGATTCGCAGAAGGGTTATTAAATTAAATTTTAAAAATGTACTTTTACGGCATTAATTAACAAGTAATCTATGGAAATTTTTGATTGGAAAAACCTGCCATTCGGATATATCAAAACAGACTTCAATATACGTAGTCATTATAAGAATGGTAAATGGGGGGAGCTGGAGGTTTCTTCTTCCGAACATATTGATGTTCATATTGCTGCAACCGGCCTTCATTACGGACAGGAAGCATTTGAAGGCTTAAAAGCCTATATGGGAAAGGATGGTAAGATCAAAGTATTCCGGTGGGATGAAAATGCCAGACGGCTTATAGCATCAGCTGAAGGTGTTAAAATGGCACCAGTACCTTTTGAGATGTTCAAAGAGGCTCTTTTTCGTGTTATAAAACTTAATAAAAAATTTGTGCCTCCACATGGATCAGGGGCTAATTTGTATGTCAGGCCGCTATTATATGGCAGCGGAGCTGAGATTGGAGTGAAACCTTCCGCAGAATATACTTTTATAATATTTGTATCTCCTGTAGGGCCTTATTTCAGGGGAGGCATAAAACCTGTAAATATGTTGATTTGCAGGGATTCTGACAGAGCCGCTCCTCTGGGAACAGGTACCTTTAAAGTAGGTGGAAATTATGCTGCCAGCCTGCGCGCCCTTATTACCGCTAAAGAAGCAGGATATGCAAGTACTATATTTCTTGATGCCAGAGAGAAAAAATATATAGATGAGTGTGGTCCTGCAAACTTTTTTGGAATAAAGAACAATACATATATCACACCTGAATCGGAATCCATACTCAAATCAATAACAAATATGAGCCTCATCGACATCGCAGGCACTCTTGGGATGAAAACTGAAAGAAGGAAAGTGCTCGTTGAAGAACTCTCAGAATTTGAGGAGGTTGGAGCCTGCGGTACAGCAGCAGTAATAAGCCCGATAGGAAAAATAGTTGATCCTGAAAAAAATAAGATTTACGAATATTGTAAAGACGGCAATCCGGGCCCTTTAACAATGAAACTTTATAATAAGCTGACGGGGATCCAGCTGGGTGATGAACCTGATGAATTCGGATGGATGACGGTAGTAGAGTAAGAAAAGAAGGGGAGAAAGGGTGAATGTTGGGCGTAACGGCACAATGGCGAAACGGCATAAAGCAAGAAAGGGTAAATAGGAGAAAGATTGACTAATCTGCGGGAATCTGCGCGATCTGCGGGAAACAACTCAACTCCGTGAATTACTCCATGGTAAGACAGAAAAAAATGAAGAAAAACGAATCCGGATTATCGAAAACCAAACTCAGGAGTTCTTACGTGACTCTTATTGTGAGTGTTTCTCTTGTCCTTTTTCTACTGGGCATCCTTGGGCTTGTCCTTATTAATGCAAAAGAACTGTCGGATTATTTCCGCGAGAGTCTTTCTTTTTCAGTTATGCTCGATGATGACGCCAAGGAAGCTGACATCCGGATGCTGCAGAAAGATCTCGACGCAAAACCATTTGTTAAGTCGACTGAATATATTTCAAAGGACGAAGCTGCCGCTAAAATGAAAGAAGAACTGGGTGAGGATTTTATAAGCTTCCTGGGAGATAACCCGTTGCCTCCGTCAATTGATGTTTATTTGCTATCCTCGTATACTAGTCCCGACAGTGTGGCAAAAATTGAAAAATATATACTTGGGTATCCTTTTGTAAAGGAGGTATATTACCAGGATTCGTTATTGTTCCTTATTAATGAGAATGTTAGAAAAATAAGTATTTTTCTCCTGGTTCTCAGCTCCTTTTTGTTCCTTATTGCCTTGACCATCATTAATAATACAATAAGACTTTCTATCTATTCCAAAAGATTCCTGATAAGGACAATGCAGCTGGTTGGTGCTACAAGGGCATTTATACGGCGACCATTTATTGTTCAGAGTGCTTTTCATGGATTCCTGGCGGCGCTTATAGCAATGACATTACAGATGGGACTGCTCTATCTTATTGAAAAGGAATTTTTTCTTATGTTTACATTTGAAAGTACGAAACTGTTATTGATGCTTGGAACTGCAATAATTATTACAGGTATCTTAATAAATATTATTTCAACATATTTCTCAGTTAACAGATATTTAAGCATCTCTGAAGACAAACTTTATTATTAAATATTATGGCCGCAAAAAAAGAGAATAAGGAAAAACTGTATTTTGCTCTTGGACGGGAAAATTATAAGCTTCTTGCAATCGGATTTGTAATAATCGTTATCGGTTTTCTGCTTATGCTTGGTGGCAGATCAAAGGACCCGAATGTATTCAATAATGACATTTTTAGTTTCAGAAGGATTACACTTGCTCCTATTGTGGTTCTGGCAGGATTTATTTTTGAGATATGGGCCATAATGAAGAAGCCCAAAGATGCCGGAAATAGTAGTGAAAGGAAGTGATAAAAGTATGAAGTGCCTAAAGTTGGGAGCGCCTAAAGTTGAAGAAAGAATATTAATTTTCTTAACTCCAGGCACTCCGGGCAATTTAGGCACTTTTTTCTTACTTTTTAATATTTATTAGTTGATCATAAATGAATTGGTTTGAAGCGATTATCCTTGGACTGATCCAGGGGTTCACTGAGTTTTTACCTGTCAGCAGCTCCGGACACCTTGAGATAGTGAAGCATCTTTTTGGTCTTGACCCTGCAGCAGGCTTTTATTTTACCGTGGCTGTACACGGGGCAACAGTGCTGAGTACAATATTTGTTTTCTGGAAAGAAATATTATCACTTGCAGTGGGCACTCTAAAATTCAAAATGAATGAAGAAACAACATATGTATTTAAGATAATTGTTTCAATGATACCGGTAGGTATTGTGGGTGTTCTGCTTATGGATCCTGTTGAAAGACTTTTTAACGGGAACATTATATTCATAGGGTTAATGCTTATTATCACAGCCGGCTTGCTTGCTCTTGCTCATTTTGTAAAGAAAGGAAACAGGAGCATAGGTTTTATTGATGCTCTTATTATAGGGATTGCCCAGGCCACAGCAGTTATTCCGGGTATTTCACGTTCCGGTGCTACCATATCTGTTGGACTTTTAGCGGGTAACAGGAAAGATGAAATTGCAAAGTTCTCTTTCCTGATGGTCCTGGTACCGATCATCGGAGCAAACCTTTTGGAAATATTTGCAGGCAATGTTAAAGGTGGCAGTTCCGGTACCGGAGTAATTCTTATCGGATTTATGGCTGCATTTATATCAGGCTACCTGGCTTGCCGCTGGATGATAGCTCTCGTTAAAAAAAGCAAACTTATCTGGTTCTCAATCTATTGTGCAGTTGTGGGGATAATTTCTATTTTGCTTGGCTAAGATGGATCATGACAAAAAAAGTATTTTTGAAGAGGGCCAGGTATTATTATTTGATAAGCCTCCTTACTGGACATCCTTCGACCTGGTTAATAAGATAAGGATTATGATCAGGTCAGCTATCGGGATAAAGAAAATAAAGGTTGGTCATGCTGGCACGCTTGATCCTCTTGCAGGCGGACTGATGATTATTTGTACCGGTAAAGCGACAAAAAGGATGGAAGAATTCCGCGACCTTGACAAAGAGTACCTGGCGACGATACATTTTGGTGAAACGACACCTTCATTTGACCTTGAGACGGAGACAGTCGGGAAATATCCGGTTGACCACATTACTGAGAAAATGGTGCTAAAAACCCTGAAAAATTTTCTTGGTGAGCAGAAACAGACACCTCCGCTCCATTCGGCAAAGCTTATTGACGGGAAAAGAGCTTACGAACTTGCGCGGCAAGGAATAAAAAAGGATCTTCAGCCTGTTACGGTAGTTTTCAGGGAAATTGAGCTTGTTTCATTCAGCATGCCTGAAATAAAGATCAGACTTCTTTGCAGCAAGGGAACGTATGTCAGATCATTTGCACGAGACCTTGGTCTGGCATTGAAGAGCGGCTGTTATCTCTCTGCTCTCGAAAGGACTTCCATAGGTCCGTTTAAACTGAATGAAGCCCTTACACTGGAAAAATTTGAAGAATTTCTTAAACAAATGTAACAAAACGGATATTTATACGTATAAAGGATTTCTTTAATATAAAATTTTATATATAAACATGAAATTATCACAATTCAGGTACAACTTACCCCAGGAACTGATAGCCCTTTACCCTTCAGAGAACAGAGACGAATCAAGATTGCTGGTTGTTGACAGGAAGACAGGGAAAATGGAACATAGGATTTTTAAGGAGATTATTGATTATTTCCAGGAAAAAGATGTACTTGTTTTTAATAATACCAAAGTTTTTCCTGCCAGGTTATATGGCAATAAGGAGAAAACTGGTGCAGAAATAGAAGTTTTTCTCCTGAGGGAGCTGAACAGGGAACAGAGGTTATGGGATGTCCTTGTCGACCCGGCAAGAAAGATCAGGATTGGCAACAAACTTTACTTTGGAGAAGACGATCTGCTGGTGGCAGAAGTAATTGA
This sequence comes from uncultured Rikenellaceae bacterium, assembly GCA_964526345.1. Classification (GTDB taxonomy): domain Bacteria; phylum Bacteroidota; class Bacteroidia; order Bacteroidales; family VadinHA17; genus LD21. The sequence goes on from CAZGKI010000001.1 coordinate 233,513, forward strand.
CAATACTACATCAAGGGGACGGACGCTGAGATTTCTTTTTGACGGGACCTACGATGAGTTTAAGCAGACACTATACGGACTCGGGGAGACGCCGCTTCCAAAATTCATTAACAGACCTGTTGAACCTGAAGATAATGAACGCTACCAGACAATATTTGCCAAGCATGAAGGTGCCGTTGCTGCTCCCACTGCCGGATTGCATTTCAGCAGGGAACTGTTGAAAAAGCTTGAGATAATTGGTGTGGAATTTGCCGAAATAACATTGCATGTCGGGCTGGGTAATTTCAGAAGCGTTGATGTGGAAGATCTCACAAAACATAAAGTCGATTCTGAAAGGATAAGAATAACTGATGAAGCTGCCGATATTGTCAATAAGGCAAAAGATAATAAATACAGAATATGCGCTGTCGGCACAACGGTGGTCAGGACACTTGAAAGTTCCGTTTCTACCAACGGATTTCTTAAGCCTTTTGATGGATGGACCAATAAGTTTATCTTCCCTCCATACGAATTTAAAGTTCCCGATATGATGATAAGCAATTTTCATCTTCCATATTCCACGTTGCTGATGATGGTTGCAGCATTTGCAGGATATGACCTTCTTTTTGAAGCTTACAGAACAGCTGTTAAGGAGAAGTACAGGTTTGGAACATATGGAGATGCAATGCTCGTGGTATAAAAATACAGGGTTCACTATCAGAGAAGCCAAATAATGCCGGATTGATTAATATCATCCGGTTTTTTAATACACTAAAAAGAAATGGCTGTTTACTAAATAAGTGTGCTGGTCAAAAAAGGTTATAATTTTCTGAAATAATTAATACCTTTAAATTCAATAACTATGACGTTTTGATAATGCAACTAAATATTTACGAAAGAAGTCTTAATAAATATTATGATTGTTCCGTTTTTGATTAGTGGGAAAACGGACGAAATATATATTTTTCAGATATTGTTCGACTTTAAAAAAAAAAGATGATAGAGTCGGAAGTATATTTTTTTATCTTAAACGTAACAGGATTATTGTCAGAAGCTAATTTCCCTGGTTCGCCCGGGGGAGTTGCATTTTTTAATAAATAAAAATAATACCACACAAAATGAGGAGGTATATCATGAATACGGTGCAAAACAAATTTTTGGAACCTTCAGGTAAACGAAGGTCCTCCGGAAAACGGACAGTTATGGTTCGCTTCAAAATTGTCTTGTGCGCAGTACTTTTGATACTGGCATTCGGGAATCAGGGAATCCTTGGTCAGGGAGTAGGGATCAGTGAAGTATCCATAACTCCGGAACCAACATCCATACTGGAGTTAAGATCCGTGTTGCGGGGATTTCTCGCGCCCCGGATGACAACAGCTCAGCGTATGACATTGGGTGCGACACCTCCTGCAACAGGATTGCTGGTATATGATACCCAGACAAAATCATTCTGGTACTGGGATGGAAGCTGGAAATCCATTGCAGCTGAAGCTCTTGGCGCATCAAACCAGTTACTCGGCATGAACGATGCCGGAACAGCCAACGAATATAAAACATTATTCGGGAATCTAAATCAAATTACAGTAACACACGGAATCGGCACCATCACTTTATCTACTCCTCAGGATATTCATACTGGCGCTTCTCCGACCTTCTTCGGTTTAACATTAAGCGGGTTGAATCCTAATTCCGGTGTATACACCAACGGAACCAGCGGGCTCACTTCAATGCCACCCTCAACGGGAATAATAGGCTACTGGAGCAGAACAGGCACAACACTATCTCCTTCGAATGCAGGCGATAATGTAACAACAAGCGGAAATATCTATACAACAGGATCAGGGGCAATAACCTCCGCAGGTTTGCTTACAGGACAGGCCGGGGCTACAATATCGGGTGGAATAATAAGTCTTAATAACAATTCAAATTTTGCGACAAACA
>CAZGKI010000002.1:0-62226 GCA_964526345.1 uncultured Rikenellaceae bacterium
CGAGCTCACCGAAGGTAATCTCATCCTTATTATTAATCATTCCCGATACTCATAAAGAATTATAATAAAACAATCTCAGTGTTCAGATAAGCAGTACATTATTTTCAGATTTTTCGCTGGTAAATGCAGGTTTATTTTAATGTTTTTGCTTTCTAATCGGCTTCTTTTACAATCAGCTTTGCATCAACATTCAAATTCCCCCTTTGATATCGTCTTTTGTCTTATTGGCAAAAATGAGCTTATTGTTAACAATTGCGTTTTTAACTTGAGATATCAGAAAACAGAGATAAAAGGAGTTATTCATGGCTATGTTTAAAAACTTTTATCATAATTAGTAACCTTAATTCTGATTATCTTCGTTTTAATTAGAAAACTGGGCTGATGAATTTGATAAATGGATGTATTTCAATTACTTTGTATTATGATAACATTCATTCTGAATAACAATATAGTTAATTCCGATAAGCCGGAAGGAACTTCTTTACTTGATTTCATCCGTTACGAGATGGACCTGCCTGGCACCAAAATTGGATGCCGCGAGGGCGATTGCGGTGCATGTACCGTGTTGGAGGGCGCTTTGCATAATGGTAAAGTGAAATATAAAACCATAGTTTCCTGTTTAACACCGATGGCCAATGTGCATCGGAAGCATATTGTTACCATTGAAGGGATCAATATGGAGCACCTCTCACCCGTCCAGGAATCAATTGTAAAAAATTCTGCAACCCAGTGCGGGTTCTGTACCCCGGGAATTGTTATGTCATTAACTTCACATTGTTTATCAGGGGAGAAATCAGACATCACAACTGCTGTTGCGTCAGTCAGTGGAAATATTTGCAGGTGTACCGGATATAAATCCATCGAAAAAGCAGCGGAAGATATCTCCGGTCTTCTGAAGAATAAAAGTATTGTTGATCCTGTTAAATGGCTCGTTAAGAACAGGTTCCTGCCCGAATATTTCCTTGAGATCCCCGGCAGACTTGCCAAATTAAAAGACCATAAGTCTGTCTATTCCGGGAAAATAATAGCAGGTGGTACGGATATTATGGTTCAGAAACCTGAAGAGCTGGCTGAAGAAAATGTCAATTCAATATACGACAGGGAAGACCTGAAGGATATTATTGTCAGCAAAGGAAATTGTATTATAGGGGCAGCAACGACAGCAAGTGAAATTGTGCAATCGGCAACGATAAAGAAGTATCTTCCGGATATCCCGAAATATTTCAGACTGATTTCATCTGAGCCCATAAGGAATATGGGAACAGTTGGAGGCAATATTGTAAATGCCTCTCCTATTGGCGATTTAACCATTATTTTTCTAGCCCTCAATGCCCGGTTAAATATAAAAAGTCGTGATGTTAAACAAACAATTCCGTTAAAGGATTTTTTCCTTGGCTATAAAAAGCTGAAGATTAATAAGGGTGAGTATATAATAAATGTGGCTTTCCCGTTACCGCAAAAACCAGTTCTCTTCAATTTTGAGAAGGTAAGCAAAAGAACGCATCTTGATATTGCAAGTGTCAATAGTGCAGTTCAAATTATTATGGATGGCGAAAGAATCGGGCATTGCTTTATGTCTGCCGGAGGTGTCAGCCCTGTACCTCTGTTTCTGGCTAAATGCTCCGGTTTTCTTAAAGGCAAAAAAGTGATACCTGAAACCATTCTTAAAGCCAATGAGATTATGCAGGGAGAGATTTCACCTATTAGTGATGTACGGGGAAGTCTTGAGTATAAAAGACTGTTGATCAGGCAGTTACTTTTTGCCCATTTTCTTACCCTGTTCCCACAAAAGATCTCATCAGATGATTTATTCAATTAATATCGTCAGGTTATGAATAATATAGATTCACCAGGTCATGTAACCGGCAAATCGGTTTACCTCGACGATATACCCATTCAGAAAGGGACACTTCATGCTGTTGTGTTCAGCTCGCCAATAGCACATGGCAGGATTATCAGCCTGGATATCAGGGAAGCACAATTAATGCAAGGGATTGAAAGGATCTTTACATTTAAGGATATTCCCGGTAAAAATCAAATTGGAGGGATAATCGAAGATGAACCGCTTCTTGCAGAAAATGAGGTACATTATATTGGACAACCTGTTGCTCTGATAGTTGCGATAGATGAACATACCGCGAGAAAAGCGATTAAACTGGTTAACATTAAGATTGAAGAGATGGAGCCGGTAACTGATCCGCGCATTGCAAAAGACAAAGGGCTTCTGCTTGTCCCCCCCAGAACATTCAGAACGGGAGATATCAACAAAGCATGGTCAGAATGCAAATATATTTTTGAAGGTACTGTTGAGAGCGGCGGTCAGGAACATCTCTATATTGAGACACAGGGAGCATATGCCTATACTCTTGATAATAAAAGTATTAAGATCCATTCATCAACTCAGGGACCAACAGCTGTACAGAGGACTGTCGCTATGGTCCTTGGAATTCCCATGAACAGGGTTGAGGTTGAAGTAGCCAGACTTGGCGGCGCATTCGGAGGTAAAGAGGACCAGGCTTCCGGGTATGCATCAATGGCTGCACTTGCCGCATATATACTGAAAAAACCCGTTAAGATATCTCTTCACAGAGCTGATGATATGAGAATGACCGGGAAACGCCACCCGTATAGCTCCGACTTCAAAATAGGCCTTTCTGCGAATTTTAAAATACTGGCTTTCAAGAGTACAATGTTCCAGAATGGAGGTGCGGCAGCAGATCTTTCGCCAGCGATTATGGAACGCACGCTTTTTCATTCTACCAATGCATATTTTATCCCAAATACGGAGGTAACGGTTTACAGCTGCAAGACAAACCTCCCTCCTAACACTGCATTCAGAGGATTCGGAGCTCCACAGGGAATGTTTGTCATAGAGTCGGCAATAGCCAGGGCAGCTGCCGAGCTTAAAATACCGGCCAGGGCGATCCAGGTTAAGAACTTCTTAAAGGAAAATGATGAATTCCAGTACGGACAGGTTGCCATAAATGTTAATATCAGCAAGTGTTACCGTGAGGCTTATGAGACATACAGGCTTGATAAAATTGAAAATGATATAATTGATTTCAACAAAGAGAACAAACTGGTAAAAAGAGGTATGGCATTAATGCCTGTATGCTTCGGGATCTCCTTCACAAAGACCCGTATGAACCAGGCACGTGCACTGGTTCATATCTATCACGATGGCAGCATCGGTATCAGCACAGCTGCCGTGGAAATGGGGCAGGGAGTAAATACCAAGCTGGCCCAGGTTGCTTCAAGGGCTTTATGTGTAAATATTGACAGGATCAAGCTGGAAACAACAAATACCACAAGAGTTTCTAATACTTCGCCCACCTCCGCAAGCAGCGGGGCCGACCTTAACGGGAATGCGCTGCTGAAAGCCTGTAATACTCTTATGAAACGGCTTAAAGAAACAGCGGCAGCGATGCTTGAATGTAAACCTGAAATGATCAGTTTTAAGGATGAAGTGGCATTTAAAAATGGTCATGAGACTAATATATCATGGGAAACTGTGGTTGAAACAGCATTCTTCAACCGGGTATGCCTGACTGAAAACGGCCATTACGCAACACCTGTCATCTGGTTTGATAAGAATACGGAAAAAGGACACCCCTTTGCTTATCATGTGTACGGAACAGCTATTATTACTGTTACATTAGATTGTTTAAGAGGCACTTATGAAATTGACGATGTACTTGTAGTCCATGATTTCGGGAACAGCATGAATCCCGCAATAGATACCGGACAGCTGGAAGGAGCTATAGTCCAGGGAATTGGCTGGATGACCATGGAGGAGATAGCATATAATAAGGAAGGGAAACTTCTTTCCAACAGCCTTTCAACATATAAGGTACCCGATATTTATTCGGCGCCAAAGGTCCTGGAGTGTCATGCACTGGAGACTGAAGGACCGGAACTGGCAATAATGAAATCCAAGGCCATCGGGGAGCCGCCGTTTATGTACGGGATAGGAGCATTCTTTGCTTTACAAAACGCAATAAAAGCCTTTAACCCCGGCTATAAAATCGAATTTAATGCTCCTCTGACACCAGAAAAGGTATTGATGAGGTTATATAATTCATTATGATCCCGGAATTATGCCAGGTAAGTTTCATCCCATCTCCTTAAATCATCTGCTCCGGCTTATCCTTGATGAATTTGCCTCTGAAAAAACTATTTTCGGTATCCCTGCGGAGTTATTCTACACGCCAAAGGCCAACAATCCAAATAGTAGTGTACTTTTTAACCATCAACTGCATAATCCGGTGGGAATTGCAGCCGGACCTCATTCACAAATGGCACAGAATATAGTTGCTGCCTGGCTCATGGGTGCCCGGTATATAGAATTGAAAACTATTCAAACCCTCGACAGGATAGACGTATCGAAACCCTGCATCGATATGCAGGATGAAGGCTATAACTGTGAATGGTCGCAGGAACTGAATATCGGGCAAAGCTTTAATGAATACCTGAATGCATGGGTTATAATTCACATCCTGAACCATAAATTCGGATGGATTAAGGAAACGGGTACGATTTTTAATATGAGTGCCGGATACAATATGCAGGGTATTATGGAAAATAATGTTCAGTGGTTCCTCGATAAAATGATCTCATGTGAAGCTGAACTAACAGAAAAAATCAATGAAATCAGAGAAATTTATCCGCTCGCCGGGGAAACAGGTATTCCATCAAAAATTTCAGATAGTATTACCTTATCTACAATGCACGGCTGTCCGGCTGATGAGATTGAGGATATTGCGGGATATTTTCTTGAAAAGAGAAACCTTCACACACTTGTGAAACTGAACCCTACCCTGCTGGGGCCTGAAATGCTGAGAGACATTCTTAATAATAAACTTGGATTTAAGACTGTTATCCCGGACATTGCATTTGATCATGATCTCAAATACCCCGATGCCATCACAATTATCAAATCGCTGAAGAAAAAGGCATTGGATAAAAACCTTCAGTTTGGCTTAAAACTTACAAATACACTGGAAGCTAAAAACAACAAGGATATTTTTGAAAGTGAAGTTGAAATGATGTATATGAGCGGCAGGGCGCTGCATCCCGTTTCGGTTAACCTTGCGGCAAAGCTTCAAAAGGAATTTGAAGGAGACCTGTTGCTGTCATTCTCTGCCGGCGCTGATGCTTTCAATATCTCTGATATCCTTGCATGCGGTTTCAGAACTGTGACAGTTTGCTCAGATCTTTTAAAACCGGGTGGGTACATGAGGCTCAACCAGTATTATGGAAAGCTGGAAGAAAGCTTTAAATTGAAGCAATCGGATACCATTGAAGACTTTATTATCAAATCTTCATCTGAGAAAAACGTTAAGGATGCTGCACTCTCGAACCTGATTGATTATGCCGGAAAGGTTTTGAAATCAAAACATTACAAAAGAGCATATATCAGGACACCTGATATCAAAACCAGGCGCCAGCTTGACTGGTTCGACTGTATTTCTGCTCCATGCACCGATACATGTGCAACAAACCAGGATGTACCGGCCTACATGTATTTCACCTCAATAAATAAGACAGACAAAGCTTATGAAGTGATACTCAGAACAAATCCTTTCCCCTCAGTTACAGGCATGGTATGCGACCATCTGTGTCAGGATAAGTGTACACGAATAAACTATGATGATCCGCTACTGATCCGTGAAGTTAAACGTTTCATTTCCCTGCAGAATGATGTAAAATCGGAACCAGGGGGAAAAAACGGGATCAGGGTCGCCATCGTCGGTTCCGGCCCTTCCGGTCTGTCATGTGCTTATTATCTTGCATCAGCCGGTTTCTCTGTCGATATCTTTGAAGAGAAATCCAGGGGTGGCGGAATGGTCAGATATGCAATTCCCGGCTTCAGGCTAACGGATGAAGCAATAGATAAAGATATTCTCAGGATTACTGAGACGGGCGTAAATATTCATTACAATAAAAGAATAGATAAGGAGGCATTTAATTCACTAAAGAAAGAATACAGTTATTTATTCATAGGAGCAGGAGCTCAGCTGTCAACAGGATTAAGTATTGAAGGTATTGATAATAAAGGTGTTACTAATGCTCTCGATTTCCTTTTCAAAGTAAAAAAGGAAGAAAGGCACCTGATTGGCAAGAAGGTGTTAATTATCGGGGGTGGGAATACGGCAATGGATGCTGCCCGGACAGCATGGCGGCTTTCCGGCAAAAATGGAAAGGTGACTATAGTATATCGTCGGACCATCAATGAAATGCCGGCAGACCAGGGCGAAATAAAAGCTGTAATTGAAGAAGGCGTTGAAATAATTGAGATGGCAGTGCCTGAAAAAATAATACAGGAAAATGGTCATTTAAAGGCACTTATCTGCAGCAGAACAGAATTCCGGGGAATTGATGCAGGGGGAAGGCTATCTCCTGTCAAGATTACAGGATCGGAATTTGAAATTTTATGTGATACCATTATCACTGCAACAGGACAGAGACCGGATATTGGATTTGCCGGCAGTGACTCAGTTATTATAGATAAAGAATCTTACATGACCAGATCCGGGAACGTCTTCATCGGTGGAGATGCAAAACGAGGTGCATCAACAGCTATAAACGCTATTGCTGACGGAAGAAAAGCAGCTGAAATAATAATCGGCCAGGCAGGATCTGATTATAACATCGCAAAGTCATTAACTGATAAAAACCTCTCCAAAAGAGAGTTGATGAGAAAACGCTCAAAGCGTCTTTATGCGCCCGAATTAAGGGAATTATCGGCAGATGACAGAAGAAATTTTAAGCTGGTCAGTGAGCCACTTGATGCTGAGACAATGATAGCAGAGGCTGGTCGCTGTCTGTATTGTGATGAGCTCTGCAATATCTGCACAACTGTCTGTCCCAATTTTGCAAACTACTCTTATGAGATTGATGCGGTAAATTACAAACTGCAAAAGGCAGTTCAGAAAGAAGATGGAAAGGTTGAAATACAGGATGACGGGATCTTTGAGATAAGGCAAAAATACCAGATACTCAATATTGCCAATTTCTGTAACGATTGTGGCAATTGCAGCACTTTCTGTCCCACTGCCGGAGCACCTTTCAGGGAAAAGCCAAGGTTTTTTCTTACTATTTCATCTTTCAATGAAGCAGAAGAAGGGTTTTACCTGGCCAAGCTTCCGGATAAAAAAAATCTGATTTTCAAGCAAAAAGGGAATTTTAAAACGCTTACTGAATTACCGGATGATTATATTTACGAGACTGATTATATAGAAGCAAAGTTTAATAAGGCAGATTTTAGTTTGCTTGATGTCAGGTTTAAGACACCCTGTGTTAAGGAGGTTCATTTTAAAAATGCAGCCGAGATGAGTATTCTGATGAAAGCGGCAGATAATCTGGTATTCAGGAAATAGTTATTAAGATGATATATGTACGGGATATTTAAATAACAATATTTGATTTCCATAATATAGTATTTCTTTAATATATATATTTAGTAATATAACATTATTTTAATATAATACTTATTTAATATATTACATTTTTAATATAGTATTTTTACAACATAACATTCCTATAATACCATATTGTGCGAATTAAATTCTAATATATCGATTTAGTGTATCTTTGCGCCTTTGTGACATTTCTTTTTTGCCACTTAGACACTAAGGCACAAAGAATCACAATGCTTTAATACTAATTACTTACAGTACAAATAAATAATATGATACAGCTTATCGATAAGATAACAAACGAGAAAGCAATGGAGAATGCCGTTAAACGCTTTAAAGAGAAGGGAATAATTCTTCCTGCTTTCAGGCAACAGCAAAACCCGGAGCTGATCCCCCAGGGAATTAAAAACCAGCTTAAAAATATTGGTTTGTGGGACATTAATCCGCTTAACCTCTTTCGTATCACCTGGAAAAATGAACCAAAAGAAAAGGGAGGATTATTTGGCAACGTAAATTACATGGAACTGCCAAAAAAACTGACCGGAATAGATGCCCGCATTATCATGCTTATTGGCAAATGGTTTCCCACCGGGTCCCATAAGGTGGGAGCTGCATATGGCTGTCTTGCTCCACAGATAATTACCGGAGGGTTCGACCCTGCATGGCAAAAAGCTGTCTGGCCATCTACCGGAAACTATTGCAGAGGTGGAGCTTTTGATTCGAGATTAATGGGTACGGAATCCGTTGCCATACTGCCCGAGGAAATGAGCAGGGAGCGATTTACCTGGCTACGTGATGTTATTGGTTCAGAGGTAATTGCAACGCCGGGATGCGAATCCAATGTCAAGGAGATATACGATAAATGCTGGGAGATCAGGCGTACCCGCCCCGACTGTGTCATCTTCAACCAGTTCGATGAGTTCGGGAACGCCTCATGGCATTATAACACAACCGGGAGAGCTATTGAGGAAGTTTACAACCTGGTAAAAGATCAGAACAGCAAACTTGCTGCTTATGTCTCGGCAACAGGCTCAGCCGGCACCATCGCGGCAGGCGATTACCTTCGTAAAATTGTCCCGCAGATCAAAGTGGTTGCCGCGGAAGCAAAACAATGCCCGACATTGTTGATGAACGGCTTCGGCGGTCACAGAATTGAAGGTATCGGCGATAAACATGTGCCATGGATACATAATGTCAGGAACACCGATATGGTCACTGCCATCAACGATGAGGATTGCATGAGGATACTAAGGCTCTTCAATGAGAAAGATGGTCTCGAATATTTAAGGCTATCAGGCATAGAGAAAGAAATAATCAGTGAGCTGCATCTGATAGGTATCTCAGGAATAGGAAATATGATCTCAGCCATTAAAACTGCAAAATACTTCGAAATGACCGGTGATGATATCATTGTTACCATTGCAACCGACTCGGCCGATATGTATAAGTCGAGACTGGAGGAACTGACTGCGGAAAGAGGTAAATATAATGATACCCAGGCGATCAGGGATTTTGAGAGATGCATACTCGGCACAAGCTGTGATTTCATGAAGGAGCTGAACTTTAACGACAAAAAAGCTATTCATAACCTGAAGTACTTCACATGGGTTGAACAACAGGGTAAAACTGTTGAAGATCTTAATCAGCTCTGGTACGACAGGGAGATATGGGACAAACTCTTTATGCAGGTCGACCAGTGGGATAACCTTATCAATGAGTTTAATGCCAGAACAGGATTGCTCAAAAATATTCAGTAAATTAGTCTGAAACATGGCAACGATTCACGATAAATTCATTTATAAATGCATCACCTGCGGAAAAGAGTACGACGCCGGGCAAATAATGTATCTATGTCCGCAATGTAGCCGGCATAATACCACTTCAAAACCACCTGAGGGAGTGCTTAAAACTCTATATAACTATCAGGAAATAAGCAAAAAGAAAACCTCTTTCAGTGATTTGAAAAACAGTGGTTTCATCGACCTCCTTCCCATTGAAAGCACAGATAGCCTGCCGTACCTCCGGGTGGGGAAGACACCTCTTTACACTTTAAATAAATTATTTGGAGAAAGTTTATCCTTCAGGCTTCACCTTAAAGATGATTCACAGAACCCCACATTTTCATTTAAAGACAGGGCCTCTGCACTGGTCTCTGCATTTGCAAGGGAAAGAAATCAGGATATCATCGTAGCTGCTTCAACAGGAAATGCAGGCTCCTCTCTTGCCGGCATCTGTGCTGCTCAAAACCAGAAGGCAGTGATTATTGTCCCTGAAAGTGCCCCGATGGCAAAGCTTACTCAGATAATAATGTACGGAGCTCAAATTATCCCTGTAAAAGGTACCTATGATGAAGCTTTCGATCTGAGTATAAGAGCAACTGAAGAATTTGGATGGTACAACCGAAATACAGCTTTCAACCCGCTGACCATCGAAGGGAAAAAATCTGTTTCATTTGAACTTATTGAAAATCTTGGTTTTAAGGTGCCTGACAGAATTTTCGTACCTGTTGGTGACGGAGTAATCATCTCCGGAGTTTATAAAGGATTGGAAGAACTTCTCGACCTTAAAATTATTGATAAAATGCCGGTTGTCGTTGCTGTTCAATCAAAAGGAAGCGATAATCTGGTCAGAAATATTAACCATAAAACCTTTCGGATTGTTCCTGGAAATACTCTTGCTGATTCAATTTCTGTTGACATACCCAGGAATTTCTACATGACACAACAATACATCCAGAAATATGGAGGAGAAACAATCACTGTATCCGACAATGAAATCATTGAAGCGTCGGTGATTCTTTCAAAGAGTACCGGCATATTTGCAGAGCCTGCTGCTGCAGCATCATTTGCAGGGTTACTTTCATTTCATCAGGAGGGGAAAATTGCGGGTAACACAGATAATGTTGTGCTTCTTACCGGATCGGGCCTGAAAGATTTGAAATCGTTAAACGGTATACTTTCAATCCCTGAATCTGTTACTCCATCTATTGACAACCTGAAAAAGTTGTTTTCATGATTACTTATACTCTGAATGGTGTAAAAAAATCATATTCAGGCGATTTTGAGGAATCATTGCTCAATCATCTGCGGTTCGGACATAAAATTACATCAGCAAAAGATGGCTGTTCCGGACAGGGTATATGCGGGTCCTGCAGCGTGGAAATAAATGGCAGGATCAAATTGGCCTGCAGGACAAAGATGAAGGACCTGGAGGGGGCAGATATTATAACTACCGAAGGCCTTCCCGAAGACTTCAAAGCGATAACAGGTAAAAATTTTGCCGCAAAAGGAGCCGTACAGTGTGGTTTTTGCTCACCCGGAATGATCATGAGAGCAAAAGGACTCTTCAATATAAACAAATCCCCTGCCCGATCCGAAATTATCAGGGCAATCACTCCAAACCTTTGCAGGTGTACGGGTTATGTTAAAATTGTGGATGCAATCGAAGCTGCCTTTAAAGAGTTGAATGAGAAAGTGGAACATGCCAAATCATCATCGGCCCTTGTCGGGGAGCCATTTCCGAAATACCAGGCTGTGGAAACAGCCCTTGGAAAAAGAGACTTTGTCGACGATATGCATTTTGAGGGAATGGTATATGGAGCCCTGAAATTCAGCGACCATCCAAGGGCTGGAATCATATGTATCGACACCTCAAAAGCTGAAATGGAAGATGGAGTGATCAGGGTATTCACTGCGAAAGACATCCCGGGATCAAGATATACAGGCCTCATCTTCCACGACTGGCCTTTGATGGTAAGCGAAGGCGAAACAACCAGCTATATTGGAGATGTGTTAGCTGGTGTTGTTGCTGAAAATGAAGCAATTGCAAGGAAGGCTGTCTCTCTTATAAATATTGATTACGAAATCCTCCCACCTGTTACCGACATGCACAAAGCTTCAAAACCCGGGAGTGTCCAGGTCCATGCCGGAAGGTCCAACGTCCTGGAGACCTGCAGCATCAGTTCAGGAGATGTGGAAAAAGCATTTGTAGAAGCTGCTTATATTTCAGACGGAGTCTATCAGACACAACTTATTGAACATGCTTTTCTCGAAACAGAGACAGTCATCGCCTTTCCGGAAGATGATGGCGTCCGACTATTCAGCCAGGGTCAGGGAGCCTATGAGGACAGAAAATCTGTAGCTGAAATCCTGGGGCTTGATGAACATAAGGTAAAAGTGGTTCAGGTTCAGAACGGAGGAGGATTTGGAGGCAAGGAAGATATTACTGTTCAGGGACATGCATCGTTGTTCGCTTACCTGCTGAAGCTTCCCGTAAGGGTTCATCTCAGCAGGGAAGAATCGATAATTATGCATCCGAAACGGCACCCCGTATGGATAGATATAAAGCTGGCTTGCGATAAGAATGGAAAATTTACTGCCCTGAAGCTCAATGCTTACGGCGATACAGGCGCTTATGCTTCCGTCGGCACCAAAGTGATGGAGAGGGTGGTTGGTCATGCTACCGGCGGATATTCAGTTCCTGCTGTAGATATCAAAGCGGTGACTGTATATACTAACAATATTCCTGCGGGAGCTATGCGCGGCTTTGGTGTACCACAGGTGGTATTTGCAATTGAAAGCTGTATAGATGAGATATGCAAAAAGGGCGGATTCGACCGTTGGCAGATACGTTACGATAATGCCTTGCAGGAGGGCTCAAAAACAGCCACAGGCCAGGTACTGCATGGCGTTGGCCTGAAGAAAACACTCCTGGCAATAAAAGATACTTTTCAAAACGCAAAGTATGCCGGGATAGCATGCGGCTTGAAGAATACAGGTGTCGGAAATGGTCTGACAGACGACAGTGAAGTTAAGATCCTCATCGTTTCAGGCAAAAAGGTGATAATAAGTCATGGCTGGTCAGAAATGGGACAGGGCGTTCATACAATGGCCATACAGATACTACACCAGGAAACAGGTATACCGCCAGGGATAATTGAAGTAACAGTTGAAACAGAAGCAGATCTGCCAACAGGTATGACTACTTCGTCAAGGGCAACTGCTCTTGTCGGAAATGCAATAATAGATGCCTCAAAAAGGATAAAGGAGGATATGAAGCATGCGTCATTAAGCCAGCTTGCGGGACGTGTCTATAAAGGAAAATACGTGTGCGACTGGACGTGCAAACCTGGTACAGGTACCAGGAACCCGGTCATCCATTTTGCTTATGGCTATGCAACCCAGGTGGTGATCCTTGACGATAACGGAGAAATCAAAAAGATCGTGGCTGCTCATGATGCCGGTAAGATAATGAATAAGATGCTGTTCGAAGGACAGATAGAGGGAGCGCTGATAATGGGTATGGGTTATGCACTTACCGAAGATCTTCCCATGAAAGATGGCAGGCCTCTGAGCTTAAAATTCAAAGATCTGGGAATCCTCAGAGCCAACGAGATCCCTGAGATGGAGATAATCGGCATCGAGGAGAAAGATCCTGTCGGTCCGTACGGGGCAAAAGGTATTGGCGAAATTGGTATGGTCCCGACAGCTGCAGCAATAGCGAGTGCATTGTATGCATACGACGGAATGAAAAGAACAAAGCTCCCGATGAAAAGAAAATAATCAATCTGATACTATGTCGATACTTCTGAAAAATGCAACTTACATCGACTGGAAGACCTTAGCTTTCAGCCAGGTAAATATTTTGACAGAACCGGGCAACGATAATCTGCAATTCATTGAGAACGTTGAAGATACACAGAAAAAGCCAGGAGTCGAAGTGCTCGATTGCAAAGATAAACTGGTAACAAAATCTTTTGGTGTTGGTCATCATCATGCTTATTCAGCCCTGTCGCGCGGGATGGGATCTCCTTCAAAAAAACCAGAAAATTTTTATGAGATACTAAAAAATATCTGGTGGACACTCGATAAATGTCTCGACTCTGAGATGATAGAATACAGCGCACTGGTTACAGCTATAGCCTGTGCAAAGGCTGGTTCGACTTTTATAATTGACCATCACTCCTCCCCTTCATCGGTTAAAGGTTCCCTTGAAATTATTGCAAAGGCCTTTGACCGGGTAGGTGTTTCGCATCTTTTATGCTACGAAATTTCGGATCGCGATGGAAATGATATTGCCCGTGAGGGATTGGAAGAAACGGAATCCTACCTGGAAAACCACCAGGGGTTAGTCGGGTTACATGCCTCATTTACTGTTGGCAATGATACTTTAACCAGGGCTTCAGACATCATGGTCCATTTTGATTCAGGTATTCATATACATGTGGCTGAAGATCTGTATGACCAGGATTTTACGATGAGAAAATATGGAAAAAGGGTTGTTGAAAGGCTTAACGATTACGGATTGCTTAAATCACCAAAGAGTATCCTTGCACATTGCCTTCATCTCGACGAAAATGAGAAGGACATATTACGTAACTCCCCATGCCGGGTGGTTCAGAATCCTGAAAGCAACATGAATAATAATGTTGGCCGCTTCAACGGTGAATTTCTGGGATCGAACATTATGCTGGGCACCGATGGCATGCACAGCGATATGCTCCGGAGTGCACAGTCTGCTTTTTTTACAGGCCAGGGATATGATTCAATAAGTTGCCAGTCGGCATACCAGCGACTCAGAAATGTAAACCATTACTTATACGGGAACAATTTTAAAGGCAACGCAGAAAATAACCTTATCGTCCTTGACTATGATTCTCCCACAGAGATCAACCAGGAAAACTTTTACAGACATTTCATCTATGGATTGAATTCCAGCCATGTAAATGATGTTATCACCAATGGAAAACTAATCGTGAAAAACAGGCAGGTTCAAACTGTTGATGAACAGGAGATATATAAAGAATCAAAAAGATATGCCACACAGCTCTGGCAAAAAATGCAGAATGTATAACAACGTTTTTTAATACGTTGACATTGTGGTAAAGACGTTGCATGCAACGTCTTTGCATAAAATTATATAATGAAAATTCTAATCAAAAACGGGACAATTGTCACTTCCACGGATATCTGCACTTCAGACATCCTGGTTTCTGATGATCATATAAACCGGATCGAGAATGGCATTGAAACCACTGGTCCTGAAAGAATAATTGATGCCACAGGATCTTATATCTTCCCGGGAGGCATAGATCCTCATGTTCACATGCATCTTCCTTCCTCTGCAGGTTATTCCTCCGATGATTTTCTTACCGGCAGTAAAGCTGCGCTTTATGGCGGTACAACCACACTCATCGATTTCGTAACACCGTTAAAAGGAGAATCACTTATCAATGCCCTCTGGAAGCGACTCGATGAAGCAAAGAGCTCTTTAACTGATTATTCTTTTCATGTCAGTCCTATTGAATGGCACACAACTACGCCACTCGAAATTAATGACTGCATACAGGAAGGAATAACATCCTTTAAAGTGTATATGGCTTATAAAGAGACTGTCGGATTAAATGACAGTGATCTTCACAAGGTGATGACAGCTGTTACCAGGGCAGGCGGTATGGTGACCATCCATTGCGAAACGGGAGACGAGATTGAGCTGCTTCGCAATAAGTACTTTAATGATCACTGCATTGAACCAATGTATCATCCTTTATCGCGTCCTCCCGAATCAGAAGCAAGTGCGGTAAAAAGAGCCCTTGACCTTGCATTCCAGGCAAATTGTCCTTTGTACATTGTTCATGTATCGTGCAAAGAATCGCTTAAACCGATACAGGACGCTTTAAAGAGGGGTCAAAAGATCTTCGCTGAAACATGTCCTCAATACCTGATCCTGGATGATTCAGGATATAATGGCGACTTTTTATCGTCAGCTCCTTATATTATCAGTCCTCCGTTGCGGAAAAAGCAGGATAATAATGCATTATGGGATGGTATAACCGGAGGGATCGTAAATACTGTCGGAACAGATCATTGCCCGTTCAATTTTTCACAGAAAGAGGCCGGCAGAAACGATTTCAGGAAAATACCAAATGGCGCGGGGGGAGTCGAGCACCGGCTGGAGTTGCTTTATACATTTGGCGTGCTTGAAAACAGGATAACACTGAACCGGATGGTTGACCTCTTCGCAACTCAACCTGCAAAGATCTTTGGATTATATCCTTCAAAAGGTGATATTCTTGTAGGAGCCGATGCCGACTTAGTAATATGGAATCCTGAACGGGAAAAGACGATATCGGCAAAAACTCACCATCAAAACTGCGATATCAATATTTACGAAGGGATAAAAACCAGGGGTAATGCAGATTATGTTATTGCAGGAGGAAAAGTCGTTATCGATAACTGCAAATTGACTGATAATAAGATCACCGGGAAATTCATTAAAAGATAATATAACTTAACCACGGTGTCACACAGAGTCGTAACTGAGTTACACTGTTTCAAAAAACGTAAATATTATATTAATTATTCCTGTTACTTTAAACGTAACGCAATAGTTTAGAGAATTATACATTTTTATGAAGTTTATGTTAAAGTTACAGGAGGTTATAAATCTGCTAGAAACCAACTCTTTTCCTGTTCCTTTCCAGAATATTTTTTAAGACCTCGCCAGGGTTTCCGAACCTGTTTGTGAACATCATTGCTGCTATAATGTAAGGTTTGTAACCGGCCTCCAGGTAGGTTTTAATCCTATATTTTTCAAAAGTATCAGCGCTTACTTCACCCTGTTTGCAGGATACCCCGCTGATGTCAGCCGGCAGGCAATGCATATATAACGCATTTTTGTTTTTTGTCAGTTTCATCCCTGACTCATTGTACTCCCAGTCTGTGAACCCTGCATTATTTGCAAGACATTCCTTCTCCAGCTCTTTAAGCCCCGTTCTGTCGCCGGCCACTAAAAACTGTGTGCGCTGCTGCATTATATGAAATGGTGCCCAGCTTTTTGGATAAACAATATCAGCACCGATCATTGCGTCGCTCATCGAGTGGTTTATCTTAAGAGAGCCGCCTGATTCCCCGGCATTTTTCCCTGCTATTTCAACTATTTCGGGTATCAAACCGTATCCTTCCGGATAGGCAAGCTCTATATTCATACCAAAACGCGACATAAGCGCAATTATTCCCTGTGGCACTGAAAGGGGTTTTCCATAGCTCGGAGAGTAAGCCCAGCTCATAACTATCTTTTTGCCCCTGAGTTTTTCGGGCGAGCCGAAAATATTTATGAGATGCAGAAGATCGGCCATCGATTGTGTAGGATGGTCCATGTCGCACTGCAGGTTAATGATACCCGGACGAACATGAAGCACTCCATTCCTGAAACCTTCATCAAGTGCAATGCCGACTTCACGCATATACTTATTACCCTCACCTAAAAACATATCATCGCGTATACCAATAAAATCGGACAGAAAGGAGATCATGTTAGCTGTTTCACGGACAGTCTCACCATGAGCAATCTGCGATTTCTCCTCATCAAGATCCTGAACTGCCAGTCCCAGCAGATTAGCCGCAGACGCAAATGAGAACCTGGTTCGTGTTGAGTTATCGCGAAAATTTGAGATAGCCAGGCCTGAATCGAATACTCTTGCCGAGATATTTTCAGCACGCATTTCTTTAAGTATCGTCGCTATTTCAAGTATTACCCTCAGATCTGTATCACTCTTCTCCCAGGTTAACAAGAAGTCTTTTCCTGTAAGGTCTGACTTCAAATTACTGAGCTTTTCAATTCTTTCACTTATATTCATTTATCTCTTTGATTTATAAAATGTTCAAAGTTCCAGGTTCAAGGTTTTAAGATACCTTCTGCCTTCTGCCTACCGCCTTCTGCCTACCGCCTTCTGCCTACCGCCATCTGCCTACCGCCTTCTTCCTGCCGCCTTCTGCCTGCCGCCTACCGCCTGAATAACTCATACACAAATCCGGCATAGAATGCCGATGCCTTAACCAGATCATCTACCGGCACCTTCTCATCGGGAGCATGAGCCAGGATCTCATTACCCGGACCAAAACCAATCGTGGGGATGCCGTAAACACCGCAGGTCATTATGCCGTTTGTTGAGAATGTCCATTTATCAACAACAGGCTCATTATCAAATAATTCCTTATACGTATTAACTCCGGTCCTGACAAGTTCATGGTCAACAGGTATTGTCCAGGTCGGGTAGTATTTCTCCATGCCATATTCAATACCGGTAAAAGCTTTTTCAGAATAATTAAGCATTTCAACTTTTGCATCATACCCTTTTATGAGTTCTTCAATTTCTTTTATGGCAATCTCTTTATTCTCACCGGTTGTCAGTCTTCGGTCTATATGTATTCTGGCATAATCAGATACAGCACATAGAGAAGGGCTCTTTGATATGATCTCCGATATGGTAATACTTCCTTTCCCCAGAAAATCATCTTGCCTGAGTTTCTCATTCAGCTTTTCAATTTCAAGGGCAACCTCTGACGCCATGTATATGGCATTCTTTCCCCGTTCCGGGGCCGATCCGTGGGATGAAACGCCATAAAAGTGAACTTCCATCTCCATCCTGCCTCTCTGCCCACGATATACATTCAGGTTGGTGGGTTCTGTGCTTATTACAAAATCCGGTCTGATCTTATCCTCTTCAACAATATATTTCCAGCAAAGACCATCGCAATCCTCTTCAATCACACTTCCTACAAAATATATTGTAAGATCCTCATTAAAACCCAGTTCCTTCAACATCCTTCCTGCTGTAACAAAGGCTGCCGGTCCCCCTTTCTGATCAACCGATCCCCGTCCATATACGAACCCATTCCTTATCTCTCCGCCAAGAGGATCAAAGCTCCAGTTACCGATGTTACCAATATCAACTGTATCCATGTGACCATCGATAGCCAGTATTCTTTTACCCTTACCGATCCGCCCGATAACATTTCCCAGTCCATCGATCTTTACTTCATCAAAACCTGCCTCCTCCATCTGTCGTTTAAGCTCAGTTTGTACATTTTTTTCCTGTGTGCTCAACGATTTAATTTGCACAAGCTTCGATAGATTAGATGCCGTATAATCACGATATCTTTCAGATAACTTATTGATTTTTAAATATATATTTTCCATTATTCAGATATCAAAATAAATAAAACTTAAAAATAAAGTTAATAACAAAAATGTAATGTTTGCAGGAATTTAAAAAGTCGATCAGTTGTCAGCGTGAAATGGACGGTTTATTTACCGAAGCTTTTCCCTTGTATTTTCAAGAGCTGAATCTGTTCCAAGAATATTCAGTACATCGCCGGTTTTGAGGTATGTTTCTCCATGAGGGATGAAAAGATTGTTTCCTCTTTTCACCAAAATAAGAATAGCATCTTTATGGAATGCCACCTCCCTGACCTTATGACCATCAAAAGTCGTGTTTGTAATGGGGATCTCTTCAACGGTGAAGTTCTCGAAAGTCTCCACCAGGGCATGGTAGGTGGTGGGTCTGACAATAAGGTTTTCAATAGTAGTTGCCATTACACGGCGTACATCAATGGTCTGCACATTGAGTCTTTTAAGTTGCTGCTCAACAGTACTTTTCCAAGCCATTGAGATGATCTTCTCGTGACTGAACTCCTTTGTGAGCATCTCGCATATCCTGATATTGACCTCCTCCGATTCTGTATCAACTACCACATAATTAGATGGTTTTAAATTCAGCTTCCTGTAAATTTCAGGATCAAGGCCGTCAGAATGGCAGGCATTCAGACCTTTGGCACATATCTCTTTAAATCTGTGCTCATTGTTTTCAATGATCACACATGCTTTGCCATGAATATTTAAACGCCTTGAAAGTAAAACCCCTTTGCTACTTCCCCCCACAATGATAGTCCCGTCTTCAGGCTGACTTACCTGCTTATTCATAAGATTGTAGATCACGGGACCAAGGAAGCTGGTGAGGATCGCCATAATTATGAAGGCAGCGTTTATACCAGGGGAGATAACTCCAAGTTCCAGACCTATCGCTGAAGCTGCAATTATCAGGCTTAATCGTGATGAGAGCAGAAAGCTGGCTGCCAGGGATTTTCGTTGTCCAAATTTTCTGACGTAGAGAAAACCAGGGATTACTTTCACGGCAATAAGCAGAAAAAGGAGTATAAAAAGAAAAGGGATAAGCGTCACTTCAAATTCCTTAAGAGCAGAAGGATCAAAGGTTACTCCCACCATTATAAAGAAAATCGGGATGAAAAACCCGTGTCCCATTCCATCCAGTTTCACAAGAAGAAGGGATCTTCCCTTGTGCTGGAACATTGATAGAAGAATTCCACACAGGAAAGCTCCAAGTAATATTACTTCCGGACTAATAAACTGGCTGATCACAACAAAAATAAACAGCAAAAACAAGGTGCCTCTTACACTCAGCTGGGACGCAGCATGTGACAGCTGGAATGATATTTTTTTCAGAAATGACCAGTTCTTTGCCCTGTTTCCAAGCCTGTAGAGGAGGTAAAAAATGGCAAATAATATTAAAATGTATGTTATCTCCAGCCTGAATCCATTCTTTAAAATGTATGCCGTGAAAGTAAAAAGCAGGATACTGAATATATCGGCCACAGCAGCATTGGTAATAAGCATCTGTCCGAAAGATGTTGATACCTCTCCCCTGTTTTTAATTACCGGTAATATTATACCCACCGAAGTGGTAGACATAATGAGAGAAAAATACCATATATTGTCAATCTCTACCAGGTGTGACAGTCCCATGGCCCCTCCATATGCCAGTATAATAGTAAATGTAAAATAAGCCACTGAAATTAAGAGTGGATTCCTGACCAGTCTTGAGATATTATTAATCTTCCGCGGAATTGATAATGTTATATGATCCATATCAATTTCAAGGCCGCTGAGGAACATCAGGAAAATAAATCCCGTAAGCCCCAGGAATTCAAGTATATTACTGCATGCAGGAGTTAAATTTACAAGAATGAACCTGCCGGCAAGGTAACCAAGGAAAATCTCAACAACGACAGAAGGAATTCTTCTGATGTTCAGTACCGATAGTGCCATTGGTGTGAGCCACGCGAGTCCGGCCACCACCAGTATGGGGAAATAATTATAATGCAGGGAAATGGTCAGGAGTGGAGGCATATCAGGTACATTTGCATATTATTGCAAGATAGCAATTTTATCGTACGACTCTTCCCGAGCTATCCCCCTTCATCAACTGTTCCACTTCGGATACGGAAACAAGGTTAAAGTCGCCATGGATAGTATGCTTCAGACAAGAGGCCGCAACTGCAAAATTAAGAGCCTTCTGGTCGTCATCCTTGTAGGTCAGAAGACCATAAATTAAACCTCCCGTAAACGAATCGCCGCCTCCTACCCTGTCGACAATATGAGTGATCTGATATACAGGAGCTTCAAAGAATTTTTCGCCGCTATATAGAATTCCGGACCATGTATTATGATCAGCACTGATTGAACCGCGAAGAGTAATAATGATCTTTTTGGCGTCGGAAAACTGTAACCTGAGCTTCTTGCAAACAGATTCATATTCAGAACTTTCGACCTTACCAGCATGAACATCTCCTCTATCAGGACTGATGCCGAAGACTTTTTCTGCATCTTCTTCATTACCAAGGATAATATCACAGTATTTGACCAGTCCTGGCATAACATCGCCGGCACTTTGACCCCATTTCCAAAGGTTCTTCCTGAAATTCAGATCACATGAGATTGTCAGTCCCAGATTTTTTGCAGCCTGTACAGCTTCAAGACAGGTATCTGCTGCCCCCTGAGATATTGCGGGTGTGATGCCGGTCCAGTGAAACCAGCATGCATCCCGGAATATATCATTCCAGTCGATCATTCCTGGTTTAATGGCGGAAACAGAAGAATGGGACCTGTCGTAGACTACTTTGCCTGGCCGCGATACCGCACCTGTTTCAAGAAAATATATTCCAAGCCGTTCGCCTCCGAAAACTATTTTTGAAGTGCCAACGCTGTGCTTCTTTAATTCCATTATAACTGCCTGCCCGATGTCGTTTTGAGGCAGACGTGTGACAAATTCTGTCTCAAGACCATAATTTGCCAGAGAAACAGCTACATTAGCCTCCCCTCCTCCAAAAGTTGCACTGAAGGATGTGGCCTGGGAAAACCTCTGATGCTCAGGAGTTGCAAGCCTTAACATTATCTCTCCGAAGGTTACAATCTTTTTACCCATATATATTTTGCTCTTTAAACTTTTCCAAAAATAATAAAAAAAAAGTTCCTGCAGATTACCCGGGTTGACGCAGAAAAAGATAGTATAATTGAACTCAGGTATCAAATCAGTTCCGGAATAAATAATTTCTTAATAGACCCAAAAATATTTCTATAATTCTTAAATTCGTCATCCGGAGAGATACTGAAAATATTAATTCAAATTTAAATATCTTAAAATGAACAAATTAAGAATTTACAACAGGATTTTGCTGTTGACAGCAACTTTGTTTTTTATCCCTGCATGCAGCAAGGCGCCTGAAAAAGACAAACTCAGCATTGCATACGAAAAATATGTAATGCCTAATGGTCTGCAGGTAATTTTACATACCGATCATTCAGATCCCATGATCTCCTACGCAATCATGTATCATGTTGGTTCGAGCCGGGAGAAACCCGGAAAGACCGGTTTTGCGCATTTATTTGAACATCTTCTTTTCGGAGGTTCTGAAAATGTGCCAAACGGAGTTTTTGATAAGATAATTGAAGGTGTGGGCGGCACAAATAATGGTTTCACCAGCCGTGATGTAACCACTTATTTTGAAATGTTCCCTAAGAACGGACTGGAAAAAGTGCTCTGGCTGGAATCGGACAGGATGGGCTTTTTTATTAATTCAATAACTCCGCATTCGCTTGCAGTACAGCAAAATGTTGTTCAGAATGAGAAAAGACAGACTGAAGATAATTCACCATATGGTTTCACCGACTATGTTATCGACAAAAATCTGTATCCTGAAAACCATCCATATAACTGGGAAGTTATTGGAGAGATGGAAGATATTACCAAAGCCTCTCTCAATGATGTAAAAACATATTATAACAATTTCTACGGACCCAACAATGCAACACTGGTGCTTGCCGGTGATTTCAATCCTGACTCAGTGAAGTTACTGATTAACAAATATTTTGGAGAGATTAATTCGCATGGGCAGGTCGATAAGCGGAGCCCTATGCCGGTAACTCTTGAAAAGACAAAGAAACTCTACCATGAGGATAATTTCGCTAATGTACCTGAAATTACGATGGTGTGGCCTGCTCCGGAGAACTATAATAAGGATATGTATCCCCTCGATTTCCTGGCAAAACTTCTTGCCGATGGGAAGAAGGCTCCTCTTTATAAAGTCCTTGTGAAAGAGAAGCAGCTGACTTCAAGAGTAAATGCATCTGACTATTCAAGTGAGCTTACAGGTGAATTTACCATCAGCATCCGGGCCAACGAAGGTAAAACTCTAAAGGAGATAGAAGATGCTGTTGCTGATGGTTTTGCCCGGTTTGAAAAGGACGGCATAACTGAAAAAGATGTCGAAAGGATAAAGGCGTCAAGTGAAAAAGAGTTTTATGAGCAGATAAACAGTGTGTTCGGAAAATCATTACAGCTGGCTTTTTATAACACGTTACTGAACGATCCCGGATTTATTGAAAAAGATATTGAAAACATAAAAGCAGTTACTCTTGATGATATAATGAGGGTTTATAACAAGTATATCAAGGATAAGCCGCATATTGTAACAAGCTTTGTTCCCAGGGGACATCCCGAAATGATGGCAGATAGTTCTGTCGCTGCCGGTGTAAAGGAAGAAAATATCAACGAAGCCAGCCAGGTCGAGATAGCAGAAACAAAAGATGAGCCGGTTGTTAAGACTCCATCTGAAATAAACAGGAGTATCGAACCACCTGCCGGAAAGGAACCG
Organism: uncultured Rikenellaceae bacterium; assembly: GCA_964526345.1. Classification (GTDB taxonomy): domain Bacteria; phylum Bacteroidota; class Bacteroidia; order Bacteroidales; family VadinHA17; genus LD21. The sequence goes on from CAZGKI010000002.1 coordinate 23,210, forward strand.
GTAGTAAACATACCGCTAATCTGGAAAGCTGATCTTTCTGATGGTATTAAAGTCTATGGAATTGAGAATAAGGAGTTACCCCTGGTAACCATGAGTATTGTCATTGATGGTGGTGTTTCCCAGGATAAAACGGACCTGCCGGGTATTGCCTCGATGGTTGCTGCTGTTTTACCCCAGGGAACAAAGAACAAAACACCTGAAGATCTTGAAGAAGAAATAGAATTATTAGGCTCGGATATAAATATGTATGCCGGCCGTGAGGAGATCTCCATGGATGCCAGTATGCTTTCCAGGAACTTTGATAAAACAGTATCGCTGATGAAGGAGATACTTCTTGAACCCAGGTGGGACTCATCAGAATTTTCAATCGCCCTCAGGCGTACCAAAAACATGATTCTCCAGGCCGAAGCCCAGCCAAGAAGTGTCGCAAGCATGTTGTTTTATAAGCTGTTGTACGGTAAGGATAATATCTTTGGTTATAACACACGGGGAACAAAAGAATCGATTGACAGAATAACATCCGATAATCTGAAGGAATATTATAACAGAAATTTCTCGCCGTCAGTGACAAAGATCCTCGTGGCAGGAAATGTGAGCAAAGAACAGGTGCTTGAGGCTCTTAAATCCCTGGCAGAAAACTGGGCCCCAAAAGAAGTAGCTCCTCAGAATTATGTTGTTCCGCCTGCTCCGGAAAAATCAACTATCTATTTTGTAGATATTCCCGGATCCAGACAGTCAGTAATATACATAGGTTATCCGGCAATAAAAAGGGATAATCCTGATTATGTAAAAGCTGATTTTATGAATTACCGGCTTGGAGGTGCATTTACCAGTATACTTAACCAGATACTTCGTGAAGAAAAAGGGTATACATATGGCGCTTCCAGCTATTTCCAGGAGATGAAGACAACAGCACCCTTTATAGCAGCCTCAATGGTCAGGTCTGATGCAACATTTGAATCTGTGAAAATATTCAGGGATGAAATGGAGAAATACCGGAATGGCATTTCAGAAGACGACTTGCAGTTCATAAAAAACTGTATGATCAGGTCAAATGCGATTCGGTTTGAAACTAATGATGCCCTGGTGGCAATGCTTTCAACAATGGCAAAATACAACTTCCCTGATGATTATATCATGAAGGAAGAAAATGTGATCCGTAATATGACAGTGGAAGAACACAAGGCAATTACCGACAAATATATTATTCCTGATAAAATGTATTACGTGGTTGTAGGTGATGCTGCAACACAGTTAAAGCCACTTGAGAAAATAGGATTCGGTAAACCTGTCTTAATAAAGCAATAATAAACAGATGAGCCATGGAAGGATAGTAGCAACCGATAATGGAAATGCGACAGACCATATGTCATTCCAGTCACCATCAAGAAAAGCATTTAACGGATTATGCCTGGTTATTGTTGCAGCCGAGAAAGGTGCATCAGGTAATATTACTGTAAAGGGTGAATCCAGAGGACTCAAAACCAGTACGGTTACAATAAATATCGGGAAATAGATAAAAATGAATTGCTCACAGAAGAGAGTCACAATCTAAAGAGAAGCTTTCTTAAAGTAGTAATTCATAATGGGTTTCACAGGTTCCCCGGGCGATGTTAATTTAAGTTAAAAATCCGATTTTACCTGATTAAAAAGAGTTTTTTTCATACTTTCGCAACGTAAAATAAAATAAATCATTTTACGTTAGTCTGAAATGAAAAAAACTATAGTAACCACCGTTATTGTTGTTGTAGTTACATTAATTGCCCTTATTATTTTTAATAAGGTCACTGCAAGAAATGATACTGCCGGGCTGTTAACTGAAGTGTCATCCGGAAAATTTGAAATAACGGTAACCACCACAGGTGAGGTAGTAGCAGAAAACTCTATAGATATCCTGGGACCAGCATTCACCCAGGGCAGGGATGTACGGTCGACAAATATCAAAATTACGGACCTTGTGCCTGAGGGTACCGAAGTACAAAAAGGTGATTTTGTCGCTAGCCTTGATAGAACAGAGCTGGAGAATTCTCTGAAAGATTTTCGTGAAAGAGTTACCTCCATGCAGACGGATCTTGAAACGCTCCTGCTTGATACTGCAGTGACTATGAACAGCATAAGGGATCAGATCAGCAATCAGGTTCATACTGTTGCAGAGGCGGAGATCACCCTTCGCAATTCCAAATACGAGCCTCCGACAACACTCAGACAGGCAGAGATCAATTACGACCAGGCAAAAAGGACTCTTGAGCAGTTAAAAAGAAGCTACGAACTAAAAGATGCCCAGACAAAGGTCCTGGTAAAAAACCGAAGGCTGTTCCTTTCAAGAATGCAAAGAAGGGTTGATGATTATGATTATGTACTAAGCCAATTTAATATTACAGCTCCCGCGGCGGGGATGATAATTTATGAAAGAGACAGGTTTGGAAATAAAAGAAAAATCGGTTCAAATATTAATGCCGTAGACCGTGTTGTTGCAACCCTGCCCGATCTTAGATCTCTGATGTCAAAAGTCTTTATCAGCGAAATTGATATCAGGAAAATTAAACCCGGATTACATGTCAACATTTCAGTTGATGCCTTCCCTAACAAGTCATATACAGGTACTGTTACCTCAATGGCTAACATAGGAGAAAAGCTTCCTAACACCGACACCAAGGTATTTGAAGTTCTTATCAGGATCGATGGGACCGACATGAGCCTCAGGCCCTCAATGACAACAAATAACAAAATACTTATAAAGTCATTGGATAATGTTGCTTTTCTTCCCAATGAGTGTATTCATGCAGGAATCGACAGTATTCCGTTTGTTTATACAAAAAGTGGCCACAAACAGGTTGTGATCCTTGGTGAATCTAACGATAAAGAGGTAGTAATTAAAAAAGGTCTGAAACCTGGAACATTAGTCTATACTGCAACGCCAGAAAATCCTGAAAAGTTTTCATTAAAGGGCAAAGAGCTTTTACAATCTTCAGCTAAAGAGGCATTTAACCAGGATAATAAAACTAAATAAACCAGCGTCCTCTTCCTCATTTCTCAATAAAGAAGATGAAAAAAAGGGGCTCATTTCAGCCCCTTTCCTTAAAGATTCTCACCTTTATTTTTTATCATAAACCATTGTGGTGACTCTGTCTCCATTCTGAGAGCTCCTGGTTGTTTTTACCGAAAGAGTTGTGGGACTAGTCAGGCTCCATACTTCCGTTGAAGTTGAGGTACGTGAGGTACCATTCATATCAAAAGTACTGGTTGTTTTGATTGTAAGTGACTTGCCGTCAGCTGACCAGCTGGCAACTGATTTGCTGTCACCTCTGCCTGTAGTGTTCACACTTTCCTTACCATCGAGGGTATACTTTGACGTAAATGTCTGATCTCCCCTGGTACGATCTACGGTTAATACGTTGCCGTCCTGTTTAGCAACAAAATTACCGCCTCTGCCACCCTGGCCGCCTCTCTGGCCACCACCACCCTGGCCACCTGCCGGGGCTTGTCCGAAATCACTCTTTTCAGCATTTAATGCCCACGTGCCGGAAAAGTTAGCCTTACCGGTCTGCCCGTTAACAGTAAGAGGCATAAGAAGGAAAGACATAATTATCATTACTGATAATGCAAATTGAAATTTTTTTACGTTTTTTTCCATATTCCAAATTTTTATTGGTTGATTATTTAAAGACAATAGGGCAAAGTTATCTATTCCTGAATAACTGTATTATTATTTAAGAATTTTTAAGAATAAGATTCCTCACTAACGTTCGGAATGAAAAGTCATTTTTTAGTCATATGGGATGAAAGTGCGGTCGGAGCCGGCACTTTCATCCCCCCACTCACAGCCATCAGCATATGTCATTCCGAACCGCGTCTAAGCGTGGTGAGGAATCTCCACTTTAAATATTTCATTGATCAATCCGGCAAAGATCAAATCTTCCTAGCTTAAGCATGATTCAAGATTCTCATTTAAAATAAAATCATTATTATTGCAAACCAGAATATATTTAACCACTATCTATAAATTCCAGACTATGATCATAAAGACTCTATCACTTGCAGTTGCAGTGTTATTAATAGCTTCCTGCGGTAATAAATCGGGTAAAGAGACAGCATCATTATCGAAAGCTGAAAATGTTAAGTTCTCAGCTCTTGTAGAAAACCCGGGAACCTATGTTGATAGAGACATCATTGTTGAAGGTAAAGTGGTACATGTATGCCCTCACACAGGGAAAAAGATGTTCATAGTCGGTGATAATCCTGATGTAATGCTTAATATATCTGCAGGAGAGAACGCTCCGAAGTTCCCGGTGGATCTTCTAGGAAGTACAATAGCTGTCGAAGGACACATAAGTCGTGTCGTTACCGCTGAAAAACCTGCAGGAGAAATGATGAGTCCCGGGATGGAAACAGAAGCCTGCTGTGACTCATCTGCAAAATCAGGTGAAGCCTGCGCTGATTCATCAAAGACGAAAGCATCAGAATGTGAAACAGAGACTGCTCTTGCTAAACAGCCTGCCCTTTCAGACCTTATGATGATCTATAACAAACACACTCTTGTAAAATAATTGCCTTAATATGTTATGCGAAGGTCAGATATCTCTGACCTTTTTTAATTTATTAAACTTTCTTCAGAGCTTCCAGCACTCTTTCAGGTGTGAAGGGCATCTGATACAACCTGGCACCTGTAGCGTCATAAATTGCATTTGCCACGACAGCGCCAATAGCTATAATTGCGGGTTCACCCCCACCCTGTGGCGACTTGTCTTTCATATCGAGTACCACACAATCTATCTTTGGAAGCCATGAGAATCTTGGAATTGTATATGTGTCAAAGTTCCGGTCCAGCACGTTTCCTCCTTCAAACTGAACCTCTTCAGCAAATGTGTAGCCAAGTCCCATGGTAATACATCCCTCCATCTGCATCAGAGTGCCCTCAGGATTTACGCATAAGCCCATATCCTGTGCAACAGCCATTCTGACTACTGAGACTTTTCCTGTTGACTTATCTACCTTAACTTCAGCCATATGTGCTACCCAGGTCCCGGCATCAAAACCACAGGCTACTCCAATACCTCTTCCGCCTGGACTCTTACCGGAAACATATCCAAATTTATCAGCCACAGCCTTCAGACAACCTGTCATTCTTTCATCATTAAGGTTTTTAAGGCGAAACTCCAGCGGATCAATGCCTGCCGCTGATGCCATAATATCTATCTGCGATTCCCTTGCAAAAGTATTTGTGTTATTGTTAGGAGCTCTCCATGCACCTGTAAGTACAGGGTGTATCGGCGGACCATCTCTGTTTTCGCTGTAACTTGTTGTTTTAGCGTTCGGGACATCATATGTGGTTTCAGCTCCCCTGGTACCGGATAAATATACATGGTAATCCCACATTTTAATAAGACCATCTTTATCGATACCTGAGCTTATCTTAATAACACCGGCGGGATGAAAAGTATCATATAAAAATTCTTCATCGCGTGTCCATGCAAGCATAACAGGCTTTCCGGTGAGCTTTGCAAGTCTGGCGGCTTCGACGCCCTGCTGATATGCACCTTTGCCTCCAAAACCACCGCCCACAAAGGGTGTAATTACTCTTACATTTTCACGAGTGAATCCAAGATCTCTGACTATTCCATCCTGAAGACCAAATGGTGTCTGCGTTGCAGCCCAGACAGTAAGTTTTTCTCCCTCGAGAACAGCAAGCGCAGTATGTGGCTCTATAGGAGCATGAGCCAGATACTGGTCAAAAAACGTCGATTCAAATATCTTGTCACAGAGTTGCCTTCCTGCTTCTATATCTCCATTGCTCCTGGCTACATTTGAGCGTGTCTCTGCTTTGAGTATCCAGTCATGAAGATTTTTATTATTAACTTTCATTTCATCAAAAGAATATTCGGCTTTGATTTTCACAACAGCTTCATCTGCTTTGTCACGGTTTTCGCTTATCACCGCAATAAAATCACCATCGCGCACAACCTGAACTCCTTCAATCTTTTCAGCGCCGGATACATCTGCTGATGTCATTTTTGCTCCCAGTGACGGCGGCCTGAGTATCCTGGCATGAACCATCCCGGGTAGTTTAAGATCGCCGGCATATTTTGCCTGTCCTGTTGCTTTCAGTACACCATCGCTTCTTTTATATGATTTTCCGACATAGGTAAACTTGGTATAATCTTCCGGCAATGGTTTTATATCAAGATACTTCTCGAGCTTTTTACCTTTTGCAAGCTGTGCATATGTTAACGAATTTTTTGAATTTTTTGTATCGGTCACCACGCCATCTTTTACCTCCAGCTGCGATGCCGGTACGCCCATCTGTGCTGAGGCAAGGTCGATTAGAACTGCACGTGCTTCAGCAGCGGCTGCACGCATATTCGGTCCGAAAGCCCTCGTAGTCAATGATCCCCAGGTTCCCTGGTCATAAGGACATAAGTCGGTATCACCCATTACCATTTTGACCTTTTCAAACTGAACATTGAGTTCCTCTGCCATCTCCATGGCAAGCGAAGTAATGATCCCCTGTCCCATTTCTATCTTACCGGTGTAACATGTGATCATTCCATCTTCAGCAATATGAAGAAAAGCGTTGTAATCTTTTGTCAGCGTTCTCCTTTGCTGCTGCTGGGGTAATGCAAGAACATCCAGTATGTTCCATGGCTGGAAAAATAAGATTATTCCCCCGCCCAGAATTTTCATGAAACTCCTTCTCTTCAAACCGGTTGCTGTATTTGTATGGGTTTCCTGATTTATATTTTCTTCTCTTTTCTTCATGGTTACTTCCCTCCTTTCATTTCTTTTGCAGCAGTCTTAATTGCTTCAATTATACGTACATGTGTGCCGCAACGACATAAATTATCTTCCATTCCGTCAATTATCTCCTGGTGTGTAGGCGAGGGATTTTTTATCAGAAGGCTGGTTGCTGTTAATATCATCCCGGGAGTACAATATCCGCACTGGAGGGCATCATGCTCAACAAATGCTTTCTGAACAGGATGTAATTTTCCATTAATGGCCAGCCCTTCGATGGTAATGACTTTTTTCCCTGCTACATCGCTTACTGGAAGCATACACGACCTTACAGCCTCATTATCAATCAGAACTGTACAGGCGCCGCAGAATCCCATTCCGCAGCCGTACTTGGTGCCGGTAAGACCAAAATAGTTTCTCAATACCCATAAAAGGGTCTGGGAAGGATCGATCAGCACCTCTGTTTTCTTCCCGTTAAGGGTAAAACGAATAGTCTCTTCCATATTTAACTGATTTGGTTTAATTCATTATTGTAATCTTCCTGAGTATCAATATCTGTTAAAACCCCCCTGTCATCTGTCTCCACCTCAAGTACATCAAACGGAAATTTCTGAGACAGTGCCTTCAACCCAATCTCCGGGTCAAGATCTAAGACCTCTTCCCGATACTTTAAATCTATAAGAATCGGGTGCCCTCTCTCGCTATTATGGACAGGGATGATAATCCCTTTTCCTGACTTATGATATGCGCTGATCAGCATGTTAATGATTTCCGGACTTACCATAGGTTGATCTCCAAGAAGAACAACAGCTGTACCGGCGCCATCCGGAAGTGAGCTGAAACCACATTTCACCGATGACAACATACCTTCGACAAAATTTTCATTATAACAATGTACTACCGATAAGTTGCCTGTAACCTTAAGAATATCATCACTGTGAGAACCCAGCACAACCATCACCCCGTCAACCTTTGAAACCTTTACGCTATCAATTACATTTTCAATAAATGTCCTGCCTCTGTAAGGAAGAAGCATTTTTGGTGACTTCATTCTCTTTGATTCACCAGCTGCCAGTATTATTCCCCAGGTCTCTGACATTCTATCTGATCATATTATGAATCTGGTTTGTAAAAATATAGGAGAAATAACATTCAATACTTTGTATTCCTGATCATTACAAGCTGTGCAGCAATGCTTATCGCGATCTCTTCAACGGATTTCGATTTGATATCCAATCCTACAGGAGCGAATATTTTACCCCACTCCTCTTCGGTCGCCCATCTATTCTCAACAAAATCTGTATGCATCTTTGCCACCTTCACCTTGCTGCCGATCATACCCACGTAAGCTGCATCAGATCCAATACATGGCTTTAACGCATCCGCATCGTCACTATGACCTCTGGTAACAATAACTATAAATACATCAGTTCTTTTAGGGACTTCCTGCATTGCTTCGCCAATATTTTTTACAATAATATGGTCCGCATCGGGCAGGTTGTCCTTGTTGGCGTATTCAATGCGGTCATCGATGACTGTAACATCAAAGTTAAGCATTTTTCCAATGTGCGACAGAGCTTTTCCTATATGACCCGCTCCTGCTATTATCAGCTGAGGTGCCGGAAATACTTTTTCAAGAAAACAGACTGAGACAGGAGCCTCATCCGGAGAGGAAAGGTCAATCTGCCTGAAATCATAAACACCATCAGAAGACAGAATTTCTGTTACTTCCGACTTAATCTTTTCAGCACAGGTAACGGGGAGTGAAGGATGATCATTCTTTGTCATCCAGTAACGGTTGATTTGAATTTGTGATCCTGGCCCCATTGTAACAACAGTAATAAGAACACCCGGTATTCTTTCCCTGACTGATTCACTGATTTTTTCATAAACAGGTAAGTTGCTCAGAGGATCGGCATCGACCAGGACAAACAGCTCTCCTCCGCAGATTGCTTCTTCTTTGTTCGTTATTTCCTGATTAAGAAGAAAATGAAGATAACCAGATTCTTTAGTTATACCGCATGTTTTAGCGAGTTCTGTTACTTTACCTTCGGCTATACCTCCTCCAACTGTTCCTTCAATAAGTCCGTTCCCGTTAAAAAGGGCTGAGCTTCCCGGCTTCTGGGGTGTTGAACCGCTGCTGCCGGTCACTGTGGCAAGAACCAGTCCATAGCTGGCTGATTTCAATTCGGGTATCTTCAGGTAAATGTTCTTCATACTCACCAGCAATGTTCCCAATCGGAATTACACTATGGGATATTTATAATGTTGTATTGATACTGAATGACATCCCTACAAATATATTAAAATCGATGAATTAATCATAATTTTAGGTGGAAATGCTGAATATCAGATTATCCGGCGATGCCGGCCCTCGTGGATTTTATGGGTGATCTGCCAGTTGGAATATCAGTCTTCGGAAGGGCCTGGGGTGAACCTGTACTGATAGAAATTGCCTACAGTTATGAGCAGGCAACAATGCACGGGAAGGCACCACGTTATCTGGTAACAGATTAATTTAATGGATCTTAGAGGATAACTAAAAGGCTATTTCCTCTATTTTTTATCTTCTTTGTCCTCAGCACTCATTTTATCAGGTTCATCTTCTACCTTGGAGGCTTTCTTAAACTCTTTCATTCCCTGGCCGATTCCTTTCATCAGCTCCGGTATCTTACGGCCCCCAAAGAGAAGAACTATAACTAGTATTATGAGTATGATCTCGGTAGCTCCAAAATGTCCCATCTCTTTAGCTTTTAATATCCTATAAAGGTATTAATAGTGCGTATTAAAAACAAATATTCAGAAGAGAACAGCAATATCAATTTTTTATTATTTGATATTGAAGTCGAGAAGTGGCTCATTGCCAAGGAAAGCAACCACGTTATCATTCTTGATCAGCGGCCCTACACCTGACGGAGTCCCGGTAAAAATAAGATCACCCGTTTTCAGAGTAAAATATTGAGATACATAAGATATTATCTCATCGATACTGAAAATCATTTCGGAAGTATTTCCCTGCTGAACAATTTTATTATTTATCTCCAGCCTGAAATCAAGGTTATTGACATTCTCCACAGAGCTTACCGGAATAAATTTTCCCAAAGGAGCTGCTCCGTCAAAGCATTTAGAGAGTTCCCAGGGCAGTCCTGCTGCTGAATTCCTTTTCTGAATATCGCGGGCAGTGATATCGATTCCCAGGGTCAGCTCATCATAATAACGGTATGCAAATTTCTGAGAGATTCCTTTGCCCAGTTTGCTTATTTTTATTACCACTTCAGTTTCATACTGTATCATTCCGGAAAAACCTGGCAGAAAAAAAGACTTGTTATTCTTAAGCAGTGAGGAATCAGGTTTTAGGAAAACCACCGGAGTTTCCGGAAAAGGCTTTCCCATCTCAATCGCATGATTTCTGTAATTAAGTCCTATGCATATGATTTTCATATCAGACTGATTTATTTCCGAAAGTTCTTAATTTGATCTCTGTCAGCACTTTCTTGGTATAAAGAGGAAAATCACCATTCATTATCCATGCATAGTATGAAGGTTCTTCCTTTAAAACCTCCTCAACGGGTCTGCCTTTATGCTTTCCAAAGTTGAAGATCTCAATTCCTGCATCATCAAGAATGATACGGCCCGCAAAATCCACATTATTATTAAATGAGCTGAATTCAGCCAGTTTTCCTATATCGTTTTCCAGATCGCCGTACCTGTCAAGCTGTGCTTTCAGCACCTCGTAAGTAGCTGCTGTATCAGCCTGAGCGCTGTGAGCATTTTCCAGTACTTTACTGCAGTAAAACAGTAGAGCCGCAGTCAGAGTACGTTGCTCTTTCTTATGGAAGATGACCTGCACATCAACATATTTTCTTTTTTTGAAATCAAAATCGGTATCCGTTCTCAGAAATTCTTCCGCAAGCACCGGAATATCAAATTTAATGGCGTTATAACCGGCCAGGTCGCATCCCTCAAGGAACTTTGCGAGGTTTTTCGCTACTTCCCTGAATGTCGGAGCATCGGCAACATCACTGTTGCTAATGCCATGTATTGCTGTAACATGAGGAGGAATAGGCATCTCCGGATTGACTCTGAGCGTCATCCACTGTTCCTTGCCATTTGGACTTATTTTAAGCAGTGAAATCTCAACGATACGGTCTGCCGAAACATTTATACCTGTTGTTTCGAGATCCAGAAATACAATCGGACGTTTGAGCTTAAGTTCCAATCGTTATGCATTTATCATCATTGGCATAAGAAGCATGAGCAGATCCTCTGCTTCATTTTCCGTATCGGCCGGCAGAAAGAGACCTGCCCGGGTGGGATCAGCCAGCTCAATCATAACATCCTGTGATGATATATTGGCAAGTATCTCAAGAAGAAAGACAGATTTAAAACCTATCTCAATCTCTTCTCCGTCGTACTGGCATTTGATCCTCTCATATGCAGAGATTGAAAAGTCAATATCCTGTGCAGATACATTTACCTGGTTTCCTTTCAGTTGCAGCTTAACCAGGTTGCTTGCCTGGTTGGAGAATACAGAAACTCTTTTAAGTGTATTATAAAACTCAACCCTGTCAATAGTGATCTTCCTTGGATTATTTTTCGGGATAACAGAATTATAATTAGGGTAGTTGCCTTCAACAAGACGGCATACAACCTTATAGTCGTTCAGGTTAAAAAATGCATTCTTATCATCAAATTCTACAGTAAAGGGGCCCTCTTCACGCGGAAGAATATTTTTTAGCAATGAAGCCGGCTTTTTTGGCAGTATAAAAGATGCGTTGTCGTCTGCATGTGCGTCGGTTCTCTGGTATCTAACCAGTTTATGGGCATCAGAAGCAACAAAGGTTATCTTATCCGTGGTAGCTTCAATAAAGATACCACCCATAACCGGACGAAGCTCATCGTCGGCTGTCGCAAAAAGTGTCCTGTTGATACCTGCCAGCATCACATCAGCATTTATTGTGAAAGAAAATTGTTTCTCCTTCTTGATTGCCGGCAGTGCAGGAAAATCGATACCATTCTGACCGACAACATTGAACTTTCCGTTTTCAGAACTTATGACAACAGCCAGCGTGTCCATGTTTATATCGAAGGTCAGGGGCTGGGACGAAAATTCCTTCAGCGTGTCGAGTAAGATCCTTGCAGGAAGGGCTATCATGCCTTCACCCTGTGTATTTTCAAGTTTGATCCTGGTTATCAGCGTTGACTCGAGGTCGGATGCAGTTATTTCAAGATCATTTCCACTGAGATTGAAAAGGAAATTATCGAGAATAGGAAGCGTATTTTTCGAGCTGATTACCCTGCTTATGGCCTGCAGATGACCAAGAAGTTCAGTACTGGACACTACAAATTTCATAACAATATCGATTTAAGTTGGTATTTCTGATTCCAAATTTATTTATGTAACTAAATATGAATCAATTGAGTCTTGATTTATTCTCAATTCACAATTATCAATATTACAAAAAAAAAATATTCCCTCAAACTAATTTATTTACGAAAGAAATAGGACCTTTTCTTTAGTATCGGGTCAATATCATAATAACTGATAATAAAGAGCTGATCTCTCTCGCCTGTTTTACCCAATACCTTGTCAAGATCTTTCTTCCCGGTCTCTTCTGAATATTTATCCCAGATAGTCAGTACTCTATCGCTCCCGTCGGTTTTTCTTACTGTAATACGGAAAGCGGGAGTCTCTGTCCTGATCTTCTCCTGTTGACTGTCAGACATATCAAGTGCCCAGCTTTCAAAGGGTATCCAGGTAAAATAGGAAATATATCTCTTTACTTGTGTAGTATCCCAGCCTGTAAGTAAGTTCTTTGTATCTGAAAGAGTATAAGTATTGCCATTGCCGGTTATCGTAAATGATGATCCGCGGTCAGAAATATTTTCGAAAGTTATCGACGATATCTCCGACGGAAGAAGATTGAACACAATGTAGGGCTGCCAGAATAATTCATTTAAAGTAAAAGCAGAACCTATATCACCTTCAAATCCTGGTACAGAAACGATGAATGGTTTGGCTTTCTCTCTCATTTTCATAACATTGCCGTACTTATTTGATACGGTTCTGTAAACCAGAAAAGATTTCAAAAGCTTCCTATTCTCATAGACCCTTACTCTTACAGGTACAACTTCTTTTTCGGTAATCTCTGCGTTAAACAAATCGGGGGAAACAGGCGATTTGATCTGCATTTCAGTCAGAATACGGAGGATAAACATTACACTGCTTTTTCTGGCTTCATGTACTCCGTTTACTCTCCAGCTGTCTCCTTCCCGTGCAAGAAGCAGCCTGTTCTTTCTATCAGAAAATTCAATCGTGGTGATCTCTTTATCCGGCTTAGAGGCGAAAGCGCTCTGGTTTCTGCCGAATGGTGACCTTGTCCGGAAAAAAATAACAGCAACCAGAAGGAGCAGCAGGATAAGTGAAAGGAAAATATTTCTGGAAATCAGTTTACTCATTATAAATGTCTGGTATACATCCTTTTTCTGAAGAATCCATAAATAAGGCCTGACAGGATAACAATGAGTACGGGACCGACAATATTTACGAGCTGCCAAATCGTTCTTTCCGACCTGATCCTTGATTTATCCAGAAGCCTTAGTTTCAACTCTCTCGATCTCAGAGCCATAAGTCCGTTATCATCGACCAGGTAATTCATGCAGTTAATAATAAAATCACGATTACCGTAAATCTGACCTGTATATCTATCCTGCCCCAGAGGATACGGCTCAGCAGTATTCCCCACCCTTCGCACATCATTCCTGATAATATCGGCGTCGGCAACAACAATCATTTTTGTTTTGCGGCTGGTTGTCTTAACCTTAAAATCTTTGTCAGGGACGATTCCGGATGTCATCCTGTTCCTGAAAGCTGACGGGAAAATTCCCTCGAGAAGAACTGCAGCAGGCATTTCCTTCTTATTAAAATCCTTCCGGGGGGGTGTATTTTCGGTCTCCTTCAGTCTTATCATCAGCGGGGGAGAAAGAGTTCTTGAAAAATCAGATGTGGTCAATAAAAATGTCTTTCGGATAGCCGTGTCGAGTCCAACAGTGTCTATAGTATTTACAAACTCTCCCAGGACTTCATTAATATTTCTGGTTATGGGATGTTTCTGGTTAGGTGTGAGAAGCGGATAATATAACCATGGTGCAGGCACTATTTGTTTCTGTTCAGGACCAGTTGAGACAGAAAGTGCCAGGACTCCGCAATTAATGTCCTGTATGATCTCCGGATTGATCCTTGCTCCATATCTGAAGAGCTGGTCCTCGATATTTATCGGATGATATAAACCAGCTGTCTCGCCTCCGTACTTCAGGCTGTCCGCGTTTACTGCCACCTCTTCTAACAACCATAATACTTTACCTCCGTTCATAATATACTGATCTATTATAAGCTTATCCGGTTCAGCGAACTCTTTCACCGGTCCTGCAACAATCAATGCAGCATAATTATCAAGTATTCCGGGTTTGCCTCCGATTGTTCCCCTGTCGACAGTGAAGAATTTGGCAAGGTTGATGGTTATATCAGCTACGTCTATCTCAGGATATTCTCCCTGTCCTTCAAGAAATGCAACCTTATATATTGTATCTGAAGTAATCGTGGAAATGGTCTGAATCATCTCATATTCAAGGCCCTCTATAGAATGAAGAATATTCTGTTCATAGGAGATTGACTGGTTATTCTTAAGAAAATTTACAGGTACTTCTGCCCCGTTATAATTTACTATCATGCCGGGGAATATTATCTTCTGGGTCTTTCCACCTTCATTGTCGCCGGCCTGGATATTAACAGGATTGAGTCCTTTATTATAAAGAGCAGTATATTGCGCTTCCCGCTGATCATCATCCCTGGTATCAGCAGGATTTATAAACTCATAATCTATCCTTCGCCCGGAGGCTATCCTGAACTCATCCAGCATCTCCCTGACAGCCCTGCGTAAGCGCTTCAGAGGGATCGGCATTTCACCGTCGAGGTAGACCTGAATAAAGACATCGTTTTTTATCCCGGAAAGCACCTTCCTGGTTGGAGCGGAAAGAGTATACCTCCTGTCTTCCGTAAGATCAAGCCTCAACCTGAACTTATTTAGAACCGAAGCAGCAAGAATTATCAAAACAGTTGTAAGAATGAACCGGAACCAGCTCGTGGATTTTATATTTTTAGTTTCTGACACCTTTTCCATAGCCTAGCTCCTTTTCTTCCATTTACGCGATAACAGCACCAGCCTTGTTGCTTCATTGAATATTACTGAAACGGCAACAAAATAGAGTATGTCTTTCAAGTCTATTACTCCCCTGCTCATCGATTTATAATGCTCATTTATCCCCAGCCCGATGACAAACTCGTCAAGTTTTTTCAGGCCTGGCAGGTAGGCAAATGAATCAAAGCCCATAAACATGAAAAAACTGATCAGTACAGCAATTATAAATGCAATAACCTGATTATCTGTAAGTGCCGAAGAAAAAATTCCGGCCGAAGCATATATGGCTGCAAGGAAGAAGAGACCGGTAAATGCACCCCATGTGCCACCTTTGTCGAGGTTGCCAGGTGTTTCACCCAAAAGGTAAACCGAAACATAATATACCAGGCATGGTAAAAGAGAAAGCAGCACCAATGCCACAGCAGCAAAATATTTTCCCCAGATAATTTCTCTTTCACTTACAGGTTTGGAATAAAGAAGCTCAATAGTTCCCAGCCGTTTTTCCTCGGCAATCATTTTCATCGTAACGGCAGGAACAAGAAACAGGAATACCCAGGGCGACAGAAAGAAAAGAGTATCCAGCCCGGCATATCCGCTATCGAGGATATTCCACTCTCCGGGGAAAACCCACATAAAGAGGCTGTTGACCAGGAGGAAAACAATAATAACGAAGTAGCCGGTCAGACTGCTGAAAAAACCGTTTATCTCTTTCCTGAAAATCGCAAACATTTTGAAAGCTTAAGTCACAAAAATATATACTTATTTTTCAACCAACGCATTTTTAATATCTGATATTATGACCCCCGTAAAATAGAAATCTATAATCTGTTTATAATTAAAACCTTTAGATGCCATATTCATAGCTCCTTCCTGGCATAATCCCACACCATGACCATAACCTTTTCCGTTAAAAATGACAGAATCCTCATTGGCAGAAAGTGAAAAAAATGCTGATCGAAGGTGCAGATCAGCCCTTATTTGCCTCAGAGGTAATGAAAAAGTGCCTGCACGGAAATTATTTAACCGTGTCTTCTGTGAAAAATTTAACAATGATTCATCTGACAAATCACCATTATATCCCATGCTCTTCAGATAGTCCAGCCAATCCTGAATACTCACCTTAATCTGCCATCTTGCATTCCTGGAAGTTGAGCAATAAGGGTCAGAGACATTTTTCAGATATGATTGTTCCGAAAGCCAGACATAGTCTGACGGGGAAGTCTCACCTCCGCAGTTGGAATGAAATACCGCAATTATCGGCATGCTGTCAGGCCCCAGAATAACCAGCCCGGCCGTCTCAAATGCCGCTCTGATGATGACAGAATCATCCGTAGCTCCATTAAATGCCTGGCAATGAGTACCATCACACAGATTATATCCATCCTGTAAGTGTTTCCCGAAATTTTTGTACAGGTACGTCCTTGCAAGAATAGCCTGAGTTTTGAAGTACTCAATATTCTTGCCCGGACCTCCTTCAGACCTTACAACTCCGGCAATATAAGACTCAATATCACAAATGTTAATTATTAGAAGTGTAGCCAGGTCTGGCAGACATTTTATATCTCCCGAATAAACCTGCTTTACAGGATCTGTACCATTTGTTCTGAGCGAAAAAGAACCTTTCCCATCCTTCAAATAGATACGTACGGAATCGCAAAAGAATCCCTTCTCATCAGCCGGCTTAACCATCAGTCGCTTGTTAATTTTTGAGATTAATACAGGTTCTCCGGATTTTAATGATTCGGGTTCGCTATTATATGTCTCGAGCAGGTATTCTCCATAAACTGCCGAGAAGACAACTGATTCCGGATGAAGGTCTGTAAACAGGCGGACTTTGACCTGCCCTGACAGTAATAAAGAATGATTAAGAATTAAAATAAAAGCTGCTAAACTTTTCCTGAATATTAATAAGTTATCTTTCATCCTTCTTCCCAGCATGCTCAATAATATCTTTCGCTATTCTTCCCGAAGCGCCGGCAGGTCCGAGTTTTTCTTTCAGTATTTTATAATCTGCAATTATTGCTTCTCTCCTCTTTCCACCAGGCAAAATGTCTATGAGCTCATGCAAAATATTTCTTCTATTTACTGAATACCCAAGTAACTCTCTGACCACCTCTTTTTCCATTATCAGGTTTACAAGTGAAATGTACTTCACCTTAATTAAGAACCATGCTATAATCATTGATAGAAAGTCACCCTTGTAGCATACAACCTGAGGAGTATCGAAAAGAGCTGTTTCAAGAGTGGCAGTACCAGATGCAACAAGGGCTGCTTCGGCAATATGCAGTACTTCATAAGTTTTATCTTTTACGAGAAAAACCGGTTCAGTTCCAATTATCCTGTTATAAAGTGAGTCAGGAAGGTTTTTTACTCCTGCCAGCACGAAGCGGTATTCCGGGAAATATCTCACTACTTCGATCATCCTGGGGAGAATGGATTCAACCTCATGCTTCCGGCTGCCTGCAAGAATTGCAATAACCGTGTTATCACCAATATTTAGATCCCGACGTATTTCTGACGCTGAAGCCATAGACGCAATTCTTCTGTCTGTCTCATCAACCAGCGGGTTACCACGGTATTTTACATTTATGTCATGTCTCCTGTAAAATTCAGCCTCGAAGGGAAAAATTATATACATCCTGTCGACATACTTTTTTACCTTTTTCACTCTTTGTTCATTCCATGCCCAGAATTTAGGCGAAATATAATAGAAGACTTTTAATCCGGCTTTTTTTGAAAACTCTGCAATCCGGAGATTAAAAGCAGGATAATCGATAAGAATGACTACGTCAGGCTGACATTCAATTATCTGCTGCTTGCAAAGAGTTAAATTGCGTGCTATGGTCCTGAGATTCTTCAGAATAACTACAAAGCCCATAAATGCAGTGTTCCGGTAATGCATAAGCAATGCAGCTCCGGCAGCTTCCATAAGGTCACCGCCCCAGCAGAAAATACTTGCTCCCGGATCATTGCCGGAAAGTTCTCTTATAAGATTTGAGCCATGCAGGTCTCCGGATTGTTCGCCTGCTATAATGAAGTACCTCATAACAGAAATTTTACCCCGAATACAATCACTGCCCAGAAAATAGTAACACCAAGTACGCCCCGCGATGCTCTCAGCATATCGAAGTGATTGAAAAGAAGGAAAATAAATACGTTAGGAAAAACACATAAGGTTATGATATGTGTCACAATATTTGCCTCATGTATCTTATTTAACCAGTTAGTAAGACCCGGGTTTCCTTTTGCAAAAAGAAAGATTATGAAAACTATCACGAAAGGCAATACAAATCCGGAGACGATGCCGGTTATAATCTTATCATATTTTTCAGGGATGGTCATGGAGTGAATCTTTCAATAAGTTTATCAATGTACCAGTGGGCAGTCATGTCTACTGTGACAGGCACCAGTGATACATAATTATTTGCCAGCGCCCATTCATCAGTATCAACTGATTCGGGTTCGTGGTTCTGAAAAGAGCCGGTAAGCCAGTAATAAGTTTTACCCATAGGATCTTTTCTTTTTTCAAATTCCTCTTTCCAGTTACCTTTCGACTGACGGCAGATCTTTATCCCTTTGATTTCATCTTTTGCAACCGCAGGTATATTTACATTCAGACAGACTCCGTCAGGGAGAGAATCTGTTAAAAGTTTTTTCATCACAAGCCTTACAAAATCCTTGCACACAGAAAAGTCAGCTGTCGGTGAAAAGCTATTGAGAGAAAACCCGACAGAGCAGATCCCGTAAAGACAACCTTCAATAGCTGCAGCCATAGTACCTGAGTATAATACACTTACAGAGGCATTAGCTCCATGATTGATCCCTGCCACAATAAAATCAGGAGGCCTTTCAAGCAGTTGATTTACAGCAAGTTTTACACTATCAGTAGGAGTACCGTTGCAGGCATAGACCCTGTGTCTTTCAGTCTCTTCAAGCAGCTTGACACGTAATGGTGTCTTTACCGTAAGAGCCTGTGACATACCCGACATACTCTCAAGGGTTGAGATGAGGACAACTTTTCCGAACTCCTCCATCACCTCGAAAAGTGTCTTAAGACCTGCAGCATATAAGCCATCGTCGTTTGTTAAAAGGATCAGCTTATCACCTTTTTCAATAACCATATTTTCCAGTTTGATTACAAAGATAGATAAATACCTCATCCATAAACAAGAATATATGATAGAAACATTTCTTAAAATTCTTACTTTTGCCTTCTGTTAATTACTTTTTCAAAAAATGAAAATCTCTTATAACTGGCTGAAGGAATATTTGCAGTTTGATACTAACCCGCAACAGACAGGAAAGATACTGACAGCTATCGGTCTTGAGGTTGAATCTCTTGAAGAGTGGGAGTCCGTAAAAGGCGGGTTAAATGGTGTTGTTGTCGGGGAAGTGCTGACATGTAAAAAACACCCTGATGCTGACAAGCTGTCGGTAACAACAGTCAATATAGGAAAAGAGGTTCCTCTTAATATTGTTTGCGGCGCGCCTAATGTATCTGCAGGACAAAAAGTGCCTGTAGCTACAGTTGGTTCCATACTCTATAAAGGTGATGAAAGTGTTGAGATCAAAAAATCGAAAATCAGGGGGGCAGTATCTGAAGGTATGATCTGCGCTGAAGATGAGCTCGGACTAGGCACACTTCATGAGGGCATAATGGTTCTGGATAAAAATGCAGTTCCCGGAACTCCTGCCAGCGAGTATTTCTGTGTCATTAAAGATTATATTTTAGAAATAGGTCTTACACCAAACAGAATAGACAGTGGCTCTCATTTTGGAGTAGCAAGGGACCTGGCTGCTTATCTTAATATAAATGAGGGCGTTACAACCAGGGCCCACCTTCCCTCTGTTGAAGGCTTCAAACCTGACAATAATGATAATCCATTTGAGGTCATAATTGAAAATACTATCGACTGTCCGAGGTATTCAGGAATCACAATCAGCGGCGTCACAGTCGGGGAATCGCCTGAATGGCTTAAGAATAAGCTTAAAGCAATAGGGCTTAACCCTATAAATAATGTTGTCGATATCACCAATTTTGTTCAGCATGAAGCTGGTCAGCCCCTGCATGCATTCGATGCAGATAAGATTGAAGGAAAGAAAGTGATAATTCGTAATCTTCCCGACAAATCAAAGTTTATTACACTCGATGAAACGGAAAGAAGCCTTTCGCCGAGAGATCTGATGATCTGCAATGCAAGTGAAGGAATGTGCATAGCAGGTGTTTTTGGAGGAATTAAATCGGGGGTTACAGAATCAACAAAAAATATTTTTCTTGAAAGTGCCTACTTCAACCCTGTCTCCATAAGGAAAACCTCAAAAAGGCACGATCTTAAAACAGATGCTTCATTCAGGTTTGAAAGAGGAGCTGATCCTGAAATAACGACCTGGGCGCTGAAAAGGGCAATAATGCTGATAAGGGAGGTTGCCGGCGGCAAAATCTCATCCGATATAATTGATATTTATCCAAAAAAAATCAGCAGAACAAAAGTGGAAGTCTCTTTCAGCAATATTGACAGGCTGATCGGTAAACAAATAAACAGACAGGTAATAAAAAAGATCCTTGAGCTGCTCGATATCAAAATCCTGAATGAAAAGGGCGATAAAATGATCCTCGAAATTCCTTTATACAGGGTTGATGTTCAGCGGGAAGCGGATGTTATTGAAGAGATCCTGCGGATTTACGGCTACAACAATGTCGAGATCAACGATCATGTTAATTCAACACTCCTTTATTCTGAAAAACCTGACAGGGAAAAGATAGTTAATATAATTTCCGATATGCTTACCGCCAATGGTTTCGCTGAAATAATGTGTAACTCCTTAACCCCGGCATCACTTTATGAGGCCGGAGATTTTAAACCGGACCAGCTTGTGATTCTGGCAAATCCTTTGAGTTCAGACCTGAATGCCTTGAGGCAATCTCTCCTGTATGGCGGGTTAAGCTCTATCGCCTGGAACATAAACAGGCAGAATACTGATCTGAAACTATATGAATTCGGAAATTGTTATTTTTATAAAAATGCCCGAAGAACGATTCCTGCCGTTGAGGATTATAATGAAAAAAGAGCTCTAGATATTTTCATGACCGGAAATACAGGCCACCAGCGCTGGAATTATAAAGCCAGCCCTGCCGATTTCTTTAATATAAAATCTTCGGTTGAGATGGTTCTTTCGAGGTTAGGCCTGACGGCTGAAGAATTGAAGTCGGGAAAGAGCAATAAAAAATATTTTTCGGAATCAGTGACCTACTCTGTTACTGACAAACTTATAGCTGAAGCAGGTAAGATCTCAAAGCATTATCTTGTCAAATTTGATATCGAACAGGAAGTTTATTATGCTCATATAGAATGGGATATGCTTATCAGTCAGATAGCGAATCATGCTGTACTATATAAAGAGCTGCCCAAATATCCGTGGGTGCGCAGGGATCTTGCTTTACTTATTGATAAAAATGTGAAATTCAGTCAGATCAGGGAAATTGCATTCAGAACAGAAAAACATATTCTGAAGGATGTTGATCTGTTTGATGTTTATGAAAGTGAGAAACTCGGTCGCGATAAAAAATCATATGCTGTAAGTTTCATATTAAGGGACGATTCGAAGACGCTTACCGACAAAAATATAGATAAGGCAATGAGCAACCTGATCAATGCCTTCGAAAAAGAGCTTAATGCCACGATCAGATAATGAAAAACAGGATAGAAATAATAAAAGGAGATATAACCTCACTATCAGTAGATGCAATTGTGAATGCAGCAAACAATTCGCTGCTGGGAGGAGGTGGTGTAGACGGAGCTATCCATAAGGCTGCAGGACCAGATCTTGTAAAAGAGTGTGAAAAGATGAATGGCTGCCCCACAGGTCAGGCAAAAATGACCGGCGGTTACCGGCTCAAAGCTAAACATGTTATTCATACTGTCGGGCCTGTCTGGTGTGGAGGCCATCGTGATGAGACTGATTTGCTTGCATCATGTTACACTTCAAGCCTTAAGCTTGCTAAAGAACACAAAATTAAGACTGTTGCAATTCCTGGAATATCAACAGGAGTATATGGTTTCCCTAAAGACCTGGCAGCATTAATTGCAGTAAATGAAACCAAAAGATTCATCAGTAAAAATGAATATCCCGAAAAGGTGATCTTCGTTGCCTTCGATGATGAAAATTACGAAAAATACAGAAAGCTCCTTTTTCCATGAGCTCATTTCTACGAACCATTAAGGATTACTTTTCACTAGTCAAATTCAGCCACACTGTATTTGCAATGCCGTTTGCCCTGATAGGCTTCTCGCTTGCAATTGCGGATAATGACAATGATTTAAGCATCAGGCTGCTCCTGCTAATAATACTATGTATGATCTTTGCCAGGAATTCAGCCATGGGATTTAACAGGCTGGCAGACAAGAGATTCGATGCCCTGAATCCAAGAACCAAAAACAGGGAGATACCTTCAGGTGTAATAAGCGCCAGGGCTGTTGCTGTATTTGTCATTATTAATTCCATACTCTTTATAACTGCGGCAGGTCTTATTAACAGACTTACACTGATTCTTTCCCCGATAGCACTTATTGTGATACTAAGCTATAGCCTTACAAAAAGAATAACAGCGTTCAGTCATTTTATTCTGGGACTTGGCTTAAGCCTTGCACCTGTTGGCGCATATATTTCGGTTACAGGTTCCTTTGCTATATTGCCGGTTATCTATTCACTGATAGTTATTACGTGGGTAAGCGGTTTTGATATTATCTATGCTCTTCAGGATGATGATTTCGACAGGTCAAACAGTTTATATTCACTTCCTTCAACCAGGGGAAGAACGAGGGCGCTCACGATTTCAATAATCGTCCATATTATTACTTTCATTTCAGTAACTGCAGCCGGGCTTCTTGGAAATGTAAGCTATATTTTCTGGATCGGAGCAGCCATATTTACTGCACTACTGATTTATCAGCATATGATTGTAAAACCTCACGACATCAGCAGGGTAACAGTTGCCTTTGGAACTACCAATGGCATCGCCAGCATAATATTTGCAGTTTTTGTGATCCTTGATCTTTATCTCAGAAATCTAGGAGGATGAAATTATAAATACGAAATAATCTTTACAATATATACTTTTGTTCTTTGCATAAATTCAAACGTGAAATGGAAGAAATAGTAATCAAAGAGGTAATTACGAAGAAGCAGCTTCGCGAATTTATTTTTCTTCCCGAAAAAGTCCACAGGGATGAGCCCGACTGGCTTCCACCTCTTTATATGGATGAATGGCTGTTATTCGACAGGAAGAAAAACAAATCATTTAATTATGCTGATGCTCTCATGCTCCTTGCATACAGGAATGATAAACCTGCAGGGAGAATAATGGGGATAATAAATACTAGGTATAATACTATCAATAATGAGCAACATGGCCGGTTCTGCTTTATGGAATGCTGCAACGACCAGGAAGTGTTTCATGCTCTTATTACCAGGATAGAAGAGTGGACGAAGCAGAAAGGAATGATCAGCCTTGTTGGTCCGCTCGGTTTTTCAGATAAGGACCCTCAGGGATTTCAGATCGAAGGTTTCGAGTACCCACAGTTTATGACAAGCGCAAATAACTCCCCTTATATGCCGGAACTTGCTGAAAAGGAAGGATATACAAAAAAAATAGATCTTGTTAATTATAAGGGAAAAATTCCGGAGAAATTACCGGATATATATGAAAAAGTGTTTAACAGGTTTGAGAAAATGGAAGATTTCAGGATAATCGAATTCAACTCCAGAAAAGAACTCAAGCCATATATATTAAGCGTTCTGGAGCTTATGAATGAGACATTTATGGAGATTTATGGCTTCGTACCACTAAATGACAAGGAAAAGATTGAGTTTGCTAACAGATACCTTCCTATCCTTGATCCTAAATTCATTAAAGTAGTCCAAACAAAAAATCAGCTTATAGGTTTCGCAATTAGCATGCCTGACGTCAGCCAGGGTATAAAAGCTTGCAAAGGAAGGGTATTGCCGTTTGGGATTTTTAAGATCCTGAAAGAATCAAAAAGATCAAAGAATTTATTGATGATGCTTGGCGGAGTCAAAAAGGAATTCCGGGGCAAAGGTATCGATGTGTTAATGGGTGCCAAATTATATGAGTCGGCAATAAAGCACAAGATGGAGTTTTTCGACAGCCACCTGGTACTTGAAGATAATATCAGAATGAGAAGTGAATATGAAAAACTTGGCGCAAAGGTAGTTAAAACATTCAGGATCTACCAGAAACCTCTCTGATCATCACTTCTTTTCAAAACTGTTTGGAATCTAAAATCAGCTAAGTCCCGGGTTCAGAATTAAAACCTGAAAACAACGTCGTTCTCAAGATAAAGACCCAGGGTATTCCGTGATGTGGCACCAACCCATATTGTCACTGAATCATTTAAATCGTTTCGTAACCAGTATCGATGCATCCTGCCCGGCTTTGAATTAAGCCATACAGGAATGACCACGTTGCTGATGCTTGTTATATTTATTATGCTTGAATCACGAGATTCAAGTAACTCCATTAACGATTTTACTGCCATCTGTATGGAGTCTGCCTGATAGGGGTAAAAGAACTTATCCCACGAAAGGTCGAAAGCAATATAAAAATCTGATTTTCTTCATTATCCGTTTATTAATTTTGGTTAGGCTTGTTGAAAATATTACAAAAATCTTTATTTTTACAAAAAATATACCGTTCTGTGTATTTAGTTGTCTTTTCAATAACGTTAACCTGGCCGGTTGATATATACAGAAATATCAAAAACCGCGATTTTTTCAAATCCTGACAGGTCATTTGATCATATTTATCTAATTATATTAGCCCCTGAATCCCATAAAGGGGACTTATACTTGTTAATATTAATCTCAGTAAAAGTCCACATTAAGAGGGTTTGTGGGAGGGGGTAAAATCCTTAAGACAGGATTTGAATCCAGAATTTAAAACATAAAATATCATGAAATTACCATCATTCGAACCATACAAAACAAAAATGGTTGAACCAGTATACAAAAGCACAAAAGAAGAAAGAGAGCTATGGATCAAAGATGCTTCTTTCAACCTTTTCAACCTGAAGTCTGAACAGGTAATTATTGACCTTCTGACTGACTCGGGTACCGGAGCCATGAGCGATAAGCAGTGGTCAGCAATCATGCTTGGAGATGAAAGCTATGCAGGTGCCTCTTCATTCTATAATCTCAAAAAAGCTATAGAAGAAATTACCGGGTTTAAGCACTTTCTTCCTACACACCAGGGCAGGGCTGCTGAGAATGTACTCTTTTCAGTGCTGGTCAAAGAGGGCGATCTGGTTCCGGGAAATTCTCATTTTGATACAACTAAAGGACATATTGAATTCAGAAAAGCAATCCCTGTCGATTGTACGATTGTTACACCATCTGATTCTGCTGCCCGGGATCCGTTTAAAGGGAATGTTGACCTCAGGAATCTTGAAGATGTTCTTAAAAACAATCCACGCGAAAAGATCTCCTGTATAATAGTTACAATTACGAATAATACTGCAGGTGGTCAGCCTGTAAGCATGGAAAACATCAGAGGCGTAGGTGAGCTTGCCGACAGATATGGCGTCAGGTTTTTTCTCGATTCAGCAAGATTTGCAGAAAATGCCTGGTTCATAAAGACCAGGGAAAAAGGTTATGAAGATAAAAGCATAAGGGATATTGCACGCGAAATGTTCTCATATGCCGATGGCATGACCATGAGTTCAAAGAAAGATGCCATTGTTAATATTGGAGGTTTTATCGGTTTCAGAGACGAAGAGTTATATAGACAGGCATCCACATATAATATTATATATGAAGGATTTATAACATACGGAGGTATGTCAGGCCGTGATATGAATGCTCTAGCTCAGGGATTATATGAAGGTACAGAAGAAGAATACCTTGAAGCGAGAATAAAGCAGGTTACAAACCTGGGAAGAAAGATAAAGGAATATGGTATCCAGGTTCTGGAACCATTTGGAGGACATGCCATATTTATAGATGCTAAAACTTTCCTGCCACAGATCCCTGAATCTGAGTTTCCTGCACAGGTACTCGCAGTGGAGCTTTATATTGAAGGAGGTATAAGAAGCGCCGAGATAGGAACACTGATGGCTGACAGGGATCCGGTTACCCGTGAAAACAGGTTTTCAGGAAAAGAGATGGTACGGCTTGCCGTTCCCAGAAGAGTCTATTCGGATAACCATATGGATTATGTTGCAGCCATAGTCAGAAATGTATTTGAAAGAAGAGATACAATAAAAAAAGGTCTCCGGATTAAAAAAGAGGCTCCTATCCTGCGGCATTTTACAATTGAGCTTGAAAGGTTGTAAAATTGAATCCAGCCGAGGCTTATGCAGGAAACCCGGCAGTTGTTAAATATAACCAGAATGTTTAACTTTCAGTTTTCATTGTTATACCTTAAACGATTCTGCATCTTATGATAAAATCAATGACGGGATATGGGAAATCGATAGCCGATACTGCACTGAAAAAGATCTCAATAGAGATAAAATCTCTTAATTCCAGGTCACTTGATCTGAATACCAGGCTTCCCTGGGTCTATAAGGAAAAGGAAACGGAAATAAGAAACCTTGTAAGCCAGAAGCTCGACAGGGGAAAAATCGATCTTTCCATTAATTTCGATAATCTCGAAAGTGAAGTTATTCCTGTTATTAATAAAAATATTGTCAGCAATTACTACAGGCAGATAAAAGAGATCGCAACCGACCTGGGTACCGATATAGACAACCAGATACTCACCACAATAATGAGACTTCCGGATGCTCTGAAGACAGAAAAACCGGAATTGCAGGAAGAAGAATGGATAATTGTGAGAGATAAGATAATAGAATCTATAGCGCAGCTCAATAATTACAGGACTGAGGAAGGTAAATCGATTGAAGAAGACATGAAAAGATGCATTGATAAAATATTGTCAATGCTTGAAGAAATAGAACCCTTTGAAGAAGACAGGATAAAAAAAATAAGGGAAAAACTAAATTCATCACTTATTGAAAATTTTGGCAGTGAAAATATTGATAAAAACAGATTTGAGCAGGAACTTATCTTTTACCTCGAAAAGCTCGACATAAATGAAGAGAAAGTGCGACTTAAGAAACATTGTGAGTATTTTCTGGAAAAACTGGCTTCTCCACCTCCAAACGGAAAGGTTTTAGGATTTATCTCTCAGGAAATAGGACGTGAAATCAATACCATAGGTTCAAAAGCAAACGATGCTTCAATACAGAAAATAGTGGTGATGATGAAGGATGAGCTGGAAAAAATAAAAGAACAGTCATTGAATGTCCTCTAGAATTGTTATAATATCAGCTCCCTCAGGTGCAGGTAAAAGCACTATCGTAAAACACCTGCTTTCAGGCGGTATAAATCTGGAATTCTCGATATCAGCCACAACAAGGCAGCCAAGGGGAGAAGAAATAAATGGCAGGGAGTACTATTTCCTCTCTGTTGAAGATTTCAGGGAGAGAATAAAAAAAGGAGAATTCATTGA
The DNA here is from genome assembly GCA_964526345.1 of uncultured Rikenellaceae bacterium. GTDB lineage: Bacteria > Bacteroidota > Bacteroidia > Bacteroidales > VadinHA17 > LD21. Next base: position 50,669 of record CAZGKI010000002.1, read on the forward strand.
ATGGGAAGAGGTCTATAAAGATCAGATTTATGGCACACTCAAATCAGAAATAGAAAGGATCTGGTCAAAAGGGAATCATGTTCTTTTCGATGTCGATGTAAAGGGCGGAATCAACCTGAAGAATATTTTCGGCAGTAAGGCTGTCTCAATCTTCATAATGCCTCCCTCAATAGATGAGCTTGAAAAACGCCTTGTTTCAAGGGCAACCGATAATCCTGAAAAAATAAAAATGAGGGTTGCAAAAGCTGAGGAAGAATTGAAACTTGCCGGAGAGTTTGATCATATTGTAATTAATAACAACCTGAAAAATGCAGAAATTGAGGTATATAAAATAGTGAATGATTTCGTGAATTAATTTATCATTGATACATCAGAATTAAACAAAAAAGTGAAAAATAAAAAGCTGATATCCCGACAAAGAGCTTACACAGAGTAAATCCGGAGGATGCACAGAGAACCACAGAGGATTCGCTCTGTGTACCTCTGTGATCCCGATTGCCATCGGGACTCTGTGCAGCTCTGTGTAATCATGCTTATGGCTCTCTTTAGTTGTCATCGAAGGAGCATATTAAATTGGGAAAAACTGTATTTTATCTGTATGGCTAAAGTTGGTTTATATTTCGGATCATTTAACCCGATTCACATCGGCCACACGGCTATTGCCGGTTATATGACTGAATTTACCGACCTCGACCAGGTATGGTTTGTTGTCAGTCCTTACAATCCTTTAAAGCAGAAGGAGACTTTGCTGAAAGATCATCATCGGCTTTACATGGTGCAGCTTGCCATTGGCAACGACATTAAACTCAAAGCTTCTGACATAGAATTTAAGCTTCCCGTTCCATCTTATACTGTTGACACACTGGCATACCTGGAAGAGAAATTTCCTGCGCACAAATTCTGTCTGATAATGGGTGAAGACAACCTTTACACAATACATAAGTGGAAAAATGCGGAGTATCTGGTCAGAAAATATCCCATCTATGTATATCCCAGGCCCGGGACATTAAAGCCAGAATCACCACTTCTAAATCAGATACTTGCACTGGCAAAAGTAAAAAAAGTAAAAGCGCCTCTTATGGACATTTCGGGTACTTTCATCAGAACAAGTATTAAATCGGGGAAAAATGTATCAGTTTTCCTGACTCCTCCTGTCTGGAAATATATAAAGGAGATGCATTTTTATGAAAAATAGGCGGCAGGCGATAGGCTGCAGGTAATACCTTATCCTCTACTACACTTTAAGTATTTCAAACTTTTTTAATAATTTCGTTTCCTCGCACCAGTGCTTTTTCGTTCATGGGGATGAGATTATGATATCTTTCAGGAAGAGATTTTTTAAGCCCTTTAATAACATTCTCTATTTTGATGATCGGCTTAATTTTAAGAAAACCTCCCAGGACAATCATATTGAAAATCTTGGGGCTGTTCATTTTAGAAGCCTCTTCAGTGGCATCAATACGATAAATTGCTAAATCTTTCCTTTCGGGGTGACGGGTAATACCATTACTGTCGTATATCAGCATGCCGCCTGGTTTTACCATTTGCTCAAATTTATCAAGCGATTGCTGGTTAAGGATTATAGCAGTATCATAATGCCTTATTATCGGGGAACTTATTCGTTCACTGCTGATAATAACAATAACATTGGCCGTTCCCCCTCTCATTTCCGGTCCATACGAAGGCATCCAGCTCACCTCCATATCCTGCATTACGGCGGAATAGGCCATTATTTTGCCCATCGACAGTACTCCCTGTCCTCCGAATCCGGCAATAATAATTTCTTCGGTCATTTTTTTCAGAATTAAAGATTTTACTTTACAGGTTTTTCTTCCGGAACTTTAAGATCGCCTAGCGGATAGAACGGAAACATGTTTTCTTCCATCCATTTATTCGACTCGACCGGTGTCATTTTCCATCCTGAAGGACAATTGGAGACAATCTCAATAAAACAGGTACCCTTATTAAGTTTTTGATATTGAGCAGCTTTTCTGATAGCCTTTTTCGTTTTTTTCACATTTGCCGGTGTGTGAACACTTTGCCTTGTTACATAGTAAGTCCCGGGAAGTGTTGCCACAATATCGGTCATCTTCAAAGGATTTCCCATAACTTTTACATCCCTTCCATAAGGTGATGTCGATGATCTCATTCCAGGCAATGTTGTTGGGGCCATTTGCCCTCCGGTCATTCCATATATTCCGTTATTAATAAATATTATCAGGATATTCTCTCCCCTGTTGCAGGCATGGATAGTCTCAGAGGTCCCTATAGCGGCCAGGTCGCCATCGCCCTGATAAGTAAAAACGAACTTTTCAGGCATCAGACGTTTAATTGCTGTAGCTAATGCAGGAGCTCTCCCGTGAGCAGCTTCCTGCCAGTCAATATCAATATAATAATAAAGAAAAACAGAGCATCCCACCGGTGAAATACCTATTGCTTCCGATTGCAGATTCTCCTCTTCAATTACTTCTGCCAGTAGACGATGTGCCGTTCCATGTCCGCATCCCGGACAGTAGGAAAGCACGTTATCGGTCATGAGCTTTGTCTTCTTATAAAAAAGGTTTTCAGGTCTTATGATCGATTTAATTCCTGTTGCTTCTTCCATATCTCAGTCTCCTTTTATTTTAGATTTAAGATTCTCGACAACCTCATCAGGTGTCGTAACAATTCCTCCCATCCTTCCGAAATGAAATACCGGTACTTTACCGTTGACAGAAATGATGACATCTTCAACCATCTGGCCGGCACTCATCTCTACCGACAGGATTATTTTAACTTTATCAGCAAGTTCATTAATACGTTTTGAAGGGAACGGGAACAATGTGATTGGTCTTAACAAACCGGCTTTTAATCCTTGTTCGCGCGCCAGCTGAACAGCCTTCTGGCAGACCCTGGCGCTTGTTCCATAAGCAACAAACAGATATTCAGCATCATCGCACTGGAATTCTTCAAATCGCACTTCTTTTTCTTTGATCTCATTATATTTTGCTATCAGCTTCTGGTTGAAGATCTCGTGCCTGGCCGGGTTGAGATCGAGTGAAGTGATAATATTTCTTTCCCTGGTCGGAGGTTTTCCTGTTGTTGCCCACTCCGGGACAGTTTTTGATCTTTCCTTCTGAGGACCCAGCCATACTTTTTCCATCATCTGCCCGATTGCTCCGTCTGAAAGCATCATAACAGGGTTGCGGTATTTAAAGGCAAGCTCAAAGCTGAGGCCGACAAAGTCAGCCATTTCCTGTACTGAAGCCGGGGCAAGGACGATAAGATGATAATCGCCGTGACCACCTCCCTTAACTGCCTGAGAGTAATCTGATTGCGCCGGCTGAATGGTTCCGAGGCCCGGCCCTCCCCTGACAACATTTACGATAAGACATGGCAGTTCGGCTCCTGCAATATACGATATCCCTTCCTGCATAAGGCTTATTCCTGGTGACGATGATGTAGTTAGTACTTTTTTGCCGCAGGCTGCACCACCATAAACCATATTTATTGCTGCCACTTCGCTTTCTGCCTGGAGTACTACCATTCCGGTGGTCTTATAGGGATCTGCTACCATGAGGTATTCCAGTATCTCACTCTGAGGTGTGATAGGATAGCCGAAATACCCGTCAGCGCCGGTCCGGATTGCAGCCTCTGCAACTGCTTCGTTGCCTTTCATCAGTCTTAATTCCTTTTCCATTATCAACCTATATTTTTGTCTTATAAACAGTTATTGCACCATCAGGACAAACCATGGCGCAATTTGCACAACCTATGCAAAGATCGGGATGTGCAGGGTAAGCATAATAATATCCTTTATGATTAACCTCTTTTGCCATTTCTATAGTCCCGGTCGGACAAGATACAGTGCATACCTCGCATCCTTTGCATCTGTCAATATTAACAACTATACTTCCTCTAATCTTTGCCATAATCCATATTATTTTTCCCCTTTAACGCGGATGATCTTCCATAAATTTCCTTAAACGCATCTCAAGCTGCCCGAACATTTTTCTTGGAACAAGTGATACACATGCCCTCAATCCTTCAGTTCTTGAGCTACCGGTAATATCGAGCGAAATTGCACTGATCCCATAATAAAGAAGTTCCTCCAGAAGTTCTTTTCCGGTCATTCCGGGATATGATATTGTGAAATAGAATCCGTCAGCAATCGGATCATCCAGATCCTTGTCATATACAATGTTAAACCCGTTACCTGTGAACATTTTTTTCATCAATGCAGCTTTCTCTCCATACTCAATCACATCGTCACGATAATTATAAACACCATCATTGACAGCCTTCAACAGTGCAGCCAGACCGAATTGTGCTGAATGAGAAACACCGGCTGATAAACTGTATAAAGCTCCAAAGATAATGGAATGTCCAAATTTTTCAGTAGAATAATATCTTAAAAGATCAGGGTACGATCTGTTAAAGAGGGGGTCTGATATTGCCATCATACCTATGCGCTGACCTGCATAACTAAATATCTTCGAGCTGGATATCAGCAAGATATAGTTGTCGGTATAATGAGCTACAGTTGGCTGAAAAGGTTTTATTCCGGGTTGTGAATAATCTTTTCTGAAATCCATTCCAAAATATGCAAGATCTTCAATAACTATCACATCATATTCTCCTGCAAGATCTCCGATAATCGCAAGCTCTTCTTCATTCAGACAGATCCAGGCTGGATTATTCGGGTTGGAGTAGAGAAGTGACGATATCCTTCCGGTTCTCAGGTATGATTCAAGCTTCTCCTTCAGCTTTTTACCTCTGTAATTATAAATATCAAAAGAATAGTAATCGTGTCCAAGCATTTTGACCTGTTGTTTCTGTACAGGAAAACCAGGATCAATAAAAAGTGTGCCTTCTTTGGTCCTGTCGTTTCGGTTTGCAACCAGAAAGGCTACCATACCACCCATCATGGACCCTACAGTAGGAATACACCCGTCGGGGTTAATCTCTGTGTTGAGGAAGAGCTTTATAAACCTGGCTGTCTCTTCTTTTAGCTGTCTGACGCCTGCAATATCCGGATATATTGCTGCCACACCATCTTTAAGAGCTCTGATCTCTGCTTCAATTCCTACCTGTGGTGCAGGCAGACCAGGCACTCCCATTTCCATGCGGACAAACTGTATCCCGGTATGCTTCTCAATCAGATCTACCAGATGCACTATCTCCCTTATTGACGCTGATCCGGGGGTTTTAATTTCTGTCCCTTCAGAAAGAGTTTTAACCAGATCAGATGGTATTGGAATATTATTCATAAAATGCTGCTTCTTCAAAAAATTTGACCACGAATATAATCATAAAAGCTTTTTGCTGAAAAAAAATGCCATAGATCACTTCTCAATCCTTATTCTTGCATCAACAACAGTGATTGAATCCGGGCCGCCGATAAGAGGGTTCAGATCCATCTCTTTTATTTCAGTTGCAAATCTCAATAAGCTTGACAACCTGACAATTATCTCAGCGAATTTTTGTTCATTGATTCCTGGTTGTCCGCGTGTACCATGTATTATCCTGTAGCTTTTCAGACTGCGGATCATCGATCCGGCCTCATTGAACGTAAGAGGCGCCAGACCTGATGATACATCTCCCAGTACCTCAACAAATATTCCTCCGAGTCCGCAAAGAATGACATGACCGAACCTGGGTTCATATTTTGCCCCGATAAACAGCTCTGTCCCGGATACCATTTGTTGCATCAGGACAGCACTTACTCCCTTGATTTTCATCATCCTGATAAATTCAGCTTCAAGATGTGTTCTTGATTTTATATTCAGGGTCACTCCACCTACATCCGATTTATGAACGGGACCGACTACTTTTAGAGCCAGAGGATAGCCTAAAACATCAGCCCTGGCAATAAGCTCCCTGCGGGTTTTAACTACATCTTCCCGGACAGTTTGTATTGTTGCTGCATCGAGAAGCTGCTGGATCACTTCCGGCTCCAGATATCCCGGTTTTGCTTCATCGATTATCTTCCTTATGCGAGGCACATCAACTTCTGATAGAAATATTTTTTCTTCAGCAGGAAAAGGGGTGTTGAAAATTTTTGTCAGAGCCCTGCCCAGTACCACTTCATCAGGGAAGTTAACGTGTCCTTTATTGAGAAAATATTCCAGCTCGGCACGTGAACTTGATACTGAAGGCAATATCGGGAACAACGGCTTATTACAATCACTTATTTTTTTATGAAGAAGATCATATATCTGTGTCATATCATTTAACCCGTTATTGCCGAAAATAACGCTCATTCCGTCGATCTGAGGCATCTGTTTATCAACATATTCAATTACCTGGTCGAGTTGTTCATTTGTTGCTGTGGCAATCAGGTCGATAGGATTATCAGCGGAAGCCCCGGGATTCATCATCGACAGCAATTTATCATGATGCTCGCCCGTAATTTTTGGTATATTCATTCCGCCGGCCGATAAAGCATCTGTCAGCATCACCGCAGGTCCGCCAGCATGTGTAATAATGGCAATATTCCTGCCTTTCAGATGTTTATGAAAAAAGACAGATGCAACAGTTGTCAGCTCTTCTCTTCCTGAACATCTGACAATCCCGGCTTTCCGGAATAATGCTTCAACAGCTGAATCTGATGATGCCATAGCTCCGGTATGGGATGAAGCAGCCCTGCTCCCGGCTTCACTTGTTCCCGCTTTAATGGCTGCAATCCTGCACCCCTTACGGATAAGAGAGGAGGCATGATGAAGAAGCTTGTCAGGATTCCGGATGCTCTCAACATAGATCAGCTTAACAGGAGAACTGACTTCCGGATCATATGTATTATCCCAGTACTCCAGAACCTCTTCAACACCTGTCTGGGCACTGTTCCCTACAGAGTATACACTTGAAAAATTTACTCCCTTTGGAATGGCCGATTCAAATATAAATACTGCGGTAGCACCAGAGCCTGACACAAAATCACAACCCCTTATGTTGAGCCCGGGAACAGGCGATGTAAATACACCACTATATGACGGTGTAATAACTCCTATACAATTAGGACCTATTAGCGTGCCACCCGAAGCAGTTATAACAGCAGCAATATCCTGTTCCAGTTGTCTTCCCGCCTCTCCTGCCTCACTGAAACCAGCCGAAATAATAATAAAAGCTCTGGTATTCTTCTCATTGACAAGAATATTCACAGCATTAAGGCAATATTTTGCCTGGATTGCCAGGATAGCAAGGTCAACTTCCGGAAGATCATTGATTTCACGGAATGATTTCACACCCTGAATAACATCATGATTCGGATTTACTACATAAATATCACCTGAAAATCTTCCTTCAATGATATTCTTAAGGATTTTACCTCCGGGTTTAAAAAGGTCGTCAGAACCACCTACAACTACTATGCTGCCCGGATTTATTAATTTTTCGTTTATCATTATATAAATTAAGTGAGCTGTGAATTATTGATTTAATAATCCGTACAAGCAGCAGATATTATAATCCTGCAAAACGTTTCAGGAAGCCGACATTTCGAGCAACGATATATAAATAAAGTCGTGATATATAGCAATTTACGCTGACCACTCATTTTAGATTCAGTCAGCAATATAATAAAAATTAACAGTACAAAACAGGATAGCTCTCATAATATATTCTTATCCAGTTCCTGCTGTTAATTGCACCCTGAAAGGACTTCAATCCTAAATTGTAATTAACATGTAAATCAGACATATTCATCGATAATCTTCAATTGAAATAAATAGATCCCTCACTGTCTCTTTGCTTAAAACTTCAGTTACTAAACTCATGACAATATTTTATTAATACGCACATTATATGGAAGTTGAGATCCCTCACTGTCGTTCGGGATGACAGTGCAATTGAGAGGAAACAGGGTCAGCAGCGGTGATCTGCCAAGGCAAATCACCGCTGCTGACCCCCATTTATTATAATAGAATTGTCATGCCGAATGAAGCGCCGCGAAATGAGGCATCTCTAATTAAATGTTTATGAGGAGCTTTATACTTGTCATTCTGAGCGGAACGTAGTGAAAAATCTTTTCCATATTTTAAGAATTAATCGTTTAACAGTGTATTTTAATTTTAAAGTTAAATTTGCAACAGTTTACTGTTAATTATAAAAACATGAAGAAATTTTTAACCTGTTTTATCTTGTCGGGTATCCTTTCCGGCATTACATTAACAGCCTATTCACAATATGTTTACAATGATCCTGAAGGCCCCGGTCATGACGAGAACTGCACCACAATTATGGTAGGCCGTCTCGCATCGGCTGATGGTTCGGTTATGACCTCCCATACCTGCGATGGCAATTACAGGACCTGGGTTGATATTGTTCCTCACGCAAAGCACGATAAGGGGACCATGCATCCTGTTTTCTGGGGAACACTTCATACTGAAGAAGCCTGGGACATGACAAACGTGACAATAAAAGGAGAGATACCTGAGGCTGACGAAACTTACGCATATCTCAGCACTGCATATCCCTGCATGAACGAGAAACAGCTGGCAATCGGGGAAACGACGATCTATGGCAGGCAGGAACTTGTGAACAAGGACGGCATGTTCCTGATTGAGGAGCTGGAAAAAATAGCGCTTCAGAGATGCAGGACGGCAAGGGAAGCGATAGCTCTGATAGGCAGGCTAAGTGAGGAATTCGGCTATGCCGATATGGCCGAATGCATAACCCTGGCAGATCCGAAAGAAGTTTGGCAGCTGGAGATTGCCGGAGCGGGTAAAGTGAAACCATCAGCTATCTGGTGTGCCGAAAGAATTCCGGACGACCATGCAGGTATTGAAGCCAATATACCGAGAATTTCAGTGATAGACTTTAACAATCACGATTATTTCATGTACAGTACTAATTTAAAACAGGTAGCTAAAGAGCTCGGCTTATGGGACGGGAAAGAACCAATGAAATTCTGGCAGGTAATTAACGGGAAAAAACCTTATGCAATTCGTGAATTCTATGTTTTAAGTACTCTTGCTCCTTCCCTGAATCTTACAATGGATATGGATGAACTGCCATTTTCAGTAAAACCTGAGAAAAAATTATCTATAAGTGATGTGATGAAATTGTTTCGCGAGACCTATGAAGGTACACCATACGATATGACCAGAAATTTGCAAGTCACTGTAAGAAAGAAAGATGCAGATGGAATTTATATTGAAGAAAAAGCAAAGTCTCCTGTTGTAAATAACTGGATGAATAATGATCTGAGAACACTTCTAAATGAGTTACAACCAGGGGTGATGGATCGACAGAGAACAATTGCAATCGCAGCTTGTTCATATTCTCATGTAATACAATGCAGAAGCTGGGTACCCGATGAAGCAGGTGCCATTGCGTGGTTTTCTTTCGATAATCCGGCTGAAAGTCCAAGAATACCAATATTTTCAGGTGTGCTGCACCTTCCTGCATCATTCAGTATCTGCGGCCAGGTTCGCTACAGGCCTGATGCTGCAATTTGGTCGTTCCGGGAGGCAAATAAACTGGCAACTGTAAATTGGGGAAGAACCAGGCCACTTATTGAGTCAGCTGTCAACGATCTGGAAAACAAAGCATTAGCAGAGATACCCATGATTGACAAACATGTAACTGATCTGGTCAGTGCCGGGAAAAATGAGGAAGCAAAATTATATGTAACGGATTATACCAATGATTTTGCATATGCTGCCATGAAGAGATGGGAAGAGATGAAAGCGACACTGTGGGGGATGTTTGCAAGAGGATTTTAAAAAAAGGCGCAGGGCGCAGGGGTTAAAAACTCCGTTATAACTCCGTGAAAACCCGTGAAAATCCGTAGTAAAAAATGACAGTAAAAGATATAATAAACAAAGATTCATTTTCAAAAGAAGATTTGATAACACTCCTTTCATGTGAAGGGGATGATAAAACCTTACTGTATAAAAAATCAGCAGAGACAAAGGAAAAATATGTTGGTAATAAATTATGGTTCAGGGGATTAATTGAATTCTCCAATGTCTGCGGTAAAGATTGCCTTTATTGTGGCATACGCAAGGGAAATAAGAATCTGAAACGCTATAATCTGAGCGACGAAGAGATCCTTGAAGCAGCACGTTTCGCTTACGAAAACCGCTACGGATCCATAGCGCTTCAGTCGGGTGAACTCGAAAGCTCTTCCGTTACTTCCAGGATCGAAAATCTTCTGCATAAGATCAAGGAATTATCTGATGGTGAACTTGGTATAACTCTTTCCGTTGGTGAACAAAAACATGAAGTATATAAAAAATGGTTTGATGCCGGAGCACATCGTTATCTTCTCCGGGTAGAGGCTACAAACAGGGAACTGTATCGTAAGATCCATCCTGACAATAAAAAACATGATTTTCAGCGAAGACTTGATTGTCTTAAGAGTCTGCAGGATATAGGATATCAGACAGGTACAGGCGTTATGATAGGACTGCCATTCCAGACACCTGAAGATCTTGCCGGTGACCTTCTTTACATGCACGATTTCGATATCGACATGTGTGGAATGGGTCCTTATATAGAACATGCCGATACTCCCCTTATTAATTATGCAGATACGCTTCTGCCCATAAATACAAGGTTCGATCTGACTCTTAAAATGATTGCCATCCTGAGGATAATGATGAAAGATATAAATATCGTAGCTGCCACAGCGCTCCAGGCTATAGACCCTGTTGGAAGGGAAAAGGCAGTAAAGATCGGCGCCAATATCATCATGCCCAACATCACTCCAGGAAGGTATCGTGACAACTACAGACTTTACGACAATAAGCCCTGCACTGATGATTCTGCAGAGGATTGCCAGAGCTGCCTGGAAGCAAGAGTCTCTCTTGCCGATTCTGAAGTTATTTACGGGGAATGGGGCGACCCCATACACTATGAAAAGAGGCTCAAAAGGGCAAGAAATGAATGATATTATTGGCCACAGGCGACGTATGACACAATCTGGAACATGGAACATGGAACATGGAACCTTGAACCTTGAACAATCAGAACACCATCTTGCTCACATGCACCTGTTTAAGTTTTGTAAGGTCCTTTTCCAGAAGGTCGCGCTGTCTCTGATCGCCTTTAAGCTCAAGTATGATCAGTCCGGCGGATTCTCCGAAAAAGACTTCATTTACCCCTAAGCGTGTTCTTATATTGCAGCCGTAAGCAGTAAGAAGCTTTTGAACAGCAGGAACAGCTTCCGGTTTTCTTTCTACAAGTATTCCGAGAATCTCCGTTGTTCCATCATATTTCCGGACATTGCTTACTGTATCTGTGTCGGAAAAGACCATTTCTCTGATTATAATTCCTCCCAGGGAGTCCAGTTCCGAAACGAGCTTTTCAGATTCAATATTATCGCCTCTCAGGTGAAGTATTATATAAGCTTCCCTGCTGCATACCTCATCAGTAACTTCATGGAACCCCAGCCTGGTTGTTATTAAGCTTGCGTGCTTTGATAAGATAGCCTGCGTAAGTCCGGCTTCTTTTATACGGTCAGTTATTTTAATACCAATAATTCTAATCATAACAGATAATTGTTTGTTTTTACCACGGATTTCACGGATCGACACAGAGTCTCATTTTGAAACCATTGTGCCTTTGTGCCTTTG
>CAZGKI010000002.1:62326-101228 GCA_964526345.1 uncultured Rikenellaceae bacterium
TTGTGCCTTTGTGCCTTTGTGCCTAAAAATACAGGTCCCTCTCTCCAGCCTTTATCCTTTCGATCTTCTCCCTGGTGTTTTGCATTACTGTCTTATCAAGCTTCACGATGTTTTTTTCTATTACCTTCCAGCCTTTTTCTGCTACATCATCAGTGGCATAATCGCATAAATATTCAGATAGTGTCAGGAGGGCATTCGGGGTGCAGAATCTTTTTATAAATCCCGGTACCGAAAATTCCATAAAATGTTCTCCTGTTCTTCCCATCCGGTAGCATGATGTACAGAAAGAAGGGATATAATCGTTTTCCAGCAGCTCATCAACTACCTCTGCCAGCGATCTTGCATCATTTATCTTAAACTGTTCACGGTTCAGGTTCTGCTCTTCATTTTTTGAATCCGAATATGATCCAAGTTCCAGTTTTGTGCCTCCATCTATCTGTGATACACCATATTGCATGACTTCTCTCCTAACGTCCGGAGATTCTCTTGCAGTAAGTATCAGTCCGGTATAAGGAACTGCCAGTCTGAGAATTGAAACAAGCTTTTTAAATTCATCATCATTAGTCTGCCAGGTTGCATTTATATTCAGACTTAGTGCATCTTTGATCCTCGGAAAAGAAATTGTATGCGGTCCTACATTATAGCATGCTTCCAGGTGGTTTGTATGACGGAGGAGCCCGAGCACTTCAAACCGCCAGTCGTAAAGACCGAAGAGAGCGCCTATCCCAACATCATCTATTCCTGCCTCCTGTGCCCTGTCGAGAGCTGTAAGACGCCAGATGTAATCTTTCTTTTTTCCACCGAGATGATAAAGCTTATAAGCTTCAGGATGATATGTTTCCTGGAAGATCTGGTAAGTTCCTATTCCTGCTTCACCAACCTTTCTGAAACCTTCAATATCAAGAGGAGCTGCATTTATATTTACACGCCTTATTTCTCCTTTTCCTTTTTTTACACCATAAACAGTTCTGACAGTATGAGCAATATAATCGGCCGAATAATCAGTATGCTCTCCATATACCAGAATCAGCCGCTTTTGCCCGTTATCTTCAAGAGCTTCAACTTCTTTTATTATCTCGTCATTGCTCAGGGTCTTCCTTATGGCTTCGAGGTTTGACATCCTGAAGCCACAATACTGGCAATTATTTGTGCATTTATTGCCTACATAAAGTGGAGCAAAAAGGACAATACGGTTACCGTATACTTTCTCTTTAAGTTCCCTGGCGCCATCCTGTATCTCTTCAGAAAGCTCTGTCCCAACCGAATTGATAAGGACCGCCGTCTCTTCCATCGTCAGACGGTTTTTCCCAAGTGACTTTGCAATTACCTCTCTGACCCTCTGCTTATCAGGCTTTGTATTATTTATAAAGCTCCATATCTCATCCGGATCAATGAATGGTTTCATTCGCTGATCAGGAATCTTAAGTTTTTGAGGCGAAAAATGCATAATTCAATTACCCTAAATAAAATGCGAAGGTACGCAGAAATTCTGTCATGGGAAATGACACAAATCAGTAAATGAGCTCCGATATTTCAGCTTTTGCGAACTCTATTGTATGTGAAGCTTTTATATCTGACAGGTTCACAGTTCCATGTATCATTTTATGAAAAAAGACTTTAGTTTTATTACCTGCAAATTTTTCTTCATTTTCAAAAATATGCAGAAGCACATCCGGATTACTGCCGGATTCCTGCTGAATAAGTGCCATACCCTTGATATTCATTTCACAGCATAAAACCGATACTGCATAGATACCTGTAGCAGGTAAGATCTTACACTCTTCAGTAACCGGCATTTTAAGCATTAAAGGCAATTCAGCTCTTCCACCGTGAAAAAATTTTATCGGGATCCCCATAATCATATAATAATGATCGAGGTAAGCATTAGCCCGCTGAATGTATCCCTCGCTTATTGCTTTACGGATCTTTGTTGAGCTCACGGTTTCGTGCTGAACCTCCTGTTCAGGGATCTCTTCGGCCTCAAAATCATACTTCGCCCTCCAGCCCCATAATTGTTTATAATCGCCCTCTTTGTTAAACCCAAAATGATGATTAAACCCTGCGACCACAACCCTGGCATTCAGAATATCGTGTAGATAATCCCTGACAAATTCCTCGCTGGTTATCCTGGAGAATTCCCTGGTGAATTTTACGATAATAATATTATCGAGTCCTGCCTCACGAAGCAGTTCAAGTTTTTCCTCGTTTGAGTTGATGAGCTTGAGATCTTTGCCTGCTGAATCGGGATACAACACTTTCCGGGGGTGCGGATCGAAAGTAATAAGAACTGACTCGCCATTATGCTTCTTCGCTAGCATCCTGAGACGGTTAAGTATAATTTTATGACCGATGTGGACTCCGTCGAATGATCCGGTAGTGACTACAGGATTTTTAATACCCCGGACCTCCTCAAACCCTCTGAATATTTTCATATTACAGCATGGAAGCTAAACCTTGTTCTCTTTGACGAAATATGCCACTTTCTCTATCGAAGTTATCATATCATATTCTTCAAGATAGACCCATGCCGGCACATTAAGAGGTATTGTAGTGAAATTAAGGATGCCTTTTATTCCGTAACGTACAACTTCGTCAGTGATCTCTTTTGCATAATCCGGAGGAACAGTTATGATCGCAATTTTAATATCAAGATCCCTGATCATTTTTTCCATTTCACTGTTGGAGTAACATTTAACGCCGGAAATTACCTTATTTATCTTCTGGGGGTCTGTGTCGAACGAGGCTACAAGGTTAAGTTTGGATCTTTTCCCCTTGAAATACCCGGCAACAGCACGTCCAAGATTTCCAATACCGATCACTGCAACATTCAGGCTCTTTTCAGAGTCGATAATTGTGCCGATAGTATCGATAAGCTCTTTAACATCATACCCTTTGCGCTGAACGGATGAATAACCTATAAGCATAAGGTCGCGTCTTACCTGTACGGCTGTAATATGCAGACGTGCTGCAAGATCGTGAGAAAAGATGAAGTTCTTCTTTTCATTAAGACATTCCAGGAGTGTCCTCCTGTATTCACTTAACCTTTCTACTGTTTTTCCCGGTAGTTTCATCATTTTTTGATTTAATTGCAAGTAAAGTTTAACAAAAGACCCCAAACGGTTGTAAGATAATCATTTATGCTAATCTATAATATATTCAGGTCAATATTTTTTTCAGTTTATCACAGTTGTCCTTTTTGGCAGCCTGATAGTAAATGTTGTACCTACATCGGGTGTACTGTCGACTTTTATCGTTCCATGGTACAGTTCAATAACTTTTTTAACAATTGATAATCCCAGGCCGCTGCCTGTAATATTTTTTGTTTTTTCATTCTTTATCCTTACAAACTCGGTAAAAAGATTTTCCGAGTCTCTCTTTTCAATACCTATTCCTGAATCCGTAACAATTATTATGGCATCGGTATCGGAACTGTCAATTGTTATATCTGCTTTCCCTCCGAATTTATTGTACTTTACAGCATTAGAGATCAGGTTATTGAATACGATCTCCATATCGTCAGGATCGGCCATGATTTTTACCTCTGATCTGATTTCAAGGTTAACGCTCACCTCCATCTGGATTGCATATGGCTGAACTGTGGCCATAGCTCCTGATGCAACATCAGCAAGGTTTACCTCCTGGATCTTTTCATCTTTTCTCTCCAGCCTTATCTTTGTAAAATCGAGAAGGTCCATTATCAGGTTACGCATACCCTGTATCCGCTGAAGCGACCTGTCTATATGTTCTGCATAATCATCAATTCTGTCGCCTGCCTGTTTGTCCTGCATCATTCTCAGGTAACCCTCCAGCGCATTTAGCGGAGCTTTAAGCTCATGAGAAAGGACAGAGAGAAACTGGTATCTTATCTTTTTCCCATCCTGCTTAAGCTTATGTGTTATTCTTTTGAGATATAGTTGTTTGGTTATATTTTCTATGCTCGATTTCAGTTCCTGTGGAGTAAAAGGTTTGGGTATGAAATCTGTTGCACCGTCCCGCGTTGCCCTTACAGCCACATCGAGTGATGCATAGGAAGTGATCATGGCTACAACAATATCGTACTTCCTTTCCCGGATGTATTCAAGAACTTCCACACCCTGCATTCCCGGTAATTTATTATCAAGAAGAACTATATCAGGTTTATCCCGTTCTATTACTGATATACCCTCCTCACCTGTCGGAGCCTCAAGAATATCAAAGGTATAGTCTTCGTCCATGAAAGGATATGTGACATGGAAGTCGCGAAGTATACGCGCTACTCCCGACCTTATTCCAGGCTCATCATCAATTACAAGTACTGTTAGGACTGCCATTTCAGAGTTTTAATAGCTTCATTATTTCCTGGTCGAGCTGCTCAGGTCTTATACCTTTTTCAAGATATACATCTGCTCTTATCCATGCTTTCTCCATTTCAGAATCAAGACTGAAGGAGATTCCTGTTTCATGTGATACTGCCGTTGCGAGAATCACAGGTACATCAGGATATTTCCTTTTGGTTTTGTAACACAAAATGAATCCGCTGTCGTCATTCTCCATCATCAGGTCATATAATGCCAGATCAGGTTTAAAATTGTCAATTACCGATTCAGCTTCTGCCTGGCTCTCCACTGCAACTGTCTTATATCCAGCCTTTTTAAGGCTAAAAACTGTCTGAAAAAGATAATCAGGATCATCATCAGCCACCAGAATCGTAACATCACTCTTCTTCATTTTTTACAAATTTCTGATAATTCGTTAATTCCGTAAGATAATATGATAAATATGATTAATTGTTAATTAATTCACAGTAATTGGTTTCACGTTCCTCCTTTCCGCTGCGCGGAACTTCGTCGTTTCACTCTTTGTCTCCCACTCTCCGCTTTGCGGAATCTTCACTTCGTTCCGATCTCCCCTTCTCTTCTTCATCCACTCACCCCTTCCTCCTTGGCAGGACAATTCTGAAACTGGTCCCGGTCGGCCCTTTCAAAGAGTCATTATTGGATTCCACAGTGATCTGTCCTTTATGCATCTTCACTATTCCATAAGCAGTAGCAAGACCAAGTCCTGTACCCTGCCCAAGGCCTTTGGTCGTAAAAAATGGTTCGAAGATCTTTGTTCTGTCATCTTCCTTAATTCCCATGCCGGTATCGCTTACTGTTATATTCACTTCACCGAGAGTATCTCCCAGTATGATATTTATTTCTCCTCCTCCTGCCATCGCATCGATGGAATTTTTTATCAGGTTGGTTAAGACCTGCATCATCTGCTCTGCATCGAGCATTGCTTCCGGGTCTGTTGTGTGGTCTTCCGTCTTTACTATAATTTTTTCAGGGATGATAACGCTTTCAAGACTATGGTTTACCAGATCCCGTATACTCACGAGCTGGTGGTTGACCTGATTCTTCCTTGCAAAGTTAAGCAGTCCTGCAACAATTTTCTTACATCGCCCTGCCTGTTCGACAATCAGCTTGAGGTCCTCCCTGACAGGGTCGTCGGTGTTGCTCTCCTCAAGAAGGATATTGCTGTACATTATTACAACTCCCAGCGGGTTATTCAACTCGTGTGCAATACCGGCCGAAAGCTGTCCCATATGTGCAAGTTTTTCCGATTGCTTAAGAGCCTGCTTCATCGAACTCAGCTTCTCGTTTGACAGGGCAAGATCTTTTACCGACTTATGTAGCTTCTCAATGGTATACGGCAGACACATCTCTACTTCTGCCAATCCCTTTTTTATTGCTATAGCATGCTCCACACAGCTTTCATAACCACAGGCTCCGCAATCAAGCTGGTCCTTTCTTGAATTTTTGCCCATAGAGATAAGAATCTCATTGACCTCCCTTTCAGCTGGCAGCGCAAGCCTCTGATCCTCTGCTACATGATGTATTGAAAGATCGAGCTGTGAAAATTCCGCAAGGTCAGAATGCCACCTTTCCTGATCTATCTCTTTCATCTTGGCACCGGCATATGCACTGACAAGCGCCCTTCTGTTATATTGTTTTCCGTTTTTCGACAATCCCGGCCCCATGATGCAGCCTTCGCAGCACAAAAGTTCCATATGCTGGTCTTTTATGAGACCTGCTTCAAACTCTTTCAGAGCCTCCTGGAAGCCGATCCTTCCTTCTGCTGCAATTATGTTTCCGGTAATAGTATCATCATTGATATTTGCTGTCTGCAGTAAACCTCTTGTTACAGGGAAGATAGCTCCGCGGCCGCCGACAGGAGGATCAAAATCAGAGGGTGTGATATTTTCCGGTGAAATAACAAGCTGTTCAAAAAGATCTCTCAGCTCGGTAAAGGTTATCGCCTCATCGATCTCATTGCTTTCAGCTTTTTTAGCCACACACGGACCTATGAAAACAATTTTCGTTTTATCGCCGTATCTTTTGCGGACCACCCTGCTCATGGCCACCATCGGCGAAACGACCGGAGCAAGCTTGTCGGCAAGAACAGGATGGTAATATTTTACATAATTTACAATCGACGGACAATCTGATGTTATATAATATTGCCTGCTCTCATTCACAAGATTTTTATATTTGGCAGCTACAATATCTGCTCCAAAAGAGACTTCATTGACATATTTAAAGCCAACAGCCCTTATCATTCCAATAAGTATTCTGTAATCACTTATTTCTGAGAATTCTGCAGGAAAACTTGGAGCTATGATTGCGGCAACATCCGGCTCTTGCTCCAGCAGTTTCAGAGCTCTCCCGGTTGTGTTGAGGAATACTTTGGCACCCTGGCTGCATACCTTTGTGCAGTTGCCGCAGGCTATGCATCTATCATCAATAACCTCTGCCTGTCCACCCACAATACGTATGGCCTTGGCCGGGCACTCCCTCACACATGTATAACATGTACGGCAAAGCTCTTTTATAGTATAGACAAGCATATTCGGTGAAGTTGATTATTAAAGCAACACATTTCTCTTCTCAAAGTGAGTATGAAAGATCGCTTTATCAGCAATCTCACTGTTTCCTTTAATAAGTTTTTCATATAAATAAATCAGTACCGGGGATTTATGCGGAATGCTTATAGCATCCGTTTCATAGGCCTGGTAAATCATTTTAGCACGTCTTTTTTTGTCATTTTTCAGAGTGGTGTAAGGAAGACCTGCACCGTTTATGCACCCTCCCGGACACACCATAACCTCGACAAGATCATATTTGTTGCCTGCCGCAATTGATAACTTAAGCTTTTCAAGTCCTGTAAGACCATCTACGACAGCCACTCTGAGCTCATTATCTCCCAATTGTATTACGGATTCCCGGAATGATCCTCCCGCGCGTATTTTTTTAAGAAGCTGTTTATCCGGTTCTTTACCGAGCTTAAGGTAAAAAAGCGATCGTATCACTCCTTCAGTCAATCCACCTGACACTTCTGCAAGAGCGGCAGCAGAACTGCTTCCTGATATAGGCTCATCGGCCGGTTCCAGGTTTGAATTTGTGATGTCAATCCCATATAGTCTTATAAGCCTGGCCAGTTCCCTGACTGTCATTACCGAGTCTACATCACTTATTCCTTTCCGCATCATACCATCGCGTCTTGCTTCGAATTTCATTGCCAGACAGGGTGTCGCCGACACGGAAAAGATCTTTTCCGGTTTCACGCCTGACTGCCGGGCAACAAGCGTCTTTATCAATGCACCTGTTATCTGTTGCGGCGATTTTATGGTTGAAAGAGCCGGGATAGACTCCGGCATAACCTGTTCTGCATACTTAACCCAGGCAGGACAAGCTGAAATATATAAAGGCGTATCTGATTCATTATTAATCTTCTCCAGAACCTGATCTGTAATTTCAAATATACAAATATCTGTGCCGGTGCCTGTTGTAAAGACCTTATCGAAACCTATCTTTCTGAGAACGGCATTTAGAATGCGGTCGAATTCCCTGTTGTATTTCATGCCGAGCTCTTCAGCAATACCTGAGGCAACAAGCGGAGAATATTGTATAACCTTCACGATTTCAGGATTATTAAGATATTCCTGTACTTCTGTGATATTATGTTTTTCATGAAGAGCACCTGTAGGACACACCAGTACGCACTGGCCGCAGTGGATGCAGCTTGAGAAATTAAAGTCGCGGTCCATGGCCGGACCTATATGCGTAAGGCTTCCTCTGTTTATAAAATCAAGTGAGGTTGATGTTATGACCTCTTCGCAAACCCTTACACATCTGCCGCAGAGTATGCATTTTGATAATTCTCTTACTATGGAAGGGCTCGATTGATCAAGCCTTGGTTTTATTCTCCTTGCCCTGATACGCCGTTCCCTTATATTGAGCTCTTCTGCAAGACGTTGCAGTTCACAGTTCAGGTTTTTATCACAGTAGAGACAGTCGTCGGGATGGTTGGAAAGAAGAAGTTCCACGATAGTTTTTCTTGCAGTGATAACCCTGGGAGAATGTGTTTTGATTTTCATCCATTCTTCAACAGGCTGTGAACAGGCAGTAACCAGCCTGTCACGTCCTTCAACCTCAACAACACACATCCTGCAGGCGCCTGTAGGTGTAAACTCCTTCATCCTGCACAGGGTTGGAATAATAATCCCGTTACGGTTAAGTGCTGAAAGAATTGTCTCTCCTTTTTCAGCTTTGATCTTCTTGTTATTTACCTGTATTGAGAAAAACATAATGCCTATTTGACTATTACTGCGCTGAACTTACAAACATCAAAGCATATCCCGCACCCCGTACATTTCTCTTCGACTATGAAAAATGGCTGAAGCCGCGTACCATAAATTGCATTAACAGGACATTTTGCGGCACAAACAGTACAACCGGTACATTTATCTACATCGATTGAAAATGTTCTTAATCCCCTGCAAACATTTGCCCTGCATTTCCTGTCAAAAATATGTTCCTCGAATTCCTCCCTGAAATTCTTAAGTGCGCTCAGAAAAGGATTCGGCGCCATTTGTCCCAGCCCGCACAGAGAAGTATCTTTCATTACGGAAGCGATTGTCTCAAGCTGCATCACACCTTTAAACCGTTCCAGTGTGGTACCGGAATCTTCGCTTAACGGTTTCTTTACAACACTTTCAAATATCCCCAGCATTCGTCCTGTTCCCTCACGGCAGGGAATACATTTACCGCAACTTTCATTGCGGATAAATTCCATATAATATCTTACCAGGTCGACCATACAGGTATTCTCATCAATGATTACAAAACCACCTGCACCCATTCCTATGCCATTTTCTTTCATAACATCAAAATCGACCGTAATATCAAGATCTTCAGATGTTATAAATGAACCAGTTGCTCCGCCAAGCTGTATCGCTTTCAGTTCCTTTCCTTCTTTTATGCCATCAGCAATGTCCTCAACAATGGTACGGATTGAGGTACCCATCTCGACCTCAATAACCCCCGACATACGTCCTTTGCCAGCAACAGCAAATACTTTAGTTCCGGGACTCTTTTCCGTTCCGAGCGCACGAAACCACTCAGGACCGTTTTGCATTATGAGCGGTACATTCATCAGGGTCTCTACATTGTTTATAACCGTTGGTTTTCCGAATAATCCAAAGGTTGAAGGATAAGGAGGCTTTAGCTGCGGCATTCCGCGCCTGCCTTCCAGAGTGCTGATAAGAGCCGTTTCTTCTCCGCAAACAAATGCGCCGGGTTCAATACGTATAAAGATATCGAGGTTGTAACCGCTCGACATTATATTATGACCGATCAGGCCAAAATCCCTGGCATTATCTATAGCTCTCTGAAGTCTTCGTCTTGCGTGCTCTGAACCCTGACGGAAAAAGACAAAAGCCGTGGATGCGCCAATTGCATAAGAAGCAATGGCAATGCCTTCGATAAGCCTGTGAGGATCACTTTCAAGTATGGTTCTGTCAGTAAAGGCGCCGGGATCGCTCTCTTTTGCATTGCAAATCATGTAGCGCGAAGAGGCTATTGTATTAAGAGCCTGTTTCCATTTGAACCCTGTAAGGAATCCTCCACCGCTTCTTCCTCTCAATCCACTGATCTCTATTATGTTACAAACTTCCTCGTAAGTATAATTTCTTATGGCCTTTACAAAAGCCCGGTAACCGCTCCTTGCAATATATTCCTCTATATTTTCCGGATCATAACAGCCACAATTATTCAGGATTACCCTTTTCTGAAATGAAAAGAAAGGCAGGTCGTCGATGAAAGGGAAACCGGGCCATGCCTCAAATCCTTGTCCTCCGCTCTGACCAACCAGGTCATCCCGGTTAATATCATTATGGAAAAGACCATTCAATAAAGGTTCAACCTTCTCTTCGGTTATATTCCTGAAATACAATTTATTTTTCCCCGGTAACTGAAAACAGACCAGGGGTTCAAAATTTGCTGGACCGGTGCAGCCAACTTGTACAAGTTCAGCTCCCGGAGCATTTTCATTGATATATGCTTTTATCGCCAGGCCTGTCTTCTCCGAACCTGCAATAATACTGCTTGTACCTGAAGAAATATAAATAACTGCATGGTCGTTCTTCTCATGTCTCACTTCCCTGAGAATTTTTTCAGTCTCGGCAGGAAGCGAGTCTGATTCGTAGAGCAGAACTTTATCAATCAGAATTTTTTTTAACCCTTCCATTCAATCATTTTCAATAATATACCTTATCTTTTTAATAAGGTCGGGGATCTGTTCAGGTTTAACGAACGTGTAATATTCGCCGTTAACACTTATTACAGGCCCGTTATTGCAACCTCCCATACATGTAACGATATCATAGCTTAGCAGACCGTCGCGACTGGTTTGCCGCGCCTGCAATCCGGTCTCTTCTTTTATTCTATTTATTACGGCCTGCGAACCATTAAGAAAACAGGATGTGCCATGGCATACCTTAATCTGAATTTTGCCGCAGGGAATAAACCTGAACTGATCGTAAAATGTGGCAAGACCATATATCTTGGTCGTGCTCAGCCCGGTGTAAACCCCGGCTTTTACAATTACATCTTCCGACAGATATCCATTATTTTCCTGTATTTCCTGGAGAAGCGGAATAAGGTCTTCTCTTCTTCCGGGCTTATACTTCTTAAAGATCAAATCAATTTCGATGCTCATTACTAAAATAACTACAGACAAATATAAATATTTTATTGTTAATAAAATAACATTGTTTTTATATTAACAATAAAAATTAAAAATCCATTTCATTTGTAAAACATTTTATATTATTATATATCAATGTCTTATAATATTATAAATTACTTAGTCTTACCCGATCAGGAATAATAACAATAGCTGACATGACGATTATAAACGGGTAATATCCTCTTTTGAAGCATTTTCTCCCCTCAGAAATAATTATTACATTTGATGTTGTTGTTTTTTTATAAACAGTAGACCATATGGCCAGAGAAATTGAGATGCATATCTGTCTCGGCAGTTCCTGCTTTTCAAGAGGAAACAAAGATGTTGTAATGTTCATAAAGGAATATCTCAGGAAGAATCATCTCGACGATAAGGTCATTTTTAAAGGAGTCCGTTGCATGGGCCACTGCAGTAATGGTCCGAATCTGCAAATCAATGATGTTATAAAAGAAGGAGTTACCCTGTCCACTATTGAGGGTATCCTTGAGCAGGAATTAGCAAAAATCAAGTAAACCACCGTGGAAGGAATAGATATGAACAACATTAGACCTGTTCTCAATATAAACGACGATAAGTGCAGGAATTCTTATTCCTGTGTCAGGGTCTGTCCCGTAAATGCGATTGAAGTGAGGTCGCAGAAACCTCACCCCACGATCCTCAGCGACAGATGTGTAGGTTGCGGGCTATGCTTTGTTTCATGTTCTCCGCATGCAATTGAATTCCGCAATTCAACAGAGGAAGTAAAGCGTCTCCTGGCATCATCGCGAAGAATGGCAGCATTAATTGAACCAAGCATCGCCTCGGAATTTGACGATATAACTGACTACAGAAAGTTTGTAGCCATGATCCGTTCGCTCGGTTTTGATTTTGTCCATGAAGTATCCTTCGGAGTAGATCTTATTGCTTTGAAATATGCAGAGCTCTTCAGCCAGGCGGAAGGTAAATACTATATAACTGCCAACTGTCCGTCAGTTGTAAAGATCATTGAAAAATATCACCCCGAGCTTACACCTAACCTGGCGCCGCTGGTTTCACCGATGGTGGCAACAGCAATGGTAGTGAAAGAATTATATGGTAAAGATGTTGCGACTGTACAGATCGGACCCTGTATTGATGCTAAAGATGAAGCTCTGTTATATAAAAAGGGTAGCCTTATTGAAGGTGTACTTACCTTCATTGAACTGAGGCAGCTTTTTGAAGAATTTAAAATACAGGAGCGCCTGGTTAAAATGTCTGATTTTGATCCTCCTTTCGGATACTGGGGGGCTCTCTATCCTCTGCCTGCAGGAATAATACAGGCCGGAGGTCTAAAACGCGATATGGTTTCGAGCCGAGTGATTACTGCTTCCGGAAAGGAAGACGTCCTTGACGCCATCATCGAATTCGATAAATATACCGACACAATACATCATCATTTCAACCTTTTCTTTTGTCATGGCTGCCTGCTGGGTCCGGGAATGGAGCATCACAGGGAGCGTTTCAGGAGACGAGCACTGGTAAGCACTTACGCCGAAAAAAGAGCCGGCACCCTCGATAAATCTTTATGGCAGAAAAATATGGACAGATGGGCAGGGCTTGATTTTTCAAGGAAATTCAGGTCTGATGACCAGAGGATCCCGGAGCCGCCTGAAGAGGCTGTAAATGAAGTCCTTAAAATAATCGGAAAAAACGACCCTGATGATGAGCTGAATTGCGGAGCCTGCGGATATATATCGTGCCGCGATTTTGCATCCACGGTGGCAAAAGGTCTTGCAATACCTGAAATGTGCCATACTTTCAATCTGCGTAATAAAAATGAATATATTGAGACACTTCGTCAGACAAACAGGAAGCTAGCAGATACAAAGAAAGCTTTGAAGGAATCAGAAGAGCTGGCACAGAGAGAAAAGGAGATGGCTCAGAGCACATCGGATATGATGAATAATATGCTTGAAAAGCTGCCAACGGGTGTGGTAATAGTCGACAAAAACCTTAAAATACTACACTCGAACCAGAGCTTTATAAATATTATCGGAGAAGATGCAAAAGCTATTTCTGAAGTGATCCCCGGACTGGCCGGCGCCGACCTTAAAACGCTAATACCTTTCAGCGCCTATAACATGTTCACGTTTGTATTAAAGGAGGATGAACCGGTTGTGAGCAAGGATATTCATTTTGAAGGGAAAATGCTGAATATTTCGATCTTCCCGATTAAGAAGAACAGGATGTGCGGAGCCGTGATCCGCGACCTCTACTCACCTGAGGTACAGGGTGAAGAGGTGATAAGCAGGGTGAGTGAGGTTATTGAAAAGAACCTTGAAATGGTTCAGAAAATCGGATTTCTTCTTGGGGAAGGAGCCTCAGAAACTGAACAGATGCTCAACTCCATTATGGAGTCATACAAGAAAAGAAGTAACTCCGGAAATAATCATGAAAAAAGCTGATGCAGAAAGATTTCTTTATTGAGGTTAACAGTCAGCAGAGGAACCATGACGAGGAGAGGATCTGCGGCGATGTTTTTCTTTACAGGTATATTAAGGAGGAAGACAGGGTCATAGCAGTCTTATCTGATGGTATGGGCCACGGTGTCAAAGCCAATATTCTTGCCACATTAACTGCAACAATGGCACTGAATTTTACCCGGGAACATAAGGAAGTGGATCGTATCGCAGAGATAATTATGAATACGTTACCTGTCTGCAGCGATCGTAAAATAAGCTATTCCACCTTTACAATTATTGATATTGAAAGCAGCGGCAGGGCAACAATCCTGGAATATGACAATCCTCCCACAATCATACTTAAGGGTAATACTATTTTTGACCCTCAATGGAAGAAGGTCACCCTCGATAAAGGCAGAAACTCCGGAAAAATACTTAGGACATGCACATTCATTCCTGCAAAAGAAGACAGGATAATTTTCTGTTCCGACGGCGTCTCGCAAAGCGGAATGGGAAGCGAATCATTCCCATTCGGATGGGAAAGGGATAATGTCGCCTCATATGCAGCATCTCTGGTCTCAGGCGAGCCATCAATTTCAGCGATAACTCTTGCAGGGAAAATTGTAACTATGGCCCATAAAAACGATGCTTATAAAGCAAAAGACGATATTAGCTGTGCTATAATATATTTCCGCGAACCACGAAAGTTACTGTTATGTACCGGCCCTCCTTATGAAAAAGAAAAAGACAAAGATCTTGCTGCCCGGGTGATCGGCTTTGACGGGAAGGTAATTCTCTGCGGAGGCACAACTGCTGATATAGTGGCAAGAGAACTTAACAGGACAATAGTTGACGAGCTTGTATTTGAAGATCCTGAACTGCCACCGGAAAGTTTCCTTGAAGGTATTGATCTTGTCACCGAAGGAATACTGACACTACAGAAGGTCAATGAGATACTGAAGACATATAATAACAGTGTAAGGCTGGGAAAGGGACCTGCCGACAAGATCGTGAGAATGGTTATGGAAAGTGATGAGATCCATTTCATTATAGGAACCCGTATCAACATAGCCCACCAGGATCCAACGCTTCCCGTGGAACTCGAAATAAGACGCACAGTTGTAAAAAGGATAGCTCGTCTGCTTGAAGAAAAGTGGCTTAAGAAAGTCACTTTTGAATATATTTAAAATTATTGCCTTTCTGAAAGGTATTCATTTACCTTCAGGAAGAGAACAGGCTGGATATCAGGATATGTAAGGTTTTCCGGAAGATGATCCATCAATTCGATCTCCGCAATCTCAGAAATATCAGGTACAGGACCGAGAGAGGTTACATCAGCAAAGAAAAGTCGCCCATAACCTGTGTTACCCTCTTTTTCGACCGAATAGGTTGCTATGCAGACAATTTTAAAAGCTTTTGCCCCGGTTTCTTCAGTCAGCTCCCTTTCGGCAGCCCCGGAAGGTGACTCTCCATGTTCAATATGGCCGCCGGCTATTTCCCATGTATCCCTTTGCTGGTGACGAACAAAGATCCATCTGCCTCTGAAGCGGGCTGCTATGACCGAATAAGTCAGCTGCCTGTCAGGGGAAAAAGAAGGTTCATAAAATCTGACTATTGTACCCATGTCAATTATTAACCGGAGCGAATTTATGAATTATCATTATATTTATTTTGAGTATTTTTATAGATAATTAAATTGATCATGTGGTTTTTTATTTTGCTCATCCTTACTGAAGTTCTTACCTTCATTGTTCTTAAGGAGTATTTTTACAACACATCGCGCATAAAATTCTTCTTCTCACTTGTTATAAATTTTATCCTGAGCTTCTGGTTATGGTTCCTGTTAATAAAAGTTACTCTGTACAGGGGCAATTATGATAATCCTGCAAATATTGCTGATCATATGGATCTTACAGGATTGCTTTGTGCAGTTGTATTTCCGAGGATAATACTTATTTCCCTGCATTTCTCCGGTAAACTTTTAAGATTAAGAAAAGGAGGGCATGCCAGATGGCTTACACGTTCCGGAATAATTTTATCATTGGTCATTTTGTCTATAGTGGCCTGGGCAACATTTTATACCAGATACAATGTTAAAACAGAAAATGTGGTTATCAGGATAAAAGGGCTTCATCCCGGCCTTGACGGACTGAAGATCGCCCAAATATCTGATCTCCATCTCAGCTCATTTTATCGTCACAATGACTTTCTGCAGGAAATAGTAGACACGATGAACAGCTATAAGCCTGATATTATTATTAATACCGGCGATTTTATCAGCTATGGATGGAGGGAATTTGACCGATGCGATACAATTCTTTCCAAAGAGCGAAGCAGGTATGGAAATTATGCGGTACTTGGAAATCACGATATGGGAACCTACTTCCCGGTAGCAACTGATTCTGACAGGCTGAATATTATAAATAAGATGGACGAACTAATAAGTGCATCGGGATACCGGGTATTGAATGATGAGAATACCA
This sequence comes from uncultured Rikenellaceae bacterium, assembly GCA_964526345.1. Classification (GTDB taxonomy): domain Bacteria; phylum Bacteroidota; class Bacteroidia; order Bacteroidales; family VadinHA17; genus LD21. Next base: position 78,279 of record CAZGKI010000002.1, read on the forward strand.
TAGTTGATATAAATGGCTCAAAGCTTGAGTTGATTGGGGTCAGAACGGCAGGAAAACACTCACATATAATATACAGCGACCCTTTGAATATTATGGAAAAAGGAGATAGTGTTGATTTTAAAATTCTGCTGTGTCACGATCCGAATCAATGGATTAAGGATGTTGTTAGAAGAACTGATATTGATCTGACATTTGCGGGTCATACACATGGAATGCAAATGGGTATACTGACAAAGACATTCAGATGGAGTCCGGCTAAATACTTATATCCTCGCTGGAACGGTCTATATTTTGAAGGAGTTCAGTACCTGTACGTTAACCGTGGGCTGGGTGTTCTGGCAATACCTTTCAGAATCTGGATGCCGCCGGAGATAACCCTGTTGACAATTAAAGCTGCATGAAAAAATTGTACGTTTTGCGATTTATTTTAAAATGAAACGGGTGGTACAGACAACCACCCGTTTTATCCCCCATATGATCTAGAAACTAACCTAACTAACCTAACTAACCTAAGCAAAGAATGTCTGTATAACGTTTTTTTGAATCGATACGGGTATATATTCTTTTAAAATTTTTCTTTTTAACACTCTTTAGTTATATAGACTTCAAAAATAATCAGTTTATTCCCAGAATAGAAGAATAAAAGAGTTTTTATATTTTTTTTAACATTATGTTACGTTTTTTTAAGAAATGGAAGAAATAAAATATATCCTGGTATTTTCGAAACGGAAGACTATAAGTATTATTGTGAGTCCGACACGTGGAGTTACTGTAAGGGCTCCTTACAGAACCTCATTAAAAGTTATTGAAAAATATATCGGGGAGAAGTCAGACTGGATCAGGAAGCACCTGGAAAGTCATTCGAAGCTGACCAGAATTAACAATAACAAAGAATATACTGAAGGGGAACTTCATCTTTTCATGGGCCGGGAAGTTCATTTGAAACTGACACGATCTGCAAAACCATTTGTCAGACAATATGATAATATACTTGAGGCCGGATTGCCTGAACCCGAAAACAAGAATAAGGTCAGGGCGGCTGTCGACAAATGGTACTTTATGAAGGCTCAGGAAAATATTAATGAAGAAATGAAAGTAATACTGTTAAAATATAAGAATTATAACTTCTCTCCTTCGGCTGTTAAAGTAAAAAGACTGCGAAGCAGGTGGGGAAGCTGTTCATCAAAAGGAGTAATAACTATAAGTTCCGAACTTATAAAACTCGATTTGAAATTTACCGAATATGTAATTATTCATGAATTATGTCATCTGAAGTCTCATAATCACGGGAAAAATTTTTACGGGCTTCTTGGAGAACTATTTCCTGATTATAAATCTGTGAGAAAAGAACTCAGGAAGTTCATCACGAGATAGATGTATTAGGCTGAATATCAGATCAATTATTTTCTCAAAGGCTCAGATGAAATTTCTTATAACACTTCATACTCCTGGCCTTTAGCAGGAATCTCGAGATGTTTAAAACCTTCATTCTGAAGCCTGGCAACATACTTTTTCTGAGTCTCATATTCACCATGAACTATAAAAGTCTCCTCAACGGCACTTTTTTCCTGGCATCCAAGGAATTGAATCATCTCTTTATAATCGCCATGGCCAGAAAATGATTCTATTTTCCTTATTTCAGCTTTTACAGGATATACTGTACCATGTATTGATACTTCCTTGGCGCCACCAAGTATCCTGGCTCCTAAAGTCGGAGGTGCACAGTATCCTACAGCAAGAACAGTATTTTTTGGATTGGAGATATTGTTCGCAAGATGATGCTTCACACGTCCGGCTTCCATCATCCCGGATGCCGAAATTATCACACACGGTTTTTTATGGTCATTAAGCTTTTTCGAATCCTCCTGTCTTGTAATATAAAACAGGTTATTGAACCCGAAAGGATCCGGATCCTCATGGAGCAGCCGGCGAAAGTCCTCGTTAAAACATTCGGTATGCATACGGAATACAGTAGTTGCGTTTACAGCCAGCGGGCTGTCGACAAAAATATCAACCCTGGGTAATTTACCAGCATTAAAGAACTTATCAAGGGCATAGACAATCTCCTGTGTACGTCCAACGCTGAAGGCAGGTATAATAAGCTTCCCTCCTTTTCCGACACAGGTTTCCACCAGAATATTCAGAAGCTCTTCATCAGCTGCTTCATTGTCATGATGAAGCCTGTCACCATAAGTTGATTCCGTAATAATAATATCTGCCTGTGGAAAAGGGACAGGCGGTGCAAGTAACCTGCTTACCTGTCGTCCTATATCTCCTGTGTAGGCAATTCTCTTTATCTGTCCATTTTCTATTATCTGAAGGTTTGCGACACCGCTTCCGAGCATATGTCCTGTACTGGTAAACTTCACTTTTATATTCTCGTCTATCCTGAAATTCATATCCCCCGGAACTCCAATAAAAAGACTCATACAGGCGACAGCATCTTTTTGTGTATATATTGGCGTTACAAGAGGCAATCCCTTTTTTGCACGTCGTTTATTAAAAGTATATGTATCATGCTCCTGTATAAATCCTGAATCGGCAAGCATTATAGCACAAAGGTCGCGGGTAGCGCTTGTACATACAACAGATCCTCTGAACCCCCGTTTGTACATGTAAGGGATTAGCCCTGAATGGTCAATATGCGCATGTGTAAGTATTATATGATCTATGTCTTCAGGCTTAACTCCCAGTTCTCTGTTCATGCTGTCAGTTTCAAGGCCTTTACCCTGAAACATCCCGCAGTCGAGAAGTAACCTCTTTCCTGAATCGGTGATAATGAGATGCTTACTGCCCGTTACCTCACGAGCTGCACCTAAAAATTTTATTTTCATTGCTATTCAGATTAAGCTATAAATATAATGATATTATTTAAGACGTGAATGGGTGAATGGGTGCAAGGGTCAGAATGTCAGTATTTTTACCAATATGAACAGCCTACAATTATATTCTTATACCCAGAATAGTAATATCGTCTACCTGGTCACAATTTCCTTTCCAGAAGGCAAGCTCAGCTTCAAGGATATTGCGCTGTTCGATCATGGGCCGGTAATAGATCTCTGATAAAAGCTTTTTAAGATTGAACTTCTTGTATTTGGTAAAATCGGGACCTCCGAACTGATCTGTAAAGCCATCAGAGAAGAGGTACAGAGTATCACCTCTGGAGACCCTGATAACAAAATTTGTGAAAGAGGCCTCATCACCATAGTAAATACCGATAGGCATCCTGTCTGCCTTGTACTCCTTCAGTTCCCCTCCCTGAAAAATGAAAAGCGGATTATATGCACCTGCATATTGAAGTGTTTTCCTGCTCTTGTTAAGGACACAGAAAGCGATATCCATCCCGTCAGCAGCCTCTCCTTCCTTTCCGGTCTGATGAAGAGAATTCATTGTCTTTTGCCGAAGCAGGTTAAGTACTGTGTTTGCCTGAAGATTATGATTATTGGCAATGATCTCGTTAAGGGTCGATATACCCATAGTACTCATAAAAGCGCCCGGGACGCCATGGCCGGTACAATCTGCAACAGTAAAGAAAATTGAATTGCTGTCTTCCCCGACCCAATAGAAATAGCCGCTGACAATATCCCTGGGTTTGAAAATGATAAAATAATCGGTGAATGATTCTCTGAAATGATTTTCCATGGGAAGCATGGCCATCTGTATTCTGCTGGCATATTCAATGCTTGCAGTGATTTCCTCTTTCTGGGCTTCAATCTCTGCTGTTCTCTCTTTTACCTTATCTTCAAGTAACCTGTTTTTAGAATGTAACTGCCTTTCCCTGAATCTTATAACCAAAATGATAAGCACCAGAAATGCTACACCTGAAAGGACATAAAAAACCGGAGTCTTAATAAAAGGAGCTTTGATGGTAAATCGGACAGATTGCGGTTGTCCAATATTACCCCATAGATCCCTCGCGCGTACCTGAAGAGTATAATCGCCAGGTCGTGCAATTGATTTATCATAATGTGTTTTTACAGACCAGGGCGACCAGTCGGTCATTATCTGACTGATATAATATTGATACTGTGTTGTATTCTGTTTAAGATAACCCGGAGCTACTATATGGAAATTAATAACGTTGTCACCTCTTTCGAAGGTAACATTCTCCAAATTGAATTTTGTGCCCCTGTTATTATAAAGGCCTTTGATAAGAACATTAATTTCAGTTGAAATATGTGAAGTTCTCATTCTATCGATTCCAAAAAGCCTGTTATTACCATCAACCACCCACAGTTCTTTTATCTCAGAAATAACCGAAACAACATTATTAAATAATTTCAGAAGTGACAGATCCTGTTTATTAATATCAGATTCAGAGTCCATCAATATCCAGGAATCATGTTGCCTTATAAGCGGTTCATTTGATGAGGGAATTGAGAAGTCAGTATTATCAGAAAAGTTGAATTTATCTGGTTTGTATTTGTCAAAACTATTATTGTCACTGTTGAAAAAATGAATTCCCGATTCGGTAAACAGGAAAACGGTATCATTTATCAGATCAACAATATAGTTTTCCGGAAAATCGCTTTTTAAATAATAGGCAGAATATTTTATTGTATTATTTACATCATTAAGGGTAGCCCGGTAGGCTACATCATCGCTTCCCAGCCAGAGAGTTTTGGAATTCATCCGGAAGACCGAATAAACGGGACCAGAGAACTTAGGATCTGTAAACGATTCAGTCCATTTGCCATCCCTGAAGGTGACTGAAAAATAACCGTCAGTGGCTGCAACAAAATAATCACCATCAAAGGGTTGCCATGTTATGAAGTTTATATGCCTGTCTGCAGCAATTGAAACAGCTTTATGGTCAGCAATTATAAAAAGACCTTTGTTTGTGGCAGCCAGAATACCGTTTGGCGTGGCGACAAGCTGCCTGCACTTTTCATTCAGCCCCTCGATCTTTTTATAGACATAATTTATGGATTTGAGTTTGCTTATCGTCTTACGGGTATATTTTGCAACAGGCTTCATCTGAGGTAGTTGTTCCGGTACCTTATGGGATTGCGTGGCAGTAACTCCAGGGAGAGTTTTCTCTATAGTAATTTTCTTCCCGAAAATCCTTGTAAAAATATTTTTCCTGTTGCTCTGGTTTTCCGGTTCTTCCTTGGGTGCTGCAACAGTCTCAGTCCCCCGCAAAGCGACCGGCCTGTTCTTTATCAATACCTCTTCATGAGTATAGTTCTTGATTTCTGACAAATAAAAAACTCCTTCACTGGTAGCTACATAAAGGTCACCGTTGTACCTCATTGCTGATGAAAGATTACCATTCAAACCAGGGAAAATGGAGTAATTCGCTACTGAAAGGTTAAGATCGGCCCTGGTCAGTCCATACTGGTGAGAAAGCCACAAGCCGCCGGTGACATCCGATCCAATGGCAAACACCTCATCATCAGGCAATTCATTCTGATTATTAATCGTAAAAGTGACCTTACCGCTCTTCTTATCAACAACTATGGCACCACCTTCCAGGGTTGAAAAAGCATAAGCGGTGTCGCCCAGGATGATTCCTTCCGACAAGATATTGTCTTTTAAATATTCATCATCCTTTATCTGGTAATCATAATATTTAATCCCGTCAAAAAGGGAAAGCGTACTATTACCCAGGCCCAAAAGTACCATATCATTATTATATGGAAGCGAAAAAAGTACATCAATCTTTTCAGTCAGGTAACCTGTTACAATGGGAAAAAGAGTATCGCTTTCAAGTCTGAAGAGACCTCCGTCCATAACATTAATGAAGGTATTCCCGGGAGTTACAAACATCCCGGTAAAGAGCCTGTCCGGCTTTGAGTCCAGCTTAAGGTCAAGTTTCCCTGTTTCAGTATTATACCGGCTAATGGACTGCTCGCTGTAAAACCATATAACCGGATCTTTAAAAATGATCTTTGTAATTATCCCTGTCTTTAGTGAGTCGCCTGACAGTGAGATGTATCTGTACGAGCCATAAGGATCTTTTACAAGGCATCCGAAATTATCATCACCTCCTATATAGATTATCCCGGTTGAAGGATTTTTCCTCATCGCATAAGGTATTGTCGGGATTCTCAGCGTCAGCCATTCATCACCATCGAAGATTGAAATACCTTTGCGGTTTGCAAAGAGCATCACCCGGTCATTATCCTGACAAATCGCCCAGCTTTGATTCTCGACATTGCGACTTTCAATAAAATTAGTTAACAGAGGGGCACCCTTTTGTGCTGCCACAGCTGAAACAATGAATATTATAAATACCAGAGAGACAATCTTTTTCATACTAAACAACTATCCTCCTACTCCTTTATTTGCAGGAGGCTAAATTTACAAGAATATTTTGATACAACATCCTGCTTTACCCATTCTTTGAGCATATCCATCTCCCCGGGAACTGTCCAGATATCATTGACCAGAGGTCCTGCAACACCTGTCATGCCCGCAATGAACATGGTATCTCTTTTACAGCCTGTGCACGAAGATGCGCAACTTAGCCGCTTCCTGCTATTGATATATTGAAAATCTTTTCCTTCATTACCGGCTATGTCAGGGTACCAGGATTACTTTACCAGCTTCGCCTTCATTCCTGTATAATTTTTCAAACCAGGCAGCCCCTTCTGAAAGAGGAGCAACCGCCAAAATCTGGTCCTCAACAGTTATCTTTCCCATTTTCATATAATTCAGAACCTCCTCATATTCACCATTTATGGCACAGCTGCCCAGAACTCTTAACTCACTTGTAACAAATTTTTGAAGGGGGAAATCTACCACTGGTGTAATATTCCCAAGAAGTACCACTTTGCCGCCTTTCCTGACAACGGCGAAAGCATTATTGAACGATTGATTCTGACCAACAGCCTCAAAAGCAATATCAGCGCCTCGATCCGAGGTAAGAGATCTTATTTTTTCAGATAAATCATCACCATGAACCAGAAGGGAGAAATCAGCACCTGCTTTTTCAGCTTTAACCAGATGCTTCTCATTGATATCAACAGCAATAATATATGATGCACCCGAAATCCTGAGCAACTTGATTATAAAAGTACCGATCATGCCGGCACCTATCACAACACAGGTATTACCTGACCGTATTTCAGCAATATTGATGCTGTGAAGAGCCATTGCAACTGCTTCAACCATTGCGGCCTGTTCGAAAGTTACATTCTCAGGAATCCTGTAAAGTATGTGTTGCGGAATAGCGATATATTCAGCAAAGGCACCATGCCGCCTGTAGGTTCCGGGTGATACGCCAAGGACTTCACGATTATCGCTTATATTATACATACCCCTAAGAGTAAACCAGTCATCGAGCCGGTATACTGTTGGATCGAAGGTTACCCTTTCGCCTTCCCTCCATCCCGTTACGTTAGAACCTGTTTCAGCAATTACACCTGAGGCTTCATGACCCATTATGAGAGGTGGAATCCTTCTTCCTGTGCTTCCGTCATAACCGCGAATGTCAGAACCACATATTCCACAGGCTTTGACCTGTACAAGAACCTCATCGGGAGCTATATCTGGATCAGGTACATCTTTGTATGCCAGATGATAATATTTTTCGAGAACAAGAGCTTTCATTCAGAATAAATATAAATATTACCTGTAACAGATTTAAATCAAATATAGCAAAAACAAAATGCACTTATTCTATTATTACAACTACCATATCCATAACGTTGGTTAAAGTCGGCCCTGTATAAACGTGTCCTCCAACCGTTTTAAAAAAGTTATAGGAATTAAATTCTCTCAGGTAACGGTCGGGATCAATATTCATCGAAAGTGCATTATGAATAGTTTCTGAGTCAATTACCGCACCAGCCATTTCAGTATTTCCGTCGTTGCCGTCAGTACCGCCAGCCAGAAAGGTAATCCCGGGTATTTCCTGCACCTTTTTAGCCATCGTCAGGGCAAGATGCTGGTTTCTTCCGCCAAGGCCTTCGCCCGATACTTTCACCGTTGTCTCTCCACCGAACATGAGGCAGACAGGTTTGGGTATTTCATTGTTGTTCAGGAAACTGTGAATGGCATCAATCATTCCCTCAGATACCTGGTTAATATCTCCCATAATGTCGGATGCAACGATAATTGCATGTATCCCTCTTTTTTCTGCGTCAAACATGGCAGCCTGAAGCGCCGTTTTATTATTAGCTGCCAGAATGGACAGGGTTTTACTGAATATAGTATCATCCATTTTAGGAGTTTCAGGTTTCATACCACGTGCCCCTTCTTCAAGGTAATTTAATAAACTATATGGAAGCTGGTTCCTGAGCTGATATTTTTCAAGTACCATCAGTGCGTCAGAAAATGTTGAACTGTCCGGAACAGTAGGACCAGAAGAAATAATATCCGGTGGATCGCCAGTTACATCCGAAATAATTATATTAATACTTGAGGCTGGCCAGATATGCCGGGCAAGCTGTCCTCCCTTAACATGTGAAAGATGTTTCCGGATAATGTTTGTCTCCCTGATATCGGCACCCGATCTGACCAGCATATCGTTCATGATCCCTGCTTCCTCCGGAGAAGAACTGTCGGGGAAATCGGCAAGAAGGGAAGAGCCTCCACCTGACCAGAGACATATAACAAGGTCATTTTCAGAGGCTTTTTCGGCAATTTGTACTATTTCTGCTGTAGCTTTGTAACTGTTTTCATCCGGGACAGGATGACCTGCTTCGGTAACCGCGATATTTTCAAGAGAACAATAATAGCCGTATTTTGTAACGATATGTCCGCCGGTTATCCTGCCTCCCAGAAATTTTTCCACATAGTGAGCCATTGCTGCACTGGCTTTGCCGGCACCAATCACATAAATACTGCCTGTTTTTTCAAGATCAAAAGTATGATATCCTATTTTCAGGTTCTGTCGACTTATCGAAAACAAGTTGCTTATCAGCTTTCCCGGCAATACACCTTTAATGCCGGCGAGAAAAATGTGTTCAGCCAACTCCCGGTTATTCATGCTGAAGTAATATTTTCAAATTATTCTATATCAAACACAAGGTCTACAAATAATAAGAAATACAATAGTAATAATCTAAAGAAAGATTATACTTAAAACTCTAAAATCCGAGATCTATTTCGCTTACCGACTTGATAGCCCTGTCGGAGAAGAAGTCAGGTGCAGCAAACATACGGAAAAGACCCCCGTCGTCACCCTCATTACATTCCATAAGAAGAAATTCCTGTTGGTCGTTGCGGTTAAAAAGTTCGGAAAATGAAACAGTGCATCTGTAACCATCTTTGCCTGAGATGCAAAAAATACCTTTCATCAAATTATCCCTGTTAACAGGAAAGTACTTACCCAGAACCTCTTTCAGCATTATTCCGGCAAATGGTGAGGTGCTGTGAATTCCCCCTCCTCTGCTGTAAAAAATTGTGTTATACGTTATGCTGTTAATATTTGCAGTGAGTGCAGTAATTTCAGCTGTTTTTACAGCGCCATTATAAAGATCTACTTTCCCCGAGAACATCGGCGACGGACCTTTAATAGTTTTAAAAGACCTGGGGAAGGATCTTACAGTGATCTTTCTGGGATTTGAGATATTTCTTTCTGTAATCAGGTCACCGGCAGCAACAATCCTGCTTCTCTCAGGAAGTACCCACAGATCTTTCGTTTTAGAAGGTACAATTCTTGCAGCATTAGTGGCTATCAGAATCTTATGAAGATCTTTGGGGTAAAAGATCTCGCCCCAGCTAAACAGGACTTTTTCACCATCAATATTCTCAATCTCCACAAAAAGATCTATTACTGAACTGAATTCATCAGCATTTGACTTTTTAACTATACTGTTCTCGATAATGTCGAAAAGTGAATATCCGTCATACCTGAAAGCACCGGTAAACTTATTGTTGCCTTTATCATCCAGGAGAGCCTCCTTTACAATTACAGAATGTTTCTTTAATTCTGAAAAGTTGACTTTACCGGGATTCTCAATTTCCCCGTCAATGGTCATCTCTTCAAGCGGAAGACCGAAGGTCTCAGTATTATCGTAAAAATTATTATTCAAATCAGTGGAATCAAAGGATTGAAAAGTTATGCTAACATCATTAGTTTTATATTTTACCTGTTTCTGATTACAAGATATTAAACATAACAGAAGGAAGGTTAAAAACGACAAGAATTTCATAAGAATTAATGTTTAATGATCTTTCTTTTTGAATTTATGAAATTATTCTGAATATTAACCAAAAAACAGGTATGCGACGAATATAGCCGCAGTAAAACCCACAAAATCGGCCAGTAATCCGCAACCAACTGAATACCTGGCATTTTTGATTCCGACAGAACCAAAATAAACAGCAATAATATAAAAGGTTGTATCAGTGGTTCCCTGCATGGTACAGGCAAGCCGGCCTACAAAAGAGTCGGCGCCATGGGTTGTCATGGCATCGATCATCAGACCCCTGGCGCCGCTTCCGCTGAGAGGCTTCATAAAAGCCACGGGTAAAGCTTCCGTGAATCTTGTATCGACACCAAGCCAGGTAAAAAATACTTTTATTCCTGAAATTAAAAAATCCATAGCCCCTGAAGCCCTGAATATACCTATAGCAACAAGAATAGCAACTAGGAACGGAATAATTTTAATTGCAATATTAAATCCCTCTTTGGCCCCTTCGATAAATGCATCATAAACATTGACTTTTTTAACCAGGGCCAGTACAATAAAACTCACTATGATTGAAATGAGGACAAAGTTGGCAGCGAATGTAGAAGCACCTGATATCTGCTCCTTCGGCAGGTGGCTGAAATAGAATATAATGCCTGCAATAATAGCTGTAAGTCCACCGAGATAGGAAATAATTACTTTGTCAAAAAGGTTTATCTTCTGTATAATGGCAACACTTATAAGGCCTGTCATCAGAGCACAGAATGTGGAAATAAGGATAGGTATAAAAATATCAGCCGGATTGGCTGCACCGAGCTGCATCCTGTAAACAATTACACTGACAGGTATTATAGTCAGGCCGGCGGCATTCAGCACCAAAAACATTATCTGTGCATTGGATGCACTCTCCTTATCAGGGTTGACATCCTGCATTTCTTTCATGGCTTTTAATCCCATGGGGGTTGCAGCATTGTCGAGACCAAGCATGTTTGCAGCCAGGTTTAGCATAATAGAACCATAAGCCGGATGCCCTTTGGGCAAATCGGGAAAGAGCTTCTGAAAAAGCGGGCCCATAAATCTGCCAAGTAGTGCCACTACTCCCCCTTTTTCGCCCACTTTAAGAAGTCCCATCCAGAGTGTGAGAGCTCCTGTAAGGCCGAGAGATATTTCAAAACCTGTTTTTGCATTTGAAAAAACTGCATCAACCAGATCGTTGAATATCTGTGTATTTCCTGCAAAAATAAGCTGGCCCAGAGCAAAAATAAACCCGATCAGAAAAAAGGCTATCCAGATATAGTTTAAGGCCATTTCAGAAAATTGTAAAACGAAGATAAGGATTAAAGACAAAAGATAGGGCCTGGCGTTAAAAAAATAGCCCTTTGGCTAATTTTAGCTAAGAGCCTGTTCTGCTTCGACGGGAGCCTGTCCCGCTTAGCGGAAAGCCAGACCGGAGGGGAGGTCAAGACTTAAGATACAAAGAAAAAGAAAGGGACAGTGGGTGAATGGGTAAGGGGGTGAGTGGTGAAAAAAATTAGATATATTTGTATTTATACTAAAGAAAAGAACAATGGCAAGATTTTCCAGAGTTGAAGTAATACTCAAGATGCGTGAAGCAGGGATAGTACCTGTTTTTTATCATAAAGATCCTGAAGTATGCAGGAATGTAATAAAGTCGTGCTTCAACGGCGGTATAGAGGTATTTGAATTTACCAACCGCGGAGATTATGCCCATGAGCTGTTTAGCGATCTCAACAAGTGGGCCGAAAAGGAGGTTCCGGGAATGGTAATGGGAGTCGGGTCAGTTGTCGACGCAGGAACTGCTTCTCTATATATACAGCTTGGTGCAAACTTCATTGTATCACCGGTTATGAACCAGGATATGGCTAAAGTGTGTAACAGACGCAAGATACTCTGGTCACCCGGATGTGGTTCATTAACGGAGATTAATTACGCTGAAGAGCTTGGTGCTGAGATAGTAAAAATATTCCCTGGCTCATCAGTCGGCGGCCCTGAGTTTGTAAAAGCAGTAAAAGGACCCTGTCCCTGGACAAGCATAATGCCCACAGGAGGTGTCGACCCTTCTAAGGATAACCTTAAGGAATGGTTCGATGCGGGGGTAACATGTGTTGGTATCGGATCGAACCTCATCACAAAAGAACTTATCCAGAAAAAAGACTGGAAAGGTCTGGAAAACAAGGTTGCCGAAACTGTTAGAATTGTAAAGGAATTAAGGTCAAAATAATCTATCACCCATTCTCCCCTTCTCCCCTTCACTCTTCATCACTCCCCAGGTGCCCTGAAAAGTTCAATATTGGAAATCACGGGACATGCTTTTGCTTTATTTATTGTTACCCTGATCTTTGAAGTACTGACAACCGGGAATTTCCTGATAACCTTATTTCCAATGGTTGTTCCCTCGATTACCGGATTCCAGGCTCCGTTGACAAATGCTTCTACTTTATATTCCTGTACTCTTTGTCCGAGTTTGATATATTCCTGCAGCAGGATCCTGTTTAATTCTGTTTCCTGACCAAGATCAATGATCAGTTCGCCAGAAGTTGTATTGTCTTTTGTGGTCCAGTATGTCTCCGTATTACCGTCATTAATATTCGAGGCTTTGAAAGCTTTACCTCTTATCTCAGATGTTGTAACCTTCTTATTATGTGCTACTTCTACCGCAAACTCTTTTTCCCTGAGCCCGCGGAAAGCCATTAGCGATTTTACATCAATTTCATTAAGTAATCCCCTCCTGTCGGGAGGAACGTTGAGCAACAAGTTACAGTTCCTGCCGACGGATGAATAGTACAGGTCCATAAGGTTCTTCGGTGATCTCACCAGTGAATCCTGGCTCTGGTGATAAAACCAGCCGGGACGTATAGAGACATCAACTTCGGCAGGTACCCAGTACTTACCATCTTCATGTCCCTCACCCAGTATATTTGCGAAATCTCCTCCCGGGTACATATCATCTTTATTTAGCAGACACCAGTTTGTAAGACTTCCTTTTCCTCTCTCATTTCCTACCCAACGCACATCAGGACCTGCGTCACTGAACATTACTGCCATAGGTTGCAGTTCCCTTACAATCTTATGCGTATTTCCCCAGTCATAATAGGTCCGGTTGTCAATTTTTCTCCTTTCCCTTGCGCCTCCGTAATAGCCATTGCCACCATTGGCTCCATCAAACCATACCTCAAAAATATCACCATAACTGGTGAGAAGTTCCCTGAGCTGATTCCTGTAATATGTAAGATACTCCGGTGTGCCATAAGAAGCACTGTTGCGATCCCATGGAGAGAGATAAACTCCCATTTTCAAACCATTCTCATCACAGGCGGCCCTGAGCTCCCTGAGCATATCTCCTTTCCCATCTCTCCATGGAGAATTCTTAACGGAATGTTCTGTATATTTTGATGGCCACAGGCAGAAACCATCATGATGCTTGGCAGTAATAATTATTCCTTTCATTCCGGCATCTTTAGCAGTTTTTGCCCATTGGTGGCAATCGAGGTCAGTCGGGTTGAATACCGACTCCTTTTCATCTCCGTAACCCCATTCCTTATCAGTGAAAGTATTAACAGTAAAATGAACGAACATATAATATTCCATTTCGTGCCATACAAGTTGCCTTTCTGATGGTACAGGACCAAATGGCTCCGGAGATTTTACCTTTGCGCAGGAGGAAGTTATTATAAGAACTGAAAGAAGGATTATCAGGTTTTTCATTTTTGTTTACTCTTTATCCAGGAAATATAAAATTATTGAATTATTACAACTCTGTGGCTCTTTGTGATATCTCTGTGAAGCTCTGTGTAACTGAAAAACTATTAAGAACTTACACTAAGTGCCTCAGAGGACCACAGAGGGACACAGAGATTTCGTTTTGTAAGGTCTTCTATTCTGATGTTACGAAATTTTAGTATTGAACCATGTCCCAGGAAGCCGATATGTTCGGTTTTATTCTTAAGTACCGGATAAGCCTCTGGTGAGCCACTCCGGACAAGAGCATTTAAAGCTGAAGCTGTTTCATGAAGAATTATTTTTTAAGACAGTATATTGAGACTGCCCAAAGGTATATCATACATGCAATAAGCACTAACATTCCAATTACAATATTACTGATATCACTGATCCAACCAATGAGAGGTGGGATAATTGCACCACCTGAGACAGCCATAATCATCAAACCCGATATCTCATTACTTCTTGAAGGTAATTTTTCAACAGCAATCGAAAAAACTAATGGGAAAATGTTTGCAACTGCCAGTCCGATTATGAATACTAGTGCCCATGCTATAACTGGAGAATGTATAATTAGGATTGTTATAAGGGCAACTATTCCAATTGCCGATGTCCACATAAAAAATTTCCTTGATGTTATTTGTGTTAGCATAATGGCACCTGCAAAGGTACCTAGCATACGTCCAAAAAAATATACACTTCTACCTAACACAGCTTTTCCCTCTGCAATGTAAAAATGATGCATTAAAAATTGGCCTGAATTTGACTGAAAACCGACATCTATTCCAACGACAAGAAATATGGAAATAACCATTAAAAGAATAAATCCATTCCCAAGCAGCCTAAAAGATGTTCCAAATGAAGCATTGAAACTTTCCTGTTTGGTTTCATCTATTTTAACTGACCCCAGCCAGATCACAGATAGAATTGAAACAATCCCAAATACCAAGAAAAGTAGTTTCCAGTCGTCAAAATACACAGCAAAAATTTTCGTTGCCAGCCACGGGGCAATCATTGACCCTATTGCCTTTATAAACTGCGAAAAGCTAAGAAAGCTTGAAGTTCTGTTAGTTGGAACAACACTAATTAATAATGGATTAGCTGAAACCTGGACAATTGTATTTCCAATGCCCAAAAAAGCAAAACCCAGTAAGAACGTTACATAATGGAAAAAGAAGTATGGAATAAATAATCCAATAGCAGTAATTACCATGCCAATATTTAACATATTTTTCTTACCAATTTTGTTTTGTAAAACTCCGACCATAACAGAAATAAGTAAGAACCAAATAAATACTGATGTATTAATAAGTTGAGCTTTGAAAGCACTTAATCCAAAGATCGGCTTGATCATATCAACACTTATTCCTACAAGATCGCAAAAGCTCATAACGAAGAAAGCCATGAGGACCGGGGCAATTTTTTTCAGGTTTATTTTCTGTGTTTCCATTTTTTTGATCTTAGTTTCAGGCTCATGGTTTAAGGTTGGGGGCCGGATTATTGATGTCCTGAATAAAAGATTTCAGGAATCTTTTGCATATTTACATTAATGGAAGAGCATGTTGTACTGATTTCCAGAAATCATCGTTAAAAAGATAAGCGCTACCCAGAAGGGCGGCATCTTCTTTCAGTGATGAAAGTGCAACTTCGGTTTTACATTTCCCCATTTTCAGACTCTCTTCAAATACTTCACCAAAAAGATTATAAGCATGAGAAATGTTTCCACCTATTACCAGAATTTCAGCTTTGAATTTATTAAGCCAGGGGGCCAGGAAGAGACCAAGATTCTGACCAAATTCTGTAAAAAGGTCCGATGCAGTATTATCTTTGGTGGCCAGTTCGGCCAGCTCCCTGACACCTTTAACTTCTTTACCGGCGAGGTTCTTGTAACGACCTGTAAACCAACGCGTTGAAAAATAATCATCTGCAATACCCTCTTTATATGGAATGTGATAAACACAGCCCATTTTTGGCACTTCAGGACCATCAACGACAGGGATGCGGTTGCTTATGAAAGCTGACCCGAAACCGGTGCCCAGAGTTATGGAAAGCGAACGGTCAGCTTTTATTGCGCTTCCTGCCCAGGCTTCTCCTACTGCAAAGGAAGAGGCATCATTCATAAACCTTATCAGGAAATCATCAGATACGCCAAGATTGCTTGAAATGGCGTCTTTGATATTGAATCCATATAGATTTTCATACTTGGCAACACCCTTTATGTAGCAAATACCTTTTACATAATCGAAAGGCCCTGGCATGGCAAAGCCTATACCTTTTACCTTTTCTCTGGGTAAACCGGATAATGCACCGGATAAAGCCTCGGCCCATACCTTTATTATTACATTTACATGAGCCTGGTTATTAACTTCCCTTTCAGTGAGAGTATTCCTTAGTATCTTCCCTGAAGAAAGGTCAATGGCGGCACAGCTGATATGACTGCCTCCTATATCAGTGCCAATTGCAAGGTTTTGGTTCATAAAAAATTGAAATAAAGGATCAGGTAGAAAAACTTGTTTAATACAGACTTTGAAAATATTTATTTTTGTCGTTAATGCCAAATTTATTTATTTCCATTTTTTCATGATTGGTCAGAGATGTAAGAATTTAGTATAAGCTAAGGAGAATGAAAAAAGGAATCTATGGTCAGCCTTTCTTCCGGCACAATGCCTTTTTAAAGTCGATCCTGATAATGATTTTTCTCATAATATAAGTCATTTATTTGATATAAATTTGTACGATTAATTTACACTATACTAATTATTTAAAAAATCCCGGCTCATGCAAAAAGTAACTAAGGAGGACGCGCTCTTTTATCATAGCAGAGGCCGTCACGGAAAGGTGGAAGTAATTCCTACAAAACCTTATTGCACACAGTACGATTTGAGTCTTGCCTATACTCCCGGTGTTGCTTTCCCGTGTCTGGAAATTGAAAAGAAGCCGGAGGATGTATATAAATATACAGCCAAGGGAAATCTTGTTGCTGTTATTTCGAATGGTACTGCTGTTCTGGGATTGGGCAATATTGGAGCTATTGCCGGAAAACCTGTCATGGAAGGAAAAGGGCTGCTTTTTAAAGTTTTTGCTGATGTCGATGTATTTGATATAGAAATAGATGAAAAAGATCCGGAGAAACTGATCGAAGTAATAGCAAAGATATCACCCACTTTCGGCGGAATCAACCTCGAGGATATTAAAGCACCTGAATGTTTTGAGGTGGAAGCGCGTCTGAAGGAGAGGCTCGATATTCCGGTATTTCATGATGATCAGCACGGTACTGCAATTATATCCGGAGCAGGACTTTTAAATGCTCTCGAAATAACCGGGAAAAAGATCGACCAGATAAAAATGGTTGTCTGCGGTGCAGGTGCTGCAGCCATTTCCTGCTCGAGGTTTTATATCGCACTGGGTGTCAGGAAAGAGAATATCGTAATGGTTGATTCAAAAGGTGTTATTAACCGTAAAAGAAAAGATCTTAATAAATATAAACAGGAATTTATTACCGGAAGGGATCTCAATACCCTGGCTGAAGCAGTCAGGGACGCTGATCTTTTTCTGGGGTTATCTGCAGCAAATATGATGACCAGAGAGATGCTGGCATCAATGGCACCAAATCCCATTGTATTTGCAATGGCAAATCCTGATCCGGAGATTTCTTATGAGGATGCTATGGCCACAAGAGACGATCTGATCTTTGCTACCGGCAGATCAGATTATCCCAACCAGATAAATAACGTGCTTGGTTTCCCGTTTATATTCCGTGGTGCGCTTGATGTAAGAGCTTCCACGATTAATGAGGAGATGAAACTGGCCGCATCGAAAGCTCTTGCAAACCTTGCCAAAAAACGAGTTCCGGACTGTGTATTAAAAGCATATAATATTGATAATCTTTCATTCGGAAGGGATTATATCATTCCCAAGCCTCTTGATCCCCGGCTTATTTCCCACGTTGCTTCTGCAGTAGCTAAAGCAGCAATGGAAACGGGCGTTGCTAAATTTCCGGTTATCGACTGGGATGCATATCTGAAGAGTCTCGATCAGAGGCTAAGTATCCATATAAAATGTATCGGAGAGGTAAACCAGATCTAATGAATGCTTAAAATATTTTTGAAGATTTCTTTCGTTCCGTCTTCTGTCTCTCTACCTTTTTATCATACATTGATACTACCAGGTCAGCTGTCTCAAAAATATTGAAAGACTGGCGGTTGATAGTCGCATCGAAAAGATAATCGATATTAAGTGATTTCTGTTCAAGGAATGTCGTAATTAAATTAAACCTTTTTTCATCAGTATCAACTATATATTCCTCAGCAGCCTCAATATCAATCTCTTTCTTTTTCATCACATTCTCAACCCTCCAGTAAAACGGAGCAATCAGTCTTATATGCAGTGAATCAACTATATCGTGAGCAATTGATACGCCACCTCTTCCAACCAACACAATATAACCCTCTTTGCATATTGACAGGATAACATCCTTAATAGCTTTCTTCACTCTCAAATCGCTGACGAAACCTCCTGAAAAGGCCATAATCATTTCCGACATATTTGAAAGTTCAATACCCTTGTAGAAATTCTCAACCCTCTGAGTATCCGTATTTAGTTCTTTGGCAATAGCATAGATGATATCTTTGTCGATCCATTTCCATTTTGTGGTCCCAAATTTTCTGTTTAGATTATCAACTACATTCTCTGCCACCTGACGAGCATCGCATCCTGTCTGACGGGAAATTGTTATCACAGGACCGTCTTCGGCTTTAGGTTTATTCAGTATTGATTCACGGTGCCGATTGTCAAAATAATCAATGAATTTTTGCATTTTGGCTCTCTCCTATCTTCATTAGTAAATTATAAAAGCTAATGATAAAATCTACTTCCTGACTGAATATGAACTAATTATCCCGTACAAATAACAAATGGATCAGCACTCGGCCCAGGCCAATTCCTGTTGAATTATGAACGTTATAATTTACAAAAAAAAATCGAATCCTGAAAATTTTTGTTGAGAGTAAAAATATTACCGGGACATGGTTATTCAATAAATTCATGCCATTAAATAAAAAAGTATACTGCACATTTTTGGCATTTAGTGCCGATTTTTATACCTTTACTTCATGCATAACACATTCCTCAAACTAACTAAAATAATTTATCATTATGAGCGAATCAATTCTTTCTAAACCTGAAATTATTTGGTTTATAATAGGGCTTGTCCTTTTTTTACTGGAGCTTGTCATTCCCGGGTTTGTGATTTTCTTCTTTGGAGTGGGAGCCTGGGTAACTGCACTTTTATGCCTTTTTGCCGAACCGGGCATAAACCTGCAAATTATTGTATTTGCATTAACATCTGTTTTATCTCTTGTTGCATTAAGGAGAATTATACAGAAGAAATTTTTTTACAGCAGGGATAATCAAACAATTGATATTGATGATGAGTTTACAGGAAAAGAGGCTGTTACTATAACACCGTTAAGCCCGGGGAAAAAGGGGAAAGTTGAATTTAAAGGTACAACCTGGGATGCCGAATCCGAATCTCAGATAAGTATCGGACAGACGGTCATTATATTAGAAAAAGAGAATTTTAAATTAATCGTTGAACCAAAAAATAAATAAAATGACAAACTCCAGCACCACATTTATCCTAGTGGGTGTAATCATCCTAGGTTTTATCCTGATTGCTTCCATGGTTAAGGTTGTTCCACAGAAAACAGCCATTATTGTTGAACGACTGGGTAAATACAGGGCAACGTTTACAGCCGGTTTCCAGATACTTATACCCTTCATCGACAAGATAAGGTACAGACATACACTTAAAGAACAGGCTATTGATGTAGCTTCCCAAATATGCATTACACGAGACAATATTGCCGTGGAAGTTGATGGTATTCTTTATCTCCAGGTACTTGATCCTCAAAAGGCTTCCTATGGTATTGACAATTATCGGTTTGCATCTATCCAGATAGCACAGACCACCATGAGAAGTGTTATTGGAAAACTTGAACTCGACAGGACCTTTGAAGAACGCGAATCTATTAACGCCACAATTGTTGGAGCAGTCGATAAAGCCAGTGATTCCTGGGGTGTAAAGGTAACCCGTTATGAGGTAAAAAACATCTCACCTCCACAGACTATCCGCGATGCCATGGAAAAGCAAATGAGAGCTGAGAGGGAGAAGAGAGCAATAATTGCTGAATCTGAAGGTACCAAACAGGCGAAGATCAATGTTGCAGAAGGAGATAAGCAGGAACTGATAAAAAAATCTGAAGGAGAGATGCAGAAAAGAATAAATGAAGCTGCAGGACGCGCATCAGAGATTGAACAAGTTGCCAAAGCTACTGCTAACGGATTGAGGGCAATTTCTTCGGCAATCTCTGAAGATAACGGCTTGAATGCTGTAAACCTGAGGATTGCAGAACAGTACCTTACTGCATTTGCTAACCTTGCCAAAATGAACAATACTATGATCCTGCCATCAAATCTTTCTGATATAGCAGGTGTTGTTGCAACTGCCACCTCTGTTTTTAATGAGGTGAAAGATAAGGAGAAGAAAAAGGCGTAAGGGCGTAAGGGCGTTAAGTCTCTGCGCCTCTGCGCCTCTATACCCCTGCGCCCCGGTGCCCTTAATCAGGTATGCTCTGTCCTTTCGATTATTTCATTCTGAAGGTCTTCCCCGAGATCATTGAAATAATCACTGTATCCGGCAACTCTTACAATCAGATCGCGGTATAATTCAGGATGCTTCTGGGCATCCCTGAGGGTATCCGCATTGACGACATTAAACTGAATATGGTGTCCGTCGAGAGCAAAATAACTGCGAATCAATGCAGTAAGACAATTGTAACTCTCTTCATCCTCAAAGAACTGAGGTGCAAATTTCTGATTAAGCAATGTGCCTCCTGTACGAAGGTGATCAATCTTTGAAGCAGATTTGATTACGGATGTAGGGCCCAGCTTATCAACACCCTGGCTGGGTGAAATACCTTCAGACAGCGGCATGTGTGCCTTTCGTCCGTCTGGAGTTGCTCCAATAACACTACCAAAATATACGTGCGCTGTTGTGGGAAGCATATTTATCCTGTGAACGCCACCTCTTGAATCCGGTCTCCCATTGACTGCATCATAATATATCTCAAAAACCTCAACTGCATGCTGATCTGCATAATCGTCATCATTTCCATATTTTGGAGTATTATAAATCAGGTCGTGCCTCAATTCATCGAATCCTTCAAAATCAGCTTCCATAGCAGTAAGCATCTCTTCCCATGGCAGGTTTTTCCTGTCGTAAATGTTAAACCTGATTGAAGTAAGAATATCTGTAACAGACCCGAGCCCGACTCCCTGGATATATGATGTATTGTATCTGGCACCACCGGCATTGTAATCCTGTCCATTTTTAATACAGTCTTCAACAAGTAAAGAAAGAAAAGGGGCCGGCAGCCAGGTGGCAAAAGTCTTCTCTATAATATTATTGCCTCTTATTTTAATGTCGATAATATAGTTCACCTGGGCTTTAAAGGCTGTCATCAATTCCTCAAATGACTTGTAATCGACAGCATACCCTGTTTGAAGCCCTATCTGTTTATTTGTTCTCTTATCAAACCCATTGTTTAAAGTAAGCTCAAGTACCTTTGAAATGTTGAAATACCCGGTGAGCCAGTAAGCTTCAGTCCCAAATGCACCTGTTTCGACGCAACCTGATGCACCACCATTGCGTGCATCCGTAATATTCTTTCCCTGGCGCAATAACTCCTGGATAATTGCCTCTGTATTAAAACATGAAGGTTGCCCGAAACCAGTGCTGATTATGTCCAGTGCTTTGTGGATGAACCGGTCAGGATTCTTTCGGCTTATCTGGACCATAGAGCCCGGTTGCAGGATTCTCATTTCCTTAATCACATCAAGCAGTATATACGACATTTCGTTTACAGCATCTGTCCCGTCAGGTTTGACACCTCCGAGGTTGATAAGACAGAAGTCTGTATAAGTACTGCTCTCAGAAGCAGTTACACCCATCTTTGGAGGTGATGGATGATTATTGAATTTTATCCAGAAGCATCCCAGAAGGTCATATAATTCGTCCATCGTAAGTGATCCTGCTTCAATTTCTTTCTTATAAACAGGATAGAGATGCTGATCGAGACGACCGGGATTGAATGAGTCCCATGGATTCAATTCGGTAATTACACCAAGATGTATAAACCAGTAATGCTGAAGCATCTCATTAAAAGTCTCCGGCGCATTTGCCGGAACTTTGCGGCAGATGCCAGCCATCTTTAATAGTTCACCTTTTCTGACCGGATCCGATTCATTTACAGAATTTATTTCGAGCATTTCAGCATACCTGTCAGCATACATTATTATTGCATCGCATGTAATATCCATTGCAACAAGCTCCTCCCTTTTTTCATAAGCCTGAGGATCGTAAAAGTAATCGAGCTGTGAGAGATTCTCAGCAATCTCTTTCTTTAGATCCAGGAAGCCCGTCCTGAACATCCTGTATCCCAGGACAGTATGCCCGGGAGCCCTCTGTTCCTGAAATTCAGTGAACAGCCCTGCATTATATGCATTGTGCCACTCCGGTGTCATAAAACTCATTATTCTGTCGCGGTTGCTTCGACCCTTCCAGTATGGTATTATCTCATTCTTATAGATATCCTTCACTGCATCATCAACCTCAAAGGAGACCTTCTCTCTTGAGCTAAGTATCTCGAGGTCTTTTAACGAATGAAGGCTTATTTCAGGGTAGGTGGGTGTCTCCCTGGGAGCCGGGCCTCTTTCACCTACAATAAGTTCCCCTTCACCTATATATAAGCTCTTGTTTTTTAAGAGGTACTCCAATGTCCTGGCCCTTTTAACCGGTGCTGACAGTTCACGGGCTTCATCACTTTTGTAGAAGCGGGTCACAAGGAGGGCTCGTTCCGGTGAGAGCTTTTCAACTGCATTAAGACTTTGGGTTCGTAACTTTTTTACGCGGTTTGAAAGAAGCATTTGTTTAAGTATTTAGCGTTAAATCCCCGGACTGAAGTCCGGGGTTAGTGGGTACTCCGGATTGGAGTCCTGATCTCTTTAGGCCAGGGACTGAAGTCCGGGGTTAGTGGGTACTCCGGATTGGAGTCCTGATCTCTTTAGG
>CAZGKI010000002.1:101328-201156 GCA_964526345.1 uncultured Rikenellaceae bacterium
CTCCGGATTGGAGTCCTGATCTCTTTAGGCCAGGGACTGAAGTCCGGGGTTAGTGTCAGCCGCTGATCCTGACCGGGATACCGGTATCATCAAAGAGCAGCTTAAGCTCATTCATTCTTTGCTTCGATGGTTGATTCACACCATCCATTCTGTATTCCATGCTGAATTTTTTATATTTTGAAACTCCGATTTTGTGATATGGCAGTAAACTGATCCTTACAAGGCTGCTTCGCTTTGACTCTGCCAGAAGGCTTTTTAGTGCTCCGAGAGACTCCTCGTCATCATTAAATCCTGGAATTACCGGTATCCTGACAATAATGTCATTTCCAGCATCAAGAATAATTCTGAAATTATCCAGTATAAGGAAGTTTGAAACACCTGTATAAAGCATATGTTTCTTTTTATCAAGATGCTTGATATCAAAAAGGAACATGTCAGTAAATGGTAATATTGTTCTTAGATTTTCAGCCGGCGCATAACCTGAAGTATCTACAGTTGTATGATAACCGTTCTCCCTGCATGCCCTTAGGGCTTCTGCCAGGAATTCTGTCTGAAGCAAAGGTTCACCACCCGAGAATGTAACACCACCTTTAGATTCTGATATAAAAATTTTTTCTTTATCAAGTATCTCAAGTATATCTATAATATCATAATACTTCCCAGCTTCTTCGACCCTGACAAATTCCTTTTCACCAACTCTTTCAACCTGTTCGACATTCCGTGGTAAAGGTGAAATTCCCTCAGGGTTATGGCACCACCAGCACGAGAGCGGACATCCTTTCAGGAAGAATGTGACCCTTATCCCCGGACCATCATGGATTGAATATCTTTTAACGCTGAATATTAGACCTTTCATAAAGGAAACAGATTATTTGCGGGAAAATGCTATAAGAATAACAGGATCTGAAATTTCAGGATCAGCATGTTCAGGAACAGGAATAGAACATAAGGCAGGAATAGAGCCTTCTGCCCAGGCGCTGCCAGTTAAACCGATATTGAAGATTAGAAATCATCAGATGTATTTCTGGTCGCAATTTACAATTTTTCAGATTGTGAAAATTCCGGATAACAATAATTTTTCAAAATTGCTGCAACAAATTAGATTTATAATCGTCTATTGAGAAAATAGAATAAGGACTTAACTGAATATTTTTGGACAGTGCTATATA
Organism: uncultured Rikenellaceae bacterium; assembly: GCA_964526345.1. Taxonomy (GTDB): domain Bacteria; phylum Bacteroidota; class Bacteroidia; order Bacteroidales; family VadinHA17; genus LD21. The sequence goes on from CAZGKI010000002.1 coordinate 102,498, forward strand.
ATATCAACATTTTCAAAACTCTTCTCAGGCCGTCCGGCCAATTCTACGATCAGGTTTATAGTTAGTTACAGGGAGACATCAGATGATGTCTTCCTTCTTTTTACAGGAATCGTGTCATTATTGGCGTGTATATATTTGATATACAGGCCAATAATAAATTGCATTTTTATTAACATGGGTTAGTTCAGGATTGTTTTTATCTGAAAATAATTATCTTTATACCTTCACAACACCTTAAACAGAGCAATGAAAAGCAGGTTTCACCTAATTCTTGTCTTATTTATTATAGTTATAAACCTGCCTTTAAAAGCCGTTTCACCAGAAGCTGTCAGGGGAGTAATAGATCTAAGCAAGGTCAGCATGGATAAACCATTTCTCTTCAAACTTAACGGGGAATGGGAATTTTACTGGAACAAGATGCTTCGTCCTTTTGATTTTAAATCATATAAAATTAAGCCTGATTATTATGGTAAGGTTCCTTCCTACTGGACTGATTATCCTGCTGATTCGGTAAAAACCGAAAAAGAGGGTTTTGCAACCTATCGGCTAACAGTGATCCTGCCATCGGGCTTAAGGATACCTCTTGGATTTGACCTTCCTGTTTTTGATTCATCTTATGATATTTATGTCAACGGTGAATATTATGGAGGTAGTGGCATACCAGGTACATCGGCAGAGACCACAGAACCCGGATACAGAAGGAATTTTTTCAGATTTAGCCCTGAGTCTGATACTATAGCAATTATTATTAATGTAGCAAACTTTTCACATCGCCGTGGAGGGTTCTGGCTTCCGATGAAAGTGGGGAGCTTTGGAGAGGTTCAGCGACATTTGGCGAACAGCTGGGCGGGAGAATGGGCCACTATTAGCCTGCTGCTTGGGTTTTCACTTTTCTTCTTTTTCTTTTTCCTCATTTTCCCTAAAGAGAAAGTAATTGGCTACTTCTGTATGGCTACAACAGGACTGGCTATAAGGCCCCTGTTCACATCACATTTCCTTATTTATAATATTGTTAACCTCAGCTGGACATGGACTATCAGGTTCGAGTATCTGGGACTTTATCTTACATTATGTGGATGGCTCTGGTTTGCAAGTGTACTATATCCTTCCAGATTCTTCAGGTGGGTGGCAATCTTTATCACAATCTTTTTCTCCACAGCATCGGTTTTTACTTTGTTCATGCCTGTCAGGATCTTCAGCTATACAACATTCCTTATATATCCTTCAATGCTGATTCTGATGGCTTATGCCGTAGTACAGAGTTTAAGAGGTATCTTAAAAAAGAAAGGGATTGACTTTGTATATTTTGGTGCTTTTCTTTTACTGATATTAGGTGGAATTCATGATATAATTGTATCTCTGGGCAAATCGGAATCAACCACAGGGTATGTTATGACCTACGTGGTTGTGATATTCATTTTCATTCAGGCAGCTTTGTTATTATATAAATGGGTTAAATCTTACTATGAAAAAGAAAAGCTGCAGAATGAACTTGAGTCCATGAACCGTAATCTTGAACTGCGCGTAAACGAAAGGACACAGGAGCTCAAGACCAGAAACGAGGAGATTGAAAAACAGAACAGCCAGATTGCATTGCAGAATAAGCAACTTTCAGAGACTATACAACTTAAAAACAAGATTTTTTCAGTAATTGCTCATGATCTGAGAAGCCCTGTTGTGAATATTCTGTATATGCTCAACCTGCTTAAAGAGAAGGAATATAAGGAGAAATATGATACTTTCGCAAATTCCAGTATAAGTTATGCCCAGCAGGTGATATCCCTTCTTGAAAATATGCTTGTATGGGGAAGAGGACAGGAAGACAAGATAAAATATTCGCCCGAAAACTTAAACCTTGCTGATATTATCCTGACCAATTTAAGTATTTTCAAAGAGACATCAGATAAAAAGGATATCTCAATCAATTTCACACAGGTCGGAAGCTCACAGGCATTTTGTGACAAAGACCTTATGGATATAATTATAAGGAATTTACTGTCGAATGCCGTTAAATATACGCCAAGGGGGGGAAGAATTAGTATCCTGCTGAAGGATAAGTCATCCGAAGATGGTACAATACTTCTTAAAATTTGTGACAATGGTATAGGTATTCCGGCCAAAAAGCAAAAGTATCTGTTCACTGCAAAGGAAATTGTCAGTACTCCTGGCACTGAAAATGAGAAAGGCACCGGTCTGGGCCTGAAACTCTGTAATGAACTGGTGATCATGAATAAAGGTACTATAAGCATTGAAAGCACTGATGGCGAAGGAACTTGCTTTTCAATACACTTACCTGCTAAAAATTAGATTGTGTAACATTCCTCAGATGTTAACCGCACAAGACGTTTATTTATACTTATAGTTTTACTGAAATAGGGAGGCTGATAATATCAGGACAAATGGATTGAAATTTCAGAAAAGGTATTTAATAACACTTTTTAGCTTCCTATTTAAAAAAAATATTATCTTTCGACCCCAGGTGCTTCACCGTATTAGCTTCTTAAATATCTAATGATATATGAGTAAAATTCTACATACTGAAACTGACAAAAATTTAAAATTATTCCTTGGATTAGATATAGGATCTGTATCACTGAATACAGTTCTGATGGATAAGAATTATAATATAGTAGAAGATTATTACGATTATGTTCATGGTAAGCCGTTCAATGTACTCAGGGACAGGCTTACGGAAATTCTGAAACGACACTCAGCTGCCAGTATTGAAGGAATTGCGATTACGGGCACAGGTGGGAAGCTGGCAACTGAGCTTATAGGTGGTATCTTTGTCAATGAGATAATTGCACAGGCAACTTCCTCGGGAAAACTATATCCTGATGCCAGGACAGTCGTTGAGATAGGTGGAGAGGATTCGAAGCTGATCATTCTGGAAAAGGATCCTCTAACTGGTGCTTCCCGGCTCGTTGACTTCGAAATGAACAGCATATGTGCAGCAGGTACAGGCTCGTTTCTCGACCAGCAGGCCCGCAGGATAGGAGTACCAATTGAGAAGGAGTTCGGTGAGATGTCACTTAAGTCTGTCGATCCGCCCAGGATCGCAGGCAGGTGCAGTGTTTTTGCCAAGAGTGATATGATCCATCACCAGCAGATTGCAACACCATTGCACGATATTGTTGCCGGACTATGTTTTGCCCTGGCAAGGAATTTCAGGAGTAATGTTGCAAGAAGCAAGGAGTTCAATAAGCCGGTGGTCTTTTCCGGAGGAGTTGCGGCAAACTCCGGTATGGTAAGAGCTTTCAGAGAAATACTCAATCTTGAGGACGGAGAACTGATAATCCCTGAACATCATGCTTCAATGGGAGCCATAGGTGCCGTGATGTATGCCCGATCCAATGAGCTCGGGATGAATCATTTTACGGGACTGGAAAAGCTTGATAAGTACCTTGCCGATGATTCAACAACTTTTATCAGTCTTCCAAAGCTGCAGGAATCAGAGGCTGTTTACGACAAAGTAGTACATTTTAAAAGAAACGGTAAGCAAAAAATCCGGGTTTACCTGGGTGTTGACGTAGGCTCTTTAAGTACAAATGTTGTCCTGATTGATAAAGATCACAATGTAATTGCCCGCCGTTATCTTCCGACTGCCGGAAAACCTCTGGAAGCAATCCAGAAGGGAATGACAGAGATATATGATGAGGTTGGAGAAGATGTTGAAGTAATTGGCGCCGGAACTACCGGTTCGGGCCGTTACCTTACAGGCGACTTTATAGGTGCAGATACAATTCAGAATGAAATTACTGCACAGGCGACTGCTGCAATTGATTACGACCCTACAGTCGACACTATCTTTGAGATAGGGGGGCAGGATTCAAAATATATAAGTATCGAAAATGGTGTTGTCGTGGATTTTGAGATGAACAAGGTTTGTGCTGCAGGGACAGGATCATTTCTTGAGGAACAGGCTGAAAAGTTGAATATCAACATAGTAGAGGAATTCGGCTGTATGGCACTGAATTCGGAATGTCCTGTAAAACTTGGTGACCGCTGTACTGTATTTATGGAGTCTGATCTTAATTCCTTCATGCAGAAAGGGGCCCGCAACGATAATCTGGTAGGTGGTCTTGCCTATTCTATTGTTCTTAATTACCTGCAGAAAGTTGTAGCCGACCGTCGTATTGGTGATAAAATATTTTTCCAGGGTGGAGTTACCAATAACAAAGCTGTTGTGGCTGCCTTTGAGCAGATAGTCGGCAAAAAAATAATTATTCCTCCGCATTTCGATGTCACAGGAGCCATAGGAGCAGCTATCCTGGCTCAAAAGTCGATGTCGGATACGCAAAAAACCACCTTCAAAGGGTTTGGAATAAGGAATGCTGCTTATAAAATCACCAGGTTTACCTGCCATGAATGTACCAACCACTGCGAGATAAGAAGAGTAAAAATTGAAGGTGAAAAGAAATCACTCTTTTATGGCGGACGCTGCGAAAAGTATGAGATTGACAGCCGCAAGAAAACTGTGCAAAATATCCCAAACCTTTTTGAGAAAAGAACCGAAATGCTCATGGAGGGATATGAGGAACCAAAAGAATTCAAGAAAACCACTATTGGGATACCAAGAGCCCTGATGGTTTTTTACCAGCAATTCCCCTTCTGGCGGACATTTTTTGAACAGCTTGGATTTGAAGTGGTTATTTCAAGGGAATCAGATAAGGCACTCCTCACACAATCTATCGAGACAATTACCACTGAGACATGCCTGCCTGTGGAAATAATGCACGGTCATGTGATTGATCTTATCGATAAAGGAGTGGATTATATCTTTCTTCCTTTTATAGTCAATGCCAAATTCCGTGAAGGGAACAAGACTTTTAACTGTAATTGCCCATGGGTGCAAACATACCCGTTTATGGTCAAGGCGGCTTTGAAAGGTAAAATTGATGAGTCGAAACTTCTCATTCCGACACTTCATTTCAGATTCTTTGAACGTGCCCTGGTAAAAGAGATGACATCGTTTTTCAACGACAGATTCGGAATAAGCAAAAAAGAAGTCAGGGAAGCAATATATTATGCAGATACAATACAGACCACTTTTGAAAAACGACTTGTTGAATATGGTAAGGAAGTACTGGGAAATATTCCTTCAGATTGCAAGCCTGTAGTGCTCCTGGGAAGACCATATAACAGCACCGATCAGCATCTTAATCTTGGCCTGATAGAAAAGCTTATCAATCAGCATGTTATGCCAATACCGATTGATATGCTTGACCTCACTCCGTATAATATATTTAAGAATTACAGAAATATGTACTGGCCCAACGGGCAGAAGATCATTGCAGCAGCTCAGCATGTAGCAAGCACTGAAGGATTATATGCGGTATACCTGAGTAATTTCCGCTGCGGACCCGATTCATTCATCTGGCATTACGTAACTGAAGAGATGAAAGGTAAACCATTCCTTCATCTTGAAGTTGATGAACATTCGGCCGATGCAGGTATGGTAACTAGGATAGAAGCATTTCTTGACAGCCTCAAGGGATCCGAACAAAATGAAAAGAAAGAGGTGGAAATATTCAGGCCGAGACCAAGTCCTCCCTCTCCACCGAAGGACAGGGTACTATATTTTCCATATATGAACGACGGCGCATATATGCTGGCTGCAGCGGCAAGGAGCATTGGGGTACCATCAGAAGTACTGCCAAGGCAGACAGAAGAAGACCTGGCTATAGGGAGAAAATATACTTCATCAAAAGAATGTTTTCCAATGATATGTGTGACAGGCAGTTTCGTTAAGAAATTAATGGAACCAGGAGCCGATCCTTCGAAAATGAGTTTTTTCATGCCCGATCATAACGGACCTTGCCGGTTTGGCCAGTATAATCATTTCCACAGGATCCTTTTTGACAGGCTCGGATTTGAAAAAGCCGAACTTATAACACCTTCAAATGACACATCATATGAAGATGTTGCCGGAGAACATGGTCAAAAGTTCAGGATAAATGCCTGGAAGGGATTCATTGTTGCTGATTATATAAGAAAAATTTACAGAGAAACAAGGCCATACGAAATCAATAAAGGTGAATGCGACAAACTATATGAGAATGCTATATTAAGGCTGGAAACGTGTATAGAAAAAGGATCTAAAGGGCTGCATAAGGTACTGGCCGGAATAGCTTCAGATTTTTTAGCTATTAAGGTTGATAAAAGAATCAGAAAACCTGTTGTGGCTATCATCGGAGAAATATTCATGCGCGACAATGCCGGGTGCAACGGTAACATTGCCAACAGACTGGAGGACCTTGGAGTGGAGGTCGTTGTAGGGCCATTTGCAGAATGGATATATTATTCAACATACCGGTTTACCCGCGACAGCCGCTGGAAAAACGACTCAAAAGGGATAATTAAATCAAAGATCCAGGGTTTCGGACAGGATGTTATTGCCAACTCATTGCTGAAAGGAATTAAAAAATTTACCGATCATGAAAAAGATGTTTCACTTCATGATATGCTGAAGCTTTGTAATTCTTATGTCAGTGAGTTTTATGATGGTGATCCGCCTATAGCGATGGGGACATCTGTAGCACTGACCCAGCGAGGAGTCTCAGGCCTGGCAGCCATTCTGCCTTTTACCTGCATGCCCGGAACACTGATAGCTTCCGTGAGCGATTCTTTCCGCAAAGACCATAACAATATACCGTTTATCAATATTGCCTACGACGGCCAGGATTCTGTTTCTCTCGACACAAGATTACAGGCATTCGTTTTCCAGGTGAAAGAGTATGCAAAAGTAACGGAACCTGTATTAGTTGAATAAATATAAAAGGCATATAATCTGAAGAACAGGAATATGTTAACATTCCTGTTTTTCAAAATAACTTATCTTCCTTTCAATGAATTGCCAGGGAGTTAAATCCAAGCTCTTTCAATATATCAGAGGTTAATTCACCTGTACCCTTAAGTTCAACTTTGTAAGCCGGAAATTCCCTTCTGACGCGATAATCGCCACGTTGTTTTTCAAAATCTGAGGGTGAAAACCTTAGCCGGATATTATCCTCATCAATATTATATGTATGAGTTACGGCTTCTGAAATAATCTCCTGCTCACTCTTTCCGTTACAGTAGATTGAGAATTTCTTTTCCTGCGGTTCAGGTACATTATCCGGGTACCAGTTTTTCAGTGGAAGATTAAAATATTTACATAATGAATTGACAACCATTGATGTACCATTAGCCTTTCCATCTGTTGAATAGCCTGCTATATGCGGAGTTGCAAGAAATGTTTTTCCCATAAGTACAAGATCGATATCAGGTTCATTTTCCCAGACATCAAGGATTACACCACCATGTTTACCTGAGTCCAGCGTTTTTTTAAGAGCAGTCGTTTCGACTACTTCTCCTCTTGAAGTATTTATAAACCATGTTCCCTTTTTCATCTTCTTAAAGCTTTTACTGTCAAAAAGATGATAAGTACTATCCTCACCCACAACATTTAATGGCACATGAAGGGTAATTATGTCCGATTCAAACAGAATGGTCCTGAGGTCAGTAAAGTTTTTTCCACCCTCTCTTCTTGCTCGTGGCGGATCGTTGAGAAGAACATTCATTCCCATAGCCCTGGCAAACTTTTCAACTTTGGAGCCGACATTTCCCACACCAACAATACCTATTGTCTTTTCTTTAAGATTAATCCTGAATTCTGAGCCCATTCTTAAAAGTGCCGCAGCCATATATTGCTGCACAGACGATGAATTGCATCCAGGAGCATTTGTCCAGGTAATCTTTTGCCTCTCACAATATTGAGCGTCAATATGATCGAACCCAATAGTAGCAGTACCGATAAACCTGACACCCGTACCTTTTAAAAGTGATTCAGTGCATTTTGTCCTGGTTCTTATAAGCAGGGCATCAGCGCCCATCAATTCATTCCTGCTGATCTTATTTCCCGGCAGGTAAACCACCTCTGCAAATGGTTCCAGCACACCTTGCAGGAAAGGGATCTTTTGATCTGCAATAATCTTCATCTCTTTATAAAATTTCAAGTGAAAGTTAATAATTTTTGATCCCCGAAACATTTAAAAGCTATTATTTGATAATCTTTTTAATAACTTTATTAAGCTATCTTACTGGATAAGATTCAGAAATTATGAAAACATGGAAAACGAAAAACGGGAGTAATATCCTCAGAATTCTCTCTGGCAGAAGCAATGCATTTCTTATTTCTTCGAACGACATTAATGTTCTTGTTGATACCGGTCCCGACACATTATGGCATAAGTTGAAAAAGAATCTCGATAACCATAATATAAAAACTATTGATTATCTGATCCTTACTCACACTCATTTTGATCACGCTGGTAATGCAGCCAGGATTGATGGTGGAAGTTTATTATAAAAAATACGGGAGAGCCATGTCTTATTCAGTATAATCATTTATAAAAATTGCCTGCTTCCAACATTTTGATGCATCTCCTGTTATAAGAATATATCCTTTTCAATAATTCGATGGAGAATCTTTCAAGCTCAGAAACAATTAATCGCAAAATGTACAATATTGCATATGGTCTGGCAATTTTTACAATAATCTACAATATAGTTGAGGGTCTTGTTTCTGTCTGGCTGGGATACAATGGTGAAAGTCTTGCACTTTTCGGATTTGGTACCGACAGTTTTGTTGAATTCATCTCAGGGCTTGGAATTGCTCACATGATTATAAGGATCAGGAAAAATCCTGGCAGCAGCAGGGATGATTTTGAAAAAAGAGCACTGCGGGTAACCGGAGTTGCCTTTTATATCCTTACTATTGGCCTTACAATCAGTAGCATATTCAATATTGTCACAGGACACCGGCCTGAGAACACCATATGGGGTGTGATCATATCTCTTATTTCAATAGCTGTGATGCTGGTTCTGATCGCAGGAAAAATGAAAGCCGGGCAAAAATTAAATTCGGATGCAATCCTGGCAGACGCCCAATGTACAAAAGTTTGTGTCTACATGTCGCTAATCTTACTTGTCAGCAGCGGTATATACAAGCTCACAGGTTTTCCATATATTGACAGTATCGGCACACTTGGACTTGCTTATCTGTCGTTCGGGGAAGGAAAAGAGTGTTTTGAAAGAATTAAGAACAACGCTAATTGTTCATGTTGAAAAAATATCAGGAAATTAAGGTCTATTTAAGGACTTTTAACTCTCCCCTTTTTGATCCCCTTGAGCGCTTCAGGGGGGTGGGGGGTTATTCTATTATTGTCATCTCTTTCAGCAGGTAACCGGCGCCGGCGAATTTGTCGATAATAAAGAGAGCATAACGGATATCGAGACTTATGTTACGGCTCTGTTCCGGATTAAAGGCCATATCACTTGCCACACCTTCCCATGCCCGGTCAAAATTTATACCTATCAGTTGACCTTCAGCATTTATTACCGGACTTCCTGAATTACCTCCTGTTGTATGGTTATTAGCTATAAAGCATACAGGAACCTCACCATTCTGTGTATAAGGGCCATAGTCTTTAGCCAGGTAAAGTTGTTTCAGCTTTTCAGGAACATCATAATCATAAATGTCTGGATTATCCTTCTCCATTATACCTTTGAGAGTTGTGTATGGCTTGAAATAAACTGCATCCCGTGAATCATAGCCCTGAACGGTACCATAAGCTACCCTTAATGTCGAATTCGCATCGGGATAAAAAACACGTTCCTTGTCAAATTCCATCTGAAGTGTCATGTAGTCCTGGTTAAGTCTCTGTATCTCAGAAGTTATACGATTCAACTCTCCTCTTATATTTGCATTTAAAAACTGGCTTGCACTCGTCGAAAGCCTGTACAAAGGGTCCCTGTTGAGCTTTGATATACTCCTCTTATTAAAACTGTTTACAAAAGCGTCATATCTCTCCTCACTGGTAAATGGTGAGGTGTTATAAATTTTATCAGCCAGAGCCTGAAAATTACCTTTACACTCCGATTTTATTTTTATATATTCCGGTGCCAGCCACCTGGTGTCAAGATTATCACCATAGAGTTTCATGACCGCAACGAATAGCTTTTGATCAGTATCAACATTATAATTCTTAAAAAACCCTTTAGAGCTGTTAATCAGTTGATTCTTTACTGAATTTATTTCTTCTTCACCGGAACCCTTCTCAATCATGCCTGCCAGTGAGGAAATATTTCTTGCAAATCCTGCTACCTCTGCACCACTGCTGAAAAATACATCATTCGTATAACTGTTAACCAGGCTGTAATCCCTGAGACTGGTATATAATTCCTTATAATCAGGAAGAATATGCCCGTATTTAGCTTTCCTTGTTTCATCAGCATTGATCCATGCAGTAAGACGCTTCTCAAACTCCTGTTTTTTCTCAATGGTCTTCATCTTCTCAAGTCCCTTGTTTTCTCCAATCCATCTCTTCCAGGAATTGGCTATACCCGATTTTTTTGCAGAATACTGAAGCCTGATAAGCGGATCGGCATTCATTGCAGCTTCCATTATCTCAATTTTTTTTGTCCTTATCCCGATCATCTTTGGGTTTATATAGTTCTTAATCATATCGATATGATACGACGGAACATATTCATTTGTTGATCCGGGATAACCGAAAACCATTGTAAAATCACCTTCATGTACACCTTTCAGCGATATAGGAAAATGATAAAACGGCTTGTACGGCCCATTATCCTTTGAATAGCCTGATGGTTTATTATCCTTGTCAGCATAAACCCGGAAGAGTGAAAAATCTCCGGTATGTCTGGGCCATATCCAGTTATCAGTCTCACCACCAAATTTCCCGATAGCTGAAGGCGGTGCTCCTACAAAACGTATATCATTGTAGGTTTCATACACAAAAAGAAAATACTGGTTACCCATATAAAAAGGCCTTACACTTGCTGAATAATGTGTGCCTTCAATAGCCTTGCTTCTTATCTCTTCCGAATTAGCATTCATGACCTTCTGCCGGGCTTCATCATCCATTGAATCAGTGATGCCATTAAACATTTTATCTGTTACATCTTCCATCCTTTTAAGGAATGTTACAAACAATCCGGGACAAGCCATCTCTTCATCACGCGACATGGCCCAGTAGCCGTTGGTAAGATAATCATGTTCAAGACTGGAGAGTCTTTGTATCTGACCATAACCACAATGGTGATTTGTAATCAGCAGCCCATCGGGCGATATAAGTTCACCTGTACATCCACCGCCAAAAGAAACAACAGCGTCTTTCATACAGGCTTTGTTAACGCTGTATATATCTTCAGCTGATAGCTTGAAGCCCTTTTCCTGCATGATCTTAATATTGTATTTTTCAATCAGCAGAGGGATCCACATTCCCTCATCCGGCTTAAAAGCCCAGCTGTATAGATTAACCAGTAAAAACGAAAGTATTAATAGTGTCCTTTTCATATTGTGAGATTTTGGTCTGGTATATTAACAGGGCTCCAGCCTCCGCTAAAGCTATGGCTGTCAAAGCAGGGCTCAGGGCAAATGTTTCAGTCTTTTTTCTTCTTCTGTCTTCTGTCCTAAAAATTCTTTCAACTCTTTATAAAGTCTCTGTACCGGCAGGCCAACCACGTTAAAATATGATCCTTCAATCCTGGAGCATGCGGCAATTCCGATCCATTCCTGAATTCCGTATGCGCCTGCCTTGTCATATGGTTTAAAGTTGTCTATATAGTAGTTTATTTCTTCTTCTTCAAGAACTTCAAAAGTAACTTTTGTAGCTTCTGAAAAGGTCCGTTCGTGCAATGACGTAAGTATTGTAACCCCTGTAATAACGTCATGAGTGTTTCCTGAAAGGGCTCTTAACATTCTCCCGGCATCTTCTTTGTTAACTGGTTTCCCAAGTATTTTATTGTCGCACCAGACTATCGTATCGGCAGTAATAACCAGATCCTCTTCTTTCAGTTCATCAAGAAAACATGTTGCTTTTGCATGTGCCAGGTACTCGGCTATCTGGCTGCCTGACAGCCCTGCAGGATATGTTTCAGGATAATCTTTGATTACGACTTCAAACCTGAGTCCCATTTCAGAAAGCAGTTGCTGTCGTCTGGGTGATCGTGACGCCAGGATTATCCTGCAATTGTTCAGATCGTCAACTATCATATTCAAAAAAGGTTCCAGGTTATTATGACCTTCACGACGACTGAGTATAGAATACCCGACAGCATAACAATCTTCACAAGATTGCTTGCTCCATGGACCTGCTTTTTATTCCTGCTGATAAAAACCTGATATATAACAAACAGAAGAGGGAGTGCAGTTGCAAGAGTAAGGTAAATGAGTGTAATCTTATCATTTATAAAGAAATACCAAATAAGATAAAGCATAGCCAGCGTAATGATTATAAGGCTTACTACCACTATTTTTGATGCAGGAATTCCGATTTCCACAGGTAAAGTATTCCGGCCATATTCCAGGTCACCCTCAAAGTCTTCAATGTCTTTTATTATTTCCCTGATGAGTGTTGTCAGAAAAGCAAAGAGAGCAAAACCTCCAATCCAGTAAAACAGGAAGTCCAGGTTCGGAGGTTCAGCAATATTTACGGCACAGAACCGGTAAAGAGCAGGCCATTCATATAATATAACCAGCAAGGGGACCATTGCAGTAAGTACTGCTATGATCAGATTTCCAATCAGGAATTGCCTTTTATAGCTTGCAGAATAAAAGTAAAGCAGGCCGGAAACCAGAAGAAAAAGTGCTCCCATCCAGAAATATCCTGCCTTCCACGATACATAAAACCCTGCAATGACGCCGGCAACATTAAAAATGTTATGCCACATCATAGCCTTACGCCGTGATATTTTTGTTCCGACAATAGCCTTGCCCCTGTTTATGAGGTCAGTTTTAATGTCGAAATAGTCATTTATCACATAACCACCTGCAGTTATAAAAACTGTCGCTGCTACCAGAATGATAAAATTGTACCATGGAAACTGAAGAACAAGTCCCTGCTTCTCACCACTGCCATTAATAAGAATAACACTCACTTTACTTATCAGTGGTTCAATAATGAAATACCTCATTAAAACCATTGTAAGGACAACAATGATAAGGTTTTTCCACCTGATTAATTTTAAAAATTCATTCATCTTACCATGTAAATGCATCAGGATCCATCCAGTTGTTGTGCAGTCGGAGTACCTGCTCAATAACATCTCTCACACATCCTTCCCCGCCCTTCTTATCTGAAATATAGAAAGCAACCTGTTTTATTTCACTGTCGGCATCAGAAGGACAAACGGGAATACCGGCAATTTTCATTACTTCAAAGTCGGGGATATCATCTCCCATAAACAGTATATCCGCATCCTCGAGTTTATATTTGTTTTTAAAATCTCTGTAATGTTCAGCTTTTTTTCTGCTGTTCAGATATATATCATTAATGCCAAATATTTTAAGCCTCTTCAGGTAATCTTTAGAATTGCTTCCTGAAATTATTCCGATATGATAGCCCTTCTTCACCGCAAGCTGTAAAGCATAACCATCACGAAGATTGACTGTCCTGTTCGGGACACCAAACACATTAAGACTGATTGTCTGGAGTGATAAAACACCATCTATATCAAAAATAAATGCTTTTACCTTCGTCAGAACTTCCTTAAAATTTGCCATTATTCCCTATGTTATAAAATCCCATTATCGATTTTGTCATCTCCCTGTATATTTTTTGCAATTCAGGAGAGAAAGATAATAATTCTAAATGCTTTTCAATGGTGTTTGAGTCATTTCGTATTGCAGGTCCCGTCTGTGATCTTTCGGGTCCGTCTTCGAGTGCTTTTGAAATTGTCTCCCTGATGAGAGGAACAAGAATTTCAAATGACATCCCTGCCCTGGCAACCACTTCTTTGCCGGCTGTTAGCATATAATTGGTAAAATTACATACAAAAACTGCAGAAAGATGAAGCATTTTCCGGTGTTCTGCATCCACTGAATATACATTACTTCCAACTTTCCGGGCAAGATCTTTCAAAATCTCGTATGCCTCAGGTTCAGAGGCTTCCAGAAGAAATGGAAGATTTCTGAAATCGATATGCCTCTCAATCGAAAAAGTCTGCAAAGGGTAGAAAACACCATGCCTCTTAATAATGCCTGGAAATATGTCAAGGCCATAACTGCCGGCAGTATGTGCAACTATCGTTCTTTCAGCACATTTTATCTTCGACAGGACTTCTTTCAGGTTGTGATCAGGGACAGAAACAATAATAATATCATTTGATTTATCAAAAGAGAGAACCGATGACCATCTGGCATTGCAGCTACCAGCCAGTTTTTGTCCGCGCAATTCTGATTGTGATACAATTTGAAGGATGTTTATACCTGACTGGAACATCGCCCTGCATAGAGCTCCGGCCACCCGGCCGGCACCGGCAAATGACACATTAAATTCAGTCATGGAAAAATTTACTTTTTCCCGTATAGATAGCCCGTCAGTAAAGTAACCTGGATATTATAGACTTTATAATACGCATAATATGAGGAACTTCCGGAGTTCATCAAATATTGGCAATCCCAGAAACAATCACCCGAAATAAGCAGCTGATTATTATTGCCAAGACTATTATAAACAGAATACATCTCAACAGGGTTACAAAAATAATAAGAATTATATCCTACTGAAAATGAGGCTGTTGTTCCACCAGTGCCAAATACTATAGAAGAACGATCTATAAGCATACTATCAACTGAAAAGAGTACATCTTTTCCGCAACCACATTTTGCCTGTTTCTTGCAACCTGACCAGGAGAATAATGGGATGAGTATTATAATAACTGCTGCTATTTTTGTAATAATATATTTATTCATAGTAAAATCTCAGGTTGCTTCATATACTTTAAACCTGCAAAGTAAGGTTTTATTTCATTCATAACAAAAAATTAAGCCGTCAATACAAATTTTGACGGCTTAATATTAGAGTTACGGGCAAATATCAGGCCTGGGCTGTCGGGCCTCCGAAAGTCAGGGGCATAACAGGTCCGGACCCTTTTATTTCCTTTATTGGACCATGAACCATTTCATATTTTGCAATATTATCTTCGAGAGCTGCAACAAGCCTCTTGACATGATCGGGGGTCAGAATTATTCTAGATTTAACCTGAGCTTTAGGTATGCCAGGCATTATTCTGACAAAGTCAATTACAAATTCTGAAGATGAATGAGTTATCATCGCCAGGTTAGAATATATTCCCTGGGCAATTTCTTCATTCAGTTCAATGCTGAATGGATGCTGGTCCTTCTGTTCTGTCATTTTCTGAATTTTTTCTATTTATAAGTATCAGCTTCAGCTTCAATTCCGGATTCCTGCTCGAGGCCAACAAGATTTTCATATTCCTCAAGTGATCCGACAATTATGCTGTTATAATCGCGCTGGCCAGTACCTGCCGGAATAAGATGACCGACAATAACGTTTTCCTTCAGACCTTCAAGCTTATCAACTTTCCCTAAGATAGCAGCCTCATTAAGTACCTTTGTAGTCTCCTGGAAGGAAGCTGCCGAGAAAAAGCTGTTTGTCTGAAGAGCTGCCCTTGTAATTCCCTGTAATACCTGGCTTGATGTTGCAGGTATAGCATCCCTGGCATCAACTATTTTGAGGTCCTTACGCTTAAGAATTGAATTCTCATCTCTTAGTTTGCGCGCTGTTATTATCATTCCCGGACGAAGTGTCTGTGAATTGCCAGCGTCAATAATTACTTTCTTTCCATATATCCAGTCGTTCTCATCCATGAACTCAAGCTTGTCAACTACCTGACGTTCAAGGAATTTAGTATCACCAGGGTCGACTATCTCAACTTTACGCATCATCTGTCGGACAATGATCTCAAAATGTTTGTCATTGATCTTAACCCCCTGGAGCCTGTAAACTTCCTGTATCTCGTTCACAATATATTCCTGGACTTTTGTCGGCCCTTTTATTGCAAGTATATCGGAAGGTGTAATTGCGCCATCTGACAAGGCTATACCAGCTTTTACATAATCATTTTCCTGAACAAGTATTTGTTTGGAAAGCGGTACAAGGTATTTCTTGATTTCATCACTTTTCGACCTGATAGAAATTTCCCTGTTACCTCTTTTTATCTTACCGAAAGTAACTTCACCATCAATCTCGGATACAATTGCCGGGTTCGACGGGTTTCTGGCTTCAAAGAGTTCGGTGACCCTGGGCAGACCACCGGTAATATCGCCTGATTTTCCAACTGCCCGCGGTATTTTTGCCAACACTTCACCAGCTTCAACCATTTTATTTGTTTCCACAACAAGATGCGATCCTACAGGCAGGTTATATACTCTTAACTCTTCACCTTTGGGTGCCAGTATCTTGATTGCCGGGTTCTTTGTCTTATCCCTGCTCTCAATGATCACTTTTTCCTTAAAGCCTGTCTGTTCGTCGGATTCTTCCCTGAATGTGACTCCCTCAATGAGATAATCGTATCCTATCTTACCACTCATCTCAGAAATGATCACAGCGTTAAACGGATCCCATTCACAGATTAGCTTGCCCTTTTCAATTTCCTGTCCCGGCTTGATATAAAGCTTTGATCCGTAAGGTATTGTATGAGTTGTAAGAGCTATTCCTGTTTTCTTGTCAATGATTCTGAGTTCAGCAAGACGTCCTATGACAATATCAATATTTCCCTTATCAGGATCTTTCTTGGGAACGGATCTCAGCTCTTCAATCTCTGCAATACCGGCATATCGTGCAACAAGTCTTGATTCTGTTGTTATATTTGATGCAGTTCCCCCCACATGGAATGTACGAAGTGTAAGCTGTGTACCCGGTTCTCCGATACTTTGTGCGGCTATCACACCTACTGCTTCACCTTTCTGTACCATCTGACCTGTTGCCAGGTTACGTCCATAACATTTAGCACATACTCCTTTTTTTGATTCGCAGGTCAGTACTGAACGTATTTCAACCTGTTCAATTGGGGAATCTTCAATTTTCCTGGCCAGTTCTTCATTAAGCTCCTGTCCGGCTTCAATGATAAGATCACCGGTAAGCGGATGATACACATTATGAACAGTTGTACGTCCAAGAATCCTTTCAAAGAGTGATTCTACAACCTCTTCATTTTTCTTAATAGCCGTTGCAACAAGCCCCCTGAGTGTACCGCAGTCTTCTTCATTAATAATAACATCCTGCGAAACATCGACAAGCCGGCGGGTAAGATAACCAGCATCAGCAGTCTTAAGGGCAGTATCGGCAAGACCTTTACGGGCACCGTGAGTTGATATGAAGTATTCAAGAACCGAGAGTCCCTCTTTAAAGTTGGAAAGAATGGGGTTTTCAATGATCTCGGAACCAGTTGACCCTGATTTCTGAGGTTTTGCCATAAGACCCCTCATCCCAGAAAGCTGACGGATCTGTTCTTTTGAGCCCCGGGCACCTGAATCAAGCATCATGTAAACTGAGTTGAATCCCTGCTTATCATTCGAGAGCTGCTTCATGAGCGATTGGGTAAGCCTTGCATTTACGTGGGTCCAGATATCAATAATCTGATTATAGCGTTCGTTATTGGTAATGAATCCCATACTATAGTTACTCAGCACCTCTTCAACCTGTTCGTATCCTTCTGTTACAAATTTTGTTTTCTCTTCAGGTATGATCACATCATCGAGGTTAAAGGAGAGACCTCCCTTGAATGCTGAGTAGAAACCAAGGTTTTTGATAGCATCAAGAAAATCTGCAGTCTTGGCCATTCCGGCAAGTTTCAGGACACGTCCAATTATATCTCTAAGTGATTTTTTGGTCAGGATCTCATTTATAAATCCAACTTCTTCAGGTACATACTGGTTAAATATCACCTTCCCCACAGTCGTCTCAATGATATGATTCACGAACTCACCATCTACCCTGTCGTTGACCTTAACCTTAATAATTGCGTGCAGGTCAATCTTACCTTCATTGTAAGCAATATTTACCTCTTCAGGTGAATAGAAGGTAAGTCCCTCACCTCTGACTTTTTCAATATTAGTGCTCTTCCTTCCTTTTGTAATATAATAAAGTCCAAGTACCATGTCCTGCGAAGGAACTGTTATTGGTGCTCCGTTAGCAGGATTAAGAATATTATGTGAAGCGAGCATCAGCATCTGTGCTTCGAGTACGGCACCATTCCCAAGAGGAAGATGCACTGCCATCTGGTCACCATCAAAGTCAGCGTTAAAAGCTGTACAAACAAGTGGGTGCAGCTGTATGGCTTTTCCTTCAATAAGTTTGGGCTGGAATGCCTGGATGCCAAGTCGGTGAAGTGTTGGTGCGCGGTTCAGAAGGACAGGGTGACCTTTAAGAACATTCTCAAGGATATCCCAGACCACAGGATCTTTCCTGTCGACAATTTTCTTTGCCGATTTGACCGTCTTCACAATTCCGCGTTCAATAAGCTTACGGATTATAAATGGTTTATAAAGCTCAGCGGCCATATCTTTTGGAAGACCGCACTCATGAAGATTCAGCTCAGGACCGACAACAATTACAGAACGGGCAGAGTAATCAACCCTCTTGCCAAGCAGGTTCTGACGAAACCTTCCCTGCTTTCCTTTAAGACTGTCGCTCAAAGATTTAAGAGGTCTGTTAGCGTCAGTCTTCACTGCATTAGCTTTTCTGGAGTTATCGAAAAGTGAATCGACAGCTTCCTGAAGCATACGTTTTTCGTTACGAAGAATAACTTCAGGAGCTTTTATCTCGATAAGTCTTTTCAGACGGTTGTTCCTTATTATAACCCTCCTGTAGAGATCGTTCAGGTCGCTTGTGGCAAAACGTCCGCCATCCAGAGGCACAAGAGGTCTTAATTCAGGTGGAATTACCGGAACGACTTTAATTATCATCCACTCAGGCTTGTTTACATGTTTTGAATCTCTGAATGCCTCAACCACCTGGAGTCGCTTAAGCGCTTCATTTTTACGTTGCTGAGAAGTCTCAGTATTAGCCCTGTGACGGAGAGAATAAGACATATCATCAAGATCTAAACGGCTCAGAAGCTTATAGAGTGCTTCAGCTCCCATATCAGCAATAAACTTATCAGGATGAGTATCTTCCAGGTACTGATTGTCTTTCGGCAGCGATTCGGTTATCTCGAGATACTCCTCTTCAGTCAGAAAGTCTAACTGTTTTACTCCATCAACGGCTTTAACACCGGGATTGATGACCACATATCTCTCGTAATAAATAATGGAATCAAGTTTCTTGGTAGGAAGTCCCAGGAGGTATCCGATTTTATTGGGCAGTGACCTGAAATACCAGATGTGTGCCACAGGGACAACAAGTGATATATGACCCATTCTTTCACGACGCACCTTTTTTTCGGTAACCTCTACACCGCATCGATCACAGACTATACCTTTGTATCGGATCCTTTTATACTTTCCGCAGTGGCATTCGTAATCTTTTACAGGACCAAATATCCTTTCGCAGAATAAGCCATCGCGTTCAGGCTTATAGGTACGGTAATTTATTGTTTCAGGCTTCAGTACTTCACCGCTCGAACGATCAAGTATTTCTTCAGGTGAAGCAAGACCTATAGAGATCTTTGAGTAACTTGTTTTAGTTTTGTTATCTCTTCTGAATGACATATGCTGAATTTTTTTTATTCAAATAATAAAATATATACAGGAAAGGGCTGTTAATCAAGTATTACACTCAAGCCCAGACCTCTAAGCTCATGCAGGAGCACATTAAGTGACTCAGGTATACCAGCCTGCGGCATTGGTTCTCCTTTAACTATTGCTTCGTAAGCCTTGGCGCGGCCAACGACATCATCAGATTTAATTGTCAGTATCTCCTGCAGAATATGAGCGGCGCCGAAAGCTTCAAGAGCCCATACTTCCATTTCACCAAAACGCTGACCACCGAACTGCGCTTTACCTCCAAGTGGCTGCTGGGTAATCAGAGAGTAGGGACCTATTGAGCGTGCATGCATCTTATCGTCGACCATGTGGCCCAGTTTTAACATATAGATTACTCCCACAGTTGCCGGCTGGTCAAATCTCTCTCCGGTGCCTCCGTCGTACAGATAGGTCTTGCCATATTTGGGCAATCCTGCCTGTTCAGTATAACCTGTTATCTGGTCAATTGTTGCTCCATCGAAAATCGGGGTTGAAAACTGGAGGCCTTGTTTCTGGCCTGCCCATCCAAGAACAGTTTCATAAATCTGTCCGAGGTTCATCCTTGAAGGTACACCAAGCGGATTCAAAACAATATCCACAGGGGTTCCGTCCTCAAGGAAAGGCATATCTTCAGCCCTTACGATTCTGGCAACAATACCTTTGTTCCCATGACGGCCTGCCATCTTATCACCGACTTTAATCTTTCTCTTCTTGGCAATATATACTTTTGCAAGCCTTACAATCCCTGCAGGAAGCTCATCACCGATAGTAATATTATATTTCTTCCTCTTATATATTCCGTCAATCTCCTTATATTTTATTATAAAATTATGAAGGAGCTGCTTAATACTGTCGTTTTTCTTTTTATCAGTAGTCCATTTATTGGGATTGACATTCTGAAAGTCGACATCCTGAAGCTGTTTCAGGGTAAATTTGCTACCTTTTGGTATAACATCAACATTAAGGTAATCTTTTACACCCTGCGATGTTTTACCATTAACAAGGATGAAAAGCTTATCTACCAGTCTGGCTTTAAGCTCATCCACGTTTCTGTTGAATTCATTCTCGATCTTGTCGAGCATTGGTTTTTCAACAGCTTTGGCTTTCCTGTCCTTGATAGCCCGTGTAAACAGTTTCTTATCAATAACGACGCCTTCAAGTGAAGGACCTGCTTTGAGTGAAGCATCTTTTACATCACCGGCTTTATCGCCAAAGATTGCCCTGAGCAGCTTCTCTTCAGGTGAAGGATCCGATTCTCCTTTTGGAGTGATCTTGCCGATCAGGATATCGCCGGGTCTGATATGTGCACCAATCCTTATAAGACCATTCTCATCAAGGTGTTTGGTAGCTTCTTCGCTTACGTTCGGAATATCCGATGTAAGTTCCTCAAGGCCACGTTTTGTATCACGAACCTCAAGAAGGTACTCATCGATATGAACCGATGTGAACATATCCTGCTGGACAACTTTTTCAGATATCACAATAGCATCCTCAAAGTTATATCCCTTCCATGGCATGAATGCCACTTTAAGATTACGTCCCAGGGCCAGTTCACCGTTCTTGGTACCATAACCTTCAGTAAGTACCTGTCCTTTAGCTACTTTCTCGCCTTTCTTAACAACCGGTATCAGGTTGATACAGGTATTCTGGTTTGTCTTTTTATATTTCGGAAGGATATATCGTTTTATGTCATCGTCAAAACTCACGAATTTCTCTTCGTCAGAACGTGTATATCTGACTACTATCTCATTTGAATCGACATATTCAACAACTCCATCTCCTTCAGCCACATATAATATACGACTGTCGTTAATCACCTGTGCTTCCAGTCCCGTACCTACTATTGGCGATTCAGGATTTATAAGAGGCACAGCCTGACGCATCATGTTCGATCCCATGAGTGCCCTGTTAGCATCGTCATGTTCGAGGAATGGTATCAGTGATGCAGCAATTGAGGCTATCTGGTTTGGAGCGACGTCCATCAGATCGACCTTATTCACATCCTCAAAAGGATAGTCAGCTTCATACCGGCATTTAGCCCTGGTATTCTCAAAATGACCATCTTTTTTAAGTTCGGCATTAGCCTGGGCTATCATTTTCTCTTCCTCTTCTTCAGCGCTCAGCCATACTATTCCATCCTTTGAAAAATCGACCTGAGCATTATTCACCTTAAGATATGGCGTTTCAATAAAACCGAGGTCATTAATCTTGGCATAAACGCAAAGCGAAGATATAAGCCCGATGTTTGGTCCTTCAGGAGTTTCAATAGGACAAAGACGGCCATAATGAGTATAGTGCACGTCCCTGACCTCAAAACCTGCTCTCTCTCGAGAAAGACCGCCCGGACCCAGCGCCGACATACGGCGTTTGTGTGTCATTTCGGCCAGCGGGTTTGTCTGATCCATGAACTGGGAAAGCTGGTTGGTCCCGAAGAAGGAATTAATTACAGAGGAAAGGGTTTTTGAGTTGATCAGGTCGACAGGTGTAAACACCTCATTATCCCTCACATTCATCCTTTCGCGTATTGTACGCGACATACGAGCGAGGCCCACACCAAACTGTGCATAAAGCTGTTCGCCGACAGTCCTGACACGCCTGTTGCTGAGGTGATCAATATCATCAATATCTGTTTTTGAGTTGATGAGTTCGATCAGGTAGCCGATAATTTTAATAATATCTTCCCTCGTAAGGATCTTAACACTCATTTCGGTATTAAGCCCCAGTTTCTTATTGATCCTGTAACGTCCTACTTCACCAAGGTCATAACGTTTGTCGGAAAAAAAGAGTTTATCGATCACGTCGCGGGCTGTTGCCTCATCGGGAGGTTCAGCATTGCGAAGCTGTCGATAGATATATATAACTGCCTCTTTTTCAGAGTTACAGGGATCTTTTTGAAGTGTATTATATATAATAGCGAAGTCGGACAGGCTGGTATCCTCTTTATGTAAAAGGATTGCTTTGGCACCGGAGTCGACTATAAGGTCGACATGTTCGTTTTCAATAACTGTTTCCCTGTCGAGGATCACTTCATTTCTTTCAATGGAGACAACCTCACCTGTATCTTCATCGACAAAGTCTTCAATCCATGTTTTAAGAACCCTTGCAGCCAGTTTACGACCAATAAGCTTTTTAATATTTGTCTTGGATACTTTATATTCTTCAGCAAGGTTAAAGATTTCCAGTATCTCCTTATCGCTTTCGAAGCCGATAGCGCGCAGGAGTGTTGTAACCGGGAGTTTTTTCTTCCTGTCGATATATGCGTACATCACATTATTAATATCGGTAGCAAACTCTATCCAGGAGCCTTTGAAAGGAATTATTCTTGCTGAATACAATTTGGTTCCGTTTGCGTGTATACTCTGACCGAAGAAAACACCGGGAGATCTGTGCAGCTGAGATACAACGACTCTTTCGGCGCCGTTGATTACGAATGTGGCACGATCTGTCATGTAAGGAACGGTACCAAGATAGACATCCTGGATGACCGTATCAAAATCTTCATGTTCGGGATCGGTGCAATAAAGCTTCAGCTTAGCTTTTAGCGGAACACTGAATGTGAGTCCACGTTCTATACATTCTTCAATGGTATAACGCGGAGGATCAATATAATAATCCAGAAATTCCAGAACGAAATTATTCCTTGTGTCAGTTATTGGAAAATTTTCAGTAAAAACCTTGTAAAGTCCTTCATTTTTCCTGTTTTCGGGAGTGGTTCCAAGCTGGAAGAACTCACCAAATGATTTTAACTGAACCTCCAGAAAATCAGGATAATCGAGCTGATTTTTCCTGGATGCGAAACTTATTCTTTCGGTATTTTTTGAGGACATTTATTAAAAGATTAAGTGAACTTATAATTTAAAGAACAAAAAGGCTTAGTCCCGAATACCCGGGACTAAACCTATAACCCAGCAATTAGGTATAACTTATTTAAGTTCAACTTCAGCTCCTGCTTCAACTAATTGATTTTTAATAGCTTCAGCTTCTTCTTTAGAAACACCTTCTTTAACAGGACCAGGAGCAGCGTCAACTACTGCTTTAGCTTCTTTAAGTCCAAGACCAGTGATGTCTTTAACAAGTTTAACAATCTGTAATTTCTGACCGCCTGCATTTTTAAGAATAACATCGAATGTCGATTTCTCTTCAGCTGCAGGGGCTGCGGCACCGGCAACCGGACCAGCTACTGCAACAGCAGCTGCAGCAGGTTCGATACCATACTCATCTTTAAGTATTTTTGCCAGTTCGTTTACTTCTTTTACGGAGAGGCTAACCAGTTCTTCTGCAAATTTCTTCAGATCTGCCATTTTTATTTAAATTTAATTTGATTATACTTTAATTATTACTCTTTTTTTGATAGTGTTTCAAGAACACCATGAATTTTATTTCCACCTGATTGCAGGGCAGACACAACGTTTTTGGCAGGTGACTGAAGCAGGAGAATGATATCTCCGATCAGTTCTTCTCTTGTCTTGACAGAGACGAGAGCATCGAGCATTTCGTCTCCAAGATAGATTGATTCCTGAACGTATGCGCCCTTAAGAACAGGCTTATCATGTTTCATCCGGAATTCCCTGATAAGTTTGGCAGGGCTGTTTCCAGCATTGGTAAACATGATAGACGTAGTACCTTTGAGAACCGGATAGAGTTCTTCAAAGTTTATACCGGATTTTTCAAGTGCTCTTTTCAGCAGAGTATTTTTTACAACAACAAGTTTAATATTGTTTTCGAAACACTTTCTTCTAAGGTCACTTGTATCTGCGGCATTAAGCTGAGCAGTGTCAGTCAGGTAAAAGTGGTTATATTCCTTTAATCTCTCAGCGAGGCTGTTTACGATAGTTGATTTTTCTTCCCGTCTCATAATTTCTTTCCGATTTTACATAACTATTCATCAAGACCTTTAGGATCGATCTTAATTCCCGGACTCATTGTGCTGGAAAGGAAAAGGCTACGGATGTAGGTTCCTTTTGCAGCTGCCGGCTTCAGTTTGTTTACCATAGAGACGAACTCCCTGGCATTTTCAGCGATCTTATGTGGCTCGAAAGAGACTTTTCCGATAGAGGCATGAATGATTCCGCTTTTATCTACTTTGAAATCAATCTTACCCTGTTTCACTTCCTTTACAGCCTTACCAATCTCCATTGTAACGGTTCCACTTTTTGGGTTGGGCATCAGTCCGCGGGGACCGAGTATCCGACCAAGCTGACCCACTTTCCCCATAACAGAAGGCATGGTTATTATCACATCCATATCTGTCCAACCACCTTTGATCTTTTCAACGTATTCGTCGAGACCGATAAAATCGGCTCCGGCCTCTTTTGCTTCAGCTTCCTTGTCGGGGGTACAGAGCACGAGTACACGTGTCTCTTTTCCTGTTCCGTGAGGCAGTGAAACAACACCGCGAACCATCTGGTTGGATTTCCTTGGATCAATACCTAACCTTACATCCAGGTCAACAGAAGCATCAAACTTGGTACTGGTCATTTCCTTTACCAGGGCAGATGCCTCTTTCAACGTATATAGCCTTTCCTTTTCTATTAATTCAAAGGCGGCTTTACGGTTTTTGGTAAGTTTAGTCATTTTTCTCCTAGTTAATTTTTGTTCGGGAATTCACCTTTGACAGTGATCCCCATACTTCTTGCGGTACCAGCTACCATCTTCATAGCAGACTCTAACGTAAAACAGTTTAAGTCTTCCATTTTATCTGCAGCAATTGTCTTGACCTGGTCCCACGAAACCTGAGCTACCTTATCTCTGTTAGGTTCTTTGGAACCCTTCTTGGATTTAGCGACTTCAAGAAGCTGAACAGCCACCGGAGGTGTTTTGGTAACAAAATCAAATGATTTGTCAGCATATACTGTAATAACAACCGGTATGACTTTTCCAGCTTTGTCCTGGGTCCTCGCATTAAATTGCTTGCAAAAATCCATGATATTCACACCTTTGGAACCCAATGCAGGTCCTACAGGTGGAGATGGATTAGCGCCTCCGCCACGAATCTGTAACTTGATTAGTCCAGCAATTTCTTTTGCCATAATTTAAGTTTGCTTGTTTATTGCGAGAGTTTGACAGCTATTCAGGAAGCATTATAAATATTATAACCGTCAACATCTTTCTATTAATTTTCTTTTTCCACCTGCATAAAACTGAGTTCAAGAGGTGTTTTTCTGCCAAATATTTTCACCATAACCTTCAGCTTTTTCTTTTCATCATTCACTTCTTCAATAATTCCCGTAAAACTATTGAATGGCCCGTCTATCACTTTCACCGATTCACCAACAAAGAATGGCACATTAAGTTCTTCATCGCTTGCATTAAGCTCGTCTACTTTTCCTAATATCCTGTTGATCTCAGATTTTCTGAGAGGAACAGGTTCCCCATCCTGTGAGCCGAGAAAACCTATTACGTTAGGAATATTTCTCAATAAATGGGGTATTTCACCCATCAGTACCGCCTCAACAAGTACATAACCAGGAAAGAAAGTTCGCTCTTTGCTTATTTTTTTCCCTGACCTTATCTGGTAAACCTTTTCGGTAGGTATAAGAACCTGTGAGATATACTCTCCCAGTTTAAGGCGTATAACTTCGCTATCGATATACTCCTTAACTTTCTTTTCTTTCCCGCCGATAGCCCGAAGCACATACCACTTCTTGATGTTCTCACTCATCAGATGAGGTCTCCTGATTTAGTATAATAATCCGTAAATGAATTCCATAACCCTGCTGAATGTAAAATCCATTGCAGCGACCAGGATTGCTATAATTAATGTAGCAACCATAACTAACACAGCGCTGTTCTGCAACTCAGTCCATGTTGGCCAAGTCACCTTATGAACCAGTTCTGTGTATGATTCCTGAAAATATCCTTTTAAACTCATTTCACTTAAAATTTTTGCACGGGAGGAGAGACTCGAACTCCCGACACCTGGTTTTGGAGACCAGTGCTCTACCAACTGAGCTACACCCGTATTCCACTGGTTAGCATCCTGATGCATCAGGATGCAACTGTATATCCAAAACTGTTATTCAAGAATTTGTGTTACAGCACCGGCACCGACAGTTCTTCCGCCTTCACGAATAGCGAAACGAAGACCAACGTTAATGGCAACCGGGTAGATAAGATCGACAGTTATTGTGACATTATCGCCAGGCATAACCATTTCTGTTCCTTCAGGAAGAGTTATCTCACCTGTAATATCAAGAGTCCTTACATAGAACTGAGGACGATATTTATTATGAAATGGAGTGTGACGTCCGCCTTCTTCTTTTTTAAGAACATAAATCTCGGCTTTCAGTTTTGTATGAGGTGTTATAGATCCTGGTTTTGCAAGCACCATTCCTCTTTTAATCTCTTTCTTATCAACACCGCGGAGGAGGAGACCAACGTTATCACCGGCTTCACCTCTGTCGAGTATCTTACGGAACATTTCAACACCGGTACAAACTGTCTTGCGTTTATCAGCGCCAAGTCCGATCATTTCGAGTTCATCACCTGTATTCACAACTCCTGTTTCTATACGGCCTGTTGCAACTGTACCACGTCCTGTAATTGAGAAAACGTCCTCAACGGGCATCAGGAACGGCTTCTGGTTGTCGCGCGGAGGAATTGGAATATATGTATCAACAGCATCCATCAGTTCCATCACCTTATCTTCCCATTTTGCTTCACCGTGCATTGCTCCGAGAGCAGAACCACGGATAACTGGAGCATTGTCGCCGTCAAATTCATAAAAGTTAAGTAGATCACGAACTTCCATTTCAACAAGTTCCAGAAGTTCTTCATCATCGACCATATCTACCTTATTCATAAAAACGAGCACCTTAGGAACGTTAACCTGGTGTGCAAGAAGGATATGTTCACGTGTCTGAGGCATTGGTCCATCATCGGCAGCTACTACCAGGATGGCGCCGTCCATCTGAGCAGCACCTGTAACCATATTCTTGATATAGTCGGCGTGTCCGGGGCAGTCAACATGTGCATAGTGACGTGTAGCTGTCTGATATTCAACGTGTGCAGTATTAATGGTAATACCCCTTTCCTTTTCTTCGGGAGCATTATCAATTGAGTCAAAATCCCTGATTTCGGAGAGACCTTTTTTGGCAAGCACCATAGTGATCGCTGCTGTCAGGGTGGTCTTACCATGGTCAACGTGACCGATAGTACCAATATTTACATGCGGTTTCGACCTGTCAAATTTTTCTTTTGCCATAACTCCAAGCTATTAAAATTTAGTTTATCTATATTCAATTAAAAATCATTTTTACCGTTGAGCCGGAGAGGGGAATTGAACCCCTGACCCCTTCCTTACCAAGGAAGTGCTCTACCCCTGAGCTACTCTGGCATCAAAAAGTGAGCGGGAGACGGAACTCGAATCCGCGACCCTTAGCTTGGAAGGCTAATGCTCTACCAACTGAGCTACTCCCGCCTAATATTGCCTGCAGAGGTCCGCATTTTCCTTAAGTTTAACCCGGAATCAACGGTCTCTTTCTGTTCTAAGTGGGGAGAGCAGGATTCGAACCTACGAAGGCATCCGCCAGCAGATTTACAGTCTGCCCCAGTTGGCCGCTTTGGTATCTCCCCTCTTGAAACAGAGTTAATCTCCTAAGACACACATTATCAACTCCTTCAAGAGCCGATGAAGGGATTCGAACCCCCGACCTGCAGATTACAAATCAGCTGCTCTGGCCAACTGAGCTACATCGGCAATTTAAAGAACTCCCCGTAAGGGCATAAATTACCCTTAAAAATCGGTGTGCAAATGTATGAATTTATCTTTTATATATCAAAAAAATACAAATTATTTTTATAAACAGTAATTTCAGAGCCCTCTCTTCTTCTGCTTATGCTTGGTAATCTGCTTCTTAAGTGCATCTACAGCATCATCTGTAGCCTCCTCAAAAGTCTTGCTTTGTTTCTTTGCAAATAAAGGTCCACCCGATAGATCCAGTTTGATTTCGCTAATTTTGTTCTCTCGATCCTGATCTTTGTCAAGCCTGAGGTAAACTTCAGCATTAACAATATCTTCACCATACTGAGTAAGTTTTCCCAGCTTCTGATGAACAAAGTCGATTAGCTTTTTGTCGGCATCGAACCGCACTGAATGAATCTGAACGTTCATAGTAGTACCTCCTGATTATTTAATTAATAGTTAAGCTCTGGGATGAGCCTGTTTATATATTTTTTTTAGCTTCTCAAATGTATTATGTGTATATATCTGTGTGGCAGAAAGATTAGCATGCCCCAGAAACTCTTTTATGGCGTTAAGGTCGGCCCCGTGGTTCAACATATGAGTTGCAAATGTGTGCCTCAGAATATGCGGACTTCGCTTTTCAATTGTTGTAACCATCGACAGATACCTTTTCACTACATTATAAACATATTTATCATATAACTTGTTCCCTTTTTCCGTAACAAAAAACCATTCTTTGTTTTGCGACTCCGGTTCCTCATTCCTTAACTTTATGTATTCTTCAAGTCTTACTATAAATGGTCGGGTAAGGGGTATAATCCGTTGTTTGTTCCTTTTCCCGGTTACCTTTACTGTTGCCTCCCTGAGATCAACATTATTGTTCCGAAGGCCAATAAGCTCCGACCTTCTCATCCCTGTAAGATAAAGCATCTCAATTATGGTGCGGTTTCTGATTCCAGAAAAATCATCTCCGAAATTGTTTTTGTCGAGAAGGGTATCTAGTTCTTCCTCCCCGACAAAAACCGGTAATGTCTTCTTACGCCTGGGTAAAACAACCTTTTCGAGAGGATCATTTTTAATTACTCCCTCTTTTCTTAAATATTTGAAAAAGACTCTCAGGCACGATATCTTTCTATGAACACTTACGGATGTTATGCCGTTATCCATCATGCTCACAATCCATGCCCTTATCTGGTGAGATGATATCTCTCCTGGATCTGCAGGCATATCGTTTGATGAGATAAAGGTGAAAAACTGATCCAGATCGTTCTGATATGACCGGATCGTATGCGTTGAATATCGCTTTTCGATTTGCAGATATTGTAAGAACGATTCCTTATATTCCATGAAGGAACCCCTTATCTGTTATGTTAAAATTACAATACAGGAAACGAATTATTCTTCACTTTCCTGCATCTTCTGAACGTACATAGCCTTCTTGATTTCTTCCCTCCGGCGAACTGAAGGCTTAACAAAAGCCTGACGCGAACGCAATTCACGAATCACTCCCGTCTTCTCAAATTTCCTTTTGAACTTCTTAAGAGCCCTTTCAATATTTTCGCCTTCTTTTAATGGTACAATGATCATATGTGTAATTCTGTTTTAAACGAGGCGCAAAGATAGAAATAGTAATAGTTTTTCCAAAACTTTAAGGAGATAATTTATCCATACTTTACTTTTTTATTTGTTCTTCAACTATTTAGCCTTGATTTTACAACTTTTAGATTATATAAATATATAAATTTCTATCTAAAATTCCAAATTAAAATGAGATTATCTGTCGCGATAAAGAGATCTCACGGTACCGATCAGGACTGCAGCATGACAATGAGTCCTTTAAGATTATCCGGATATGATTGATTCGTTACCGGCAGTAAAGCCATAATTACCATTCGTCAAATTGATTCTATACTTATTTAATATCATTAGTAATTTAGTAGAAGTATTAGTGATACTCTGTCTCCCGGTGAAAATCAAGGACAGCAAGTAACCGGGAGATTTTTGATGAGGGATTGAACTCACGGACCATGAAAAGAATAATTCAATATAGCATGACCCATGCCCAGGTTAAAATCAGGTTCACATTCAGCGATTTAGTTTCTTCATACAAATCAGTTGATCTCAGGTTTTAAGTTAACACCGGGTATGGGTCTTCTTTTATTATAACTCCACTAATCATCAAATTTCAGATAGGATTTCACCTTTTCGGCTTTCTCAGGCGATATTATCTTATTTTCAACGAGCTCTCTTACATCTTCTACCCTGCCCTGCAATTCCCTGTACTTCAGAATAGCATTAACTTCAAATCTATCAAAATAAGGCAACCTGATAAGTTGCTTATAATCAGCACTATTCATATTGATCTTCCTAATATGGGATGGGTCACAGGTCAGTTTATCTGAAATAACATTATACGTTTCTTCTGAAAGTCCATACACTTCCTTCAGCTGCTCAACGGAAACATATCCGTTCAGAAGATTCCTGAACTTAATTATCCTTGATGCAAGAACAGGACCAATTCCCGGAAGAGCTTCAAGCGATGATGAATCACAGGTATTAATTTCAAGAAGAACTGATTGTTTTCTGTTACCGTTAATTATATTGCCACTTTTTGGAATGAATTTCTGATCTCGTGGCAGGGAATCTTTAGCAACCTCATTGAACCCAAGGTATGAAACCTCTACTTTCATGTTCTGTCCCGGAATAATAAACCTGGCTGTTGCAACCACTGCTATCATACAAAGCAGGATAAATGACGATCGTCTCTCCCGGCGGGTATAGCCAAACCAGTTTTTCAATGGTTCAAAGGAAAAATGTTTCATAAAATTAGCAGTGAGACAACTGCAATATACAAATTTCCCTGGTTTTTATTATGGTATTCCGGTACTTTTTTAGAAGGAGGTATCAGAATGGGTATCCAATTGCAATGACAATAGTAAAATCTTTCTTGAAACTGTATGGCCCGTTTAAAGGTATCCACTTTGATCCTGAGGCTATTGCGGGATCCCGGAGTTTCATGCCAAGGTCAGCTCTTAACAGGACAAAACTGAAGTCGAACCTGAAGCCTGTTCCGACGCCAATAGCCATGTCTTTATAGAATTTCTTAAAAAGGAACTGTGAACCGGGCCGTGCGGTATCATAATTGAACGACCATATATTTCCTGCATCAAGAAAGAGAGCACTTTCCAGAATCCAGAAAAGCTTGAAACGATATTCAGCATTCGCTTCTATTTTAATATCTGCAGTCTGATTAAGGAATTCGCTATAATCGGGAGTATAAGAACCGGGACCCAGAGTTCTCACCTGCCAGGCTCTGACACCATTGGCACCACCTCCGAAATATTGTTTCTCAAAGGGGATAGCTTTTGAATTACCGTAAGGTATCGCCGCACCGACAAATCCCCTGTATACAATCGAACTGGCCGGGTTAAGAGTCATATTATATCTTAAATCTATATCAGCCCTGAAATACTGGGCAAATGGCTGTCCAAAAAGAATATAACTGTCCTCGGTTTTTTTTGCCCCTGTTATTTTAAATATGGCATTGAGTAAGTTTCCAGATGCTTCAGCATTGACCCTCAGAAACGTGTGACTGGTTCTTTTTATCTTCTGGTTACTGAAGATATAGGAATAATTTCCTCCGAGGATCATCACATCCTTATAACTATATGCAAGGTAAGAGGATGCTTCAATCTTGGCCTGGAAAGCAGAATCTATCGATAAAAGATCTACAATGTTAAACTGTACCGGGTTTACAATATGTGTTTTATAGGCATTCCCTTCCCATCTATACCCGAAAGTGGCATTGGCCATAGTCCTGGTATAAAAGGGCATATTCTGATAGTCATAGGCTGCCAGCAGGTTTGTTGAAGGATTATATTTTCTAATAAATCCTTCGGTTGGAATAAAAGGTATCAGGAATTTAGGGAGCCTGAGGTTTGTTTCAATACCATATTCCTGTGTGCTGCGAAGGTTTGTATTCTGCTGTGAGATAGCTTCATAAGCTCCTTTCAGCTTAAGATCAAATAATTCGGCTCCATGAAAAAGGTTTTTATGCTGATAGATCAGGTTTAATGCTCCTCCCAGGTTACCTGAAGAGTTTGTGCCTTCAAGTTCCACCTTAAACGATTGCTGGCTCAGCAGGGTAAGCTGGATATTACAGTCGAGGATTTTTTCTGAACCTGCTTCAGCTTCCGGATTTGGTACTTCATTATAGTAAATATTTACCAGCCTGAATGTTTTTAGAGCCAACAGGTGAGATTGTGTCTGTTCCGTATTTGAACCGTTATATCTCGACCCGGGCTTTAAATATAGTGACTGAATAATCAGATCGTATTTTATCTCAGGTTTTTCATCAGCTGATATAAAATAGTAACCCTTATAGTCTATTGTATCCAGACGCTTCAGGTATGCCTCGCCTCCTTCAAGAGCATCTCTGGGAATAAAGTTCGGATATATATAAATATTTCTCACTTTATACAGGGAGTGAGGGACAAAAGATACCCTGCTGTTTGCATCAATCAACATAGCTTCCTTGACGCCGTAATGGATATCCACCTGCCTGTGGCCAACTGTACTGTCGACCCTGAAAAAAATATTATCACCGGAGAATCCATAATAACCTCTGTCTTTTATATAGCGCTCAAGACGCGACCTTTCTTTCTGCAGAACATCAACATCGTAAGGCTTTCCCCTTTCGATCAGACAACTCACAGTGTCAAAATAGATCCACTTCCTGATTGTTGTGTCTTCTATTTCGTAAAACAAATTACGTATTCTATAGGGTAATTTAAGGTCGACATTGTAATAGACTTTAGATTTCCGGTTGGCCGTTTCAATTGTCTCATTCACCTGGCTGTCAAAATATCCTTTAGAAGCGATAAATGACTGGATCTCATCCTTTGATTTTTCTGCTGAATAGGGATCAAATATTACCGGCTCCTCTCCTATCTCTCTCAGCCATTTGTGCGGCCATTTATCTTTGTCGATATTTGAAAGGTTATATAATCCGAGATAGAACCTGGCTCCAAAGATGCGTTTATTTGGTTTCTGCTTAATAAATGGGACCAGCTCTGTCTTTTTTATGCCCTCTTTGTTTACAATCACATGAACTTCATCAAGCAGGGTCTCGTCCCGTGGCACATATTTAGTTGGATTACAGGACGATATAAACAGAGCTATAAGAAAAAAAAGGAGAATTAACCCCTGGAAAGATATATTTTTATTTGAAATAATTTTTTCCAAATTTTGTATTAAGAGTGTTACGCAAATATATCAATAATAATATTTACTGATAAGGATAATTTTATCTTAAATGGTAAGCAGTAAAAAGACAAACTTTATACTCTCCCTTCAGAAAAAAAAGGTGAGGGAGAAAGAGAGGCTATTTGTAATTGAAGGAGACAAACTGGTGAAAGAATTTCTTGCTGCCGGTAAGCAGGTTCATCTCCTGGTTGCCAAACCAGAATTTTTAAGCTCACTGCCTCATGAACAGAAGGAGGCAATTATTGAAACCATTACTGCAAGCTATGAGGAATTAAAAAAGGTCAGTTCGCTTAAAACGCCACATAATGCCCTGGCAGTAATCCCTTTCAATGATATTGTTTTTAATCCTGATAACCTTTTTAAGGAGTTGTCGGTGGCACTTGATTTTCTTCAGGATCCGGGGAATCTGGGTACTATTATCAGGGCGGCCGCGTGGTTCGGAATTAAAAACATCATCTGTTCAAAGGATTGCGTGGATGTGTATAATCCGAAAGTCATCCAGGCAAGCATGGGGGCAATTTTACGCGTTAACGTTTTTTATTCTGATTTGAAAGAATACCTGCATCTGGCAAATAAGAAAAAGGTACAGGTATTTGGTACTTTTCTTGAAGGAGAGTCAATATACTATCGTAAGCTTAATAATAAAGGAGTTATTATTTTAGGTAATGAATCAAAAGGTATTTCACATGAATTAATGCCGTTCATAACAGATAAAATAATGATTCCCGGAGCCAATATGGCAATGCCGGGGATCGAGTCGCTTAATGCAGGAATGGCAGCTTCCATAGTTTTCTCAGAGTTTTCAAGAAGGGTGTTTTCCTCGCCAGAGAAATAAAAGTATCTTTGCATTTTTTTAATGCCGGATGCAGCATTATAATTTTAATATGTATGGTATCCGGAATATTGTGCATTGTGCAATTATTTATTGCAGAAATAATACTGAATGTAAAGAACGACTGAAAAATAATATTTGAGGCCTTTAAAACTATAACTTCTTAATGAAAATATTCGGATGGCTTTCCTTAAAGAGAGAATTTGATTTCAGATCTGCCGGCAGATGGTTATTGCTGGGTTCAGTTGTGGGTTTAATAAGTGGTCTGGGAGCCATCCTTTTCCAATCTTTACTCGTTTTTCTGAAGGAATTTTGTATAAACCATCTGATGGGATTAAATCCTATGATCCCTGGTGGTGAACAGGATGTATTACATTTCGCAACAGGCATTTTTAACCCCTGGCTTATTGTTCTGCTTCCGGCACTGGGAGGACTGACAGCCGGATTACTGATATATAAATTTGCTCCTGAGGCCGAAGGGCACGGTACTGATGAAGCCATCAAGGCATTTCACCGCAAACGAGGTCTCATCCGGCCTTCGGTTCCGATAATAAAACTCCTGGCATCAGTAATAACAATAGGGACAGGAGGATCTGGCGGGCGCGAGGGACCTATCGCCCAGATTGGCGCCGGCTTTGGAAGTTTCCTTGCTACACGTCTCAACCTCGATGTAAAAACACGCCGATGGTTGTTGGCCGCGGGAATGGGAGCAGGAATAGGCAGCATATTCAGAGCACCTCTTGCCGGTGCAATTTTTGCAGCAGAAGTCCTGTATTCTTCTGCCGAAGTTGAAGCTGAAGTACTTCTGCCGGCAGCTGTGTCGTCAATCATTGCTTTTTCTGTTTATTCTTTCCGCTATGGGTGGGATCATATCTTTTCCAACGCAGGTCAGCATGGATTTACTCAACCGCTGGAACTTATTCCATATACCATTGAAGCCCTGATGCTTGCCTTTGCAGCCCTGATCTTTGTAAAATCATTTTATGGCGTTAAAAAAATTTTCAGTGAATGGAAAATTCCACCATATATTAAACCTTTCATCGGCGGATTGATGACCGGAGGACTTGTTTTATTACTTATCACCTCAACCGGTGATAGAAAATACACCATTGATATAATGGGAGGAGGTTACGGAATTTTACAGGAGATTATGCAAAATGGCATCTCCAAAATCGGACTTGGCATTCTTTTACTTGTTGCTGCCGGTAAGATCCTTACTACATCATTTACTATCGGTTCAGGAGGAAGTGCTGGGGTATTCGGACCTTCAATGGTGATAGGCGGAACAATAGGTGCTGCCTCAGGTTATTTGCTTCAATATATTTTCCCGGGATTTACTCTATATCCTTCAACCTTCGCAATTGTTGGAATGGCAGGTTTTTTTGCCGCTGCCGCCAATACACCTATTTCCACAATCATTATGGTAAGTGAGCTGACAGGCAATTATGAGCTCCTCATGCCAAGTATGTGGGTATGTACCATTTCTTTCCTTGTTGCAAGGAAATGGAGTATCTACCAGAGCCAGGTTCCGGGTAAAATATACTCCCAGGCACACTACGGGGAATATGCACACGACATTTTCAAGACCCTTACTGTGAGAAATACATACAACGGAGCTAAAAACAATAAGACACTTCAGGATGATATGCCTGCTGAAAATATTCTTTTAACCCTGAGAGACACCAAACAAAGAATGTTTCCGGTGATTAACAAAGATAAACAACTTGTCGGCACTTTCTATATCAAAGATATTCCTGTATTACTTAAGCAATCTGAAAATAATATTAAAACGGTTGCAGATATTATGCAACGGCATATACTAAAGATTAGTCTGAATGAAACAATAGACAGGGCTCAGGAGATAATGCTTCTTAACCAGGTGGACGAACTGGTAGTTGTTGATGATTTTGACAACCCTGACAATGTACTTGGTATAATTACCACTGCTGATATCATGAAAGCATATAACCGGGAACTGAACCGGCTTAAATTCGGGAAGGAGAAACCCGAGGCTCTGCCTGGTGATGAATCATTACTTAAACATTTGAATCTGAACAAGGTACTCGAAAGAGGGTTCCTGACAATTGATCCGGATGCCACCCTCGGAGATCTTGTAAACATTTTTACCCGTGCAAAACGGAATATTTTCCCGGTTGTTGATAAGAATAGTCAATACTTTGGAATAGTTATGTTAAACGATATCAGGAAGCTGCTGTTTGACGTTAGCAAGTATAAATCGGTGAAGATCAGAGATATTATGATCCAGACTCCTGAAATTGTACGCATTGAGGACCGGATGGAGCAGGTGATGAATAAGCTGGAAAAAACAAAGACATGGAATCTCCCGGTTATCGACAGCCGGAACCGGTATGTAGGTATGGTCTCCCAGTCGACACTTTTCTACTTCTATCGTAACCAGCTTCTGTACCAGACGGAAACCTGAAATATTAATAAACAAACGGTATAATTTTTTTTCTGTTTGACCTGAATTCAAGATATTCATCCCCGAATTCACTTTCAAGCAACTTCTCCTCAACAGAGATCCTGTAACTCAACCCGAGGAATACCGGAACTATCACAATGATAAAGGAAATCAAGCTATTCATAGGCAAAGAAAGACCAGCCAGTATCAAGAGCAATCCAAGATAAGAAGGATGCCTTAAATATCTGTACAGTCCATTTGTTTCAAGGCTATGCTCCTTATTTACTGCGACATTTACCGTAAAGCGCTGTTTTAATTGTATTATTGAGCTCCACCTTATTATCAACCCTGAAATGAATAATACTATCCCGGCTGAAGCTAGAATATAATTAACTGGATTCCAGCGATTATAATCAGCAAGGAAAAATCCGGTAGTCAGGCTGGAGATCATTATTAACCATAATATTAAAAGCGAGCCCCTGTCTTTTCTTGTCTTTAC
The DNA here is from genome assembly GCA_964526345.1 of uncultured Rikenellaceae bacterium. Lineage (GTDB taxonomy): Bacteria > Bacteroidota > Bacteroidia > Bacteroidales > VadinHA17 > LD21. The sequence continues at coordinate 139,754 of CAZGKI010000002.1, forward strand.
AGATTCTGATTTTGAATGTTTAAAAATCACAAGTGCAATTTCCGAGATGCCAAATGCAAAAGACAAATAGATTATTATTTTCATAGCATTTTAGTATTTGTTTCTTAATAATTTGATCTTTTTATGAGGCTCACACGCACAGCCCATCCGAATGATGTGGATGTTGAAATCCCTAAACCCTTAACTTTTTTGTTAAATGGGTACATTTCAGTTTTTGATGTTTTGGTGTCAACCTGAATGTAAAAATCAGGATTCCCGTCAAAATCATAATCTATAGTATCCCTTATCTCTGCAGGAATAGTGCCGCGCCAGTCGAGCTGAACAAAACCAGTCTTCCTGTCACTTATCAACCCTTTAAATACCGGTTTCCTTACATCGAGAGTACAGCTCTGTGTAACTATTTGTTTTTCAACCTCTCCGCCAGCATACCTGGGATGTATTTTCATAAAGGGGAGTTTTGATACTGAAGCAGAAAAGCCTGTCAGACCCGGAAATAAAACAATTATCAGGATGAGACTGAGGAACGCCCAGGTAATACCTGCAATAATTTTTATTTTTTTCATCTTGATCAATCTTAGAATATTATTTTAAGCAAACTATGCAATGTTGAAATTATGGAGCCTGCGGAGAATACAGCCATGAAAAGAAATGAAACAAACAGGAAAAGGTTTCTTGAAAAATTCTTCAAAGTTCCTGCTGGTATACCTTTTATCCCGAAATGGATTGCATTCTTTGAGCAGGCATCGACACATTTTCCGCACTTGCTGCAGAATATTGAAACTTTACCTTCTTTAATATTTTCCTTTGAAAGCGCATACATAGGACACACCTCAACACATTTAAAGCATTCTGTACAGGCATTTTTGTCAATTTTTATTGTGAAAGGAGTGATTTTGTTTGATACAGTATTGATTGCTCCCATAGGGCAAAGAAAACTACATTGAGTTCTTTTCTTTGTCATTGCCGGTAACACAACAACCAGCCCGGCAAACAGGCTAAAGAAAACACCAGCTTTGGCTGCCGACTCAACAGAGGTAACCTGTTCAAATTCAGTAACTGCTTTAAATGGACAGATCCAGTCGCAATAAGTTGGAACCAGCGATAGTGCAGCAGTGAGCGCTACCATCAGAAGAACAGCAAAAGGCATCCATTTCCATATCACATTTATATTTTTTAAAAGAGGTTTTTTTCTCATCCTCGAAAAACCGTCGTCCCATCCACCATAAAAACAACCCCAGCTGCAAAATCCTCTTCCCAGCACAAGTGTTGCAACGCCCCACAGTACCAGCATGGATGAGATATTGGCAAAACCGTTCAGTATGCTTCCGGGAAAAATAATTGATTTAGAGAAGGCTGCCGGAAGTATCATCATAGGTATAACCAGATGGCAGAAAGGTATCTTACATTCCAGTATGTCTGCCTGGGAGAACGACATCGAGTTTCTCACTGCAATCATATTTTTTATCAATGTGAAAGATAATGTCAGTGCGAAAATGATGAAAAGCACCACTCTGTACCTGTCAGTTTTTCCCGTGAAATGCATTAAAAAATAGAGAACATTAACGAGAAGAAAAGCAACCAGGATCGACAGAGCGGAGGAGAGATCCGAAAAATCAGGTTTTCCTCCGGTCATGAACATGAATGTGATCAGGAACATCGGCAGTGTATATAACAGCGATTTCCCAAATGATTTTTTTGTACCCGCAATTTTTAAAACATTATCCATTAATAATTCCTCCTATCAGATTAGTTATACCTTTTATCATAAATATGATTCCTGCCAGCCCTGTTGCCAGCAGTCCTATTGTTTTTAAAACTTCCTTCTTTCTTACTTTTCCTGCCAGAGGCAGAGGTAAAAACCAGATTGTAGAACCAATAAAGAATGCAAGAAAAGCTAAATAACTTTGAACTATAGTCCCTTGTGTGGCACTTTTAGTCAGAATAATAAATAATGCCGGACAAAACCCAAAGCTGTTTACTATTCCCAGAAATATCGGAATAAGCTTATGATTATTGACAGTCGATACAATTTTTGCAGGGCATTCCGGATTTCTGCTTTTACCAATACTGTACCATACAAGCATAACCGCAAAAACAATGTACAATATTCCAGGAACAATATTTCGTACAACGGGATTACTGAAAAATACCTGTCCAAAATACCAGGCTATAGTAGCCAAAATGAAATATACTAAAAGTCTTGTAATTAAAAATAGTGAGAGATCAATTGTAATCCGCCTTACACCTGCCGACCCGGCCATAAGGTAGGGAAACAATACCATTCCGCAGGTCGCCAGGCATGCGGAGCCGCTACTCAAACCAAGAATAAATGCATCAGTCATCGCTGGTTTTTTCTTCAAAATTATGAAGGCATCAGCTATCGCACAAGATAAAAGTGGCCACATGACGTCAATTGTGGCATCAGGATAAAGTAAGGGGATGAAGTGCTAAAATCAGGGGTGAATAGTTAAATGGATTAATGAGAAATCAGTTTAAAGCTTGTTCCTTTTCACTTTTTTACTGACTTCTTCTGCTTTTGATCTGGCAACCGGTATCTCAGTTTCTGAATGGGAAAGCCGGATCTTCATATTCTGATTGTGACCGGTGACACGTTCCACAAAATCGAGGTTCACAATATAGCATTTATGACATCTTAAAAACCGGCTGTTATTACGAAGCTCAAGCTCTGCAGATTTAAGGGTCCCCCGGATTGTGGTTTTGTTAAGTACAACATCTTTAATAGTGACAACTGTCACATAATTATCATTCGAACAGAGATATACGATGTTTTTAGGATTTAGCTTTACTTCGTTTTTCGGGTTGCCTGCCCTTAATACTATTTCACTTTCCCACAAAATTCCTTCAGCAGAAATAGAAGCTTCCTCCAGTTTGGTTCTGTAAATCCTGTTGAAGGTAATTATATAATTAATTGTAACAGGAATGCATCCGACAAGGATAGCTGTCCAGATTGAATACAACAAATATTTAAAGATAAAAGCCTGGTGAAATATTATTGTTATGTAAAAGTAATTTGCCACTCCTATACTTGATGCAATAAATGTGACCCAGAGAAGACTTTTTCCGAATGTCCAGTTATTTCTGGTTACAAGAGGTTCAAGCAAGTACTTGAAAATAAAAAGCACAAATGTTGTAACACAGCCAAATCCCAGGGTTATAAAAAAAACGCTGACGGGTATTAACTGTGACAGACCGAACGGTTTAAATAAAAACAGGAACAGGAATATAAACAGGCCAAAAGCCAGAATTGAGATGAACTTTTGCCTGGTTGGTCCCCCTTCCTTATATGGTCTGTTAAATAAATTATTCATTTCATTATACCTGCAGACAAATCTAAATATTATTTGCAAATTTAATTAAGAATAATAAATGACCTGATTATGATGCAAATGTATTCAGGTTAACAGTTTTTGTGCAATTGCTTCTGCCGCTCTTATTCCGTCGACAGCTGATGAGACAATCCCGCCGGCATAGCCTGAACCTTCACCACATGGATATAATCCACCGACACCGATATGCTCCATAGTTTCCTGGTTACGGGGGATCCTTAACGGTGATGAAGTCCTGGACTCCACTGCCAGCACAACAGCTTCATTTGTAAGAAATCCATTCATTACCGACCCGAACAGTTTGAATCCTTCCCTGAGCCTTTTGCTTATCGCAGCGGGGAGCCATTCATGTATGGGTGATGAAGTGATGCCCGGGAAATAGGAGACTTTTGGCAGCAAACCCGATTGTTTACCAGCTATAAAATCGGCAAGACGTTGTGCCGGGGCTCTTTGGGTTCTTCCCCCGTTAATCCACGCTTTCCTGTCAATATCCTTTTGAAGCTCCATGCCCGCCATCTCTTCGTATTTTATGTAATCCTTCAGATCATCAGGTGTTATCTCAGTCACTATTCCCGCGTTTGCATACGGTGAGTTTCTTCCCGAAGGAGACATTCCATTTACCACAACCTCTTCCTGTGAGGTTGCCGATGGAACTATAAATCCACCCGGGCACATGCAGAAGGAATATACTCCGCTGCCATCTACTTGTCTGGCAAGATTATATGAAGCTGCAGGCAGGTACAGTCCCCTTTGATTTCCATGATATTGTATCCTGTCGATAAGATCCTGGGGATGCTCCACCCTCACACCCACGGCAAATGATTTCATCTTAAGGGATATATTCCTTTTATTGCAGATATCGTAAATATCGCGTGCAGAGTGCCCGGTTGCCAGGATGACTTCCGATGAAAGAAATCTTTCATTCCCTGAAGAAATTACACCCTTTATTCTGTTCCCTTCAATAATTATATCGGTTATCTTTTTTTCAAGAAGAAAGATACCGCCTGCATCGAGTATCGATTTCCTTATTCCCGAAATTATCCCGGGGAGCTTATCGGTACCAAGGTGAGGGTGAGCTTCATACATGATATTAGTGTTGGCACCATGGAAGCATAGCAGCTCAAGGACACGTTTATTGTCGCCTCTTTTCCGGGAACGCGTATAAAGCTTTCCGTCGGAATAAGTACCAGCCCCTCCCTCTCCAAAACAATAGTTGCTGTCAGGATCTACTATATGCTCCCGGCTTATTCGTGCAATATCTTTTTTCCGTGACGAAACATCTTTTCCTCTCTCAATTATTACCGGCCGAAGTCCGAGTTCAATCAACCGCAAAGCTGCAAACAATCCTGCGGGTCCAGCTCCCACGATAACAATTTCCCTGCTTTGTGAAACATTTTTGGCACAGAAAGGATCTATCAGTGGTGTAACGTTTTCATCACCTGTGAAGAATTCAACTGTCAGGTTCACCTTTATATTTTTTTGACGTGCATCGACCGATTTTTTTATTATCCTTATCCCTGAAATATTCTCAGCAGGGCAGCGGGCTATTTTGGCAGATGTTAAGAGGATAACATTTTCGTCGGACGAAGCTTCCGGGCTTAAAGTAAGATTTACCTGTACCGGCATGATCATTCAAAATGAAAGGCAAGAATCCAGATCTGTGATTTCATCTTTTCAATTGAATTTCGGAATATCTCGTGACCGGGATCGGTATCATTGACGATTATATTCCTAAAACCATTAGACATTTTCAACTCAACCGAAAATTTGAAATAGGTCAGGTAGAAGTCAAGCCCGGCTCCCATCTCATAATAAAGATCCGGTCGCTTAATCCTTATCCAGACAGGTCTGTCGGGATCAAACTCCTTCTTCCCGGCAAGATCGTACCTGTAATTTAACCCGGTGACAAGATATGGCCTGACATTGTTAAGCCTGTCGCCTTTGTATTTAATCAGAAGCGGAAATTCTATAAAAGATGATTCCAGTTTTTGCTGGTCATTATACAGTACCTGGTTCTTATAATAGCGGATATTCCTTTGTCCAAATGAAACGCCGGGAAGGAACCTGATATCAAAATATTTCCAGGGATGTAGATTTGTAACAATCTGTATGTTGATCCCGGGATTTAATATGCTTACTTCAGGATATACTGAATCTGTTGCAAGGGATGTCTGAGAAGGGGTTATATTGAAATCCATGGTGTTTAATCCGAGACTGAAACCGAAATGAAGGAGTTTATCATCATACCACGATTTGTTTTTAGGTTTTTGTTTCTGCCCGTATAAGTTACAGTTCACCAGTGTAACAGCCAGTATAAATAATATTGTCAGGATTCTCTTTTTCAATCTGCTCAGGTTTGTTAAGGGGCACAAGATAATAAACTGCCCTGAAAGATAATTATTGCATTGATGTTTTAAAACCTGTATAAATGCTAGCCACTCCGCCTGTCACTCTTTTTTGTCTGACACCGCTGAATCCGGCTTTTTCCATCAAATCAATAAATTGTTCATTATCAGGAAACTGCATGACAGATTCAGGCAAATATGTATAGGCATTACGACTTTTAGAAAAAAGTCTGCCTAATAATGGTAAAATTCTCATGAAATAAAAATAGTAGATCTGCCTGAAGGGGAACTTTGAAGGCCTTGAAAACTCGAGGACCATAATCAGGCCTCCATTCCTTAAAACTCTTCGCATTTCTGAAAGACCCTTCAGCGGGTCAGCAAAATTCCTCACTCCGAATGCAACCATTGCAACATCAAAACTGTTTTCATTGAATGGTATATCTTCTGAATCACCACTGAGCAATTCAATCCTGTCAGAGTATCCTTTTTTGATAATCTTCTCCCTTCCTTTATCCAGCATCTTCCGAGAGATATCTATTCCAGTAATTTTTACAGGATTAAGTTTCAATGCGGCAACAGCAAGATCTCCGGTACCGGTCGCGACATCAAGTATTTCAGGATTCTTATGAGTTTCCGATATGATCTTTACAGCTTTCCTCCTCCAGCACCTGTCTATCCCGAAGGATAAAAAGTGATTGAGAAAGTCGTACCTGAATGCAATGTTGTCGAACATTGAAGTTACTGCTGCTTTTTTATCCTGCTCAGGTTGCATTGATTATTATTAACGGCTCAAAGATAAATTTATATAATAATTGATTTCAATAATATTCCTATTTTTACGTGTTGCTCTATATCTCATACTCATGAACAAAACAATAATGATCACAGGGGCCACAGCGGGATTCGGCTGGGCTACAGCAATAAGATTTGCTGAAAACGGGTACAATATTATTATTACCGGAAGGAGAAAAGAACGGCTGAAGGAGCTCGAAAACAAATTATCAGAATATAGAATTAAGGTGCTGCCGCTCCATTTTGATGTCAGAAACAGCAAAGAGGTGGATTCCGTTATCGGGTCTCTTCCGGATGAATGGAAAAATATCGATATCCTTGTCAATAATGCCGGACTGGCAGTCGGCTTTGATCCGATATATGAGGGGCATATTGATGATTGGGACCGAATGGTAGATACAAATATCAAAGGTTTGCTCTATGTAACAAGGGCAGTAACACCGCTTATGGTTGTCCGCGGGAAAGGTCACGTCTTCAATATCGGATCAATTGCAGGGAAAGATGCTTATGAGAGCGGAAATGTATATTGTGCAACGAAAGCGGCAGTAGACTCTCTCAACAAATCAATGAGGATCGATTTGCTTAAGCATAATATCAGGGTAACTCAAATAGCCCCCGGAATGGCAGAAACAGAATTTGCCATGGTGCGTTTCAAAGGCGATGCTGAAAAAGCGAAGGCTGTATATAAAGGTATTGATGCACTTACCGCAGAGGATATTGCTGATGTAATTTACTTTTGTGCTAACCTCCCCCAGCATGTATGTATAAACGATCTTGTTATAACTCCAACACAGCAGGCAAGCGTGTACCATAATTTCAGAAAATTGTTAGCGGGTGACGGGAAGCATTAAATTAGAATTAAGATATTATCCAGATGTATAGCTACAATTACTTATTAAGTTTTACGAAAAGTGTTTTCAGGAAAATGGGATGCAGTGACCATGATTCCGATATTATTGCAGATGTTTTTCTTTCTGCTGAGCTGCGAGGTCATGCTTCTCACGGAATGATAAGGATTAAAGATTATTTTGAGCTCTGGAAAGCCGGGAGAATAAATGTAAATCCAAATGTCAGGATAACTCATGAATCTCCCAGTACTGCTGTTGTGGATGGCGACAGGGCTGTGGGCATGGTTGCTGCCAGGAGATCGATGGAGATTGCCATAGAAAAGGCACAAAAGTCCGGAACAGGCTGGGTTGCAACCCGTAATTCGAATCATTTCGGAATAGCGGGCTACTATGCTATGATGGCTTTAAAACATGACATGACAGGTATAACGCTAACAAATGCCAATCCCCTTGTTGCACCTACTTTTTCGATAAGCAGGATGATGGGAACCAATCCGATTGCTGTTGCAATCCCGGCATTAAAACAGCCTTCATTTGTTGCAGATTTTGCAACAACGCCTGTAGCAAGAGGCAAGTTGGCTGTTGCTGAAAAAAAAGAGGAAAAGGTGCCTTTTGGATTTGTCCAGGACAAAACAGGCAAACCATCGGATGACCCGGCAATACTCAAAGCTGGAGGATCAATGCTCACTCTGGGGGGAGACAGGGTTCACGGAAGTCATAAGGGCTATTGCCTGTCGGCCATCGTGGATATTTTCAGTGCTCTTTTCAGCGGCGCCAACTTCGGACCTTTTGTTCCTCCAAGTGTCGCATATCTGCCACTGCTTGAAAAGAAAGTTGGTGAAGGTACGGGACATTTTTTCGGTGCCATGAGGATAGACGCCTTCCAGCCGGCAGAAGACTTTAAGAAAAAAATGGATGACTGGATCGAAACATTCCGCGCTGCTAAACCAGCTGAAGGTGAGGACCATGTACTTATACCTGGCGATCCTGAAAGAGAAGCTGAGACAAAAATAATGAAAGAAGGTATCAACCTGGTTCCTGCCATCAGGGAAGACCTTGTAAAAATTTCTGCAGAACTGGGAATTGATTTTAAATAGAACTCATTCCCCCACGGAAGAAAAGAACTTAAACAGAGGGTTACAATATATGTGGAGATTTAGGCAGAATAATATTCTCAATCATATTTATTGATTCATAAAGTACTGATCCTTAAGCACCTGTAACAATATTTTAGAAAAGGCAACATTATCTTCCTTTTTATATCTTACATCGGTAAAAACCTGGGCAAGGGTCTCCTTATTGTTCTCCATTACAAACTGCTGCGAATCTGATCTTCCCTCCTTGTCTTTATAATATCTGTCAATGTCACTATCGGAATAATCATGATAAGTCTCTTTATGGATCACGGCTTCAATGGGCAACCGGTCGACCTGTTCAGGATTTTCATCAGGCCATCCAAGTGCTATGGTTGTTACAGGTACCACGCCTTTTGGAAGCTTAAGAACCTCTATTATTTTGTGTGCCATATAAGTCGTTGTTCCGAGATAACAGATGCCAAGACCTCTGGCTTCAGCAGCTATGCATAAGGTCTGGGCAACCAGAAGGGCGTCGATGGCTGCTGTAACAAACGACAGAAAATTATCATAGCCCGGATCTGCTTTTCTTTGCAGACACCATTTATTAAACCTGTTAAAATCGGCACAAAAAGTCAGAACCACAGGTGCTTCAGTTACCATTTTCTGATTAAAATGAAGTGGAGCAAGTTCACTTTTTTTCACAGAATCCCTTGTGATAATTATGCTGTAAACCTGCATATTACCAGTGGTTGAAGCCCGGCATCCCTTTGCCAGGATGTCATGAAGTATCAGATCGTCAACAGGTTCGGAGGTATATTTGCGGATGGTTTTCCTTGTAAGCAACGAATCAGAAATCATAGTAACTTTTTTATGTTGCAGAATATAATACAAAGGAAATAATTTCTGCCAAAACATGCAGGATGGTGAATAACTATTTTCTTATCTTAGCATGTAGCTAAATCAAAGTAAAAAGAAATCATGATAAAGATAAGAATCCTTATAATTATGATTTTGGGTCTTTGTATCTGTTTTTCGCCTGTTGAAGGACAGAAGAAAAAAGAAGCTGCCAAAGACACTGAAAAAAAGGAAGACAATACATTATCATCTACATTTGCAGGATTAACTTTCAGAAGTATTGGTCCTGCATGGGCCTCCGGAAGGATTTCGGATTTTGCAGTTAATCCTGAGGATAAATCCGAAATTTATGTAGCCGTCTCTGCCGGAAACATATGGAAAACAACAAATAATGGAACCACCTGGTCGCCCATTTTTGATTCATATGGTGCGTATTCTATCGGATGTCTGAAAATTGATCCCAATAATCCATTTGTGATTTGGGCCGGCACAGGTGAAAACAATCACCAGCGTCAGCTGGGTTATGGTGATGGCATTTATAAATCTGAAGACGGAGGTGCAAGCTGGAAAAACACTGGATTAAAGGATTCCAGGCAGATTGGAATGATTGCTATTGATCCGCGTAATTCCGATGTCGTTTATGTTGCTGCTGAGGGTTCTATCTGGGGCCCTGGCGGAGATCGGGGACTATATAAAACTGCAGATGGCGGCAAAACATGGAATAAAATGCTGAATATCAGCGAAAATACAGGGGTTAATAACGTTGTTCTGGATCCGCGCAATCCTGATATTCTCTATGCCACCTCAGAACAGCGAAGGAGACATGTCTATACCAAAATAGGCGGTGGACCCGAATCGGCAGTTTATAAATCGAAAGATGCCGGTAAAACCTGGGAAAAAATCATGAAAGGCCTTCCATCGGTAGATATCGGAGGAACTGGTCTGGCTATCTCACAGGTAAACCCGGATGTACTTTACCTGATTGTTGAAGCAGCTGATGACTCCGGCGGTTTTTTCAGGTCAGTCAACAGAGGTGTATCATGGGAAAAAATGAGCTCTCATACCTCCCAGGGACAATACTTTAACGAGATATTCTGTGACCCGAAAGATGTAGACAAAGTGTATAGTACGGAGACTGTCAGTCAGGTTACATTGGATGGCGGAAAAACCTGGAATGCCGTTGGTAATAACCAGAGACATGTAGATGACCATGCAATGTGGATTGACCCTGATAACACAAAACACTTTTATATCGGGGGAGATGGAGGTATTTATGAAACTTTCGATGAAGGGAAAAATTACATATTTAAATCCAACCTGCCTGTATCTCAGTTTTACAGGGTCAATGTCGATAATGAATTACCATTCTATAATGTTTATGGTGGTACGCAGGACAATAACTCAATGGGCGGACCCTCGCGCAATATAAAAAGAGACGGAGTCATTAATGACGATTGGTTCGTAACAATGGGCGGCGATGGATTCTGGATTGCAATAGACCCTGAAGATGAAAATATTATTTATACGGAATATCAGTATGGCAATGCTTCGCGATATGATAAACGTAGCGGAGAAGCAGTAGGTATCAAGCCTATTCCGCCTGAAGGAGAGAAGACTTACCGCTGGTACTGGGACACTCCTCTTATAATAAGTCCTCACCAGCATGAAAGAATTTACATAGCTGCCAATATAGTCTTCCGAAGCGACGACCGGGGGAACAGTTGGGAAGTGATTTCCGGTGACCTGACAAGGGATGAAGACCGTAACCAGTTTAAGGTTATGGGTAAATACTGGAGTACTGACGCTGTGGCAAAAGATGTTTCAACTTCACTTTGGGGACTTATCGTATCGCTTACCGAATCAAAAGTCCAGAAAGACCTGTTATATGCCGGAACCGATGATGGGGTAATAGCGGTTACTGAAGATGGAGGAAAGAATTGGACAAGAATTACTTCATTCCCCGGTGTCCCGGAATATACTTATGTCAGCGATATTTTACCTGATAAATTCAATGCGAATATTGTATATGCTTCATTTAATAATATGCTTCAGGACGATTTCAAACCATATATTCTTAAAAGTAACGATAAGGGTAAAACCTGGTCAATGATCACCAATAAACTGCCCGTCAATGGTACAATCCATACCCTTGAACAGGATCCGGTAAATCCAAATCTGCTTTTTGCCGGATCTGAATTCGGATTCTATGCTTCAGTTGATGGTGGCAATGAATGGATTGAGTTCAAATCAGGTTTACCTACAATAGCAGTTCGCGATATTGTTATACAGGAAAGAGAAATGGATCTTGTCATTGCTACCTTTGGAAGGGGTTTTTATATCCTCGACGATTATTCTCCGATAAGGAACTTCAAAAAGGAGATACTCGGAAAAGACGGATATATCTTCCCGGTGAAAAATGCAAAAATGTTTGTACAAACGAGAGGCTTTGGCAACCAGGGATCGACATATTTTAAATCTCCAAACCCGCCATATGGTGCTGCTATCTCATATTTCATAAAAGATGTGCCCAAAACCGATAAAGCTTTAAGGCAGGAAAAAGAGAAAGCTCTTTTTGAAAAAGGTGAGAAAATACCTCAACCTTCTTATGAAACCCTTCAGGCAGAAGAAAAAGAGATCAAACCATACCTCATATTTACCATTACCGATGAAAACAATAATGTTATAAGGCAGATCTATAAAGCAGCCTCAAAAGGAATAAACAGGATTAACTGGGATTTTACATATGCAGGTTTCTATCCTGTGAATACAACTAAATTTAATCCTCTGGCTTCAGGAAGAGACGGCATCCAGGTTATGCCCGGTATTTACAAAGTTTCTTTGTCAATGTACGCAAAAGGGGAAACAAAAGAGCTGACAGGGCCGGAATCATTTGTTTGCAAACCTCTTGACATAGTATCATTCCCCTCAACTGATAACAACGCGAAGCTGGCATGGTTAAAAGAGGCATCAGAATACGCCAGGACTATTTATGGGACAATGAATTATACCAACGAGCTACTATCTAAAACAAATTCAATAATGCAGGCACTTCAGGAGACACCGGCATCAACACCTGAGATGAAGAAGGAAGCAGCTCGCATTACAGATGAACTTGATGCAATAAATTTCAGGTTCAGAGGTCCTGTAGCAAAAGCCAGCAGTGAAGAGATACCTCCCACTGAGGTTCCTCTCTATGACAGGCTTAATGAGATTGCGATTACCAGTTACAGCATGAGCGGAGATATTACCCGGATAGCCAAAGATCAGCTGGAGACGCTTAAATCAGAATTTCCACCAGTTCTTGAAAGGGTTACCAGGGCAGGTGAAGATGTCTTAAAGCTCGATAAACAGCTGGAAGAAATAAAAGCGCCATGGACTCCGGGCAGAATACCTAAGTTGTAACAAAAGGAAATTAATAAATGTAGTTTTTATACTTAAAAAATTTAAAAAAGATTATGAAAAAGATTTTTAGCTTGCTGATTATTGCAACAGCAATAAGCACAGTTAATGGACAGACTCAGTCGATGCAACAACAAACCCCACCTAAAGTTAATCCTACCAAAATGGTCCCCGGTATGGTTGAGATATGGGATCCTGAAGTAACTATTATAAAACCGGGAGCAACCGATCGTGAAGCCCCGTCAGATGCAATAGTGTTATTCGACGGGACAGATATAAATAAGGAGTGGGAAGACACAAAAGGTAATCCAACGAAATGGATAGTTAAAGATGGAGCAATGATAAGTGTCAGGGGTGCCGGTTTAATTCAGACTAAAAGAAAGTTTTCGAATATTCAGCTTCATATTGAATGGAAAACTCCTTCAGAGGTTACCGGCGAGAGCCAGGGCAGAGGTAACAGTGGTGTTTTTCTTCAGGGCCGCTATGAGGTTCAAGTACTTGATAGCTATAATAACAGGACCTATCGTCATGGACAGGCAGGAAGTATTTATAAGCAGTTCCCCCCGATGGTAAATGCAAGCAGAGGACCGGGTGAATGGCAGACCTATGATATAATTTTCACTGCGCCAACTTTCAATAAAGATTCCATCACATACTTTACACCTCCGAGAGTGACAGTAATTCATAACGGGGTACTTGTTCAGAACAATGTAAGCTTAATGGGGCCAACAGACTACGTAAATATACCACAGGCCTATATAAGATTCCATGGGCCGGCCAGTATTCAGCTGCAGGACCACGGTAATCCTGTTGCGTTCAGGAATATATGGGTCAGGGAACTATAAGGGCGCTCGGTGCTATGGATGAGGATTGCTTCGTTGCGCGGATGCAGGACTCGTAATGACAGGAGAACGAGGACCTTCATTCAGATTAATACTAAAGATAAATTAATTAACCTATTTTATTTTAAATTTTAATTATGGGAAGACCGGTAACATTATTTACAGGCCAGTGGGCAGATCTGCCGCTGGAAAAAGTATGCCATAAAGCCAAAGCATTTGGTTATGATGGCTTGGAGCTGGCATGCTGGGGCGATCATTTTGAGGTCGCTAAGGCTGATGGTAACTACTGTAAGGCTAAGCGCAAGTTGCTTGACAAGTACGGGCTCAAGGTATTTTCGATATCCAATCATCTTGTAGGTCAGGCGGTTGCAGACCGTATCGATGAACGTCATAAAAGCATTGTACCCGGGTATATCTGGGGCGACGGTAAACCTGAAGGAGTAAGGAAACGCGCAGCGGAAGAGATGATAAGAACGGCAGAAGCTGCAAAAAGACTTGGCGTTTCTATCGTTAATGGATTCACCGGCAGTCCCATATGGCATCTGGTCTACTCATTCCCTCCCAACACACCAAAAATGATCGAGGATGGCTTCAGGGAGTTTGCGAAACGATGGAAGCCTATTCTGGATGCATACAAAAAACTTGGTGTATGTTTTGCGCTCGAAGTACATCCCACGGAGATTGCTTTTGACATAGCATCAGCACGCAGGGCGTTAAAGGCTGTCGGTAACCATCCGGCCTTTGGATTCAATTATGATCCTTCACATCTGGGATACCAGGGAGTTGATTATGTTGAGTTTATTGACATCTTCAGCGACCGCATTTTTCATGTTCATATGAAGGATGCCGGCTGGTCAGAGTATCCCTCTGAAGCCGGAGTTTTTGGGGGCCATACTGAATTTGGATCAAAAGGACGCTACTGGGATTTCAGGAGCCCGGGAAGAGGAAATATAAACTTCGAAGAGATCATCAGGGCACTTAACCGTATCGGGTATAACGGACCACTCTCTGTTGAGTGGGAAGACAGCGGGATGGATCGTGAACACGGTGCAAAGGAGGCCTGTGAGTTTGTAAGGGCAATAGATTTTGCTCCTTCAAATATCGCATTTGATTCAGCTTTTGATAAATAGCATATGAGACTTATATTTTTTTAATAAACCCTTAACTGACTTTTTTATGGATTCGAAAATCAAGAAAACACTCTTATTTAATGCAAGTTGTGTTGCTTTAGTAGTTACAGCCCTCTCTTTTGCTACAAGAGGATCATTTGTGGAAGCATGGGCAGTTGAATTTAATCTCACTCATGCCCAGGTTGGCTGGATTGTTGGAACAGCTTTCTGGGGTTTCACCCTGGCAATGTTTTTTGGAGGTCCTTTGGTCGATATTATAGGACTGGGACGAATTATTGCAATAGCATTTATCTGTCATGTTGCAGGGATAGTTCTTACCATAGTAGCGACCGGCTTTTGGACACTCTTTATTTCAACATTGTTCATAGGAGTGGCTAATGGCAGTGTAGAAGCTGCATGCAATCCATTGATAACCAGCATGTATACTGAAGAAAAAACAAGACGCCTCAATAGGTTCCATGCCTGGTTTCCCACAGGAATTGTAATTGGCGGACTTACTGTTTACCTGTTTAATAATATAGGTCTTACTGATTGGCGGTATGCAATGGCTATCATGCTTGTTCCTACTTTTATCTACGGATTTATGTTCCTCAACAAGCAATTTCCTCAGACAGAACGTGTTGTTGCAGGTTTCTCCTATAAGGATATGTTAAAGGCTTGTATCAGCCCTCTATTCCTTTTCATGGCATTTTGCATGGTACTTACAGCCGCAACAGAACTTGGAACAAATCAGTGGATAGCAGCTTTGCTTGCAAACGTCTCCAATAATCCGATTCTTTTACTGGTATGGATTTCGGGTATTATGGCTCTTGCCCGTCAGTTCGGAGGAACATTCGTTCATAATACTAGGTCGACTGTAATTTTATTATTCTCATCAATTCTTGCATTCATTGGGTTGATCCTTATGGGATATACCAATGGGATGATGGTATTTGCTGCTGCCGGCATTTTTGCCCTTGGAATAGCTTTCTTTTGGCCTACAATGCTGGGATTTGTTTCGGAAAATATACCTCAGAGTGGAGCTCTTGGTCTTGCGATAATGGGTGGCATCGGTTTCCTTGGCGGGGCCATTGCACAACCATCGCTCGGCGCAATATTTGATGCACAGACTGCTGCTGCAGTTCCGCCTGGGCAGTTGATTGAGGTGCTGAAAGCTGCTGCTGCAGGGACACATGAAGCAATCGCGTGGGCGCAGGCAGAGCTTACGGGTGGGGCGCATACATTAAGGTATGTTGCTGTGGTTCCTGCATTTCTTATTGCCTGTTTTACATACCTGCATTTCAGAAAAACGAAAGCATGAATGTAAAAATTAAGGTATTAAAGAAAGAGATATATATGGCATTTTAGTATATTATATTTATTGTATATTAGAGTTTCTATATATTAAATTCTTATAATATTATATCCTTAATATATTATGATTATATAATATTATGGTTTTAAAATATTAATCGAAAATCACTTATTTAAATTTTATGAAAAAGATTAAAATGGGAATGATTGGAGGCGGTATTGGAGCATTTATTGGCGATGCACATCGACGCGCTTCACGTATATGTAACGATTATGAACTTGTAGGCGGCGTCTTCGATGCCGACTATGAGAAGAGCAAAGAATTTGCTGTAAAAGAGGGTATATCCCTGGACCGTTGCTATAAAAGTGTTGACGCACTTATTAAAACCGAGCTGGCACTTCCAAAGAACGAAAGGATGCAGGTCGTTGCAATTGTCACACCTAATGCTCTTCACTATCCGTTCGCAAAGAAATTCCTTGAAAATGGATTCCACCTGGTCTGCGAAAAGCCGATGACGCTTACAGTCAGTGAAGCTCTTGATCTTGAAAAACTTGTTGCAAAAAACAAACTGACTTTTGCACTGACTCACACATATACAGGCTATCCAATGATAAGGCAGATGAAGGACATGATTGCGAAAGGCGTTCTGGGTACTATCCAGCGTATTGACGCGCAATACTACCAGGGATGGATCAACTCTATCATTCATGGTACAGGCAGCAGGATAACCGGTATATGGCGGCTTGATCCAAAGCATGCCGGCGCCAGCAGCTGTATGGGCGATATAGGTGTTCATGCATTTAACCTAATAGAATATACTACCGGACTGGAAGTCAAGGAAGTATTGTCCGATCTCAATTCCGTAAAAGATGGTGTGAAACTTGATCTTGACGGTACTGTCCTGCTGCGTTTCAGTAAAAAACTCAAGGGTGTCATCCGTTCGAGCCAGGTTTGCGCCGGAGAAGAGAACAATCTGACAATAGCTGTCTACGGATCTAAAGCAAGTCTCAAATGGGGTCAGGAAAATCCTAATTACCTGTACATGCTGAGCGACTCAGAACCAACAAAGGTGTTCAAGCCCGCTCATGGGTATAACGACAAACTGGCAGAAGAGGGACATACCATGCCTGCAGGGCATCCTGAAGGAATTTACGAAGCTCTGGCCAATATTTATAAAGGAACAGCAAAATCGATCCGTCGTGAAAAATTTAAAACGGGAGAATTTCCCACAGTTCATGACGGCGTAAGAGGAATGAAGTTCATACATGCAGTTGTAAATTCCAATAAAGAAGGCAATAAATGGGTGAAGATATAAGGTGCAAGGTGCAAAGCAAAACTCCCCCTTTAAAGAGCTTGTCCCGCATAGCTTCAGCGTAGCGGGAGGGCCGGGGGGATGTAAAGAAAGGTTCAAAGTTCAAGGGAAAGGCACAGGGGTCGTTAACTTTTCAGACTGTAGTTTTGGTTATTAAGATTGCTTCTCCCGATTTCGTTGGACTCGCAATGACAGGTAATTAATTACGATTTTGTAAAAATAGAGAAATGCAGAAAAAAGAATCATATAAGAAGGTTTCGAGGCGTAAATTTCTGGGGCTAACGGCTGCCGGAGCAGCGTTGGCATTCATGTCGGTCAGTTTCGCTGATGAAATGGACCAGGAGAAGCAAAATAGTATTAAGCCTGACTCAAAATTCGGAGGTGTACAGGTCGGGGCAATATCCTACAGCTGGAGAAGCATGCCGGGCAGCGCTGAGGATATACTAAAATATTGTGTTGAATGCGGTATAAGTTCTATTGAGCTTATGGGCAATACGGCAGAAGAATTTGCTGGCTTGCCCCTATTACCTGCCCGTCCGGCAAGCGATGCAAATAGTGAAGAAAAAGCTGCTTATAATAAAGCTGCCAGAGAGATTACGGAGGCTCAAAGGCAGTTCAGAATATCACTTCCCATAAAAAAATATGAAGAATTGCGAAAGATGTACAATGATGCCGGAGTAACCATCCATATTGTTAAATTCTCTCCGGAAAACTGGTCTGATGAAGAGATTGATTATGCATTCATGGCTGCCAAAGCGCTGGGGACAAAAGGAGTATCTAATGAAATAGGCGACGAAGCCTGTAAGAGACTGGGGCCGTTTGCCCAAAAACATGGAATGTATGCGATAATGCATCAGCACCTTCAGCCAGGTGAACAGGGATGGTCATTTGAAAAATTTCTGGGCTATTCGCCTGCTATCATGCTGAATTTTGATGCAGGTCACTACTTTGGGGCAACAGGAATGCATCCAAATAACATAATAGAAAAACTGCACGACAGGATCATAAGTGTTCACATGAAAGATAAAACAGGCCCTACGGGAACTCCTCCTAATACCAACATGGAATGGGGTAAAGGAGAGACTCCTATTGCAGACATCCTTCTCCTGATTAAAAAGAATAAATGGCCGATTTATGCCGATATAGAACTGGAATACCCTGTCCCACAGGGATCTGATGCAGTTGCCGAGGTTAAAAAATGTGTTGAATACTGCAAAAAGATAATTACATAATAAAACCTCTGTGGCTCTCTGTGAACCCGATTTTAATAGGGCGCTGAGGTAACACAGAAGGATCACAGAGAGTTGTTTATTGTTTCTTCTTTTTTAAAAGCAAAAATGCTGCAGCACCTACAATAATTACAGCACCGGCTATAATAGTAATTTTTAAAGTTGATTTTTTTTCTTTAACGGGTTTGATATCAGCTTTATCGTCTTCGACTGCATAATAAACTTCCGGTTTTGCATTTGTATCCATGTTAACAGTATCTTTTGCAGGTTTCGGCTGTTCCTGGGCAAATGCACCCAGTGCAAGGATTACTGTTAACGAGATAACCAGAATAGATTTTTTCATTTTTTTCTGTTTTTTTGATTATTTTATTTTCTCTACTATCTTATCTAATTCGTCCGCAATTTCAGGATCGCTCTGCCTGTAAGTATCAGCCAGCGCTACCACTGCAGGTTTATATCCGGGATAAATCGTCAGGCATCTTTTCAGTAGCTGGCGGGCCTGATGAATATCCGTCTCAGCAATCAACCCTGACAGATTCACATAGGCTTTAAAATACTTCAGGTTGAGATCAATCACTTTTCTATAATAACCTTCTGCAAGGTCAGGTTCTTTCCTGACATTGGCAATATTTCCGAGATACATCAGAATCGGTTCAAAATCAGGGTTTATTTCCAGGCCCTTTTTCAGAATAGTATCTGCTTTCACATACTGCCCGTCAGTATATAATGCCCGTGCAAAATTATAAAAAATCATTTCATCTTTAAAATCAATTTTTACTGCCTCCTCAAAATGGCTGATCGCTTCCTTTATATTGCCTTCTTCCAGCGCTCTGTAACCTAAGTAATCCTCTTTGGTTTTCCTCTCAAGAACTGCACATATAGGGACGCTGTCGGCATAAATTATATGTATTGCATTATCCGGAGGCCATTCGTTGTTCTTTAATTTATACGGTGAAATATATCTGTTGGCAATTATTGCATAGTCCCAGTCATACTGGCTTCTCTCCTCATTTCTGAAATATGATGTCGCAATTCCAGGATGCTTCCTGAATTGCCAGTCGACTGAATATGTAGCCTTTACAATTGCCGAATCGCGTTTATTTGCTTCAAGATAATCTATAAGCCATTTCGAAGCTTCGGTCTGGCTTATATAATAATAATCTGTCTCATAGTTCCCATAGGCCCCTCTTAATCCTCCCGTGAACTGGTTATAATATATATAGCAATAAGAGGGATTCCTGGCCATAAATTCCACCGGATGCACAGACAGGACAAAAAGTATAATAACCACTATCAATCTGTAAAAATTCTTATCCCATAGGTCAAACAGGAAATTGAAGCCTGTTGCTGCCAGTAAGATTATTGCAGGGTAAAGAAACAGGAACTGTCTCCACGAACTGTAAAGATTTGATTTTTCTCTAATTACAAACAATACAGGAAACAATATCGTAAAGAATATCAATATGTAAAGTAATGATTTGACACTTCTGAAATTCCTGTAAAACAATCCCGTGAATAGAACAAATCCTGTGGATACTACTATGGGAATGGTTATGGCCATCGATTTAGGGAGGTAATACCATGGCATAAAATCTGACCATTCGACTTTACCTTCAAAAATCTGCCGGAAAGTATCAGGAAAATGAGCCATAACTTTGTATGATTCAATTACATTCTTAAGGGGTGACTGTAATGCGAAAGGCCAGAGCAGTATTCCAAGAATCAAAGCTGCTCCGGAAACTAATATTATGATCATAAGCTTTTTAACTGCCTGGTTAATATCTAATTTCTGATCCCTGAAATATTGCAAACACAGACTTATCAGGTAGAAGAAAAAGAGATAACAGATCAGGATCAATCCTCCAGCCCTGATGCTGATTGCAAAAGCTATACTTATCAGTAACAGAATAATATCGGTAATGGTAATCTTCCTTACCGGGAACAGTATTTTAAGAGAAAACCAGGTGCCTGCTATATAAGATAATGCGAATGGGATATCCTTCAGGTTATTCTGGGTATGCCCCATGAAGGTGGGTGAAATGGCAAAAAGGAATAGTACCAGAATGCCGCTCCTGTACCCGGAAAGCCAGGTTGCAAAAAGAGCGGTTATAAAAATTGCCAGCCATCCGGCCAGGGAGCTCATCAGGTGCCTGAAGCCGTAGATGTCATCTATTTTGAACCATCTTGTCAGAAATGTTACAACATTATCATATGACTGACCATAATATTTAAGATGAGTTTCAGGAGTATTCAATGCTGATTTATCAGCACCGTGTGAAGCAAAATAGTTAAAGACAGAAACAGACTGGTTATAATGAAGCACCTCGTCGCAGGAAATACCTGCATTCCTGCTTAATATTAGCATAACAACGAGAAGAAATGCTGAACTGGCAAAGAAGATATATTTCAATCCTGTTGCTTTCATCATTTTTCCGGGTTGTCATCATAGAATTTCCTGACAAAGTATACCGGACGGTTTTGTGATTCTTTGTAATTTCTGAAAATATATTCCCCGAGTATTCCCAGGAATACCAGTTGTATGGAGCCTAGAAAATATATACTTAATAATGTCGACGACCAGCCCGGGACCGCTATTCCTGTTGCTTTGGCAACAAGCACATAAACTCCGGCCGCCAGAAAAACAATAGTGCCCAGTGTTCCAAGTACAAGGCAGCATCTGATAGGAAATCTTGAGAATGAGAAGATAGCATCAGTTGCCAGTATATATAATTTACTGAGTGTCATCCTGGATTTGCCTTTGAAACGGTGGTCCCTGACAAATTCCACATAACCATGCTTAAACCCTATGAAGGACCTTAGTCCCGGTAAATAACGCACTTTCTCCTTCAGCGAAAGCAGGGCATCAACGGCAATTCTTTTCATCATGGAGTAATTTCCATAATTCTCCATGCCCTTAATTTCGCTTATATTCTTAAAAATTATATGAAAGAGGACAGCATAAAGATTACGGCTCCGGTTACCTTTTCTGCCTGTTTTTTTCCCGCTGACAATATCAAAATCCTCCTGAGTGATCTTACTGTGCATCTCACCGAGCAATTCCGGAGGATCCTGAAGATCTCCGTCCATCATTGCAACTATTTCGCCCCTGGCATAGGTCAGCCCGGCAGTAAAAGCTGCCTGATGCCCAAAATTCTTTGAAAGAGACAGTAACTTGATCCTTATATTCTTCTCCCTGATTTTCAGAATATTAACAGCACTCTGATCTGTACTCCCGTCATCAACGAATATTACTTCATAATCCTTCGTGAAAGACTCGATAGCAGTAATTGTCCGCCTGGTAAGCTCATCAATCAGCTTCTCTTCGTTGAATACGGGAATTACCAGTGAAAACATAACAATATGAAATATAAATATTTAAAAAATTTTACTCCACCTTAGTCTTAATTCACCTTCCTCCCCGGGTGAAGGACTGGAAGGGATTAAACGTCAGGTTATTTAACCTGCTGCAATCTTGTCAAAGCATACCTGATATCATCACTGAGTTCAGGTACCTCTGAAAGACTCTTGATAACCGGAATTGAATATTCTGATCCCATCCAGCTTAATTCGCGGAGTATCAGTTTTTTCGACTCCAGAGTTGCCTGGGAATTTTTTAGAATATCATCCATTCTTTTTTCGATACTTAAAAGTCTCTTTTCATCGCCTGCGGCTTTGCGTATATGGCTTTGAATACATATAAAATACTTTGTACTTTTAGGAATATCATAATTGCCAATGTTGGCAAATGCATCATCAAGAGTTATCTCTTTGTAATCGGATCTCAGGACCACTCCTGCAACCGACGGGAAATCAAACGGTACTTCCTGTGTTACCGTTCCTGAAGCCGCCCACTCTGCACCTCTCTGGAGTGTGACAATGAATCCCGTGCAGTGCATTGCAGGTCCGCCATCATCATCAGCATGTCCCAGGGTAGTATGGAAGATCCTTCCTTTGTCATAATTAATAACCATCAGTATTGGTTCGTCCCTGCCTGTTCCGCCAAAATTTGTATCAGCAAAAGCAGTGGCAAGCACCTGCATATTTTTAGCAGGGCCGCGAAGCTGCTGGTATAGCTCATCGCTCCCATGCATCCATCTCACAGGCAATCCTTTGGTTATCGGATGATCAGTGATGCGTGTTATCACTTCAAATTCGTGCCTTTTCCCGTTCGAGCCTGCAATACCTGCTGAAGTATCAACAATCAGCTCATTCCTTTTATAATAGACATAGGGGCCACTTTTTTCATTGCGGTTATTCCAGCCTCCCAGTCCTGTCATTTCATTGTATTCTTTCCAGTCAGGAAAAGAGATACCGGAGCCGTGGCAGATAACAACCCCTCCCCCGTTCTTAACATATTCAACAAATTCTTGATTTGTCGTCTCAGGCCATTGATCACCGCTGTAATCGAGTACTACAAGCTTATATTTTGAAAAATCAGGTTTGAAAGAAGACATGTCGCTGCCTTTTTCAGGTGTAGTAACAATCTTGCAGTCAAACAATCCTGTTTCATCGAGGATCTGTTTAAGGACAGGAGAACTTGCTTTCCAGTTATATTCGCTCTGACCCGTGATTATCAATGTTTTATACACTTCACCCTTCTTGCACGAAGAGAATGTTGCAAACAATAGTGCTGCTATTAAAAGAATTATATTTTGCTTCTTCATTTTCTTGATTTTAAACGGTAGGTAATGTCCATGGCTGGCGGTATGGTCTGCTGAGCAATCTGCTTGCCCGTGTGTTGCCAATTATCTCTTCCTTATCAGGATCCCACCTGATCGTCTGGCCGGTAGTCATTGCTATTTCACCCAGAAGACCTACAGAAATAGCCCTGTATGCACCATCAATGGGAGCTATTGGCTGGTTTCCGGAATGAACACAATCGATGAAATTCTGCCAGTGGTTTTCACTCTTATAAAGGTGTATCTCATTTTCCCCGATCACTTCTTCAAGGATCTTAGGGTCTGAAGCAGAGAGTTTATTTCCCCTGTCGGTATGTATCCAGCCTTTATCGCCATACCATGTTGTTCCCATTCCCATCTTCAGTCTTGAAGAATTGGCAACTCTCATTTCAATACCGTTGGCATATTTACATGTAAAGTCGTATTCAACCGGAACATTATATATTCCTTCAGCAGGGTAGACCCCGGCACCTGATATTTCAACAGGCCCGGTATGCTCAAGTCCGGCCCCCCAGTTAGCAATATCGATATGATGTCCTGACCAGTCTGTCAGCTGACCTCCTGAATAATCGAGTATCCATCGCCAGTTCCAGTGCGAAACACCACGGTATGCAACTTTGGGAGCAGGTCCAAGCCACATTTCCCAGTTCAGTTCAGGAGGGACATCCATAACAGGAGGAGTACCTATACCTCTGCCACCGTCGGGCAAACCAACCTCAATAAATTTAATTTTCCCGGCTCGCCCATTAATTGCGAGCTCTGCACCTCTCTGAAAGTTGGGCAATGATCGCTGCCAGCTGCCCGTCTGCCAGATAATATTGTTTTTCTTTACGGCAGCAACTATAGTCTGACCATCTTTTATTGTACGACATATAGGTTTTTCACCATATACATTCAATTTTTTATTTACTGCATCAGTATAAATAATACCGTGCCAGTGGTCTGGTAAGGCAATAGATACAGCATCCAGCTTCTCTTTCTCAAGAAATTCCCTGAAGTCACTGTATGTTCTACAATCTGTGCTCTTATTTGCGGTATCGACAGTCTCCTTTGCCTTTGCCAGGCGGTTGGCATCAACATCGCAAACAGCTACGAATCTGACTGCATCTTTCAGACGCAGAAAATCTCTCATATTTGCCATACCCTGCGATCCGGTTCCAATCGATCCGATTACAATACGATCGCCAGGTGCCATGTTACCTCCCATTCCAAGTACTTTGGAGGGAATAATAACAGGGAAAACAAATGCTCCTGCAGCAGCTGCTGCTGATCGTTTAACGAATTCTCTTCTTGATGATTTTTGTGACATATTGGTTAAATTATTTGACCCTTGATCGGGTTGGTTAGTGAACTGATTACAGGTGTTCCCGGAACAGGTACGGGGAATTCCATATTGACCGGTCCGAATTCTATTTTCTTCGGACCCAGATCCATATCCGATTTAAAAATTTCGTCCCAGAGTACAGCTTTGCCGGTATAGGCGGCTGTTCTTCCCATAATGCCGGTAAGTGTTGATATTGCAGTCTGTTCTGCTTCATTTACATAGTTACCTGTCCTGATGGCATAAACAAGATGCATATGCTCCTGGACATAAGGGGGAATCACTGTCTGGTTCATAGAATTCCCGTTTTCGTCTTTCGGGTATTCAAATTCCCAGATAACTTTTCCGCCGAGATCCCAAATCTTATTCTGGCAGTTGGTGTATCCTTTCGTGCCCATTATCAATTCACCTGTGCCGTTTGCACAGCTGTCAATCTGCCTGCACATGCTGTGAGAACTTACGCCATCGCCATAATCAAAATCAATACTGAAAAAATCATACTGGTCACCGGTGATTCTTCTTGCTCTTCCCCCGTAACCAATGGCTTTTTCCGGGTGCTTACCCAGAAACCAGTTGATAACATCAATATTATGCACATGAGTATCAAGTATATGATCACCACAGAGCCAGCAGAAGTTATTCCAGTTACGTATCATGTACTCCATATCATTCCAGCCCGGTTCGCGCTCCCTGAACCAGACATGATCCTGGTTCCAAAAAGCCTTTGCTGATGTAATTCTTCCAATAGCACCGTCCATCACCTTTTTGTAGATCTCGATATAGTCTTCCTGGTGTCGACGCTGTGTACCGGTAACAACATTCAAACCAATAGCCTCTGCTTTTTTCGCTGATGTGATAATTGAGCGTATTCCAGCAGGATCAACGGCAACAGGTTTTTCCATGAACACATGTTTGTTGGTTGTCACAGCTTCAAGGAAATGCTCGGGCCGGAACTGACAAGGTGTAGCCAGGATGACGACATCGACATCCGGAAGAGCCATAAGTTTTTTATATGCGTCAAACCCGGCAAAACAATTTTCAGCAGGTATTGGCAGGTTGAATGATGCAAATCGTTCACGGCACGCATCAATCTTGTCCTGAAACACATCAGCCAGAGCCACGATCTCAAGATCAGGTCCCGAGCTGATGAAATTAATAGCAGCGCCGGTACCTCTTGCTCCGGCACCTATCAGTCCGGCTCTCAGCTTTTTACCACTGGGTGCGCCCCTGAGTATGGGTGGCAATCCTAATTCCTTCACTTCCGGTTTACGCTTGCAGGCCGAAATTAAAGCTCCTGCACCAGCCAGGCCGATTCCGGCTAAAGCCGTTTTCCCTATAAACTTCCTTCTGTTAATATTCTCCATTTATTATTGGTTTTCAATCAATTATTTTTTTTTAAACCTCTTCAGCCTACTCCTCCAGCGAACTATCCGCCTCACATACCACTCTGAATCCCACATCTATACAATCGGAATACCACCAGATGCTTTTTGGCATTTGGGGATCTGTGACCAGCCATGCTTTGGTTTTCGTAAAGTCGCGTGCCGCGCTTCGCACATCTTTAGCATCGCTTTTAAATGAGCCTCCCCTGATGACATATTCCTGTCCCTTGAACGGACCCTTTGGGTTAATACGCAGAGAGTCTGCCTTATAAAAATCCGGGGAATAATAATCTGAGCAAAATTCTGCAACGTTGCCCGACATGTTTTTCAGGCCGAATGGATTACTTTTCACAAATGAAGGTTCTTCAGTTTTAGATGGACTGTTCACATTATATACAACTCTTGATGCTATATTAGTTGTATCGGGTCCGAAGATCCTTTTCAGGAAACCCGCTTTTGAGAATTTTCCGGGACTACCCGGAAAGAAATAGGGTGTTTCTGTTCCACCCCTGCAGGCATATTCCCATTCTGCTTCCGTAGGCAGCCGGTATTTTTTCCCGGTCACCTTCGAGAGCCACTGGCAATAAACGTTCGCGGCATGCCACGACATGGTTATGGCGGGTCTCTCTCCTTTGCCCCATCCCTGGTCAGGGGCACCCCACGGAGGTGTAGCCCCGCTTATTGCATCTGTCTTCCTGCTCGTAACAACCTGTCCTTCAGTTCTTCCCTGTGAGCTGGTCGCTCTGAAAAAAGCCAGATATTCATTCCATGTGACTTCAGTTTTTGCTATCCAGAACCTGGTAATTGTAACCTCTCTTACCGGCCCTTCGTCGGCATCCCGAAGCGTCTCATTATCAGGACTCCCCATATTAAAAGTACCTCCTGGAAGAGCTACCATATCGAAAGAAACCCTGGTTCCCGGGATCATCTCGGTAAAATTTTCAAATTTAGTGACCTTAGCAGGCTCGGGAAATGGAGGTTCAGTTGATGTGATTGTCACTCCAAAGGTAGAATCATGCGTATGGGCTGCCGTATTTCTATCATAATGACCTACATTGAGGTGGCAATTTATACAGTTCAATGGTTCTTTACTGGTGGTATAGAAGAGATGAGCATTACCGCCGTTAACCGACAGGGTAACCGGAAATAGATTCTGGTGACAGTTAAGGCAGGAGCTTTCATAAACAAACCCCCTGGCATTTTCCAGCAGCTTCTTTTTTTGCCAGTCTATAGCTGCACTATCCCTGAAATAATATCCATAGACATCTTTGAACCCGTGTTTTGCTTTGGCAGTGATATACCCGTGGCCTTCAGGCGGAAGATGGCATTCCACACAATGGATTATAGTGCCGGACTTATTATTATAATGTGTCGAAAGTTTCCAGCTCTGGTCTGCCGCGGGATGAGTATGACAGGACATACAATACCGGTCTGTTGAAGTAATATGAAAAACTTTTTTGCCCGAAAAGAAGATCGGCACGCAGACAAGGAGCCCTAAAATAAAAAACCAGACCTTTGTCTTGCGACCGATAAAAGTCTTTCTTTGGGATAAGTTAAATTTCATGCGTCCGGGAAAGAATACAATTAAACTTTGCTAAAGTTAGTTGATTGTCGGACTTTGTAATAATAATTCCCGGAATTTTTATGACTTTTTAAGAAATCAGAATCGTTGCGTGAACTTATGGCAATAAGGTAATTTGCCATTATTAAAATAATAATCCTGATGATATTTTTCCGCATCATAGAACTCCGATGCCCTGGTCACAGCGGTTACTACCTTAAAACCCTTTGATTTAAGAATGCCGATATCCTCTTCAGCTATTTTTTTCTGATCGTCATTGAGGTAAAATATCTCTGAACGATACTGATCGCCAATGTCCGGACCTTGTCCTCCTGACTGTGTAGGATCATGAATATCGAGGAAAAGTCTTACGAGCTTATCGTACGATGTTTTGGACGGATCATAAATAACCTTTACAGCTTCAGCATGACCGGTTCTTCCTGTGCAGACTTCCTGGTATGTCGGATTTTTAACATGCCCGCCGGTATAACCTGATGTTACAGATATAACGCCGGGCGTCTTCTGAAGAAAATATTCCACACCCCAGAAGCAACCACCTGCAAAAATAGCAGTTCCGTATCTGCCTGGGTCGACGATCGCGGGAATAAAATCAAGCGATAATGAATTTACACAATGACGAACATTCTTTGAAGTGAGTTGCTCTCCCTTAAAAACATGACCCAGGTGGGCACCGCAGTTTGCACATATAATCTCTGTCCTCAGGCCATCAGGATCGGGGATCCTTTTTATAGCTCCTTTTATCTCATCATCGAAGCTTGGCCATCCGCATTCTGAATCAAACTTATCAGAGGAATAATAAAGGGCAGCCCCGCATTTCTTACAGACATATGTACCCTTTTCGTTGTAATTTGTAAACTTGCCTGTAAAAGGAGCTTCTGTTCCTTTATTGTTAATCACATATGACTCATTTTTATTCAGATCGTTATATGAAAACTTCTCCTGGGAAAACGACTTATTGCTCATACCTGTAATTATTAAAACAGAAATGAATATATATAATCTTTTTTTCATTGCATCTCCTTTCTGTGTCAGGTATAACAAATCAGGAATAAAAATGTTAAATCCATGAACTGCAGATATCACAATGACATAGTACAATTTTTGAACCAAATTTAACGTTAAATTGTTATAGATTTGGCCTTAAATAAAAAAATTCCGGTTAAAAATCATAGAAAATTTTATTTCTGGCACAAAGATTGTTTTTTAAATGAAAAGTTTATTTTTGTATTCTAAATAATTATATCTCTGTATGAAAAAACTTGCTTTTATACTTGTTGTTGCTTTTGTTACTGCGTTGATAGTCAGCTCATGCAATAAAGAAGCATGCCCTGCTTACTCCAAAGCTGATGCGCCAAAGACCACACAGGTTGGCTGATTACTGCTTTATTTTTTTCTCCTCACTATATAAGTTTGCACAAATATGAAAAAGCTGCTTATAATAGCGGTTTTCTTTATGTATGGTGCAGTTTCGATAAATGCACAGGGTGATCTTGATGAGCAGCAGAAAGTATTTTTCCGTAATGAAAGATCCTTTGCATTTCTTCTGAATTCCGATGGATTGGGTTTCAGCTACAGGGAAGCCAGGCGGGTTAATTTCCTTAACAAACGTCTGTTAGAGTTCGATATTGGTACTCTTAAGCATCCCAAGGAATACAAGATCAGCAATCCATGGACAACTGGTACCGGCTCTTTTGTCTTTGGCAAGCTTAATTCTGTCATGTTTATCCGTGGAGGTATAGGCCACCAGCACGAGATATTTAAGAAAGCCGATCTTGGGGGAGTTGCCATAAGGTACTTCTATTCTGCAGGTCCTGTGGTTGCAGTTTATAAACCTATTTATTACAG
The DNA here is from genome assembly GCA_964526345.1 of uncultured Rikenellaceae bacterium. Lineage (GTDB taxonomy): Bacteria > Bacteroidota > Bacteroidia > Bacteroidales > VadinHA17 > LD21. The sequence goes on from CAZGKI010000002.1 coordinate 169,032, forward strand.
AGTTTTATACCCGGTTTCCCTTAATGAATTTGAATTGAGGGATGAAAAATTTGAGGTTTCAATTCACCAGCCAACAGATATATACAGTAAAGCCAGATTTACAAAAGGATTGAATGAGATCAAAGCGCTGCCGGGGATCTATGCCAAAGCAGGCTTTAATTTTGAATACAGTAAGGAAGACAAAGTAATACATGCTGTCGAAATTGGAGCACAGGTTAATGCTTTCCCAAAAACTATTCCCATAATGGCAAGTCCCGATAATAAGGCAGTTTTCTTTTCATTATTTGTCAGTTACAGGTTCGGAGTCATTATCGACCCTCTTCACCCTGAAGAGACCAGATTTTCAAATCTTTTCAAGAAGAGAAAGAATAATTGATCATTTTTCTCCATTGCAGTTTATCGGGAATTTATTACTTTTGTGCTTCGATTTATTAACAATAATAATTTAAAAGGTATGTCAAAAATTAAAGTAGCGATTAATGGTTTCGGAAGAATCGGTCGCAACGCATTTAAAATTGCCCTTGAAAGAAAGGATATTGAAATTATTGGGATAAATGACCTTACAGATACCAAAACTCTTGCTCACCTGCTAAAGTATGATTCGACACAGGGTAAGTTTCCCGGGGTCACTTTTGACGATGAGAACCTTATCGTAAACGGCGTTAAAGTTAAAGTTTTATCTGAGAAGAACCCGGCAAATATTCCATGGCCGGCAAAACCTGACGTAGTGATCGAATCAACAGGTATATTTACTTCAAAAGAGAGTCCCAAAGGAGGTTATGGCGACCACCTGAAAAACGGGGCGAAAAAAGTTATCCTTACAGTTCCTGCAAAAGATACAATCGATGCCATGATTGTTCTTGGAGTCAACGAAAAAGATCTCAAACCGGAACATCAATGTGTTTCCAACGCATCATGTACTACTAACTGTCTTGCTCCTGTAGTAAAAGTACTGAACGACAATTTTGGTATTGAGATCGGTTATATGACCACAATTCACTCTTATACAAACGATCAGAGAATACTTGACCTTCCGCATAAAGATCTTCGCAGAGCAAGATCTGCTGCTTTATCACAGATACCAACAACAACAGGTGCCGCAAAAGCTGTCGGAAAGGTAATACCTGAACTTAAAGGCAAGCTCGATGGCATTTCTGTAAGAGTTCCCACCCCCACCGGTTCTCTTGTTGACCTCGTAGCAGTTCTAAAGAAAACGGCAACCAAAGAGGAGATCAATGCAGCTATGAAAAAAGCAGCAGAAGGCCCGATGAAAGGCATTCTTGAATATACTGAAGATGAAATAGTATCAGTAGATGTGATACATAATACGGCTTCTTCAATATTCGATTCAAAGAGTACAATGGTAAACGGAAATATGATCAAGATACTTTCATGGTACGACAATGAGTGGGGGTATTCCTGCAGGGTAGTTGACCTTATTCCCCTTCTGATGAAATAATTTCAGTTATAAAAATAGAGAGGTTCAGCCTCTCTTTTTTTACACTATCATGTCGATCTCAAGCGGTATGCCTGCTGTATCGCGATAATGCTCGCCAAGTTCCAGCATAGCTTCATCATCCTCCTCATAAAGCCATTTCATTTTTACATTATTACCTGAACGGCCGAACCCTGTGAGTCTTTTCAATATTTCATAAAGATATTTTGAAGAACCGCTGTTTATATATTCAAGCTGAATATTGACATTCAGCTCTTTGTTCTTATCGAAATGGAGAGTGATCCAATCATCCAGTCGCCTGAAAATCAGCTCCGGATTTTCAGGTATTGAGCGCCCTATGATTTCCAGGTTATTAGTATCGGCATAATAAACTATACCCGGACAATTTTTAAGTTCTTCCTGAATAACATGTTTTTCCATATTCTTTTGATTTATTCGTATCGTAAAGCTTCAATAGGATCTATGTTGGCAGCTTTTACTGCAGGTGCATAACCTGATACAACACCAACTATGAAACATACAATTATCCCCATAATCACCCAGATCCAGGGTATTACAAAACTTGATTTTAACATCGAGGAAACAAGATTGCCAATAAGTATCCCAAGGATAATTCCAAAAATACCTCCAAGCTGACCTATCAGTATTGATTCAAAAAGAAACTGGGCTCTGATCGTCCGTGGTTTTGCTCCTACCGCCTTCCTTACACCAATTTCCCTGGTTCTTTCAGTTACCGAAACCAGCATAATATTCATCAGGCCGACTGCTGCACCAAAGAGTGTAATAATTCCAATAATTGTTGCTGCCAGTGTAACGTATTTTATAGTTTTCAGAAGAATTGCCACTATATTGTCGCTCTTTGAAATATTAAAATCAGACTCATCACGCGGGTTCAGATTGCGTATAATCCTGAATTGAGCTTCAGCTTCTCCTGCCATAACGTCAAGATTAACCCTGTTTATCGGCATTACAGTTACGTTGAAGTTCATATTTGGCCGAGAGAAGTATTGTCTGGCAGTAGTAACCGGCATAAAACAAACATTATCTCCGCTTATTGCACTGGAACCCTTGCTTTTCAGGACACCAGCCACTTGCAGCTTCAAACCGGCAACTGATACATCGTTTCCTATCGGATCAAGTCCTCCCGGAAACAGATCTTTTACCACCTCTGAGCCTAAAAGCACCAGCCTTCTGTTTAAATGTATCTCATCGGGCGAGAAACTTCTTCCACTTTCTATCTCATAGCCGGAAACAGCAAGGTAATTCTCATCTATACCTGTAATTGTGACATTAGGATTAGTTTCTTCCGACCCATACTTAACTGTTGCTAGACTCGAAGCGTAGAAGGAAACAGAAACCCATGCCGGTTCAGTAAACCTTGATTTGAATTCAGAGGCTTCCTTGTAAGATATACGTGAATAATTTTTAGTTCTGGACCTGTTATTGCCTATCTGTATATTCATTCCACGGGATGAGATTGTGAAAGAATTGGCTCCCATCATTGTAAACTGATTGGTCAGTGACGACTTGATAGCATCAATGGCAGTAAGAATACCAACCAGAGCCATAATCCCGATGGCTATTATACAGATGGTAAGTATCGCGCGAACCCTGTTAGACCTTATTGCACGGAAGGAAATTTTCAAATTTTCTTTGAAAATTCCTATCTTCTTAATTAATACTACACCAAAAGGTATCCTCATCACTCTTTTTCAATAAAAAATAAAAGTACAACTTTTTTCCAATCTATCGAAAATTGGTCCGTTAATAAATTTTTATTAAATAATTAAAGATCTAGTTGCATAACTAAATCTTTCGTTATATATTTGTACTGATAAGAATTATTATAATAGAATATATGGTACGGGTGCAGCATGCTACGCCTGTACCACGAGGTAAGAAACATAAAAACATCAGATGATGAGAGATTTAACAAAAGCAGAAGAACAGGTAATGCAGGTGCTCTGGAATATAAAAAGGGGATTTGTAAAAGAGATCCTGGAGCATTTTGACGAACCTAAACCAGCATATAATACAGTAAGCACGATTGTGAGAATACTTCAGGACAAAGGATTTGTCGATCACAAAGCATATGGCAGGACACACGAATATTTTCCTGTTGTTTCGAAGGAGGAATATTCCAAATCGCACCTTACAACATTTGTAAATGACTATTTCTCAAACTCTTTCGAAAAGATGGTGAGTTTTTTTGCAAAAGAAAACAGGATATCTGTACAAGAGATGGAGGATATTATGAAGATCATGGAAGGTGAAGTTAAAAAGCAAAAAACAGAATTATGAATGCACTACTTATATATATGATTAAGTCTGCCTTTTACCTTGCAGCACTATATCTGGTTTATTCAATTCTTTTAAGTACTGATACGCTGTACGGAAGAAACAGACTTTTTATCCTGCTCTCAGTTATTACAGCGCTTATCTTCCCCCTCATTACTCTACAGACTGTCAGGCCTGTTAATATCCCCTATTTCGGGAAAACACTTTCGGAAGTACTGGTAACAGGAAATGCTGGTGCTTCAGGAAATTCGTCATTAATGGCATTTTCACGAACTCCTGGTATAATTTTTCTAATCTATATCTCCGGTCTGTTTTTATTCGGAACCAAGCTTATAATCGATTTCGTTGAGCTTATTGTCCTGATAATCAAAAATCAGAGCAAAGGTTATCATATAATAAGGTTTAATGGGCTGAATACTCCGGGATTCTCGGCCCTGGGATATGTTTTTATAAATGCCAGGCTTACCCCTGAAGAAACAGAAGAGATCCTGAAACATGAACAAAATCATCTCGATTATAACCATTTTATAGATATTATCTTTATTGAAACAGTGAAAGTATTCCAGTGGTTCAATCCATTTATTCACCTGTTTAACAGATCATTAAGAGCGGTTCATGAATTCCAGGCCGATGAAGGTTGTCTGAGAACAGGCATCCCGGTTATTAATTATCAGAAACTATTAATGAACCAGATTTTTAATACCAGGGTCTTTACAATTACAAATAGCTTTTCAAACCCCACACTTATCAAAAAACGAATGATCATGATGACAAAACAACGTTCCAAATCACTGGCAAACCTGAAGTTACTGATGGTTCTGCCTGCTATTGCAATCGTGATGATCGCTTTTTCCTCCTGTAAGGGAAAAACAGACCAGAAGGAATCTGCAACAGAGTCGATTGCTCCGACACAACCACCGGCAGTTCCACAGGGAGATGCTGATAAAAAAGTTATTATGGGAGATCAACCGGCTCCGGGTGAAATGCCTCCACCACCTCCACCTCCACCATCTCCACCACCTCCATCGTTGCCTTTTGATGTAAAAAATGGTGATACAACATGGATTAAAGTACAGGTAATGCCTGAATTTCCAGGTGGAGATGCCGCCATTTTTGATTTTGTTGGTAAAAACGTAAAATATCCTGATGCTGCTAAAAATAAAGGTATTCAGGGTAAAGTAATTGTCCGTTTCAAAGTCACAACAAGCGGAAAAATTGACAACATAAGCATTTTTAAAGGAGTTGATCCTGAACTTGATAAAGAAGCCATAAGAGTAGTGTCAACGCTTCCTGCATTTACAAAGCCCGGATTTCAAAATGGGAAACCTGTTCCAGTCTGGTACATGCTTCCGATTAATTATTCTCTCAAGTAGCTGATTTTCAGATTTTTTATTTATTAATTAACTTTGCAAATCCTGATCCTGAAAATGGGTCAGGATTTTTTTAATTCAGAATTCTAAATTAATGAAACAGATTCCTCACTCATCCTCCTTCGTCGGATTCATTCGGAATTGAAATTTTTAATATTGAGGGAAGAAGCGAAGCAAAGGAACCAAGTCAGATAGACGGCGGACGAGCTCACTGAAGGTAATCTTTTTTACTAAATTTGCTCCCAATAATAATATTTATGAACCTGAACAAAAGAATAGAAGCCTTTGCAGAACTAGGTGAAATTTTAAGGAGAGCAACTGCCGGAATTGATGGAAAACATACGGATAAACTGAACCATCTTATTGATAACCAACATACTAAAAATCCATGGTTCACACCTGAAAATGTCAGGATAGCCATAAAGAGGATTGCAGATGATCTTACTTATGACAACCTGACAACGTGGACGAGTATTTATCCTGAACTGAAAGCTCATGCTAAGCCCTTTACCACTGGTGTTATTATGGCAGGAAATATACCTCTTGTCGGTTTTCACGATTTCCTTTCCGTGCTTATTAGTGGAAACAATTTACTTGCAAAAACAAGTTCAAAAGACTTGGAGCTGATAGTGTTTATCAGTGAAATTCTTTATGGAATAGACCCGGAATTTAAAAACAGGATCAGGTTTGCTGCTGGCACATTGTCTGACTTCGATGCAGTAATTGCAACAGGAAGCGATAACAGCTCACTCTATTTTGAATATTATTTCGGCAGATATCCAGGGATAATAAGAAAAAACCGGAACAGTGTGGCAATAATTAACGGTTCTGAGACAGACGCTGAACTTGAAGAGCTTGGAAAAGATGTTTTTTTGTACTTCGGTCTTGGTTGCAGGAATGTCTCAAAATTATTTGTTCCTGCTGATTATGACCTTACAAAATTCCGGAGTATCTGGAGCAGTTATTCGCATTTGATACATCATTCGAAATATGCAAGCAATTATGATTTCCACAAAGCTGTTTTCCTGGTAAATAAAGAGAAATTTATAGATACAGGTTACCTGCTTTTAAAGGAGAGTGTTTCTTTGTCGTCGCCGGTTGCTGTTTTGAATTATGAACATTATTCAAGCGCTGAACAGGTTAAAAATTCATTAGAAGTCAACAAGGAAAAAATTCAGTGCATCGCAGGTAAAAACCATATACCTTTCGGCCTGACACAGTCTCCTGTTCTATGGGATTATGCCGATGGTATTGATACTTTACAATTTCTTCTAAAAAAAATTAGTCCGGGAATATTGTAAAATAAAAAATATTATATTGCACCCATCGAATAAAAAATAGTTATGGTTTACAAATTTGTAGTGTTATCTGATGAGGATGAGTCGTTTGTGAGAGAATTTGAATTCCTTGACTCGCATACTTTGCTAGATTTTCATAATATGATCCAGGATGAACTGGAGTTCGATAAGTCGCAAATGGCTTCATTTTACCTTGCAACGGATACCTGGGAAAAGGAGGAAGAATTTACCCTTTTCGATATGGGCACAGGTTCTTCGACTATGGATGTCGCTGTACTGGAGGATATTATCTTTCGCAAGAACCAGAAATTATTGTACGTCTTTGACTTTTTCAATGAGAGGGCTCTGTTTGTAGAATATACCGGTGAAACAGAAGAGATTGACGACCGAGAATATCCTGTTTGTACAAATTCGAAAGGTGTCCCCCCAAAACAGGTGATCTTTGGCAGCAGTTCAAGGAAATTATATAACAGTATCGTTGTTTCTGATGATGACGATGATGATGAACCTGAAGTCGATGATCTCTTTCTGAATGGGGATGATGAAGAAACACTGCCTGATTTTGAGAACGAGGAAAGCCTGAACGAAGAAGAAGAATAGTCTCTCAGGGTAAAAAATCCTATGAATAATATCTTAATAGTTCTTCTTGGTCCGACCGGGGTCGGGAAGACTGATATCTCAATAGATATAGCCCGTCATTTAGATTGTGATATCATCTCTGCCGATTCAAGACAGTTCTACAGGGAGATGAAGATTGGAACAGCAGTACCGTCAGAAAAACAACTCTCAGAAATCAGACATCATTTCATCAGGTTTATTTCTGTAAAAGAGTATTACAGTTCAAGTCTTTTTGAAAGAGATGTACTTGGGTTGCTTCCGGGTTTGTTTACGGGAAAAAATATTGTTTTAATGACTGGAGGATCAGGGATGTACATTGATGCTGTTTGTGATGGTACTGACGATATCCCTGATATTGACCCTGATGTAAGGGAAAAAATCAATAAAAAATATGAAGAGGAAGGTATTGAAGGATTAAGGATGGCCCTGAAACTTTTTGATCCTGTTCATTATGAAAAGGTCGACCTGAAAAATCACAAAAGGATAATAAGGGCTCTTGAGATATGCGAAACTACCGGACATCCTTACTCATCCTTTCTGACAAAACAAAAGAGAGACAGAGATTTTGAAGTTTTAAAGATCGGTCTTAAAAGGACCAGGGATATGCTCTACAGCAGAATAAACCTCAGGGTTGACCAGATGATTGAGGCGGGACTTGAAGAAGAAGCCAGAAGTCTTTATGAGTTGCGGCATCTGAATGCACTCAACAGTGTCGGATATAAAGAATTCTTCGATTATTTTGAAGGTAAGATCCGGAGGGAGAAAGCCATAGAACTCATAAAACGCAACAGCCGCAGGTTTGCAAAAAGGCAGATGACATGGTGGGGAAAAGATAAGAGTATCACGTGGTTTGATGCAGGAAAGCCGGAGCAGATTATTGATTTTGTTGAAAGCAGAATTATCTCTTAGTGCCCAATGTCTGGGATTCTGTTCCGGAATACAGTTTTTTCCCGCTGATCTCTCAGATCAACGCAGATTTTCACCCATTCTTCCTCACCTACTCACCCTCTCATTCTTTCATCTTGTCCCCAGCGCCCTGCTTTGTCAGCCATAGCTTTAGCGGAGGCTGGAGCCCTGCGCCGTGTGTCCTGTGCCATCTAGTCCAGCTCTTTCAGTCTCCTGATGGTCTCTACCGGATCTTTCGAGCTGAAAACAGAATTTCCGGCAACCAGAACATTCACACCTGTATCAATAAGCTTTGCAGCATTACTGGTATATATACCCCCATCAACTTCAATCAAGACCTGGTATTTGCCATTATCTATCATTTTGCGAAGCTCTTCGATCTTGTTATAGCTCTCCATAATAAAAGATTGCCCGCCAAAACCCGGGTTGACAGTCATGATGAGCACCATATCGATATAGGGAAGAATATTCTTTAGCAAGGTGACAGGCGTATGAGGATTAACAGCCACTCCTGCCCTCATACCCAGGTTTCTTATTTCCGAGACAGTACGGTTAAGATGAGTGCATGCTTCATACTGAACAGTAAGTATATCTGCTCCGGCACTATGGAAACGATCAAGGTACCTGTCAGGATCAACAATCATGAGATGAACGTCGAGTGGTTTGGAGGCAATTTTCTTCACGTGTTCAATCACCGGAAACCCGAAGGAGATATTAGGGACGAATAAGCCGTCCATAATATCGCAATGTATCCAGTCGGCCCTGCTGTTATTAACAAGTAAAACATCCCTGGCAAGGTTACCGAAATCAGCAGCCAGAATTGACGTAGAGACAAGATGATCCATTTAAGATTGTTTTGAACAAAGATAGAAACAAAAAGTTAACCCAGGTATGTTTTGAGTATTTTACACCGTGTGGTAAACTGTATTCTTTTGATTGCTTTTTCTTTAATCTGACGCACCCTTTCGCGGGTAAGGCTGAGTTCCTCGCCTATCTCTTCGAGGGTATACGGATGCTTCATGCCAAGTCCGAAATAGAGTTTCAGAACTTTTGATTCTCGCGGTGAAAGAGTGCTCAGCGCTCTTTCAATTTCATATGCTAGCGATTCGTTAATAAGGTTCTTATCTGGACTTGGGGTATCATTGCTCTGGAGCACGTCGTACATTGTATTATCTTCCTCAGAGCTGATAGGAGCATCCATCGAAACTGTGCGCCCGTTAGTTTTAAGTGATTCCTTTACATCCTCCGCTATCATTTCGAGCATATCAGCTATCTCCTGGGAAGAGGGCTCACGTTCATATTCCTGCTCAAGTCTTGCAAAAGCCCTGTTGATGCGGTTTATTGAACCTATCTTATTAACCGGCAACCTGACTATCCTTGCCTGTTCAGCGAGCGCCTGGAGAATAGCCTGCCGTATCCACCACACTGCATATGAGATAAACTTAAAGCCCCGCGTCTCATCGAATCTCTGGGCAGCTTTCATCAGTCCCAGGTTACCCTCATTAATAAGGTCGGGGAGGCTCATTCCCTGATTCTGATATTGTTTGGCAACTGAAACAACAAAGCGAAGATTGGCTTTAACAAGTTTCCTGAGAGCATCAGAATCGCCAGATTTAATTTTCCTGGCAAGAATAACTTCGTCCTCTGGAGAAATGAGATCGACTCTCCCTATCTCCTGAAGATATTTGTCAAGAGAAGGGGTGTCACGGTTAGTAACCTGTTTTGTAATCTTTAACTGACGCATTTACAGGTTTGGTTAGTTTTTCAAAGAAGTTCCGGACGCGTGGTACAATTTTAATAAAAAAATACGCTTCCGCAATAGAATAAAAAGATTTTTTTGCATAAAGGAAGTTTTTTTAATATATTGCGCCGTTATTTTACGTACTGAATATCAAATTATTAATTCAATTTGATAAATTTCCGTTGCATTTTAAGACATTTAACACTAAATTATTAATCATTTTTATTTAATATTGCACCGGTTTTTAGGATGTGTGAAATAATTGTTGCATTATCCTGCGGGTTCATAACCTTTTCTTGACCCTGGTTTCCAGAACAAAATCACAAAGATCTCTTATATTCCATTTTATCATTAAAGTATGTACGACATTCTTGAGCTAAGTAAAAAGCTTCTGCCTGAACTAAGGGAGATAGCTAAAGAGCTAAAAATTAAAAGAGCTGAGACTTTAAAAAAGCAGGACCTGGTTTATAAAATACTTGACCAGCAGGCAATTGAAGCCACAGAAAATAAGGTAACAGCCAATAAGGAAAATAATATTATCCACCCACCCAGGGAAAATTACAGGAAGGATAATGACACCGGTAAAAGACGAGGTAAAAGACCGAGGACTCATAAACCTGTTGTGAACCGAACTGTCGAATCAGTTATGTCTGTTTCCCCCTCTGATCTGAATAAGAATAATATCGAAAAAGCCGAAGTGCCGGAACCTGTCAGAAATGAAGAAAAAACAACAGAGAAAACTGATTTTTTCAAACCGGCTGAACAATCAAATGAAGAGAAAATTGCTCCTTCGTTGACGAAGGATCAGACTACAGAAGAAACAAGGGAAAAACCTGTAACATTTGAAAGGAAGGAAGATCATGATATGAAAAGTGTCCCAGAACCTGTCCCTGAGACCTTGCAGGAAAATGATCTGCCCTTAACCAATGTCGATTTACCTTTTGAGGAAATAAAACCTGCTGAGGAGACATATTTTGGAGATATAACCGTAGATCAGCCTGTAAAAGAAATTATGCCGGAAGTTCCGGTCAATAAGGAAGAAAGGAAAGATAAACCATATGATTTTGAAGGGATCATTTATAACACCGGAGTGCTGGAAATAATGCCAGACGGTTATGGTTTTTTAAGATCCGCTGATTATAATTACCTGAACTCGCCCGACGACATTTACGTCTCACAATCGCAGATCAAACTGTTTGGTCTGAAAACAGGTGACACTATAAAAGGGACTATAAGACCCCCAAAAGAGGGTGAAAAATATTTTCCTCTCATCAAAGTTGATGAAATTAACGGAAGAAGTGTCGATTTTATACGCGACAGGGTTCCTTTTGATTTTCTGACACCTCTTTTTCCTAACGAAAAATTCACATTATGCCAGCCAGGGGAGGGTTCTTTATCAGTAAGAGTTATTGATATGTTCACTCCTATCGGCAAAGGTCAGCGCGGACTGATAGTTGCGCAGCCAAAAACAGGAAAAACCATTCTTTTACAGGAGATCGCAAACGCAATTGCAAGATATCATCCTGAAGTATACCTGATGATACTCCTTATTGATGAAAGGCCTGAAGAAGTTACTGATATGGCCAGGAATGTAAAAGCCGAAGTTATTGCCTCAACATTTGACGAGCCGGCTGAACGTCACTGCCGCGTTGCCAATATAGTGCTGGAAAAAGCAAAGAGGCTTGTAGAATGCGGCCATGATGTTGTTATTCTTCTCGATTCAATTACCAGACTTGCCAGGGCATTCAACACAACAGCACCTGCTTCAGGTAAGGTATTGTCGGGTGGTGTTGACTCGAATGCTCTCCATAAACCCAAAAGATTTTTTGGAGCCGCACGTAATATTGAAAACGGAGGTTCCCTGACAATACTTGCAACAGCACTTACCGACACCGGTTCAAAAATGGATGATGTGATCTTCGAGGAATTTAAAGGTACCGGTAATATGGAACTTCAGCTCGACCGTAAGCTGTCGAACAGAAGAATTTTCCCGTCAATCGATATTCCTGCCTCAAGCACGCGTCGTGAAGATCTCCTTCTTAACAAAAATATCCTTCAGAAGATATGGGTCCTTCGCAACTATCTTACTGATATGAATGCTGTTGAAGCTATGGAGTTTCTTCGCGACAGGCTTATGCAGGCCAAGTCAAATGAAGAATTCCTGATCTCCATGAACGGTTCATAACCAACTGCAAATTTTATTACATTTGCATTCTGTTAATAAAATAACAATTAATCAACTATATTCTAAAATGGGAACAAAAAAATTTATAACATGCGACGGCAACCAGGCCGCATCGCACATTGCATATATGTTCAGCGAAGTTGCTGCCATATATCCTATAACACCATCATCTACGATGGCCGAATTTATTGACGAATGGTCGGCAAACGGGCTTAAAAATATTTTCGGGGAACAGGTGAAGGTTGTTGAAATGCAATCTGAAGCAGGTGCAGCGGGAGCAATGCATGGAGTTCTGCAGGCAGGAGCTCTTTGCTCCACATTTACAGCATCACAGGGATTGTTACTTATGATCCCTAACATGTACAAGATATCAGCTGAACTTCTTCCCGGTGTTTTCCATGTAAGCGCCCGTACGGTAGCTGCTCATGCACTTTCGATCTTCGGCGACCACAGCGACATTTATGCAACACGCCCGACGGGCTTTGCCATGCTGGCCAGTGGTAGTGTCCAGGAAATAATGGATCTTGCAGGTGTGGCTCACCTTGCAGCCATCAAATCAAGGATTCCTTTCCTGCATTTCTTCGACGGATTTCGTTCATCAGCTGAAGTACAGAAAGTCGAAATACTTGAGATGGAAGATCTGAAAAAACTGCTGGATTGGGATGCACTGAAAAAATTCCGCGACAATGCTCTTAATCCTGAACACCCGGTAACAAGGGGAACAGCCCAGAATCCCGATATTTTCTTCCAGGCAAAAGAATCTATTAACAGATTCTATGAACCAATCCCTGATACAGTTAATTCGTATATGGCCGAAATTTCGAAGCTTACCGGCAGAGAATACAAACCATTTACATTTTATGGCGCCCCCGACGCTGAAAATATTATAATAGCCATGGGTTCAATTACAGATACGACAAAAGAAGTAATTGATTACCTGATGGCTAAAGGCGAAAAAGTTGGATTGATAAGTGTACACCTGTATCGACCATTTTCTCCGAAATATTTCTTCAATGTTTTTCCTAAATCTGTTAAAAAGATATCTGTACTGGACAGGACCAAAGAACCTGGCGCCCTGGGTGAGCCTCTATATCTGGATATTAAAGATATGTTTTATGACAGAGCTGAAAAACCGGTTATTGTCGGAGGCCGCTATGGATTAAGCTCTAAAGATACAACTCCCAGCCAGGTACTTTCTGTATTTGAAAATATGAAGCTGAAAGAACCTAAAAACCTTTTCACTGTAGGAATACTTGATGATGTGACTTTCACTTCATTACCCCTGCTGCCGGAGATCCATGTTGCCAAACCCGGTACCTATTCTGCAAAATTCTATGGCCTCGGATCAGACGGAACTGTGGGTGCAAATAAAAACTCCATAAAGATCATTGGTGATACTACCGATAAATACTGCCAGGCATATTTTGCTTACGACTCAAAAAAATCCGGAGGTATAACCACGTCTCATCTTCGTTTCGGCGACAAGCCTATCCGTTCTCCGTACCTGGTGAACACACCGGATTTTGTTGCATGCCACGTTCCATCATACCTCGATAAATATGACATGCTGAAGGGGCTGAAAAAAGGAGGTACGTTTCTTCTGAACTCAATCTGGGATGCCGAAGAGACTAAAAAACGCATCCCCGACTATATGAAGAAATATATGGCCGAAAATGATATTAAATTGTTCACAATCAATGCAACACAGATAGCTGAAGACCTTGGACTCGGTACAAGGACCAACACTATTATGCAGGCAGCATTCTTTAAACTGGCCAATGTAATTCCTTATGCGAAAGCGGAAAAAGAGATGAAGAAAGCTATATATAAGAGCTACGGAAGGAAAGGTGAAGATGTTGTGAATATGAATTATGCTGCTGTTGACAAAGGTTCAGAGGTTGAGAAGGTAGAGGTGCCTGCTGACTGGGCAAAAATAAAAGTTGAAAAGATAGCAGACACACGTGATATATCTGAATTCATCCGTGATGTTGCTGAACCTATTAACAGAATGAAAGGTGATGACCTTCCTGTAAGTGCCTTCGTCGGAAGGGAAGACGGCACTTTTCCGGCAGGTACAACAGCTTATGAAAAAAGAGGTGTTGCTGTTAATGTACCTGAATGGCAGCCCGATGAATGTATTCAGTGTAACCAGTGTTCTTATGTTTGTCCTCATGCTGTAATACGCCCGTTCCTTCTCACTGATGAAGAGGCAGCTAATGCTCCGGAAGGAACAAAGACAATACAGGGGATACCCGGGGTGCTCAAACAATACAGGTTTAGAATACAGGTAAGTGTTTATGACTGTACAGGTTGCGGCAACTGTGCTGATGTCTGTCCTTCCAAGAACAAGGCATTAATTATGAAACCCCTGGAGAGTCAGCTTATTGAAGCAGATCGCTGGACTTATATGCATGAGAAAGTTGGATATAAGGATACAATAGTCGATAAATTCGTGAATGTAAAAAACAGCCAGTTTTCACAACCTCTGTTTGAGTTTTCCGGAGCATGTGCAGGTTGCGGTGAAACACCATATATTAAAGCAATAACTCAGCTGTTCGGCGACAGGATGATTGTCTCGAATGCAACAGGATGTTCTTCAATTTATGGCGGCTCCGCCCCTTCCACACCGTATTCATTTAATAAGGACGGACATGGACCTGCCTGGGCAAACTCCCTGTTCGAGGACAATGCTGAGTATGGTCTCGGATTATCACTAGGCGTAAATAAGCTTCGTGAAAGGATCGCTTTGAGAATGAAGGAGGCAAATGGTACTGTTGGTGCCGACACCAAAGCTGCATTTGAAGAATGGCTTGCCGGAATGCATGATGCTGCTGCATCAGGAGTTGCATCAGCCAGAGTGGTCGCAGCCTGCAAGAAAGATAAATCAGAGGTCGCAAAAGAGATACTGAGCCTTGAACAATACCTGATTAAAAAATCGCACTGGATCTTTGGAGGTGATGGATGGGCTTATGATATCGGCTACGGAGGTCTTGATCATGTGATTGCTACCGGCGAGGATGTAAATATTCTTGTTCTGGATACTGAAGTTTATTCAAACACTGGTGGACAGGCATCCAAAGCTACACCGGCAGGTGCCGTGGCAAAATTTGCCGCATCAGGTAAAAAGATCCGTAAAAAAGATCTTGGACAGATGGCTATGAGCTATGGATATGTATATGTTGCACAAGTAGCTATGGGTGCAAGTAATTCACAGTACCTGAAAGCAATCAAGGAGGCAGAAGCGTTTCCGGGTCCATCAGTTATCATTGCTTATTCTCCATGTATCAACCATGGAATCAGGGATGGCATGGGAAAAACACAGGCGCAGGAGAAAGAAGCTGTAGCTTGCGGCTACTGGCACCTCTACAGGTATAATCCTAAACTGGAAGCAGAAGGAAAGAATCCTTTTACTCTCGATTCCAAAGAACCTGACTGGACTAAATTCCAGAGTTTCCTTGATTCGGAAGTGCGCTACACATCACTGGTTAAAGCATTCCCTGCTGAAGCTGAAATACTTTTCAAAGCAGCTGAGGAGAATTCAAAGTGGAGATACAATGTATACAAGAGACTTGCTGCCATGGAGTTCGCAAAAGCTGAATAGTAATCATAAATATTTCAGGAAGCCATCCAGCCGGGTGGCTTTTTTTTGTTTCATTTAATTGCTGGTATCTCAGGTGCGGATTAATGAGTGTGTGAATGTTGTGATGAAAAAATAATACTTTTTTGTACTTTTGCAAAATGGGAAGCTGACATGGGACGAATTATAGGTATAGATTATGGAAGGAAGCGAGTCGGAGTGTCTGTTACAGATCCTTTGCAGATCTTTGCCTCACCCCTGAAAACAGTTGCCTCTAGGGAATTTGATGATTTTATAAATGAATATTCAAAGAAGGAACAGGTTGAAGCCTTTGTAGTGGGTTATCCTGTTCAGATGAACAATAAACCCAGCGAATCTGTTAAATATATCGATCCGTTTATAAGAAAACTAAAAAGGAGATTTCCGGAAAAGCCAGTGCATCTTGTCGACGAAAGATTCACCTCCCGGATAGCTTTCAGAAGTATGATCGACGGCGGTGTAAAGAAAGAAAAACGTCAGGATAAATCAATGGTTGATAAAATAAGCGCATCACTTATCCTTCAGTCTTTTTTAGATAACAGGTCAGTCGGGAATAAAATAAAAAAGAAAGAATGACTTATCCAATTGTAGTTTACGGCCATCCAATACTTAGAAGAATTGCAGAAGATATTGACAAAGATTATCCTGATCTTCAGCAGCTTATAAGTGATCTTTTTGAGACAATGTACAACTCGGAAGGTCTGGGACTTGCTGCTCCGCAGATAGGAAAATCGATCAGGATATTTGTTATTGACGGAGCTCCTGTTGCTGAGGATGAACCGGCGCTCGCTGATTTTAAGCAGGCTTTCATAAATCCACATATTGTTGAGAAAACCGGTGAAAAAAAGCCGATGACTGAGGGATGTCTCAGTATTCCGAATATACGGGAAGAGGTAAACCGCGAATCACATATACATATAGAATACTACGATGAAAACTGGGTATTCCACGACGAGGTTTACGACGATTACAAAGCGAGAATTATTCAACATGAATATGACCACCTCGATGGGATTCTTTTCACAGATAAGGTGAACCCGCTTAAAAAAAGACTTCTGAAAAGCAAACTGACAGCAATAAGTAAAGGAAAATTTGAGGCTGATTACAGGACAATTCTTCCCGGACAAAAGATAAAGAGTGCCTAGAGTGCCTACTCCCAACTTCTTTTTTCTTTAATTATTTCTTCCTATCTTTATATAGTCTCATAAGCTGCGGACTGTGCTATATAAAGAAATTCCTTTTCTTCGTATTGTTCTGCCATTGTGTGCGGGAATCGTGTGCGGATTATATCTAAATCCGAGTAATGCATTCTTTATTACATCCGCAATTTTTATCCTTATCTGTTTTTGTATAAGTCTTTTATTTAACCATCGCCTTACAAACATTGTCTATGGTCTCTCCCTTACAATGGCTCTGTTCATTGTCGGACTCTTTCTGTATTCAAATGAAAAAAGGTCTCTTTCAACATTAAATAAATCCGAAATAATATTAAAAGGCCGGCTTTCAGATTATCCTGAAGAAAAAGAGAACTCTTTAAGGATGAATCTCAGAATTGACGGGAATATTGATTATAACCGGCATCTGAATCCTCTGAAAGGATCTGTAATACTCTACTGCAAAAAAGAAACCTCCGCTAACAGATTCCTGCCTGGCGACATTATGATTGTAAGATGCACGCCTGTCGGCATAACATCAAGGGGAAACCCATATGAATTCGATTACAGGTTTTATATGGAAAATCATAATATCAGGTATTATGCCTTTATCGACAGCAGCGATATATTAAGTCATCAAACACCTGGAAGGAGAAATCTGAAAGACAAAGCCCGGATAATAAGAGAAAGGATCATTGAAATGTTCAGGGAAAGAGGGATCAGGGGTGAAAGGCTTGCTCTTGTGGCAGCGATTACCCTGGGGCAAAAAAACATGCTGGATCCGGAACAAAAGCTTTCCTTTATGAAGGCCGGAGTAATGCATATAATGGCAGTTTCCGGGCTTCATGCAGTGATACTGAGTCTTTTTGTCTTTAAATTGTTGTTCTTTTTGAAAGGAAGGCTCAGGATCCTTCGTATACTGATCACTCTGCTCCTGCTCTGGTCATTTGCATTCGTCACCGGACTAACATCTTCAGTGCTCAGGGCAGCCCTTATGTATTCTTTCCTGCAGGCTGGCCAAATGTTGAAAAGACCAGCAAACGGACTTAATTCAGTTCTGGCGTCAGCTTTCGTGCTGATAATGATAAGAGCTTCAGTAATATTTGATGCAGGATTTCTTCTCTCCTATTCGGCAGTTATTTTTATAATAAGCTTCTACCGCGATCTTTATGAGAAAATAACGTTTAAGTACCGCATTCCTGACCTGATCTGGCAATCGGCTGCCGTGACGATAATTGCCCAGGCAGGAACATTGCCACTCACCATTTTGCTCTTCAACAGGTTCCCCACATGGTTTATTTTATCAAATATATTTATTGTTCCTGTTGCGTCCCTTGTTATTGTAACAGGATGTCTTGTTCCGCTTACGTATCATGTCACGTTTCTTTCAAAATTCCTTGCAGGAATACTTGATCGTCTCACCGGTCTGACAGAATTGCTAACAGAAAAAGTATCTTCATTACCTTTTTCCACTATAGAAAATATTGGAATGACAACAATTGAAAGCATATTTCTCGCTATGACCATCTTCCTCCTGTTAAAATATTTATTGAAGAGAAAATCAATTTCTGTCCTTTATCCTCTCACCGGATTGTTGTTTTTATTTTTCGCCGGTACGGTTAAAAATATTTCAACAGGAGGAACAAACGAAATCATTGTATATAATAATCCAGGGAATATAGCGATTGGAGTCAGGACAGGCAGGATCCTGAACCTTTATTCCGACACCAGCTTCATATGCCAGGAAGCTGCCAGACATTGTGCCGCATTGAATCTCAGGTTATATCACTTTATCATCCCTGAAGGGACGGTTAGTGTTAAAGCCGGGGAGAAAAACATGATTATCACTGGTAATCTGAACAGTACCATTTTAAAGACTATTCAACCTGATATTGTGGTTTTCAGAGGTAAAGTACGACCCGCAACCACTATCTTCTCAGAAAAAAGACCGGAGGCATTGATCTTTACAAATGAGACTTATCGTGGAGCCAGGGTTACCGGCCTGATAAGGAGCCTCAGACCTGATACGGTACATTTCGTCAGAAATGATGGAGCATATACCAGAAAGTTATATCTGAACAACTGAAGAAATGTTCGAAAAAACTTGAGTATTACACTATTTATCTCTTATTTTGTCATGTTTTTTCAGTTACGCATTTTATGAGAATAATTATAGCCGGAGCAGGAGAAGTAGGGTCGCATCTGGCAAAGATGCTGTCGAACGAAAATCATGAAATCATCATTATCGATCCGGAGGAGGCAAGGTTAAAGCCAATTGAATCCACTCTCGATGTTCTGACCTACCATGGTTCAGCCACCTCTACTAAAATTCTTCAGGATATTCTGCAGAAAAAGACTGACCTGTTCATAGCTGTAACCCATTCGGAAGATACCAATATTACCTCCTCAATACTGGCAAAACGTTTCGGGGCGATCAAGACTATCGCCCGTATAGATAACATTGATTATCTTGAGCATACGACACTGGAGTATTTTAAAGCCCTGGGAATTGATTCTCTGATCTATCCTGAGCTTATAGCAGCCCGTGAAGTCCTTGGACTGATGCAGGAAACAGGTACAACAGAATATATGGAGTTTTCAGGAGGAAAATTATCGATGTTTGTCCAGAAACTCGAGGAAAATGCTCCTATTCTGAACAAAAGTCTTGAAGAGATTTCAGTTACACATAAAACTGATAAGTACAGGGCTGTTGCGATTAAAAGAAATGAAAAGACCATTATTCCCAGGGGAGATGAACAGTTCCAGGTAGGAGATCTTGTTTTCGTCATTTCTACTATTGAAGGGATCGATGAAATGATGAAGACTTCAGGCAAGGAGAGTTTTGAAGCAAAAAGTATAATGATACTCGGAGGCAGCAGGATCGGGAAGCATGTTGCTCTCTACATGCAGAAGAAGTGCGAGGTTAAGCTTATTGATTCGAGTGCGGAGAGATGTGAGTCACTGGCCGGGATCCTGGATAATACTCTGATTATCAATGGTGACTGCCGCGACATTGATCTTCTCGAGCAGGAAGGTATTTCAAAAATGGATGCTTTTATTGCTGTAACCGGCAACTCCGAGACAAATATTCTTTCGTGTCTGCTCGCAAAAAAGATGGGCGTAAAGAAAACCATAGCAGAGGTTGAGAATATGGAATATATCCAGCTGGCTGAAAACTCCGGTATTGACACGATAATTAATAAAAAGATATCAGCGGCAAGCAGGATTTTCCGCCATACGACAAGTATGAATGTCACTCAGGTAAAATATATGGCTGGAACAGAAGCTGAGGTGCTTGAATTCAATGTTCCTGCAAATGCGAAGATAACAAAAGGAACACTCCGCGGAATTGACTTTCCAAAAGATGCAATAGTGGGTGGTGGTACCAGGGATGGTGTTCCGTTCATTGCAACAGGCGATACCATAATAAAAGCCAACGATAAGGTGGTTGTTTTTACCTTGCCTTCAGCCTATGATAAGCTGATAAAATTCTTTACCTGATCAGGTATGATTAATTTCAGGATCATTGCCAGGGTTTTTAGCCTGGTACTAATCATTGAAGGTCTTGCCATGCTGCTTTCCGCAGCTGTATCATTTATGTACAAAGAGCCGGCATCCCTGCTTCTTTCTGCAATAATTACACTTGTTACAGGTATTCTTGTTTTTACCCCTCTTCGCAATGAGGAAAAACTTTACGGAAATAAAGAGGGTTATATAATTGTTGCCGGTATATGGCTGATATCAAGTCTGTTTGGCACACTGCCATACCTGATGAGCGGAGCAATAAAAAGTTTCGGAGATGCATTTTTTGAATCAATGTCAGGCTTTACAACAACCGGAGCAACAATACTCACAAATATTGAAGCACAAAGACATGGCGTCCTTTTCTGGAGGAGTCTCTCTCAATGGCTTGGGGGAATAGGATTCATTATAATCTCCCTTTCTGTTCTTCAGGTCATGAAAACAATAAATATTCAGCTGACTATTACCGATTTTACCGGCCAGGCTAGTGATAAAATACATCCAAAGATCAAAGAATCAGCCAAGCGGCTTATCACAATTTATACCCTGCTTACACTTGCTGAAACAATAATGCTCATGATTGGTGGCATGAATCTGTTTGATGCTGTATGTCATTCATTTTCAACAATGTCGACCGGAGGATTCTCTACCAGGAATGAGGGAATTGCAGCATTCGGATCCCCGGTTATACTTATTATACTCACATTTTTCATGTTTTTAGCAGGAACAAATATGACTATGGTCTATTTCGCACTCAAACGAAATTTTAAAAAGATATCCGGCAATAATGAATTTATCTTTTATGCCATTACCTGCCTGGTATTTATGTTAATAGGATCTGTTTTTCTGATCATTAACCAGGGTTATCACGCAGGAAAAGCTTTTCTTGAAGGATCCTTCCAGGTTATTTCAATAATTACTACAACCGGTTTTTATCATACTGACTACAATCAGTGGGGCAGTCTTATGATCCTGATCATCTTTATACTGATGTTCACAGGAGGTACTTCCGGTTCTGCTAGCAGCGGCCTGAAAGTCATGAGGTTATTACTTATTACCAGGAATGCAAGGCATGAGATGAAAAGGATGATACACCCGAATGCTTTTATCCCGGTACGCCTCGACAATAAGATCATACCACAGAATATTATATACAACCTTCTGGTTTTTATTACTCTATATTTCCTGATTATCAGCTTCAGCTCGCTGATAATATCATTTATGGGACAAGATATAATAACAGCATTCAGCACTTCTGCCGCGATGCTTGGGAATATAGGTCCCGGACTGGGATCGTTCGGCCCTTTTAAAAATTATGCTTCGGTGCCTATGGCAGGGAAATGGTTCTTCTCTTTCCTGATGCTTCTTGGAAGGGTGGAGCTTTTTTCGGTGCTTGTACTTTTTACGAGAAATTTCTACAGGAGATAGGGATATTGAGATATACTTTTTAGTTTCCCGCAGATTACTAATTCCTGTATACCATGCTCTTCTTCAGAATCTAAATGACAATTAATCAGTCTTTTATTTTTAATTTCTTTTACCCTCTTTCTTATCCTGCTTAAGCGGGATGATTAAAACTCCTTCCCCCGTGGGGGAAGGTTGGGATAGGGGTATCTTGTATACGTAATCACTTATAACTCAAGGATCCCCAGACCCTGTCTTACTATTTCTATTTCGTCGCCGGTACAGTCGACAATTGTTGATGCCTCGTTTTTTCCAAATCCTCCATTGATAACTATATCGGCGAAATCGCGAAACTTCTCATGAATAAGCTCAGGATCAGTTGTATATTCTATTATTTCATCCTGATCGTGCACCGATGTGGTAACTAAAGGACGACCAAGCTCCCTGACAAGCTCCAGTACAATATTACATCCAGGGATCTTGATACCCACCGTTTTCTTTTTGTTCTTAAACAATCCGGGGATCTGATTATTAGCCTGTACAATAAAAGTAAAAGGCCCGGGAAGATTTCTCTTTAGAAGCTTGAAGATTACATTATCCCTGATTATCGTATACTCCGATAACTGGCTCATGTCATGAAAAATCAGAGAAAGGTCGGGATTTTTCGGATTGAGTCCTTTGAATCTTGCAATTCTTTCTATTGCCCTGGTTGCATTGATATCACATCCCATGGCATATACTGTATCTGTCGGGTAAATTATTATACCGCCAGACTCAAGCATGTCAACCACTTTTCTGATTCGTTTGGGATCAGGGTTTTCGGGATATATTCTTAGCAGCATGGAAAATTTTTCGTGTAAAGTTAAAAAGGGTAAGCTACTTATATCGCACCGCTACAACTGCCTACCCTTGCTACCTTCCGATCCTGGGGGAGTTCAGCAGGAGCTGGTCGTATAAGACTTACCCTTTGCAAAAATATAACTTTTTATGCTGGTCTCAAAATATTATTCCTCTTTTACCCGCTCGCTCTTTCAGGATTTTTGCATTATATTTGTTGAGAATCAAAAAAATTTAGAAACCAAACCTCAATAAAAATGGAACAAAACGTTAACGCCTGGAAAGCAAATCTTACAAATGGACTAATCCTTGGATTAATAGGTATTGTATATTCCCTGATCATTTATTTTCTTGATCTTACATTGAATAAGGTCCAGGGATATGTATTCCTGATAGCCCAGTTTGTTATACTTTTTTACCTTCTCAAATCGTATCGCGATAATTATATGCATGGTATGATAACATATGGACAGTCCCTTGGAGCCGGTATGATTATTTTCCTCTATTATGCAATAATTATGGCTATTTTCACTTATATCCTCTATGCAATCATTGACACAGGACTGGTTGAAAAGAATCTTGCCGCTGCTGAAGAGTTGTACCAAAAGAAAGGTATGGCCCAGGCTCAGATAGATGCTGCCCTGTCGATTCAGGAAAAAATAATGAAACCTGTAATAATGTCTATAATAAGCATATTCTCCACAATGTTTTTTGGTTTAATAGTATCGCTTATAGTAGGCATATTTGTGCGCAAAGAGGGAAATCCTCTTGTTGATACAACAGATAACCAGCCTGCAAATTAAACCTGATGGATCTGTCGGTTGTAATTCCGGTCTTCAACGAGGATAAGTCGATCAGGGAGCTTTCGGAATGGATTGAAAAGGTATGTAAGCTCTCAGGGCTCTCATTTGAAATACTATTTATTGATGATGGGAGCTCGGATTACTCATGGGATATAATAAAGGAAATAGCGGGCAAAAAGAATAGTGTTAAGGGCATCAGGTTCAGGAGGAACTATGGAAAGGCAGCAGCTCTTCATACTGGTTTCAGTGAAGCCGACGGAGATGTCGTGATTACCATGGATTCAGATCTTCAGGATAGCCCTGATGAGATCCCGGAACTGGTAAGAATGATTAAGGAAGATGGTTATGACCTTGTATCCGGATGGAAGAAAAAACGTTATGATTCATTTGTAAAACGGTTCACCAGCAAGATATATAACAGTACTGCACGAATTTCTTCAGGTATTAAACTTCACGATTTCAACTGTGGGTTAAAAGCTTATCGTAATGATGTAGTTAAAAGCATAGAAGTTTACGGAGAAATGCACCGTTATATCCCGATGCTTGCCAGAGAGGCTGGCTTCAGGAATATCGGTGAGAAGGTTGTTGAACACAGACCAAGAAAATATGGTGTTACAAAATACGGACTCGACAGGTTTATGAAGGGATACCTCGACTTGCTGACTATCGGCTTCATAACACGTTTTGGCAAGAGTCCTATGCATCTATTTGGTTTCCTTGGAACATTGATGTTTTTAATAGGCTTTATTATGGCCGGTTACCTTGGTATCAGGAAGCTGGTTTTTGTCTATCATAACCTGAGGGCCCCACTTGTTACCGACAGTCCCTATTTCTATATTGCTCTTACAGTGATGATTATCGGATCATTCCTCTTCCTTACCGGCTTCCTGGGAGAAATGGTCAATCGTAATTCGCCCGAAAGGAACAGCTACCTGGCTAAGGAAAAGGTTAATTTAGAATAAGAAACCCCCTCTCCCGCCAGGGCGGGATCTCCCCCGGAGGGGGAGAAAAAAATAAAAAAGTATGGTTTAAAAATCCGCACCAGCGGTACCAGTAAAGAGATGCAGATTTGATTCGGGGATACCGGCTCTTCTGCCGGCTTCAAGGTCAGATTCATGATCTCCTATAAGGATACATTCAGTAATATCGAGATCAAATTCTTTCATAGCCCTTAGGATCATGCCTGGGTTTGGTTTCCTGCATTCACACGGCCCGGTAACTTCCGGATGATGAGGACAATAATAGACTTCTGAAATCAGAATACCCCGGTCGAGGAACTGGTCTTTCATCCATCTGGTCAGGTGTAAAAAATCATCCTCACTATAGAGTCCTTTGGCAATACCAGCCTGGTTCGTTATTACCAGTATCAGGTAACCCGACTCAGTATATTTCCTGCAAAGGTCAAAGATCCCTTCCGTAAACTTAAAATCCTTAACCCTGGAAACGTGAATCCTGTCAACATTAATAACTCCGTCGCGATCGATGAAAAGTGCTTTATTCATGAGTGTCGTCTCCTCTTATTTGTCTGTCAGCATATCTTCAGCTTTTCTGTAATCTTCAGGAATACCTATATCAATAAAAGGTGCATCAAATACCAGTCCTTTAATAATACCTGACGGAGCTTTTTTCTCCAGTATCTCTTTTTCCAGTGAAAAAACATCTGGCATATCTTCTGACTCAATAAAATCTCTGTTAATCAAATATATACCGCCATTAATTAGACCTTCATGGCAAAATTTTTTCTCATTAAATCTTACTATGGTATCATCATGACATTCCACTGTCCCGTACCGTGAGAAATTATGCATCTTTTTAAGAGCAACTGAGAAAATATTTCTGCCGCCTGTGTGAAATGAATAAAATTCGTTAAGATCTATCGGGAACCATGTATCGCCATTCAGGATCAGAATATTTTCTCCGCGAGTTTTCTGCATTGCATATTTGATTGCTCCACCTGTACCTAATGGTTGCTCTTCAATCATATATTCAATTGCAATGGTACCGAAGGAACTTCCAAAATAATCGGAGATGTTATTTGATTTATAACCAACTGAAAGTACGATCCTGTCGACAGGATACCGGCGTATCCAATGAAAAAGATAATAAAGAAAAGGATTACCTCTGACCGGAGCCATCGGTTTGGGAACATCCTCAAGAACCTTCTGTAAACGGGTTCCCATCCCTCCTGCCAGAATTATCGCGTCCATCACTTCTCTTTATTGCGTTTACCGAATAATTCTTCCTCAACAAGACTGCAAATTATGTGTCCTATCAGGATATGCATTTCCTGGATCCTGGGCGTTTCGTCGGAAGGTATCAGGAAACATATATCACAAAGATCCTTCATCAATCCTCCTGTAGAACCAGTAAGACCTATGGTTGAAATTTTTTGTTTTCTGCATGTCCTTAATGCCTCCAGAATATTTGCTGAATTCCCTGAGGTTGAGATACCGATAAATATATCTCCATGATTACCAATAGATTCCAGTTGTCTTGCAAAAATCTTCTCAAACCCGTAATCATTCCCGACTGATGTAAGTACTGATGTGTCTGTTGTCAGTGCCAGTGCCGGAAGGCCCGGTCTGTTAAAGTTAAAACGATTTACAAGTTCAGCTGCAATATGCTGGGCATCAGCTGCACTGCCTCCATTGCCCGCGAGCAAAACCTTATGATTATTCCTGTAAGTATCTATAACCCTGAGTATCGCGTCTTCAATATTTGATAAAAGATGTTTATTATCAATTATTTGCCGACCCAGGTCGATTGATCTCTCTATTTGATTTCTAATACTATCGAGCATTTTTAAAAAGATTAAATTTCATTGTTAATTTTCCACCCCTGACATCCGTCTTCGCTGAAATGAAAAGGCAGAACTTTTCCGTTAAACTGTTCCAGGGCTTTAATAAGTTCAACCCTTCTCGTCGGATCAATGGTAAAGAACATGAAACCACCACCCCCGGCACCGGAGACCTTACCACCGTACGCTCCTGATTTTATTGCGGCATCATATATTTTTTCAATATGTTTATTTGTTATGGATGCTGCCATCTTCTTTTTATTCTCCCACTCTTTTCCCAGGGCTTTTGCAAAATGAATTATCTCGCCCTTAAGCAGGAAGTCTTTCATTATGTATGAGTTCTCTTTTATCCTGTGCGTAGCTTCCACAGGTAACTTTTTGCCTGTCATGGTATTTTTCTGCTGTTCCCGTATTATTTTATCAGACGACCTCGAGGCTCCCGTGTAGAAAAGGACCATTGACACTTCGAGTTCATCAACAACCCACCTTTTCATTCTCAGAGGATTCACAATAACCCTGTCGTCTTTATAGAATTCTATAAAATTGAATCCTCCGAAGGTTGCAGCATATTGATCCTGTTTGCCTCCTCTCAGTCCCAGGTCAACACGTTCTATCTGATATGCCAGGCGTGCCATGTCGTAATCTCCCAGTGGCAGGTTAAGCCATTCGGTGAAAGCCCTGAGTATTGCAACTACCATTGTTGAGGAGGTTCCCAGACCGCTTCCCGGAGGTACATCACAATATGTCGTTAACTTAAAAGACAAAGGGTTTTTTAAACCAAGAAGTTGTACAATCCTGTTATATACTCCTTTATGAAGGTCAAGATTGCCATCTACCGGCAGACTCAGTGCAGATGTGTACTTCATTTTCGCATTCAGGTCAGAAGCATTAATGACTATAGACCCCGCTTTTGTTTCTTCAATGGTACAATATGCATACTGGTCTATTGTTGCATTCAGAACGGCTCCTCCGTAAATTTCGGAGTAAGGAGACACATCTGTTCCTCCTCCTGCGAGGCCCAGCCGTAATGGGGCTTTACTTCTTATTATCATCACTCAAACAGTTTGAATAGACTTCATTGACCGAAGCCGTCATTTTACTCCAGTCATATCTTGCTTTTTCCTTTTTCACATTGACCGTAAATTCTTCTTTCCTGTCATTTTCGAAAAAATCTGAAATAGCATCGGCAATTTCTCCGGGATCAGGATTAACAACATACCCGCATTTTTTATCAGGTACTATTTCCCTTAATCCTCCGACATCGGTGACCAGCATTGGCTTTTCAAAATGGTAAGCGATCTGGGTAACGCCGCTCTGTGTTGCACTGCGATATGGCTGAACCACCATATCAGCAGCACTGAAAAAGACGGTCACCTCGCTGTCATTAATGAAACGATCAAAAATAATTATTTCTTTTTCCAGGTTATTCTGCCTGATAAGATCTTTATATGGTTTATCATCTTCATAGAATTCCCCGGCGATTATGAGTTTCAGGTTTTTTGCTCTTAGCATGGGTTCGGCCAGGGCTTTAATCAGCAGGTCAAGTCCTTTATACGACCTTATAAAACCAAAAAACAATAAATAGTTACCCCTCTCCGGGAGCTCCAGCTTTTTAAGAGCTTCTTCCCTGGTCAGTAATGGACCAAAATTATCAAAGAGAGGATGCGGGTTAAGCCTGGCAGGAATATCTTTACGGAATATACCGAGATCGATTAGAACAGATCTGGACATTACAACAGCACCATCAACTGCGTTAACATAATATTTTGTAAGCAGACGGTCGCCGGGTCGTTTCTCATGAGGAATTACATTATCGAAGATGCACAGGACTTTAGTATGATGATTAGATTTTGCAATTCTGGCAATGGTTCCGAAACAGGGAGCCATAAAGGGTAGCCAGTATTTAAAAATCAGGATATCCGGTCTAAGCTTCTTTATTTTATATCCTACTAATATCCAATTAAATGGATTAATGGAATTTATTTTTCTTTCAATACTGAGTCCTGCGGGAGGAGCACTATCCAGAAACTGGGATTTGCCAGGGAACAGGAAGCCGGGATATTGCAATAAGAAGGTAAATATCTTTACATCGTGACCCTCTGAAACAAACTGTCGTGCCAGCCTTTCGTTATAAGCCGCCAGTCCGCCACGATAAGGGTATGCAGTTCCTGCTATTATAATATTCATCTATTGCTAAATAAGCGTAAAAGTACAAAATGCATAGCTAACTAAATATCAATGAAAGATAAATTCGGGATAATAGTACCCTTTGTCAGGTGTTAAGGTAATCGTTAAGGTAAGCGAAATGAGATGTGAGTCTGCCACTTTCTGTTATTGTGGCACGTTTTATAATTTCACTTGTGCCTTCAGTAAAGAGGTCATGAAGTAAATTGTTTATTAGCTGCTTACCAAAGTCTGCTGAAGCATCTCTCGGAACTTCTCCGGGAAGGTTATCAATTGCCATCACCGTTATATTTCCGGGCCTCAGTAAAGCAGACTCTTCTTTTTCAAGTAAAGGATTATACCCATAAAAAGGATCGGCTATTGTTGTGGCTCTCAAAGTGGAAGGAATCGGACCATTGATGTCGCAACTGATATCGGCTATAACAGATATTCTGAATTCGGGCTGCTTCATATCTGATCTTGTAAAAAAAACAGGCGAAAAAGGATCCCAGTAATGACATGCAATGAGGATATCAGCGGCCCTGGTAAACGGCCTGAAGCTTGATTCATATTCCTCAGGATGCTTAACAAAATGGTCAAAGCTGAAAGGGGCTCCATTCTTTCGGATAGTATAATGTTCTGGACCAATCTGGCATACTACCGGGACGTCAAAATCCTTCTCAAGAAAATCTTCAGGACTTACCTTAACTATGTTGCAATAATTCAGCGTTTCCATGGCTCCGCCTGCAACCCTGCCCTGCCCGGTTATAAGAATCTTTAATCCGGGTTTCAGATTTATCATCCTGAGACCTGCCCACATCTCCTCCATATCCCTGCACTGGTGTGCAGGTTTCAGTTCAAACCTGTTTGTTTTTATACCTCTGGCTCTCAATGCATTATAAGCACCAACAATGCCAGCAAAACGGCCAAAGGCTACTACTCTCTGTCCCTTTTCATCAGTAAGGAATTCATAATCAATAAGCCTGATCTTATCACTCACTATTTTATGGAACATTCCCTTATTATAAGGCTGCTTTTTCCCGACATGAGCAAAAAAGAGGTATGTTTTACCTGGAATCAAAGTCTTTTTATCGACTTCCTTGACACCCATGAGGATATCACATTTACTCAGATCTTCTTTTAACTGTATATTGAGGTAGTGATACTCTTCATTTGAATAACCCCGGATATCAGATGGCTGAACATAAAATTCAACAAAAGGGTAGAGTTTTTCAAGGGTCACTATCTGGGGTGGCGTAAGCGGTACCCTTCTGTCGGGAGGGTTCTTGGTTTCGCGCAGGATGCCTATTTTAAGCCTCTTTTCCATAGATCCAATGATATCTGAGAAGAATGACTAAAGTAATATTTATCCTCATAAAGTCATGCTTCAAATTAAACAATCAGAAAAAAACTTTTTTCGAATAGAAGGGTTGGACTATTTTACTATCTATTAATGTTACTGTTCAATAAAGGCTGTAGGGAAAACCGGGAAAAACCGGATGGACAATTTCTATGTCTGAGGAAACTCTATATATAACTTCAATAATCTGATAACCTCTGACCTCATTTTTGTTTTTACAAATTTTTTCATTTCGTCATCCATCAATTCACCAATACCCTGTAAAAGAGCATTGTCGCTGATCGATTCAATCTTTTCAATACATTTCTCCAGATACTCATTGTAAGGCTTTCCCATTCTGTATTCAATAATGTCTTTATTAATAAGAGTTTGTCTCTGCATGAAAAACCAGCAATCGAATATATCACGGCTTGCTATAATATTTCTGTCAAGCAAAGCACATAGTTTATGTGCAAACATATCTGTCTGAACCATTACCTTCATATTAATCCCCAAAAAGTTACGGATCTCATACCTGTCATCAAATAAACGATTTGAAATCTCCACTTTCAATTTTCGCTCATGCATCCCATAGTCCAGAACAATAAGTGGTCCATAAAATTTCTTTGCCTCATCAAAAATTGTCCCGTATTTGAGCAGGATTTCCCGGATTTTCCCATAAACAAAATCTTCTTTTTCAACATCTATCAGGTTAAAATCCAGATCTACTGAGAAACGAGGCAGGTCGTAAAAAAACATTAGGGCTGTTCCACCTTTAAATCCCAGGTAATTTGCCACTTCTATATCTGTATAAATATCTTTCAATATTTGAACGAGAAAAAATTTATGCCTGTTGATGTCAATCATTAATTAATAGTTCACTAACCCTTTTTGAAAGAGTCGCAGATTGATATATATTTAATAGCCTAATAGCCAGCTGTTTGTTAATTAGTTTCAGGTTATCGAAATAATATTCAGTATTAAGATACAATAAATCTAAAAATGCCCTTTCGGCAGAAGCTATGTTAATATGATTATCCTGCCTAATAATTCCCGCGGTATTCAGGAGAATCTCCCCTTTGATTTTACGGTAAAGGTAGGTAGTTCCTGTTATTTCGATACTTCTGCTCAGGTAACTGACAGACGTGATACGTGAATCGTATTGAAATATAATCCCGGATTTTATAAGTACATATTCCAGGGATATATAGGAAGGTTTATAAATTGTACATGCCAGTTCAGCAAAATCAAAATCTGGTTTGGCATAAATTCCTTTACGTGGATTTAGCAATTTACCTGTACTGACATAATAGTTCAGTTTTTTATTCAATGACTGGAAGTTTGTCTCACCTATCAGCATGGCGATATCATTCAAGCGAAAAACTGTCCGTTTATCTCTATATATCGATAAAACTATATTTGTATTATTCTTTCGTGAACTATACATACGGTTTTTTAGTATTTTCAGTTCACAAATATAAGATAAATTATTTACAAATCCAGCATAACTAAGAAAATCCCTGTGAAACGAATAATTTATGAGACGAGAAAAAAGATTTTTGTCACTCCATTTTGTTAAGAATGGCAGGTACTTGCGATGGCAGAGGTTCAATATGGTCCGATTTTTGAGAAAGATTTCCGGGTTCTTTAACAATGTAGTATCTTTGTAAAACTTCATATCACGGGGCTGACATGGTTTTGACAGCATGAGGGGTGTTATGTAAGCATGCAGTGTGTGGTGGCGCGTCACTTGAACAGTGTCACAAAAACAACAAACGGCGAATCTAATTTTGCTCTCGCTGCTTAAGCGAATAAAGTAGCTTAAGCTTTATTCCGGTACCAGGTATCGGAACGAGACGTCTCCCGGGCGGTCATGCCCTGATCCAACCCGATAAGGAGGCGCACGGAATCCGGGGCTAGTCTGAAGGTTTTTCCGGCCGGATGGCGAAACAAACAGGAAATAAGGGTTTGTTAGGTTGTTCTGCAGCTGACAGGTCACGAAAATCAAGCAGGAATAAGCATGTAGAAAGCATATGGTCTCCATGTTTGGACGCGGGTTCGACTCCCGCCAGCTCCACGATCAAACAAGCGCTGCCACCTTCGAATGAAGGTGGTTTTTGTTTTTCCGGAGACCGTTAAAAGCTTGCTTTTATAAGGGATACAGAAAAACAAAAATACTATTTGCCGCCAGGCAAATGGCAGCGCTTATTTGCAGGACTGAAGCTAAGGGACGGTGAGCGCAGCGAACACCCCCGCCAGCTCCACGATCAAGCAAAAAGCGAACACTCCCGCTTTTGAGACTGAGAGACTGAGGGACTGAGAGACGAAGAGACATCAGCATGGTGCTTTCTTCAACCCCTACACTCACACTCACACTCACACTTACACTTAAACATTATGATCTGTTCCTCAGATCAACGTATTAAGATCAGTTTTTAATACGTTGAAGAAGGTGCAAGGAACAAGGTGTAAAGCACAGGTTACTAGGGTTTAAAAGTACGATCTTAAATTTCTATTCCAAATTTTTGAGACCTGGAATTTTGAATCTTGAATCTTGAATTTCCCACCCTTATGCCCTTGTGTGGACGGTTATTCAGGAGGCAATCATACTTTGTTAT
>CAZGKI010000003.1:0-171804 GCA_964526345.1 uncultured Rikenellaceae bacterium
CCTGAGAAGAATGCCCGTGAAGCCGCTGTTGTAGGTGGTTTAGATGTATATGGCATGAAAAACCTCGGAGATGTGGTCGATTACTTTAATGGCATCAGAAAATTTACACCTGTCACAGTCGACCTGATGGAGATATTTAATCAGGAGGCCAATAAATATGATGTTGATTTTTCAGATGTCAGGGGTCAGGAGAATGTTAAGAGAGCACTTGAAGTCGCAGCTGCCGGGGGACATAATATTATTATGGTAGGTCCTCCCGGAGCCGGAAAGACCATGTTAGCCAAACGTATTCCCACGATTATACCTCCACTTACACTGGAAGAGGCTCTCGAGACAACGAAAATTCATTCAGTAGCTGGCAAGATAGACGATCACACTGCCCTGATGACAAAAAGACCTTTCAGGTCGCCACATCATACAATTTCAGATGTCGCCCTGGTCGGAGGAGGTACTTTTCCTCAGCCCGGCGAGATATCACTCGGACACAACGGTGTGCTTTTTCTCGATGAATTACCTGAGTTCAAAAGGAGTGTCCTTGAGGTTATGCGACAACCCCTGGAAGACAGGGTTATAACAATCTCCAGGGCAAAATCCACTGTCGACTACCCTGCAAGCTTTATGCTGGTGGCAAGCATGAACCCATGCCCATGCGGGTTTCATAACCATCCTGAGAAAGATTGTATGTGTTCTCCGGGTATGGTGCAGAAATACCTTAACAGGATTTCGGGCCCTTTACTCGACAGGATCGATATACATATTGAGGTAGTCCCGGTTAAATATGACAAGCTTTCTGATCCGGGGAAAATTGAGAGATCTGCAGTAGTCCGTGAAAGAGTGGTCAGAGCAAGAGCTATCCAGGCCAAAAGGTTCGCTTCTATCAGCGGCATATATTCCAATGCTCAGATGTCATCATCAATGCAGAGGAAATTTTGTCAGCTCGATGAAGCCGGAGGAAGGCTCTTAAAGACAGCTATGGAGCTGAGAGGACTTTCTGCCAGAGCATATGACAGGATTCTTAAGGTGGCAAGGACAATTGCCGACCTGGCTGAGTCGGAAAATATTTATGCTGAGCATATTTCCGAAGCAATTAATTACAGAAACCTCGACAGAGAAGGTTGGGCAGGATAACAATATATTCCCATCCTCTTCCAAATAGTAACAAATAGTAGCACGATTTTAACAAAGTAGTTATACTTCCAAGTATTTGAGGTATTAAAATTTAACCCGATTATTTGTGAAGTTAGAAGATCAAATATTTGGTTAGAAAACTTGTCCTATGAAAATGCGTCATTCCCTGACCCAGGCGCCCTTCCTAAAGGACTTACTGGTTCATGGGTTGAGAAGAGTACTAAGTCAGATACAATTATTTTTAACTCAGACAAAGAAACAGGATTGCCTTTCCTTCGCCCGATAAAACAGTTCTTGCTTAGCTAAATTAAGGGCCTCAATTTATTTGAATGTCTTATACCAGTTAACCAATTAGACATCTACTGTCAAAATATTTGACAAACTAAGAATTATACTTAATAAATTATGTTGAAAAACAGTGTTTTGCGTTTGTGGCATGATTTCTGAATATTCATTCTTTTTTACCGTCAGTAGCGAATTAAATCGGAACCCGGTAAAAAAGAAGGTACAATTCGGAAAATGACCAGTGGTCAATTGACTATATTTGTTATAATTATGACAATCTTTTTCAAATCAGCAACCCGGAATTTTGTAAAAGGCATAAGCCTGAACCTTATAAATATTGTTGGAATTGGACTGGGTTTGACCATCACCACTTTGTGTTTTTTGCTGATACAGTACGAATTTAGTTTCGATAAAAATTTTAAAAATGTTGATAACATTTACCGAATTATTCGTGAAGACCGGGACAATAACGGCAACATCACTTTTTCGAGTGGAACATCAAGCTTACTTTCGCCCAGTATAACTGAAACATGTCCTGATGTTTTGCATGCAGCCCGATATTTTAATAATGGTGTAGATGTTCATCAACCCAATTCTAAAGATATCTTTAACGAACAATTTGCTATTATTGATAAGGAATTTTTTGACATTTTTTCGCTTAAGTTTGTTAAAGGAAATGCTCAAACTTCTCTCTCAAAACCTTTTGGGGTGGTGCTTTCGCTCGAAACAGCTACCCGGATTTTTAAAGACAAAGATCCTCTCGGGCAATCGCTGATTATTCAGGGTTTTTATTTTCAGGATAAGTTATTCGAGGTTACCGGTGTCGTTGAGGATTTGCCGCAGAATTCGAGTATTTCTATTGATATGCTGTCCACTGAAAGTTCGTTTCTACCTGAATGGCTATGGCGATCATGGCCCGAAACAAGTGGCTATTTACCTGTACAAACTTATATTCAAACGGAAAAAGGCGTAAATATTCCCGGACTAAACGATAAATTAGACGGATTGATCAAATTGCATTTTACCAGCGAATATCAATCTAAAATAAAATATCATATACAACCACTTAAACGAATTCACCTTTACTCAAACAGCGATTACTCTTTTGGGTCGGGAGGTAATATCAATTACATATATTTCTTCCTGAGCTTATCAATACTGATCATGTCACTCGTAATGATTAATTTCCTTAACGTATCAAACACTCTTTTTCAAAGGCGGCTTATTGAAATCGGTGTTAAGAAAGCTTTTGGTTCTTCAGCGTCGGGTTTTATTGTCAACTTTTTAATTGAAACGCTATTCCTCATTATTATTTGCCTGCCCATTACCTTTATCCTGGTTGGCCTGGCTATTCCGCTTGTCAACCAATCGGTCAACAGTAATATTACATTGAGTCTGCTTACAAGTTCGTCGGTGTTTATCAGGTATCTGGTTCTGATAATCTGTACGGCTGTAGCTTTTGGCATTATTCCGGCTTATCGGTTCTCATTAATGAAGCCTGTGATGCTGCTTTCGAAACAGGTTAAGGTCAAAAGAAAGATATTCTCGCACAATATATTGATGGTGATACAGTTTTGTATTGTTATTATCCTGATAATTTCGACCCTGCACATTAGAAAACAATTCAATTATCTGACTCAAAAAGATCTGGGGTTTAATAAAGAGAATGTCATCATGGTGCCAATTCTGAGCAACGACCCAGGCCTGCGTAACCGTTGCGAAGAAGTAAAAGAGGCTTTCATGCAGAATCCAGATATTATTGCAGCAACCACCTCGCATGCTCTAATTGGAATGTACGCCGAGAGGCACAATGTTAAACCCAGCGGACACGAACCAATTGACATGCTGGGAATAGGGGTAGATGCAGACTACATCCCGTTTTTTGGTTTGAAAATAATCGAGGGCCGCAATTTTATGAAGAACTCAACCTTCGATGAAAATTCAGTTATTCTGAATAAAAAGGCCGTTGATGTTTTAGGATGGGATAATGCCGTGGGAAGGGCTTTCGAGTTTCGCGGAAGACGAGGACAAGTGATTGGAGTTGTTGATAATTTCCATATAAACGGACTTGATCAGGAGATAAAACCGGCCTATCTGCAAATTGAATTGCCTAAAAACTGGCTGGCGTTAAAATATAAGGGAACCAATGTGAAAGAAATCAACCAGTTCATTCAAGATAAACAAGTGGAACTTTCACCAAACAGCATTCCGCAATCCTTTTACTTAGCCGATATTTTAATGAGTCAATACGGAAGGGAACAAATAACGATGCGGATTTTCGGAATTTTTTCAATCCTGGCAATTTTACTTAGTTGCATTGGCCTGTTGGGTATTGTGATGGAAGTATGCCAAAGCCGGATCAAGGAAATCGGCATTCGAAAAGTAAATGGTGCCAAAGTATCAGAAGTTATGATCCTGTTAAACACCGATTTTGTCAGAAGCATTTCAATTGCCTTTTTAATTGCCATCCCCATTGCCTGGTACGCCATGCACCAATGGCTTGAGAGTTTTGCCTACAAGATCAACCTGAACTGGTGGATTTTTGTCATGGCCGGTTTGCTGGCGCTGGGAATAGTACTTCTGACTGTTAGTTGGCAAAGCTGGATAGCAGCCAGGAGGAATCCGGTTGATGCCCTGAGGAATGAATAGTACTGAAATGCAGAAATCTGTTTTCTTGTATTTGGCCTTTCTGCTTGTCCCGGGTGATATTTATTTAACTGGAAACAGAGGTTATATCTATACCTTCGATGATATCCATAATCTCTTTCCGGAGGGCAGACAAATCATTAATCGACTTTTTATCTGAGATGGATTTTATTTTAAATTTAAGAGTACGGTACCGTTCCCAGAATATTTCCTGATAGAACAATACAAGATAACCTGCAACCGGGACCAGCAATCCCAGAAGAAATCCTGTCGGGCCCGCAAAAACAGCTGCGAGAATCAGGAGAACAGGGAAATAGAGCATATAAAGGACGGTCCCGGAGCTTATATAAACAGAGCTGTAGAAACGCGGATCTTTTATCAGTTTGTCGCATATAAACTTTGGCACTATAAAGGGGATCAGGTTACTGATATAACCGGCAAGGAAAAGAGGAAACCCGGCGATGAGGGCAACATATCTTATAAATCCCATATCAAGTTTTCTTGCAATGTTTTCGTCTCTCAGACCCGATGAAGTAAGCAGATCAGTATAGGTTCTGACCTTTTTCTTCAATAAATCCATGCTCCCGGGCGAAATCCTGGCAACCTGATTTATCTTATTGGCAAGGGTTTTTTCCATCATCCTCCTGTCGTCTGTATCGAATCTCCACTGAAAGAATGGCAAAACCATATTGTGTCGTTCCATTTTGAAAAGCTGCTCGGCCACCCAGTCATTTTCAGAGTCTTCAATAATAATAACTTCTTTGCGAAGACTTGCGTCACATTTTTCATTAAAAACAAGTAAAGCTTTGGCTGGATGTTCTTTATAAATCTTCTTTAATTCTTTGATACTGAATGAGTCGTGAAAATTTATCATAACCTCCTTACGGAAACTGGCCGGATAGGTGTAATTGATCCCAACGGGAACAATATTGACATCCAGACCAAATTTTTCTTCAGCGCCGAATGCAAGCCTCGCCGTCCCCTTTCTTAATCTCTGCAGGCGCTTTTCCTGGACACATAAACCCTCAGAGAACATTATAAAATTACCATTCTTACGCAGCACTTCATATATCCCGGAAAATGCTTCAAGATTTTTGTGGACGTTCTCCAGCCCCTCCTCGATCCTGTAAACGGGAGATACATTCAGTTCGCGAAGGCAGAATCTTGCAAATGGTTTTCTGAACATGTCGGCTCTCATTGTAAAATGTATCGGCTGAGGCAGGTAGGAACCAACAAGAATGCCATCCATGAATGAGTTTTGATGATTTCCAACAAAAAGCAATGGTTTTTCGAGAGGCACTTTCTTCAGGTTTGAATAAAAAATTCGTCTGAAGAATACTCTGAAGGTAAAGTGAGGTAGTATATATTTTAAAAATCTTGAAAACATTTACAGCCCCATTTTAATTACCCTTTAAATTTAAGAAAACAAGGTAGCAATAAAAAGCGAAAAGGATATGAGTATTAAGTCTTATTCTTGAAAAAACATTTATGCTATCCCGGTTCCGTAAGCTGATAGTTTGAACCTCTATAGTAAGATAAATAATATCAGCATTATAGATATTTTCAACTCTCCATAATTATTACTTTATTTGCAGAGTTATCATTTTTATTTATTTTTATAATCGTTAAACCTACCTGATTTTCTTTGCATGAATCTCATAAATGATATTCGGGATAAAATGATGAAAGAGCGCCTGATGTTTGTTTACCGTGGCGTTGTTACCAATGATAATTCCGTACCTCTGCTTCTGTTGCTTGAGAAAGAGATGGAAAATTCAGAATTCGGGTTTATAGGCAGGAAAAGGTTGTTTATGTTTGTTCTGGAAAGTCTGCAGAATGTCTCCAGGCACAGTGATATTCATGACCTTGCCGACATGTCGCTGGTTGTATATTCCAAGCTCAACGGAGGCTACACTGTAACCACCGGGAATGTAATTTCTACAAGACATGTTGAGGATCTCAGGAAACGTCTTGATGAGATCAACCACCTCCAGACGGGAGAGATAAGAACAGTCTACAGGCAAATGCTAAGTAATACCGAGTTCAGCAGCAAAGGGGGAGCCGGCCTTGGTCTGATTGAGATGGCCAAGAAAACAGGCAATAAGCTCGATTATGATTTTTTGCAGATGGATAATGATAATACTTATTTCATTCTGAGTAAAACGGTTGATTCAGATGGCGTTGGTATTCATTTCGGCGATGCTGAAAAGCCTTTCAGAGGCGAATCGGTTAAACAGCTTGAAAGAGTGATGGCTGAAAATAATATTCACCTTGTATGGTCAGGGCATATTACTCAGGATGTCGGGAAAGAAGTACTGTCATTTACTGAAACAAAACTTTCTGAGGATGATATTGAATCAAACCTGCGAAAACGGGTTTTCAGTATTCTGATCGAGATTATTGAGAATATTGCAAAATATAGTCCGGGACGCAAGGCTGAGGAAAATTTTGGAATGCCTGTAGCAGTGATCAGGTTTAAGAATATGGCTTACTACCTTACAACAGGTAATCTTATTTTAAACGAGAATATTGCACACCTCAGGGATAAACTTGAGACAGTTAACAAATATGACAAAAAAGGACTGAAAGAGCTGTTCAGAAAGTCCCTTATCGATCAAAGAGTTGATACAGACAGTACAGGAAACATGGGGCTTATTGATATAGCGCGAAAGTCAGGAAATAAGCTGGAGTATGACTTTGAATCAGTAAATGATCTTTATTCATACTATACCCTTACAGTCAGGGTAGAGGGGAAAATTGTCTAATCAAGTGATTTAAGAATCAGATTTTTCCCGTCCCATTCGGCAAAGCTGCTGTGTTTTATCCAGTCGCCCAGAAAAATAATTTCACCGCCATCTCTCATAGTGTAATTTAATGCAAGATGACGATGTCCGAAAATGAAATAATCAATTTTCTCCTTTTCGGAACAGGAATATGCATATCTGATCAGGTCTTCTTTATCCTCACCCAGAAATTCTAACGAAATACCCTTGCCAAGTCTTGAATTGAAGGACCATCTGTGTCCGATTCCGACACCTACCCGTGGATGTAACGCTGAGTACATAACCTGAAGGGGCTTGTTATGGAAAATCTTAAGAAGGATCTTATATAATATGTTTTTTGTGCCAAGTCCTTCCCCATGAGCCAGATGGAACTTTTTACCTCTAAATGATGTTGTAAAAGGGTCGGTATGTATTATTAAACCGCATTCTTTTGACAGATAATCACCAGCCCACATATCGTGATTGCCTGTAAAAAAATGAACCGGGATACCTGAATCGGTAATTGAAGATATGGTCCCGAGAAATCTTGTAAACCCGCGGGGAACAACGAGCTTATATTCCCACCAGAAGTCAAAAATGTCACCCAACAGGAAAATCTCCTGAGCTTCAGGTGCGATCGTATTAAGCCATCTGACAACTTTTTTCTCAC
Source organism: uncultured Rikenellaceae bacterium (assembly GCA_964526345.1). Taxonomy (GTDB): domain Bacteria; phylum Bacteroidota; class Bacteroidia; order Bacteroidales; family VadinHA17; genus LD21. Next base: position 7,492 of record CAZGKI010000003.1, read on the forward strand.
GATCTACCGGTTGAGTTCCGGTGTTGAGGCCGAGATGAAAATCGGAAGCAAAGAATATTTTTCCGCGATTAGCCAAACCTGATAATTAATTGGGAAATAACTGATTAAGCTTGATCTGAAGGTTCCTTCCATGAAGATTACTGCCAATGATATTGCCTTTTGGATCAAACAGATAATTTGAAGGAACATTTCTTATATTAAAAAGCCTTGCAATTTTCGGATTTGCAGGGTCGTCTTCCCTGGTGTTTATCCAGGGAAGTTCATCATATTTTACTGATGCTTTCCAATGCGATTCATCTTCATCTACATTTATCTGGTAAATCTCAAAACCTTTTCTATGGTATACTTTGTAAAATTCCTTAAGCTGCAGGTTTTCAGCAATGCAATCTTTTGAATTTGCCGACCAGAAAGCCAGGAGCACATATTTACCTCTTAAGGATGACAAGGCAATCCTCTTGCCATTAGTGTCTTTTAAATTCGGATCAAGCTTTGTTTCAGGTATGGAAGATGTTATCTTCACAAGCTGCCTGGCATACAGATTATTCATCTCCTTTTCAAAATTCTTTACAAGTGCTTTGGTATGCTTGGACTCAGGATAATGACGCTTCAGGGAATCTGTTACTATTTTAAGGTATTGCAGATCGCGTCCTTCATAGAGAACATAGGTCTCTTCGTTGAACTTCTGGTAAAGTGCCTTTATTGCAGCCAGAGAACTGATATTCTTTATTATAAAACCGATATTATACATTCGCTGTTGTTTGACAAGATCCTGATACTCATTTTCCAGAATGGGACCCTCTGTTGCAAACGACGGCTTATTTAAAATTTCCTTATAAATTTTACTTAATGAATCAAGTTTAATTTTTGTTTCCAGTAGCTTAAGATCAAGCTCTCTAATCAGTTCAGAACCTTTAGAACCTGTAACTGTATAATTATTGTAGAGATGGTTAGTGTTAAAGGAGAGATGGATTTTTTCTCCAGGTTCAGCCAGAAGAGTAATAAAGTTGGAGTCGGGGTAACCCACCTGGTAAAAATCCGGTACGGTAGCTTTTACACTAAACCTGAAGCTGCCATCTTTTCTGATCTTTGAAGAGTCTAATAACACCGGTGTATCTACATCCACCTTATTGATATAAATATAATTCACAGGATTGTCTTTCACAATGCCATCAACACGAACCCGGTCTTTGTTTTTACATCCGGCGACAATCATTACCGGAATGAGCAATATTAAAATACGTTTCATTAATGATAAAGTAATTGAAAAGCTGATATTTTGTTGTACATTATTTGTCTTTAAAGAGTTCTGATAATGTTGTCTGCAACCTTTCTCCCCTCAGGTTAGATGCTATTACCCGGCCCTCTTTATCAAGAAGGAAATTAGCAGGGATAGAAATTATTTTGTACATTGGGACAACAACTGAATTCCAGTATTTTACATCACTGACTTGTATCCATTTATCAAGGTGATCATCCTGTATGCCTTTTAACCATGCTTCCCTGGTCTTATCAAGTGAAACCTGGTAGATCTCAAAGCCATTATTATGGTAAAGATTATATGCTTTGACCAGGTTGGGATTTTCAAGTCTGCACGGAGAACACCATGATGCCCAGAAATCAAGTAACACATATTTACCCCTAGTTGAAGAAAGTCTGATAGTATCACCCTGCGGTGAGGGAAGGGCTATTTCCGGAGCTTCAGCACCCCTGTCCGAATCCAGCGATCTTGCACTCAGCTCTTCGCTATTGGAAAGCAACTGGTGGACTTCTTCATGCAGGGCTTTAACAGGCTCATAATCAGGGTATAATTTTGATAATGATGAGTCAACTTTAATAAAATAATCAATATCCTTTTGCTGTTGAAGCACATATTCGCGAGGTGCTACCTGCTGGTAAAGTGCAACCAGACTGATAAGTGAATTGAGATTTTCGTCAATGTATTTTTTTGTATAAGCGTTGATTTCACTTACATATGTCCTTCTCAGACTGTCGAGATGGTCCATGACAGATGGGAGTTCGGGTTTTCCCAGGTTTTGCAGGTAAATTTCACGCAGTCCGGATAGCTTTTTTATTGTTTTGCGGAGTTGCCTGTTATATTCAGTCATAAGCTCTGTTCCTCTTGAACCTGATAAATAGGAAGGATAGTTCAGAGAATCGAAACAAGCTTTCAATTCAATTTTCTGTCCTGGTTCAAGAAGCATCGTAAGAAAATTGGATTCATCAGTACGCAGAAGATAAAATGAAGGGAAGGTGACTTCCCTGCTGAACGTAAAGGTCCCATCATCAGCCGCAATTAATGAGTCGACTGGTATAAGCTCATTTGATTTTAACTCATCAAGATAAATATATTTATTCTTTACCGGATCAGTTAGTTTGCCATTAATTTCAATATTGTTATTTTTGCAGCCTGCAACTGTCAATAAAATAAAAGGGAAGAGAAAAAATAATCTGTACATTATACTGAATTAAGGATAATTGATTACATAAAATTATTGAATTGCAAAGTTATTCTTTTTTTTTAGCGGTAGCTATTATGTGAAAACTTATAATTTTTTACCTGTGAATGATGGTTTGTAATGTTGAATAATTTTTGGTAACTTAATAGGCTTTTTATATCGGGAAAAACAGTGATTATATGAGTTATATAAAATTTGATAAGTGCCAGATAGTTAATCTCGAATATTCGCTGAGTCGTGAAATAATAAGGACTAACAGGGCAGGATCTTATGCTTCTACAACTCTTGTGGAATGCAATACACGCAAATATCATGGTATGCTGATCTGTCCTGTCGATGAACTTGGCGGCGGGAGATATGTCCTTCTCTCTTCTCTTGACGTAACAGTAGTAAATAACGATAAAAGCTTTAATACTGGTATCAGAAAATATAAAGGCGATTATTTCAGCCCGAAAGGACATAAATATCTTACAGATTTTGAGACTGAGGTTATTCCCGTGAGGATTTTCAGGGTGGGTAATGTTTTGTTGAAAATGGAGAGGCTCCTGGTTCACTACGAGGAACAATTACTGGTAAGGTATACTATTCTGGAGGCAACTGAGCCAATGAAATTCCAGTTACGGCCTTTCCTGGCATTCAGAAGCATTCATGAGCTTACTCACGCTAACCTGTCGGCAAATACTAAAGTTGAATTTATTAAGAATGGGATAAAATCAAAAATGTACGAGGGATTTCCCTTTTTGCACTTGCAGTTTTCTCTAAAACCTGATTTTGTTCATGTCCCCGACTGGTTTCGTGGAGTTGAATATATTGAAGAACAAAAAAGGGGTTATGATTTTTCCGAGGACCTGTTTTCCCCGGGCTTCTTTGAACTTGACGCGAAAAAGGGTGACTCTTTTGTATTCTCAGCTTCAACCAGTGAAGAAAATCCTGGCGGATTTAAAGCTAAATTCACAAAAACAGTAGCAGGGAAAATTCCACGCAACAGCTATATTAACTGCCTGAAGAATGCTGCTCAGCAATTTGTTGAGAAGAGAGGAGAAGGGACGCTGATAATTGCAGGTTATCCATGGTTTGGTGCGTGGGGCCGCGATACATTCATCTCCCTGCCGGGTATTGCACTGGCGCGTCATAAACTTAAGCTTTACAGGGAAGTACTCGATACTCAGGTAGAAAGGATGAAAGACGGCTTATTCCCAAATATGGGAACAGGAGGTCATTATGCTTTTAATTCTGTGGATGCGCCGCTATGGTTCTTCTGGGCACTTCAGCAGTATGAAGCTAATGGCGGTTTTGATTGCGGAGAACGATATGGTGCAGCCGCCAAAGATGTACTGAGGGCATATAAAAACGGAACAGCATTTAACATACGTATGAGAGACAATGGTCTTATTTATGCCGATGCTCCCGGGAAATCACTTACATGGATGGATGCTGTTGTTAATGGTGTCCCAGTTACTCCCAGAAATGGATATGCAGTTGAAATAAATGCCCTCTGGTATAATGCAGTCTGCTTTGCCCTTGAACTGGCAAAAGCTGCAAATGATAAAGAATTCATCAAAGAATTTGGATATTTGCCTGATCTGATCAAAAAATCATTTATCGAGATTTTCTGGGACGACAAAATGGGATACCTGGCTGATTATGTGAATGATGAAGAAGGGAGTAACTTTTTCATCAGACCTAATATGGTAATGGCTGTGTCAATGCCATTCTCTTTGCTGGATAAGGAACAGATGAAGAAGGTCCTTGATCTGGCTGAACAAGTTCTCGTAACACCAAGGGGACTCAGAACCCTTTCCCCCGGGAACAAACTATATAAAGGAAAATACATTGGTAACCAGGAGGAAAGGGACAATGCTTATCACCAGGGAACAGTTTGGCCATGGCTGTACGGACCCTTCTGCGAGGGATGGCTCAGAGTCTATGACAAACAGGGTGTTCAGAAGGTAAAAAGCCTTATTTATGGTCTGGAAGAGGTGATGAGTGACCATGGTCTTACTACTCTTTCAGAGATACATGACGGAGATCCTCCACATTCACCACGCGGAGCAATATCTCAGGCATGGAGCGTTGCTGAAGTCTTGAGAATAATTAACCTGCTGGAAAAGAAATATTCAAATATTTAATACTGGTTGAATATGCGTGTGCTGATGTTTGGTTGGGAATTTCCTCCTCATATTTCCGGTGGATTAGGTACTGCCAGTTATGGCCTCACCAAGGGTATGGCTACGCTTGATAACCTTGAAGTTATCTTTGTGGTTCCAAAAGCCTGGGGCGACGAAGATCAAAGCATAGTACGGCTTATCGGTGCAAATAAAGTACCTGTTACATTCAAACAGATTTATTATAAGGGTACACGAAGGCCAGTGGAAAAAATTGAAATCTCCTCCAGGATTGTCCCATATATTGACCCGGAAGATTTCTGGCGTAAGATATCTTATGAAATCTCAGGACACAGACTTTTTGTTCAGATAAACAACCAGGGGACGGTAGATTTTTCAGGCAGGTACGATAATAACCTGCTTGGCGAGATTTATAAATATTCAATTGTAGCATCTGTAATTGCCGAAGAAGTCGAATTTGATGTAATACATGCCCACGACTGGCTTGCCTATCCTGCCGGAATTGCAGCTATGGAAGTGTCAGGAAAGCCTCTCGTTATCCATGTGCATGCCACCGACTTCGACAGAAGCGGAGGAAATGTAAATCCCGATGTTTATCGGATCGAAAAGAACGGAATGGACGCTGCCTCTAAAATCATAACTGTAAGTAACCTGACAAGGGATATTGTAATAAACAGATATAATATTCATCCAGATAAAGTTGAAACTGTATATAATGCAGTGGAACAGGTCAGTGTCCCTGATAATTCTGAGGTTAGCAAGGGATTTGATGAAAAGATTGTCACTTTTTTGGGCAGAATAACACTCCAGAAAGGACCTGAATATTTTATTGAAGCCGCGTATAAAGTCCTGAAAGTTATGAACAATGTAAGGTTTGTCATGGCTGGCTCGGGCGACATGATGGAAAGGATGATGAGAAGAGCTGCCTCTCTTAAAATTACTGACAGATTTCATTTTACTGGCTTTCTCAGGGGACGGGATGTCTTTACTATGCTCGAAATGAGCGATGTTTATATAATGCCTTCAGTATCAGAGCCATTCGGGATCTCTCCTCTGGAAGCAATGCAATCAAATGTGCCTGTTATCATCAGTAAACAGTCTGGTGTCGCAGAAATACTAACACATGCCGTTAAAACCGATTTCTGGGATATTGACGCAATGGCTGATGCTATTTATGGGATTCTGAACTATCCTGCTCTGGCCAGTATGTTTATCAGAAACGGTAAGGAAGAAGTTATCAGGCTTAAATGGGATAATTCAGCCAGGCATGTAAGAGATATTTACGAAAGAGTAATTTGGAATAAATAAGTATTTTTAATATGAGTGCAGCAGCTAAAAAAGCGATATGCTTATATTTTCAGGTTCATCAGCCCTTCCGTCTGAAGCGCTACAGGTTTTTCGACCTGGGGCACGATCATTATTATTATGATGATTTTTCAAATGAAACTATCATGAGAAAAGTGGCAGACAAGTGCTATCTGCCTGCCAATAAGATCATTCTTGACCTTATACAGAAGTATAAAGGAAAGTTTAAAATTGCTTTCTCAATTTCAGGAATTGCTATCAACCAGTTCAGACTTTATGCACCGGAAGTACTTGAATCATTCAGGCAGCTTGCTGATACAGGCATGGTGGAATTCATTGCTGAAACAAATTCTCATTCACTCGCCTCTCTTAAAAGCCAGAATCACTTTGAAAAACAGGTGGAAATGCACAGGGAAATGATGAGAAAATACCTTGGAGTTGAAACTACTGCCTTCCGTAATACTGAATTAATATATTCCGATACAATAGGTTCGTGGGTGGCAGATATGGGTTTCAAGGCAATGTTAACTGAGGGAGCCAAGCATGTTCTCGGATGGAAAAGTCCTAATTACCTCTACTGCAACGTTATTAATCCACGACTTAAGGTGTTGCTGAGAAATTTTGTCCTGAGTGATGATATTGCCTTCAGATTCTCAAATAAAAATTGGAGTGCATGGCCCTTAACTGCAGATAAGTATGCTTCGTGGCTTAATAAAGTGGCTCCAAAAAGTGAACTTGTCAATATATTTATCGATTATGAAACATTTGGTGAGCATAACTGGAAAGAGTCGGGGATATTTGATTTTCTTCAACACTTACCCGGAGCCATCCTTAAAAAGACACCACTTAAATTTATGACACCATCCGAAGTGGCGGATACATTACAACCGGTATCAGCTATCAGTGTTCCTTCACCTATATCATGGGCTGACGAGGAGAGAGATATTACTGCCTGGACGGGTAATGAACTTCAGGTGGCTGCCCTTGATAAACTCTATTCACTATCCGACAAGGTAGAAAAATGCAACGATGAACTGATGAATAAAGACTGGGAATATCTTCAGTCGAGCGACCATTTTTATTACATGGCAACTAAATTCTTCTCTGATGGGGCCGTACATGCATATTTTAATCCATATGAGACTCCCTATGACGCTTTTATGAATTATATGAATGTGTTAAGCGATTTTGAGATAAGAATAAAAAGATATTTTCCCGATACAGATGAGCAAATGCAGATTGCAAAACTTGAGGCAATCATAAAGGATAAGGATGATGTAATTAAACAACACATTGCTCTGATAGAAAAACTTGAGAAAAAAACCGGAAAAGCAAAACCCGGAACAAGTGCTGCTTCGAAAAGATTAACTAAGCCTTCTTTAAAAGACCTGGCTCATCAACTTATTGCTGAATCGGCTTCAAAAAAGCCGCCGATAAAAAAATCCTCCTCAAGGGTAAAGCCAAAGACAATAAAAAAGAGTGCTCCAAAGAGATCCACTACAAAAAGAAGTACAACCGCGAAAGTTAAAAAAACAGTAAAAAAGAAATAAGTTTGAATAATAAGAATCCTTTTTAAATTATAATCCTGAATATGAAGGTTGATTTTATTTTTGAAACCAGTTGGGAAGTATGCAACAAGGTTGGGGGAATCCATACGGTGATTTCAACAAAGGCCTTGAATATTGTTGATGAAGTAGGTGATAATTATATACTTATTGGTCCAGATGTCTGGAGGGAAGATATCAAAAATCCGGAATTTATTCCCGACGAATCATTATATGCTGAGTGGAGGGCACGGGCCGACAAGGAAGGCCTGAGGGTGAAAATCGGGAGATGGAATATTGCAGGAAAGCCCATTGTGATGCTTATAGATTTCACGCCTTATTTCGGACAGCAGGATGAGATATTTGCAAAATTCTGGGAGACCTATAAACTTGACAGCATTTCAGGTCAATGGGATTATGTGGAGCCTGCTCTTTTTGGATATGCTGCCGGCAAACTGATAGAGAGTTTTACTACTTTCTATCAGGAACATCTTAACATAGTTGCACAGTTCCATGAATGGATGACAGGAACAGGTATTCTGTATCTGAAGAAAATGGCACCATGGATCGCCACTTCGTTTACTTCCCATGCTACTGTTCTTGGCCGCTGTATAGCAGGTAATAACAGACCTTTATACGGCAAAATGAAAGAATATATTCCGGGTCAGATAGCGAGGGAATTTAACATTGTTGCCAAGCAATCCCTTGAGAAAACATCAGCCGCAGAAGCAGATGTATTTACAACCGTCAGTGAATTAACTTCTAGGGAATGCAGCCATTTCCTGGGAAAGGATGTCGATATCGTAACGCCAAATGGATTTGAAGATTCATTTGTACCTGCCAGTGATGTTTTTAGGGAAAAAAGACAAACAGCAAGGATGAGGCTTAAAACAGTTGCTGAGGCTGTTCTGGGCTATGAACTGGCTGATGATTGCATAATGGTGGCAAACAGCGGCAGGTATGAGTTCAGAAATAAAGGAGTGGATATTTATATTGATTCCCTGGGCGAGTTGAATAAAAAGGATAAGCTTGAGAAAGAGTGTGTGGCGTTTCTTCTGATGCCAGCCTATCATAAAGGACCACGTCAGGATCTGATTGATATTCTCTACAACAATGGTCCTGCCAATGGTGGTGACCGTTATCTTACTCACAGCCTGCATTATCCTGAAAGCGATCCTGTCCTTCAAAGAATTGGTGCCAACAATCTTCATAACGATCAGAAATCACAGGTTAAAATAATTTTCGTGCCATGTTACCTTAACGGCAACGACGGGATATTCAACCTGCCATATTATGATCTTCTTATCGGTTTTGACCTTACAGTATTCCCGTCATATTATGAACCATGGGGTTATACACCTCTGGAGAGCCTTATGTTCTCAATACCGACAATCACAACTGACCTTTCCGGTTTTGGCCTATGGGTACGGGAATATTTTGAAAATCCCGGAAACGGTATCACCGTGATTGAGAGGACCGATGATAATGAAGCAAAAGTCATATCAGATATCAGAAATTTCATTATGCTTTTTATGAGTCTTGGTGAAGAGGAGAAAAAGAAAGCCAGGATAAAAGCTCATGAGATATCGAGAATAGCAATGTGGGACAGTCTCGTTAAGCATTATTTCACTGCTTATGATATTGCGCTTAACAAGAGCAGTGAAAGACGCAGGGAACCCAGGGATTTTGTAAGCTTTGTTGAAGCTCCCGGACTTGTTGTTCGTAAACCGCACCAGGTACCTGTATGGAAAGATATATATGTGATGAGTGATGTGCCGGAAAGACTAGCTGCTCTTAATGTTCTTGCTAATAATCTCTGGTGGTCGTGGAACTACGAGGCAGAATTAATCTTTAAAAGGATGGATCCTTCACTATGGTCAGAGGTGAAACACAATCCTAAACTCCTTATCGAAAAAATTGATTATAAGAGATTGCTGGTACTGGAAGATGATGAAGAATTTGTTGCAGACCTCGAAAAAGTTGCAAAGGCATTCAAAGAGTATATAAATCGTCCGGATGATAAGGATAAACCTTATGTAGCTTATTTCAGCATGGAGTTCGGGATACATCCCTGTTTGAAAATTTATTCCGGGGGTCTTGGGATACTTGCTGGGGACTATCTGAAAGAAGCCAGCGATTCAAATTATAATATTACGGGAATAGGTCTTCTTTACAGATACGGATATTTCAGGCAAAAAATAGGCCCAAAAGGTGAACAACTCACTGTTTACGAAGCTGAAGAATTTTCAAGACTGCCGATTAATCCTGTCAAGGACAGGGATGGCAGTCATCTGTCTGTCAGCCTGGTATGGCCTGGGAGAACTGTTAAGATTCGTGTATGGGAAGCTATGGTTGGTAAAGTCAGGCTTATACTTCTTGATACGGATCTTGAGGATAATTCAGCTGAAGATCGTACAATAACTCATTATCTCTACGGGGGCGATATTGAGAACAGACTGCGTCAGGAACTTATTCTTGGTATTGGAGGTATCAGAGCCCTGGTGGCTATGGGCCTTAAACCCGATGTTTATCATAGTAACGAAGGCCATTCAGCATTCATCAGCCTAGAAAGGTTAAGAACGATGATTGATGAGAATCACCTTACCTTTAATCAGGCACTTGAAGCTGTAAGAGCATCGACTCTGTTTACGACACATACTCCGGTTCCGGCAGGTCATGATGCCTTTGATGAAGATCTTCTCAGGAAATATATATCTCATTATCACAGCCGGCTTAATATAACATGGGATTACCTGATGTCTCTGGGTCGTTGTGAAGGCGACGTGGACAGGAAATTTAATATGAGCTTCCTGGCCACGCGTATGTCGCAGGAAGTAAACGGTGTGAGTAAACTCCACGGGGAAGTGAGCCAGGGGATGTTCAATAAATTATGGCCTGGTTATCTTAAAGAGGAACTCTTTATCGGATATGTCACAAATGGAGTACATCACCCTACATGGACAGCACATGAGTGGAAAGAGATTTATAAAGAAATCACCGGTGCAGATAATTTTGACCAGACCGATCGTAGTCTCTGGGAAAAACTTTATAATATAGAAGACAAACATATCTATGAGGTTAAGAAAAGCCTGAAAAGGAATCTTTTTGAAAATATCAGGAAACGGCTTCAGACAGATATGATGGACAGGCATGTAAGTCCGAGGACTCTTCTCAATATCAGCACCCATCTTGATGAAAAAGCACTTACTATAGGTTTTGCCCGTCGTTTTGCCACCTATAAAAGAGCTTCTCTGCTATTCAGAGATCTTGACAGACTTGAACGTATTGTAAATAATCCTGACAAACCGGTTCAGTTTCTTTATGCCGGGAAAGCTCATCCAAATGATGGCGGAGGGCAGGATCTTATAAAAAGGATATTTGAAGTGTCTCAAATGCCTCAGTTTACTGGTAAGGTGATCTTCCTGGAGAACTATGATATAGAACTTGCAAAATATCTGGTAAGAGGTGTCGATATCTGGTTAAATACGCCCACAAGACCCCTGGAAGCTTCAGGTACCAGCGGCGAAAAAGCCGTTATGAACGGCACAATTCATTTCAGCGTTCTCGACGGCTGGTGGGTTGAAGGTTATAGGGCTTTTGCCGGATGGGCTCTTCCAAAGAAAAAAGTTTTTGACAACCAGGTTCTGCAGGACGATGTGGATGCTGAAACTATTTACAATATGCTTGAATATGAGATAATCCCGGCATATTATTCATTCAACGATCAGGGGGTACCTGTTGAATGGATCAGCCTTATAAAAAATACAATGGTAAAAATAGCACCAGAATTTACAATGAAACGACAGCTGGATGATTATGTGGAGAAATATTATTCAAAGCTTTATGTGAGAAGTAAATATCTGATAGCTGATGATTTTGAAAAGGCAAAAGAGATGGCCGCATGGAAGCAGAGGATGAGGGATGAGTGGGACAATATTGAAGTCCTGAATTACAGCTTTGAAAGTCCTTCTGAGAAAGTATATCATTCAGGCCATGACTATAAGGCAGAAATCGCATTGAATATAAAGAAAATTCCTACAGAAAATGTCGGCGTTGAATTTATCATTACTCACATGAATAAGTATGGAGAGCATGAATTTGTGGCCAGCAAGGAATTTGTTATTGTTAGTTGTAAAAGCGGGAAATGCCTTTACAGGGCGAACCTGATACCAGAGAAGGCTGGTACTTTCTTTTATGGCATCAGGATTTATCCAAAGCATCCGGATCTGCCTCATAAACAGGATTTTTACCTGTTACGCTGGATCGACTAAATATCTGTTGCTTTTCTGAGAGCCTCCTCTTTAAAGACAAGTGCTGTCCGGGAAGGAAGATACAGAAATAAATAGAAAGGCACATTAAGAGTGCGTCTTTCTGCTTTTTTAATAGAAGAATAAACACTGTTTCTGTCAAAGCGGTCAAAACCTCCTAAATACGGATCATCCGAATCGATGAGTACTTTAAATTTCCCTTTTATCGGTATTCCATAATCAGAAAATGACTGAACAGGGTGAAAATTAAATACAAACAACAGATTCCCTCTCATAAAAGCGATCACTTTGTCGTGGCTGTTTTCAAATATCCTGTTAATATAAAGATCATCAAGTATTTTGTACTCTTTTTGCAACTTAACCATTAATTTATCGAATCTGGCCAGGAACTGGTATTTAAGATCCTGGTTCTCAACAAGGTGCCATTGTCTCCTTGCATATTTATAGCTCCAGTTATTACCTTCACGCGGAAAATCAATCCATTCCGGATGACCGAATTCATTCCCCATGAAGTTGAGGTAACCTCCTCCTGCGGTGCTGAATGTGAGAAGTCTGATCATTTTATGGAGAGCAATACCCCGATCCATCGAAAAACTATGGTATGATTTCGACATTCCGGTATACATCTCAGCATCTAACATTCTGAATATAAGAGTTTTATCTCCAACAAGAGCCTGGTCGTGTGATTCACAATAAGAGATGATCTTCTCTTCCGGCCTGTGCTGGGTCAGCTCATGCATTAGCATCCCCATATCCCATTCCTCATCGGGTTTTTCTTTTATAAGTTTTATCCAGAAATCAGGAACCCCCATAGAAAGCCGGTAGTTGAAGCCATAACCTCTTTTAGCAGTATCAGATGCAATTCCGGGCATCCCGCTCATCTCTTCGGCTATCGTCAGTGCCGAAGGTTTATATTCATGTATCATCTTATTGGCAAGAAAAAGATAGACCAGAGCATCTGTATCCTGACCACCGTCAAAATAGTCACTATAAGAAGTAAAGTTTTTTCCCAGGCCATGATCATAATATATCATGCTGGTTACACCGTCAAACCTGAATCCGTCGAATTTATACTCTTCGAGCCAGTAGCGGCAGTTTGACAGGAGAAAGTGGATAACATTATCTTTACCGTAATCAAAGCACAAGGAATCCCAGGCTCTGTGATTGCGTCGATGATCGACATGGAAATACTGCCCCGGCGATCCGTCAAAAAGGCCGAGGCCTTCATTAATATTCTTAACAGAATGAGAATGGATCAGATCCATAATAACCCGAAGCCCTGCCTTATGTGCTGAATCAATAAGTTCCTTGAGTTCTTCCGGTGTTCCAAATCGTGAAGAAGCTGCAAAAAAATTTGAGACATGATAACCAAAAGATCCGTAGAAAGGATGTTCCTGAATTGCCATAAGCTGTATGGTATTGTACCCGGCCTGAGCTATTATGGGAACTACATTTTCACGAAATTCACGATAGGTTCCGGTCTTCTCTTCTGAGGTGGCCATACCAACATGTGATTCATAGATGACAGGTGTGGCACCGGGCGGCATAAAATCTGTTATTTCCCATTTATAGGATTTTTCGGGATCCCATACCTGTGCACTAAAAATCTTTGTATTTTCATCCTGCACAACACGGTTTGCATAAGATGGTATGCGTTCTCCTTTACCTCCTTCCCAATGAACTGACAGTTTGAAAAGATCACCATGGTTCAGTGCTTCCGGAGGGAGAATTACCTCCCAGTCGCCATAGCTGTTGATCCTTTTCAACATGAAATCCGGCATTTCTTTCCATCCGGTGAAAGTGCCGGTTATAAAGAGAGCTGTTGCATTGGGTGCGAACTCCCTGAAAATCCAACTGTTATTTCTCCTGTGAAGTCCATAGTAATGGTGCCCCATTGCAAATTCTGAAAGGGTTCGGTTACCTGTCAGCTCCTTTTCCCTCGAATTGCACCTGTTATAGCGGGCATCAATTGTGCTTACAAATGGCTTCAGCCATGGATCTGCCTGGTAAAATTTTGCAATACTCATAAAACTCCCTGATGAGGATCTTTCTATAAAAGTACAAAAACTAAATCATAAAATAATTCTATATCTACATGGCTTTGCTAATTTTGCAAACATAATTTCCAGGTATGATAATTCATAAAGGATATAACGATCTGAAACTGAATTCTCCGGTGGTTACAATGGGGATCTTTGACGGTGTTCATCGCGGACACCGTGTTCTAATCGACTATCTGGTCAAAAGCGCACGTGATTTTAAAGGAGAATCGGTAGTGATCACATTTCATCCTCATCCCCGTCTTGTTCTCGATAAGAACAGGGAGGGACTTTCGTTTCTTTCCTCAATTGAAGAAAAAATAAATTTACTTGAAAAAGCTCATGTTGACCACCTGATTATTATTGATTTTACCCGGCCTTTCAGCAGGATCAGGGCATGTAATTTTGTTGAGGAAGTCCTGGTGAAGAAAATAGGGACACAACATCTGATAATTGGCTACGACCATCATTTCGGATACAGGGGCGAGGGAAATTTTAAAACAATAAATGGGTGTGCTGCGTCGATGGGATTTAAAGTTGAACAGCTTCACGGGCTTCATACTGAGGAGGGTGCAATTAGCTCCTCACTGATACGTGATTCGTTACTTAAGGGAGATATCGAAAAAGCTGCAAAGTGGCTTGGATATAACTACTCCCTTAAGGGCAAAGTTATTGAGGGCAGAAAGATTGGAAGGGAAATAGGCTTTCCTACAGCCAATATAAAACCGGATTATTTTTATAAGCTTATACCGGGTGACGGGGTTTATGCCGTTGAAGTGGTGACAGATAATATCAGAAAACCCGGAATGCTCAGCATTGGTAAGAATCCGACAGTAAATAAGACAACGGAAAACAGGACAATAGAGGTAAATATTTTCAATTTTGAGACCGATATTTATGGTAAGGAAATTGAGGTAATTTTCCGTTACCGGTTACGTGACGAAATAAAATTTGATACAATAAAACAACTTGCCAGCCAGATGGAGCTGGATAAAGCCAATACCCTAAAGTTACTGACCTGAAAAAAGGTCTTTTTTTATTATCTTTGTATTCTCAATTTTATTGATTTATGAACTTAGTTTTAGATAAAATGCATTATAAAATAAAAGATGTTTCCCTGGCCGATTTTGGCAGGAAAGAGATTGAAATAGCAGAAAAAGAGATGCCGGGTCTTCTGGCAATCAGAAAGAAATATTCGGCTGAAAAACCTTTAAAAGGTGCCCGCATAACAGGGTCCCTTCACATGACAATACAAACGGCGGTCCTCATAGAAACACTTAAGGAGCTGGGTGCCGATATAAGATGGGCAAGCTGTAATATATTTTCCACTCAGGATCATGCTGCCGCTGCAATAGCTGCTGCCGGTATACCTGTCTTTGCATGGAAAGGCGAAACTCTTGAAGAATACTGGTGGTGTACAGCACAGGCACTCTCATTCCCCGAAGGCAAAGGGCCAAACCTTATTGTAGATGATGGCGGTGACGCATCTCTGCTTGTTCACCTTGGATATAAGGCTGAAAATGATCCTTTGATTCTTGATAAAAAACCGTCAAACAGGGAGGAATCTATAATTCTGGCAACGTTAAAGGAGCTTCTGGTTAATGAACCTGGCAAATGGCATCGTGTTGTTGAAGAGATGAAAGGTATCTCGGAAGAGACAACCACCGGGGTTCATAGATTATACCAGATGCTTGAGAACAATGAATTACTGGTACCGGCCATAAATGTAAATGACTCTGTTACTAAATCTAAATTTGATAACCTTTACGGCTGTCGTGAATCACTCGCCGACGGAATAAAAAGAGCCACCGATGTGATGATCGCCGGTAAAGTAGTTGTAGTCTGCGGATATGGCGACGTTGGTAAGGGATGTGCAAAGTCGATGAAAGCATACGGAGCCAGGGTAATTGTAACTGAAATCGATCCTATCTGTGCTCTGCAGGCTTCAATGGAGGGTTATGAAGTAAAGACTATTGAAGATTCTCTTAACGAAGGAAATATTTATGTGACAGCAACAGGTAACAGGGATATTATCACTACAGAGCATATGAAGATGATGAAAGATCAGGCTATTATATGCAACATAGGGCATTTTGATAATGAGATACAAGTCGACAATTTGAATGCGCTTGATAATGTCAGGAAATTAAATATCAAACCACAGCTAGACAAATATATATTTCCCGATGGTCATGCAATATTCATCCTTGCAGAAGGAAGGCTTGTCAATCTTGGCTGTGCTACAGGTCATCCTTCATTTGTGATGAGCAACTCTTTCAGTAACCAGACACTGGCGCAGATTGATCTGTGGAATAATGATTATAAAATTGGTGTTTACCGGCTCCCAAAATATCTCGACGAAGAAGTGGCAAGACTTCACCTCGATCAGCTGGGTGTAAAACTGACCAGGTTAACAAAAGAACAGGCAGATTATATTGGAGTGCCTCCTGCAGGTCCTTATAAACCAGATCATTACAGGTATTAAAATTGTTCTAAAAGTAAGTCCTGTTTTAGTGGTTCCAGACTGAAATATATCTTCCGTCGAAACTTGTGTTATAATCTTTAAGATAATATTTCCCAGGGCCGGAAATTGGGTAGCCCCCTGAAAGTGAATAATGTGTGCTGCATCTTGGACAGATTGCCTCGGTAAAGTCAATATTTACCTTAACGCTTAATCCATTGACAGCATAATCATGAGGACATGTGCGGTCGTAAGCATAATATTTATCAGGACCCGAAAAAACAATAATCCCGTTATTATTGAATCCGGCTGAATAAATTCCCCAGTTATTGGTATTGTAATCTACGTATGCTGACCCGAATATAGATGTAAGGCTTACAAACTCAGGGTCGTGCAGATCAATAGTGAAATTTACAGTAGTATATGGTATAACATCATTCTCTTTTTTGCTGCAGGCAACAAGCATTAAAGCAATTATGGGAATAAAGAAAAAAAATCTTATTTTTGATCCATTAGCCATCCCGTACTGAATAATTCTCAAAATTAGTACTGTTACCGGGAAATTAACGCTATATAACTTAAATTTATTGTAAAAGTCCTGTTATGAATAATTTGCATGTAAGAAAGCTATTTGTTTTTATAATTCTTATTTCTTTGTCATTAGCTTTTTGTGAGGCGCAGTCATTTGAAAGGGCTCCGGCTCCCAAACAATCCAGATCTGCCTCAAAAAAAAGTCCTTTAAAAACAAAAAAAGTAAAGATCAAGGGACCAAGATCTGCTGAAAAAGCAAAGAAAGAGCAAAAAGCTAAGGATAGAAAGCGCAGAAAAGATTCTCAAAAATACATAAAGGAGAACCAACAAAGATCACTTGAAATACAAACACCTGAGGTTAAGGCGCGTATGAAGCAAAACGTCAGGGATGCCAACTCAAGATACAAGAATAAAAGAAAAAAAAGTGCAACTACTACACGGAAAGCCGGGAGCAAGTACAGGTAGGGTTATAATTTGGGAATGAGGTTCTTATAATAAACTTATTTTCAGGTTTTTTTTGTAATTAATTTAAATATTTTGTATATTTGTCTTACGAAGAGTTCCGGGAAACCTGGAATTCTTCTTATTTTTTAAATCTTATAAGGAAAAATGTCAGAGGTTTTATACGTTACGGAAGAGGGTCTTCAAAAGTTGAAAGATGAACTTGAGCAGCTCAGGACTGTTGAACGACCAATGATATCAAGGTTGATAGCCGATGCCAGGGATAAAGGCGACCTTACGGAGAATGCTGAATATGCCGCAGCCAAAGAGGCTCAGGGAATGCTCGAAATGAAGATATCGAAGCTGGAAGATATTGTTGCCAGATCAAGAATTATTGATGAATCCAAAATAGACACATCAACTGTCAGAATACTGAATAAGGTAAAGATCAGGAATAAAGTAAATAACAGCATTATGGAATATCAGCTGGTTCCTGAAAGTGAAGCTAATCTTAAAATCGGGAAACTGGCAGTTAATTCCCCTATAGCCCAGGGGCTTATAGGCAAAAAGGTAGGAGATGTGGTCAGCATTACTGTCCCTTCCGGGATAATCCCTTTTGAGATCATTTCTATTTCATAGCAGATAAATACTTTCCTATCATCATGGCAACTATATTTACCAGAATCATTAAAGGCGAAATACCTTGTTATAAGGTCGCTGAGGATGAAAGATATTTTGCCTTCCTCGACATTAATCCTCTGAAGGCAGGGCATACCCTTGTTGTCCCTAAACAGGAAACAGATTATATTTTTGATCTTGATGATGAAAAACTGTCAGGACTAATCCTTTTCTCCAAAAAAATAGCAAAGGCAATAAGGGCTGCTTTCCCGTGCAACAGGATAGGAATAGCAATCCTCGGACTGGAGGTGCCCCATGCCCATATTCATCTTGTTCCTATGGATTCGATGGAGGATATAAACTTCAAAAACCCGAAGCTTAAATTCACACCTGAGGAGTTTAAGGAAATCGCAGAAAAGATCATCGAAAAGCTGGAATTTTAATTCATTTCCTGGATCTGATAAAATCTTATTTTTCCTATTATAGGGAACCTTAGCGTTCCTTTGTGAAATACTTTGTGCGACTTTGTGGTGATTTTTTCTTTTACCACAAAGGGTCACAAAGGAGATCTCTAAGTTTCTCAAAGGAGTTCTGATTTATTTTATTTTTATATCTTTATATAAATAATTCTGCTCGCTGCATGAGTTATATGCCAGAATTGCTTGATGATTTTATAAGCCTGCTTTTTCCACGGCTTTGTTATGCCTGTGGAGATCATCTTTTGAGAAATGAAAAGATAATCTGCACCGAATGTTATGTTATGATCCCAAGGACAAATTACCATCTTGAAAAAGACAATCCGGTCGAGCAGCTTTTCTGGGGCAGGTGTATTATAGAAAAGGCTGCGGCATTATCATTTTATAACAGGGACAGCCGGATCAGAAAGCTGATACATAACCTCAAGTACAACGGTATCAGGGAAATAGGTTATGAGCTTGGCAAATTATATGGATTATCTTTAACCCGGTCAGACTTTCTGGAGGGAATCAATATGATAATTCCTGTTCCTCTTCACCCGTCAAAAAAAAGAACCCGGGGCTTTAACCAGAGCGAACTTATTTCAGACGGATTGTCAGAAGTTACTGGATTACCTGTCGGCAGAACCCTGCTTGAAAGAAATTCAAAAACAGGGACCCAGACAAGAAGATCCCGATATGAGAGATGGGTAAATGTTGAAGGTATTTTTACCGTTACTGCTGAAGAAGACGTTAAAGGGAAGCATTTGTTGCTGGTAGATGACGTGATTACTACCGGGTCGACAATTGAATCGTGCGCCAATGAACTGCTCAAAATTGAAAATGTGAAAGTCAGTGTGGCTGCATTGGCCGTTGCAGTGGTTTAAGGGGGTCAATTTTATTTAATTCTCTCTGGATTTTTTTTCATGAAATCTTTCCATCCGGAATAACCCTTTTCTGATGATATTTTATTTGTCTGGTAAAAATGGCATAATGCTGCTGCAAGACCATCAGTAGCATCTAGTTTTAAATCTGATTCCTTGAATTTGAGTATATGCATCAGCATGGAAGCTACCTGTTCCTTTGAAGCGGCTCCCTGTCCTGTTATTGACATTTTTATTTTCCTGGGGGCATATTCAAATATCGGTAATGAACGACTTAATGCTGCGGCTATAGCGGCACCCTGGGCCCGGCCCAGTTTAAGCATCGACTGAACATTTTTACCATAAAACGGAGCTTCAACTGCCAGTTCGTCTGGGTGATATTCGTCGATAATACCCAGGGTTCTTTCATAAATATGTTTTAGCTTAAGGTAATGATCACCAAACTTGGATAAGTCAATAAGACCTATAGTAACAAGTATGGGATCCCGGCCTGCCACCTTAATAACACCATAACCCGTGGTATTGGTTCCGGGATCAATCCCAAGTATGATTCTCTCTTTAAGTTTTCCCTTCAAATAACTGAAGTATTATTTTATTTGTCAAGAATAAAAGTATTATTCATCCATGATGGTTTCTCGGAAAACGACACATGACGCCTGAATGCAGAAGTTCCTTTGGCAGAAAAAGCTCCGGTTTCCAGGTAACTGATAGCTTCCTTCAGACACTCTTCATTCCGGTCATTGAAATCATGGGTAATATCATCATTGGCAATCCTGTCAGGGGGGATTCCATCGAAATAATCGCCTTCATTCAAAGCGTTTACAACCTGGAAAGTAACCGGCCAGAAGAAATATTTTTTAGCACATGCCCACCCGTTCATTCCTGTTGGTTTACCGTTTGTAGTATCTCCAACGGCTATTATGTTAACATAAGGTTTTAATCCGTTCATTACAGCCTCACTTGCAGAAGCTGTTAGCCTGGTAGTGATGACAACAATTTTCGGAAGTGCCAGCGAGGAAGGTGTGACGATAAAAGGATATGTTGTGTTTTGAATCAGGTTCTTATTATTATACAACAAAGCGGCAAATGTTGTCCCTGCTTTGTCGTCGCCTGCAATATAGCTGGCAAGTTCCTGTCCTATATAGAGATAACCCCCGGAATTATACCTTAAATCGAGAATGAGGTTATTAATATTCATGGCTTTGAAATAAGCAAATGCAGTTAACAGTTCCTGTTCAGAAGGTTTAATGAATGATTCAAATACAATATGACCGGCAACTCCGGTTGAAAGGTGCAGAGTATCATACAGGATGACAGAATTGATGGTAAAGGTTGATTTGGTTGAAGTGATTGTTGTGTCAGCTTTTCCCGTGCGGCCAAAGATAAAAGTATTGGTTATGCCTTCAGTAGAAGGACCAAATGCATCATTATAAGCTGCAGCATCATTTGCAAGCAAAATAGCCGCAAGATCCTTTCCATTAAGATCTTTAATGATCCATCCTCGTCGCACTCCTGATGCGTACAGCGGGGAGTTTTTATAGATCATAGCAATCCTGGCTTTATTGTCATTATCAAGTCCGACCCTTATACCATGACCAACAAATGTGCCCTGCATTTCAGCAATAAACTCGTCATAGTCTGCAACAAAGCTCCACCTGTCGGTCGGATAATATCTCATTGCCTCGAGCAGCTCATAAGGATCGGAATAATTCTCCTTTGTAATCACTGGCATTAAATCGTACCAGTAATACCATATTTTCATTATATAATACAAGGAGTCCCTGGCCATTTCATCGGTAACTCCGGAAACTGGAATAGGATCTTTTTTACAGGATGAAATAATGCCCGCTAAGATTACAACTACACATAAAATCTTTTTCATTGCCTGTTCTGTTTTACACGTTCAAATATAACAAATTAAGTCCTTGAAGGTTTCCGGCTCTGCATCCAGATCCCCGAAATTATCAGGATTAATCCAGCCGGAGTAGTATAATAAACGGGTTCATGCAGAATAAAGTGTACTAAAACAAGAGAAAAAAAAGGAGCAAGGTATACAAGATTACTTACCTTATCCGTAGATGGTGCCAGCTGAAGTGCCTTAAGCCAGAAATAAAAGGTTATACCCATTTCAAAGATTCCCGTATAAATTGATGCTGCAACACTTTTAATGCCTGAGATACTTTCAGGAAAAGCTCCGGTTATGATAAGGGCAACTATAAGATATATGGAACCAAACAAAAAGTTAAGGAATAGTTTAACACCTTCGTCTCTCTTATCCCTGACATTAAGTACAAAATAAAAAGCCCAGAATACTGAACTGCCAGTCGCCAGTAATACTCCTCTGATGTCGGCGTGACCCGGGCTGAAAAGAGTACCCTGTGATGCAATTATATAAACACCGGCAAAGCTTATAAACAAGGCAACAAAGCTTTTAGCCTTAATTTTCTGCCCCAGTAGCGGGACAGAAAGGAATACAAGAATTATTGGCCAGATCATGTTTAAAGGCTGAGCCACCTGTGCTGGCAGAATCTGATATGCTTTCAGTAATATCAGGTAATAAATGAACGGATTAATGAACCCAAGTAACGCCGAGCTTAAAAATTCCTTTCCCGTAAATTTACTTATGAGTTTTATTTTTCCACCGGATGCCAGAACAATTAACAGCACTGTTGCAGAAGTCACGGAAGCGATAGTGAGCACAGGAAGAATACCAAGCTCTGCGAGGCTTATCTTGAAAGCTGTGGGAACAGTCGACCAGAAAAATATTGCCAGTCCTGCATAGATATATGATTGACGGGTTTTATCCATCCATCACTTTACGCCATTTGCGGTTAATTTTTAGTTGATTATGTCAAACCCGGTATAAGGTACAAGAGCCTCAGGCACTTTTATTCCTGAATCAGACTGATTATTTTCAAGTAATGCAGCAACGATTCTAGGCAGAGCAAGTGCGCTGCCGTTCAGTGTATGAACCAGCCGGGTCTGTTTGCCACCCTTATCTTTAAACCTGCATTTCAATCTGTTTGCCTGGAAAGATTCAAAGTTTGATGTAGAACTTACTTCAAGCCATCTTTTCTGCGCTCCTGACCAAACTTCAAAATCATATGTAAGAGCAGAAGTAAAAGACATGTCGCCCCCACAGAGCCTGAGAATACGGTACGGCAGATCAAGCTTTTTAATAAGACCTTCCACATGTGTTACCATCTCCTCTAGAGATTCATATGAATGATCGGGGTGAGCTATCCGGACAATCTCGACTTTGTCGAACTGGTGCAGCCTGTTCAGTCCCCTTACGTGTGCTCCCCATGAGCCTGCTTCTCTCCTGAAGCAAGGTGTATAAGCTATATTTTTTACAGGGAGATCATCAGCGTTCAATATTGCATCACGGTAGATATTTGTTACAGGGACTTCTGCAGTAGGTATAAGGTAAAAATTATCGAGTGTAACATGGTACATCTGTCCTTCTTTGTCGGGAAGCTGACCTGTGCCGAAACCTGAATCCTCATTGACTATTATTGGTGGCATGACTTCAGTATATCCTGCTTTTACGCCCTCATCGAGAAAGAAATTTATCAGTGCCCTTTCGAGCTTGGCTCCTTTCCCTTTATATACAGGGAATCCTGCTCCTGTAAGCTTAATCCCCAGGTCGAAATCAATTATATCATATTTTTTTATAAGTTCCCAGTGAGGCAGTGCATTAAGAGGCATTTCCTTTATAGTGCCACCTTCCCGTACTTTCACATTATCATCGGCACCATGTCCGGGTGCTACCGACTCATGAGGGAGATTAGGAAGAAGGATAATTTCATTTTTCAGCTCGTTATCAATAAGGATAAGCTTGTCGGACAGGGATTTAATATCTTCTTTGATCTTATAAGTTTTTATTTTGGCAGCCTCAGCTTCCTCTTTTTTACCTTCTTTCATCAATAAACCGATTTCCCTTGAGATCCTGTTCATTTCACCCTGCATTGCATCTGTTTTCGACTGAATCTCACGACGCGAAGTGTCGAGCGTAAGAATTTTATCGAGGATCTCCCCTGCATGAAAGTTTTTTACTTTAAGTCTTTCAATTATAAGATCTTTTTTCTCACGGATAAGGTTTATTGTCAGCATAATGTTATCGGTATTAATAAAAAAGCAGGCTGTATGAGCCTGCTGTAAAAGTATTAAAAAACTCCTGATAATGGTTTCCTGCTTCTAAAAGAATTTTGGGGTTATGAATTGTTAAGGTACGCTTTTATTCGTTAACCGGATTTATCGATACATAGGTCCTGTTATCTTTTCTTTTTTTGAATTCAACCTCCCCATCCTTCAGAGCAAAAAGGGTGTGATCTTTTCCTAATCCCACATTATTGCCGGGATTATGCCTGGTACCTCTTTGGCGTACAATAATGTTGCCTGCTTTAGCTTTCTGCCCGCCGAAGAGTTTTACTCCCAGTCGCTTGCTTTCAGAATCGCGACCGTTTCGTGAACTGCCTGCTCCTTTCTTGTGTGCCATGATTAATTCTTTTTATGTCTTTATTAACTTATTTTTAAGCTTTTCCTTCTGCCGGCTTTTTTGCTGCCGGTTTTTTAGCAGCCGGCTTTTTTGCTGCCGGTTTTTTAGCAGCCGGTTTCTTAGCAGCCGGTTTTTCAGAAACAGTATCTTTTGCTTTTGCGGTAACTTTTTTAGCAGCCGGCTTCTTGGCTTCAGCCTTTTTCTCAGTCACTTTAGCTTTTTTTACAGGTTCGTCAGTTGTTACAGCAGCTTCTTTTTTTATTGAAGCTTTCTTTGGTGATGCTTTCTCGTTAATGCTGATTATTTCGACCTGTGTGAAATTCTGACGGTGACCGTTTTTTACCCTGTACCCTTTTTTCCTTTTTTTCTTGAAGACAATCACCTTATCGCCTCTGACATTTTCAAGAACCTTGCCTTCCACAACGGCATCTTTAATGACAGGCTCACCAATCGTTATTTTACCATCATTGTCAATTAAAAGAACCTGATCGAAATCTATCTTTTTACCTTCTTCAACATCCAGACGATGAACAAAAATCTTTTTACCTTCTTCTACTTTAAACTGCTGACCTGCAATTTCTACTATTGCGTACATTACTCTTTTTGTTATGTTACTCCGTGAGGCGTATAAGATTAAATAATCTGATAACTTCCATTAGCCCCTGCGGATTTATTCAATTTCGGACTGCAAAGATATATAAAATAGATAATTTACAAACCATTGCTTCGTTTTTTTATATAATAAATAATTGGAGTTTCTGAGGTTGCCGGGAATAAGATAATTTAATGCTCAGGATATGAAATGGGCAAGGATTTAAAAATGTTGAAAAAAAAAGGATTAAGTTATCCGAACGGATACTTCTATTATCTTTATATTTGTCTGGACATGGTATTCATCTCTAATTAACTGGCGTATAAATAATTGATATGAAGAGAATTAAGCTTAAAGTAATGGGAATCTCTTATAGTCAGACTCAATCCGGGGCTTATGCGCTTTTACTGATTGAAGAAAATGGAGACAGAAGGATACCAATTATCATTGGAGGATTTGAAGCTCAGGCTATTGTAATAAAACTCGAGAACCTTGAGCCTCCCCGGCCTTTGACTCATGACCTTTTTAAAGAATTTGCAGATCAGTTTAATATTGCAGTCATTGAGGTAATGATATATAAGCTTGAGGAGGGTGTATTCTTTTCAAAACTTGTATGTAATAATGGTGAAAAGGAATATTCGATCGACAGCCGGACCTCGGATGCTGTTGCAATTGCCCTCAGATTCGGATGCCCGATATACATAACTGAAGATATTCTGGAAAAGGCCCAGCTGACCAATAGCCCTTCAGAAACAGATATATCGGCTACCGGAGAAGCTGAGGACAAATATGAACCCAGCTCTAAATACAGCAGTCACTCTGATGAGGAATTATATAAAATGATCGATGAGGCTGTGAAAAAAGAAGATTATGAACAGGCTGCTGCCATAAGAGACGAGATTGATCGCAGGAAAAAGAAAACGAAATAGAATGAACGAGAATGGAGCCCCGATTTATAGGGGAGAGATGAAGATTCTCTATCCGGGATTATTATCTTAAGCTTATAATCATAAAGAATAATACGACAGGAAATGAAAAGGATATTTTTATTATTGATAGTGCTGTGTTTTGTAAATGCAGCCTATACCAAAGAGTACAAGCTTACTTCGCCTGATGGTAAGATTGTGGTCACAATAAATACGGAGCCGGATATCAAATGGTCAGCATCCTGTCACGGGCATGAGATAATAAATTCTGTCATTGCAGGTATTATCCTGGAGAACAATAAAATACTGGGTCAAAACGAAATCCTGAGAAAAGCTGTGATGGGTAAAGTGGACCAGATACTTGTGCCTGTTGTCGCAAATAAGAACTCAAGGATATCTGATAATTGTAATACGCTATTATTAACATTTAAATCAGGATTCTCGATAAATTTCAGAGCTTACAACGATGGCGTTGCTTACAGATTTGAGACTTCTTTAAAAGATACAATAACAATTAAAAATGAGATTACAGATATTCAGTTTCCTGAGGGATCATATGCATGGTTTCCTTATGAGGCAGGTTTTATGTCGCATAATGAAAACGTTTTTACCTATTCCGCGCTGGACACTATTCAGAAGAAGCACATGGCAAGCCTGCCAACCCTCTTCAAGGCAAACAATATAAATGTTCTTATCACAGAATCTGATATTGAGGACTATCCCGGAATGTGGCTTCGCGGAGGAGGATCCGGTAAAATCTCAGGAACCTGGCCCGCTTATCCTGCTGAAGAGATGCTTAAAAGCGATCGGGACCTGTTTGTGACCAGGACAAAGGATTATATTGCAAAGACAGCTGGTACACGAACGTTCCCCTGGAGGGTATTTATTATATCTGAAGATGATGGCGGACTGATTGAGAGTAACATGGTATTTAAACTGGCAGCGCCCAACAGACTGAAAGAGACCGACTGGATCAAACCGGGGAAAGTAGCCTGGGACTGGTGGAATGCAAATAATATTTATGGCGTTGATTTCAGGGCCGGATTAAACAATGATACATATAAATATTATATTGATTTTGCATCAAAAAATGGCATTGAATATGTAATTCTTGATGAAGGGTGGTACAAGCTTGGGAATGTACTTGATGTTGCTCCCGGGTTTGATATACCTGAATTGTGTAAATATGCTGAGAGCAGAAATGTAGGTATTATTTTGTGGGTTGTATGGAAATCGTTTTACGACAAGATTGATGAAGCTCTTGACCAGTACGGGAAATGGGGAGTTAAAGGTGTAAAAGTAGATTTTATGCAGCGTGATGACCAGAAGATGGTCGATTTTTATTACCTGGCTGCAAAAAAAACTGCCGAACACCATATGCTGATCGATTTTCACGGGGCGTACAAACCTGACGGCCTCGGGCGTACATATCCCAATGCATTAACCCGTGAAGGCGTCAAAGGGCTGGAGAACGATAAGTGGAGCAAAGATATCTCTCCGGAGCATGATGTAACGATCCCTTTCACAAGAATGGTTGCAGGACCGATGGATTATACTCCCGGAGCTATGATCAATATGGACAGGGCCAACTTCCAGCCCATCTTTACCAGGCCGGAAAGCCAGGGTACAAGAGTACACCAAATGGCATTGTATGTTGTTTTCGAGAGCCCTCTTCAGATGCTTGCCGATAGTCCGTCGAACTATATAAAAGAGCAGGAATGTACAGATTTTATCGTAAAAGTGCCTGTTGTATGGGATGATCTGAAGGTCCTTGAAGCTAAGGTTGGCGACTATGTCCTTCTGGCAAGACGATCAGGAAAAGACTGGTTTGTCGGAGCTTTAACTGACTGGAGTCCCAGAACTCTTGAAGCAGATCTTTCGTTCCTTGGTGCTGGTGATTTTACAATGGAAATATTCCAGGATGGTATTAATGCCGACAGATTCGCACAGGATTACAAGCACTTGAAAACTAATGTGAAAGCTGGTGATAATATAAAGATAAACCTTGCACCCGGAGGTGGCTGGGTAGCTAAGATATCACCTGAATAGATAAAAGAAACTCAGATGAAACAATATCTTGACCTCTTAAGCCATGTAATGAAGAATGGTGTTGAGAAGAGTGATCG
This sequence comes from uncultured Rikenellaceae bacterium, assembly GCA_964526345.1. Classification (GTDB taxonomy): domain Bacteria; phylum Bacteroidota; class Bacteroidia; order Bacteroidales; family VadinHA17; genus LD21. Next base: position 34,762 of record CAZGKI010000003.1, read on the forward strand.
TACCGGTACGGGAACAATAAGTGTATTTGGATACCAGATGCGGTTTAACCTTGAGCAAGGTTTCCCTCTGCTTACTACTAAAAAAATGCATCTCCGATCGATTATTCATGAATTACTCTGGTTCATTGCCGGTGATACGAATATAAAATATCTGAATGATAATGGAGTAAGCATCTGGAATGAATGGGCTGATAAGAATGGTAACCTTGGTCCTGTTTACGGATCCCAATGGCGTTCCTGGCCTGCTGCTGACGGAAAGAAAATTGATCAGCTGAGCGCTGTAATTGAAAAAATCAGGAAATCACCAGATTCCCGGAGGCTTATTATAAGCGTATGGAATGTCGGAGAAATTGAGAAAATGGCTCTTCCTCCCTGCCATGCCATGTTCCAGTTCTACGTTGCGAATGGGAAACTTTCATGTCAGCTATATCAGAGAAGCTGCGACATTTTCCTGGGAATACCCTTCAATATTGCATCTTATTCACTTCTTACTCTTATGGTTGCACAGGTAACCGGATTAATGCCGGGTGATTTTGTGCATACTCTCGGTGATGCACATATCTACCTGAATCATTTTGAGCAGGTTAAATTGCAGCTGACAAGAGAACCATATACTTTACCCAGAATGGTTATCGATCCATCGGTCGATAACATCTTTAATTTCAAATACGAGGATTTTACCCTGAAAGATTATGTTGCTCACCCTAACATTAAAGGTGAGATTTCGGTTTAAATAAAAATAGTATGATTTCGATAATAGTTGCTGTATCAGAGGACCTTGGGATTGGTAGAAATAATGAGCTGCTATGGCATATTTCTGAAGATCTGAAGAGATTTAAGAAACTTACATATGGAAAAACCGTAGTTATGGGTAAAAAAACATGGGAATCGTTGCCTAAAAAGCCTTTGCCGGGAAGAAGAAATATTGTTATAACCGATTTGCCAGGTGAGCGTTTTGATGATGCCGTATCTGCTTACTCAATAGAAGATTCACTGAACAAATGCGAAAAAGGAGAAGAAGTTTTCATCATTGGGGGAGGAAGTATTTATAGTCAGTTTATGCCTCTTGCTGACAGGCTTTATATTACACATGTCCACAAACAGGCACCAGCCGATATATATTTTCCTGAGATTGATCCTGCAGTCTGGGTTGTTACAGCGAAGGAAGAGTTTAAAACCACAGATGAAGGAAGCATTCCCTATACTTATATAATATACGATAGACGGGGACAAAAAGACATTTAGTGGAATCCTTTTCAGTTTAATTCTGTTTAGAAATAACTTAGTACACCTTAGTGAAAAACTTGGTGTTCCTTTGAGGTTAACTTTGTTTTTACCATAAAGGGTTACGAAGGACACCACGCAGGAATACAAAGTAAAATCAGGAAATTCACTACAAAATTTATAGTCTTTTTGTTTTCCAATTAAACCTTTTCATTTAATCTTCATCTAAATGGTAGTTATTTGGAAATACTAACATAAAAAGATAGAACTTATGAGGACAAAGGTTTATTTAATGATTGCAGCATTTGCTGTTTTTGTATTCACATCATGCACCAAACATTCGTCAATCGATCAGTCAGGTCTTAATCTTGCTGATGATGATGCCGTAACCGATGCTGTTTTTGAGGATGTATTCAATACAGTTGATAATGCGGATATTATTCTTGACGGATACCAGAAAAGCGGAGATTCGAAGTCAATAGCTATTTCTGATTCATGTCCACTGGTAACGATTGATCATCCGACAGATGCAATCTGGCCAAAGACCATTACCATCGATTTTGGATCAGGCTGCACCGGACTGTATGACAATTCACGATCAGGTAAGATAGTTATTGTTGTCACCGGGCCAAGATTGGAGGCAGGTTCCAAAAAGATCGTCACTTTTGATAATTATTATTTCAACGGGATAAAAGTTGAAGGGACCAAGGAGGTCGAGAATCTGGGATATAATGATAACCAGCATCTCCTGATTTCAGTAAAACTGACAGATGGTAAGCTTACCCTGCCCGACGGGAAAGTTATTGAAAGGTCATTTGAACACCAGAGAGAGTGGATAGCAGGATTACTTACCCGTAACATCTGGGATGATGAGTGTCTTGTTACCGGGACAGCAACAGGAGTAAACATAAACGGAGTAGCCTATACCAATACCATCACAACAGCCTTGCACTGGACCCGCGCCTGCAGGTTTATTGTAAGCGGTGTTGTGAATATTGAAAGAGAGGGGCTCGATCCCGTTGAGATTAATTATGGCACCGGCGCGTGCGATGCAGTTGCTACAGTTACTGTGGGAGGAGAATCAAAGGAGATCATACTGAAATTCAGGCACAGGCTGATGCATAATTAGCAGAGAATTGACAGATGAAATTAGTAGGGTTATGTTGCATGCAACAACCCTACTATTTTTTTATGAGGCTCTCAGTACCTTCATATCTATTCTTTCAAGCTTCCGGCTGGCATAATCGATGGTTATTGTCAGCTCATCTTTTCCGGCCGATGGCATTTCAAACATGGCATCAAGCATTATTGCCTCGCATATCGACCTGAGGCCCCGGGCCCCCAGCTTGAACTCAGTTGCTTTATCAACAATATAATCAAGGACCCCGTCAGCGAAAGTAAGATCAATATCATCCATTTTGAAGAGCTTGATGTACTGTTTTACGAGAGCATTTTTAGGTTCTGTAAGTATAGCCCTGAGGGCTTCCCTGTCGAGGGGGTCAAGATGAGTAACAACCGGGAGTCTTCCGATTATCTCCGGTATAAGCCCGTAAGCCCTGAGATCCTGGGGTGCAATATATTTCAGAAGGTTATCCTTATCGACTTTTTCCCTTATCTTGGAGGCTCCGTAACCAACGATCTGGGTATTCATTCGTTGAGCTATCTTTTTTTCAATACCTTCGAATGCTCCTCCGCAGACAAAAAGTATATTTTTTGTATCTACCGGTATCATCTTCTGTTCCGGATGTTTTCTCCCTCCCTGTGGCGGGACATTTACTATTGATCCTTCAAGAAGCTTTAAAAGGCCCTGCTGAACACCCTCACCCGAGACATCACGGGTTATAGACGGGTTATCACCTTTCCTTGCTATTTTATCGATCTCGTCAATAAAGACAATTCCTTTTTCGGCTGCTTTCACATCATAGTCAGCGTTCTGAAGAAGGCGAGTCAGCAGGCTTTCGATATCTTCACCAACATAACCGGCTTCAGTCAGGACTGTCGCATCGACTATTGTAAAAGGTACGTGAAGCATTTTTGCAACGGTACGGGCCAGCAATGTTTTGCCAGTACCGGTTTCCCCGACAAGAATTATGTTTGATTTTTCAATCTCAATGTCCTCGGCATCAGGCTTTTGCATTAGCCTTTTGTAGTGATTATAAACTGCAACAGCTATGATCTTTTTAGCCATTTCCTGGCCAATGACATACTGATCGAGGAAATTCTTTATTTCTGCAGGTTTAAGCAGGTTGATCGAGTCGAACAAGATATTCTTTTTAGTACCAAGCTCCTCGTTCATAATGCTGTAAGCCTGCTCGATACAATGGTCACATATATGACCCTCGAGCCCGGCAATAAGCATATTTGCCTCTTTTTTGGTTCTGCCGCAAAATGAACACTTATCCATCTTTCCTAATGATCGTTTTTCTGTAATATTTCATCAATCATCCCGTAATCTTTTGCTTCCTGGGATGTCATCCAGTGATCCCTGTCAGAATCTTTTTCAACTTTCTCGACCGGGTTCCCTGAATGGAATGCGATTATTTCGTAAAGCTCTTTCTTGAGCTTAAGAATTTCACGTGCCTGTATCTCTATATCAGAAGCCTGCCCTTCAAAGCCTCCTGCAGGCTGGTGTATCATTATCCTTGAATGTTTGAGTGCTGATCTTTTGCCTTTGGTCCCGGCTGTCAGAAGCACTGCCCCCATTGAAGCAGCCATTCCGGTGCAGATAGTGGCAATATGGGCTGAGATGTACTGCATTGTATCATAAATCCCAAGGCCTGCACTTACAGATCCTCCGGGGGTATTGAAATATATCTGTATATCTTTTCCCGGGTCGGAGGAATCGAGGTAAAGCAGCTGGGCCTGGATTATGTTGGCTACGTAATCGTCGATGGGTAAACCCAGAAAAATTATCCTGTCCATCATCAGCCTGGAGAAAACATCCATAGAAGCAACATTTAACTGTCGCTCCTCAATAATTGTAGGTGAAATATAACTGCTCCATGCTCTGTTATATCTGTGAAGTGTAAGACTGCTTATTCCATGATTGCCTCTGGCATATTTTCTGAAATCGTCAATATTACTCATAATAGTTTTCAGTGTTAGTTTTGAAACAAAGATATAAAAATAAAAAATATCATTGCAACGTATTGATTTCTATTCAAAAAGCTTATTAAATTCTTCAGCGGTCACACTTTTTTTATTAATGCTGACAAGCTCTTTTAATAATCCTATAACTTTGTCTTCCAGTATTTTGTCAGCTATTCTTTTTGCATCTTCTTCACGTTTGAGGGTCTCCCTGGCATAATTGGTTAGCTGTTCGTCGGTTGCATAAAAGAGTCCGTATTGCTGGAACTGGTACCTGGTGATGGTTTCAGCTTCTTTAAGAAGTTCCTCTTCGGTGATTTTTACTTCATTGTCTTTAGCCACCTTGTTTCTGATTAGCTGCCATTTCAGGTCGCGTTTGAAGCTGTCAAATTCCTTCTCGATCTGTTCTCTTGTGGTCTTCTCGTTAACCCTTATAAGCCATTTTTTCAGAAAATCTTCAGGGAGGTTGAATTCTGTTTTTTCAATGATAAGCTTTTTAATATCCTGCATCAGCTTAAATTCACTTTCACGATTCAAACTGGCAGCTATTTCTTCTTCAACCTTCTTCATGAATTCATCTTCATTATTTACAACGCCTTCACCATAGATCCTGGTAAAAAGATCCTGTCCCAGCTCTGCAGGATAGAATCTGGTTATCTCTGATATAGTGAACCTGAAATTGCCTTCAATCCCTTCAACTTCTTCTTTCTTCTTTTTTAACAGCCCTGCTATTTCATTATCGTTAGGGAAGGCTTTTTTGATGTCAAAATCGATGATTTCATTTTCTTTTCTGGCGAGAAATCCGTTTTTGATGTCATCGTCCTTGATAATATCGATAGAAAGTGTGGCATCTTTAGATGATGGACCGTCAGTGATTATATTCCCGCCATTATCAATAGCCTCTATTCTACCCTTCAGAACATCTTTTTCTTCCGAAACGTCAGCTTTTCTGAATTCACCATACCGGCGTGTATAATTATTTACATAGTCGGTTTTCATTTTTTCATCTACAATAATCTCGTAAAAGCTGACTTTGTTTTTTTTGTTGATATTAATATCGACAGCAGGTGCCAGGCCTAGCTCAAAAGTGAAAGTAAAGTTGGACTGATTATCAAAGTCAATCTTTTCCTGATCATCGCTTTCAGGGATCGGATCGCCCAGTATCTCGAGTTTCTCGTCTGTCAGATATTTATGAATATTGTCGGTAACTACTCTATTGATTTCTTCAATACGGACAGCTTTTCCGTACATTTTTTTTACAAGTCCAATGGGCACCATACCTGGTCGGAAACCCTTGATATTGGCTTTTTTACGGTAGTCTTTCAGCACATTTTCCACTTTCTCCTCGTAATCAGCTTTTCCTACCTCTATTTTAAGGACCGCATTCAGATCGTCGATGTTTTCTCTGGTAATATTCATATTGTTAACAGTTTATGCTTTTAAAAACCGCCAAAACGCACTATATGAGAGGTTAAAGGCGGTTTGTCTCTGTGGTGCGGATGAAGGGACTCGAACCCCCACGTCATTAAGACACAAGATCCTAAGTCTTGCTCGGCTACCAATTACGACACATCCGCAAAAATCGGGGCAAAAGTACAGAAATTATTTATTAAAACAAACTGACAGGATCACCTGCGAAGTTCAAAGTTCTTTCCGAGGTAGACTGTCCTTACATGTTCATCATCAGCAAGTTGAGAGGATGTGCCTGATTTAAGGATCCTTCCTTCAAAAAGCAGATAAGCACGGTCAGTTATTGAGAGTGTTTCGTGAACATTATGATCGGTAATAAGAATACCAATATTTTTAGTTTTGAGTTGAGCCACAATATTTTGAATATCTTCAACAGCTATAGGATCGATACCTGCAAATGGTTCATCAAGAAGAATAAACCTGGGCTTAAGGGCAAGTGCTCTTGCTATTTCAGTTCTTCTTCTTTCACCTCCGGAGAGTTGTACTCCTTTGTTTTTTCTGATCTTCACCAGGCCGAATTCATTCAGAAGTATTTCTACTCTTTCAGCCTGTTCGGCTTTGGAAAATCCCGACAATTCCAGAACAGCACGAAGATTATCTTCAACCGACATATTGCGAAAGACAGAAGCTTCCTGGGCCAGATAACCGATCCCCTTTCGGGCACGTTTATATACAGGTAGCGTAGTAATTTCCTCATCATCAAGGAATATCCTTCCTTCCCTGGGTCTTATCAGGCCTACGATCATATAAAAAGAGGTAGTTTTACCAGCACCATTCGGGCCGAGCAAACCTACAATTTCTCCCTGCTCAACCTCAATAGAGACATGATCAACAACTGTCCTGTTGTGGTATTTTTTAACCAGGTTTTCGGTATATAGTTTCATCAGAGGCTATGTTGTTGCTTTTTCAGCAGATTCGGAATTATTATTACTCATAAAATCAGCATGAGTCTTCTCTTTTTTCTTTACCACTCTTGCCGAGATCATTATACTTACTTCATATAGTAACAGCAGCGGTATGGCGACGAGGGCCTGTGAAAATATGTCAGGAGGTGTTATTATAGCTGCGACAACAAAAATAACAACAATAGAATGTTTCCTGTACTTCCTCATGAAATTGGGGGTTATTATCCCGATCTTGGTAAGGAAAAAGGCAATTATAGGCAGCTCAAAAACAAGTCCTGTTGCCAGGCATATTGAAGAGACTGTCCCGATATAGGACCTGACGTTAATCTGGTTAACAACATCGGCGCTTATTTTGTACGATGTCAGGAAGTGTATAGAGAGAGGTGCAAGCATAAAATATCCGAACAGCACTCCCGTGAAGAATAATAAGGTTGAGGCAAGAACCGCACCCCTGGCATGTTTTGCTTCATTGACATGAAGAGCGGGCCTGAAAAATTTCCAGAACTCACCTATGATAACAGGAAAAGCAAGTATGAGTCCTGCAACCATCGACACCGCAATATGTGTTGTAAGCTGGCCCGACATTTTTATATTGATCATGTTGAAGGGTTTTGTATTGATACACAGCATATCGGGATTGCTGGAATGTATAAGCTGACTGATAAAACGACCAAATTCGCAAAGAAGGCGGTTAGTTATAAATCCTGAATTCTTAGGAGCAAGAATTATTTTGTCGAATATAATATTTTTAAAAATAAAGGCGACAATCATAAAAATAAGAATAGCCACAATGGAACGGATGATGTGCCATCTGAGCTCTTCAAGATGCTCCAGAAATGACATCTCACCATCGTTCTTTTTTCCTTTTTTCCATTTGAGAGCCATCAGCTAAAAGATATTTCCGGATTTAAATTTTCAGCGTGTAAAGATGATAATTCTTCTCTTGCAAAACAATATAAATCAGATGTTATGTTTTATATCAAAGAACATTTTTGTTAATATTTGGTTAAAAATAGTATATGATAATGAAATTTCTTAACTTAGTTAAACTGTTAAGAAACAAAACTTTTTACAACATGTGGAGTTACTGCAGATGGAGAATTTATGGTAAATGATGCAACGATACATGATTATTTAAAAAGGTATTTCGGGTTTGATACCTTTAAAGGAAACCAGGAAAATATTATAAAAAATGTACTGGGCGGGAGGGATACCTTTGTTTTGATGCCAACAGGAGGAGGGAAGTCGCTTTGCTACCAGCTTCCCGCAGTTATGGGCGAGGGTACTGCAATTGTTATTTCCCCGCTGATAGCCCTGATGAAGAATCAGGTTGATGCTATGCGGAATTTCAGTACAAATGATGATGTTGCTCATTTTCTCAATTCATCTCTTACTAAAACAGAGATTACCCGCGTCAGAAAAGACGTGCTTGAAAGGGAGACCAAATTATTGTATGTGGCTCCCGAATCGCTTACAAAAGAAGAAAATATCGAATTTCTCAAGAATGTAAAAGTTTCATTTTACGCAATAGATGAGGCTCATTGTATATCTGAATGGGGACATGATTTCAGGCCGGAATACAGACGCATCAGGCCGATTATAGAAACAATAGGGCGGGCCCCCATAATTGCTCTCACAGCAACTGCAACGCCTAAAGTTCAGCACGATATTCAGAAAAATCTTGGTATACTCGAAGCAGATATATTTAAATCGTCCTTTAACAGGCCAAACCTATATTATGAGGTAAAGTCGAAGCAGGATGTCACCAAGGAGATTATTAAATATATAAAGAATAACCCCGGGAAATCGGGTATTATTTATTGCCTGAGCCGTAAAAAAGTTGAAGAAATGGCAGAAGTGCTTAAAGTCAACGGTATTAAAGCACTGCCATATCATGCGGGAATGGATTCCTCAACCCGGACATTGAACCAGGACAAGTTCCTGATGGAAGAAGCAGATGTAATAGTTGCAACGATAGCATTCGGAATGGGAATTGATAAACCCGACGTGAGGTTCGTGATACATTATGATATTCCGAAAAGCCTTGAGGGTTATTACCAGGAAACAGGACGTGCCGGCCGCGATGGTGGTGAAGGCAACTGTATTGCATACTACAGCTACAACGATATTGTGAAGCTTGAGAAATTCATGCAGGGAAAACCTATTGCAGAACAGGAGATAGGAAGACAGCTTCTACTTGAAACAGTCTCATATGCTGAATCATCAGTATGTCGCAGAAAGCTTCTTCTTCATTATTTTGGTGAAGAATATCCTAAAGATAACTGTGAAGCGTGCGATAACTGTCTGCATCCTAAGGCTCAGTTCGAAGGCAGTGAGGCAGTTGTGAATGTGCTTGAAACAATACTTGCTGTAAAAGAAAAGTTTAAAGCTGATCATATCGCAAATATTCTTTCCGGAAAAATTACATCAGCTATCAAATCGTATAAGCATCATAAACTCGAATTTTTCGGTCTGGGCGAAGAAAAGGACGAGAAATACTGGAATATGGTAATAAGACAGGCCCTGATAGCCAAAATGCTTACCAAAGATATTGAGAATTATGGTCTTTTAAAGGTAACCCCGATTGGCTACGACTTCCTTAAGAAACCTGTCTCATTCATGCTGGCTGAAGATCATGACTATGCCGATACAGCCGATGAAGAGAATGCTTTCGGAGCAAAAACAGCAGCCGTTGACGAAGAGCTTTTCAGCATTCTGAAGGATCTACGCAAGAAGATCTCAAAACATAAAGATGTTCCGCCATTCGTTATTTTCCAGGATCCTTCGCTGGAGGATATGGCAATTCAGTATCCGATAACTCTTGATGAGCTTCAGAATATTTCAGGAGTGGGAGCAGGTAAAGCACAGCGTTACGGACAGGAATTTGTCGATATAATAAAGAAATATGTCGAGGAAAAAGAGATAATACGTCCGCTCGACATGGTTGTGAAGTCTGTGGTAAACAAATCAGGGATAAAAGTCTATATCATTCAGAGCATAGATATGAAAAGACCTCTTGAAGATATTGCCGAAGCCAAAGGTCTTGAAATGGGAGAGTTAATCTCTGAGATAGAAGCTATTGTAAACTCCGGTACGCGGTTAAATCTCGACTATTATATCGACTCGATGATCGATGAGGAACGGCAGCATGATATATATCTGTACTTCAGGGAAGAGGCTGAATCCGATTCACTCGAAGATGCAGTCAAAGAACTTGGCAGTGAGTATGAAGAGGAGGAGATAAGACTTGTAAGGATCAGGTTTCTCTCAGAAATGGGAAATTAACATCATACCTGTTTCTTTGCAACAAGAAAACAAAAAAAGACTGCAATAACATAAAAAGGATAGATAATCTGCGCGGGCAGAAATATGCCTAAAAGGCTCCTTTTGTTATATCTTCTTGCAGTATTTCTTAATACCAGGAAGTCCGGGATAGATTTTAAAAAAAATGCTGTCAGTAATACAGGCAGAAAAACAGGATTGATCAGCCCTGCAAAAAGCAGAAATAACATAAGTAAAATTGTAATAAATGTTACAATTGCCAGTACCCTGGTAAACGGATCTTTATAAGCTCCGGCTTTGGATATCCACCTTACTCTTTGCTTAATATATGAGGCAATTTCATTCGTGGACTTTGTAGTTACAATTACGTTCTGCGATTCGAGCCATAAGATCTTATTTCCAGGCTCTTTTTTTATGCTGTGCAGCAGAAAAACATCATCACCTGATGCGATTTCATCATGCAGATTGCCGGAGTTCTTGTTGTACGATTCTTTTGAAAAAGCCATATTGGCCCCATTGCACATTACAGGATTTCCTCGTTCAGCGGTACCGGCAGTCACTCCCTGCAGACTCAGATATTCGAGCTCCTGGAAACGATGAAAGAAACCGCAGCTGCTTTCGAGGACTACAGGACAAATTATCAGATCAGGTTTTTGCTGGTCAAAAAAAGATGTTATTGTACTTATCCAATTCTCTCCAATCCTGCAGTCGGCATCGGTGGTAATAATTAAATTGCCCGACGAGGCAGCAACTCCCGTTCTGATTGCCTGCTTTTTACCATTATTGTTGTTTTTCATCACTTTAATGTTCCTTATGGCAGTATAACCGTTAGCTATCTCAGACGTCATGTCAGTGGAATGATCATCGACAATAATAACTTCAAATAATTCTTGATTGTAATTCTGCATTGAGATATCGTGCAATAAGTACGGAAGATCTTTTTCTTCATTACGGCATGCAACAATCACTGAAACAAATTGATCAGGGGTAATACCGGGCACCCGGGGCTTTATTCTGTAAAGGTTATTGTAAATCTTCAGAAGAAGATATATATAAGGAACAAGAATTATGAGAAGTACCCATTGCATAGATCATTTCCTCATCCATTCATAGAAAGAATAGTGTTCGGAGTTCATACCAAGAGCTTCGTAGGTTTTCCGGGCTCTTGTATTATTAGTTTCAACATAAAGTCTGAGTCCTGCAATATCCTGTTCTTCAGCAAGATCCCTGACAAAATCATACATTCTTCTGAAAATTCCCTGACGTCTGAATTCCGGGATCACATATACAGACTGGAACCACCATACATTACAATTACGCCAGTCGCTCCACTCATATGTAATAAGAAGTGAGGCAATTACCTTGCCTTCAGCTTCAGCTACGTAGTATTGTCCGTGTGATGATTCTTTGAAAACGGCATTCACACCACCGGTTACTATTTCAGGATCCAGGGTGATTCCCTCGGTTTCCACGGCCATTTTCAGCTGGAAGTCAATTATCGAAGGAGCATCAGAAGGTACAGCTTTGCGGATTGATATCATTGAATAATTTTAATCTCCCATTCATCCATAACCCATTCTACTTATACTCATCCCAGCTTTTGATCACAAGGTCTTCTTCTTTCAGACGGCAAAAAGCCAGTATAAAAGCACTTGCAAGTCTTGCATTTGTGATAAGAGGAACGTTGAAGTCAACAGCATTGCGCCGGATGCTATAATCATTATTAAGTTCAACGTCGGTAAGATCTTTAGGGATGTTTACCACCAGGTCTACTTCACGCGACCTTATCAACTCTATTGTATTTGGCGATTTATCTTCGTCGGGCCAGTAAGCAACATGAGTCTCGACACCTGCATTTTCGAGGAACTGCTGTGTTCCACGGGTCGCATATAGTTTATGTCCTCGCTCCCTGAGGGCTTTCGCACTGTTCAGCAACTCAACTTTTGAACGGGAATCACCGGTTGAAAGAAGAATGCTCTTTTTAGGTACCCTGTAGCCAACGGAAAACATCGCTTTAAGGATGGCTTCATAGAACCCTTCGCCAATACATCCTACTTCGCCTGTTGATGACATATCAACCCCTAATACAGGATCTGCCTTTGCAAGGCGTGAAAAGCTGAACTGCGGAGCCTTAACTCCTACATAATCGAGCTCAAACACCGATTTATGAGGCTTTTCAAAAGGCAGTCCCAGCATTACCTTAGTGGCAAGTTCAATGAGGTTCGACTTAAGAACCTTCGAAACAAACGGCATGCTGCGGCTAGCACGAAGGTTACATTCGATGACCTTAATATCATTATCCCTTGCTAGGAACTGGATATTAAAAGGACCTGTAATATTGAGCTCCCTGGCAATTTGCCTTGAGATACGTTTTATACGCCTTACGGTTTCAAAATATATCTTCTGTGGAGGGAATACAATTGTTGCATCGCCAGAGTGGACACCGGCAAATTCGACATGCTCACTGATGGCATATGCTATTATCTCGCCATCCTTTGCCACAGCATCGATCTCTATCTCTTTGGCATTTTCGATAAATTCAGAAACAACAACAGGATATTGTTTTGAGACCTGTGCTGCCAGTTCAAGAAAATGGGTAAGTTCGTTTTTATTTGAAACCACGTTCATGGCTGCCCCGGAAAGAACATATGAGGGCCTTATGAGGACAGGGAATCCTATCCGGTCAACAAAGTCATAAATATCGTTGATTGATGACAGTTCTTTCCATCGTGGCTGATTTACCGCGAGGTTATCGAGCATTGCGGAAAATTTATGACGGTTTTCCGCCCTATCGATCGAAATGGGTGATGTGCCAAGTATCGGAACTTTAGCTTTGAAAAGCCTCATAGCCAGGTTGTTGGGTATTTGTCCTCCAACCGAGACAATAACACCGCCAGGATTTTCCAGTTCAATAATATCGAGAACCCTTTCAAAGGTCAGCTCATCAAAGTAAAGTCTGTCGCAGATGTCGTAATCGGTACTGACAGTTTCGGGATTATAGTTAATCATTACAGACCTGAGCCCCTCTTTTTTTATTGTATCGATAGCATTCACCGAACACCAGTCAAATTCTACGCTGGACCCTATCCTGTAGGCTCCCGATCCCAGGACTATTATCGATTTCCTGTCGTTTTCATAAACGATATCATGTTCTGAGCCGCTGTAAGTCAGGTACAAATAATTTGTTATCGCAGGATATTCGGCAGCAAGAGTGTCGATTTGTTTTACGTACGGTATAATTCCCAGCTTTTTTCTGCAGTTCCTTACCTTCATCAGGTCGTCATTTATTTGTGCCAGACTGGAATGAAGCACATGCCTTGCAATCTGGAAATCACTGAATCCATGTACTTTGGAATGTGCAAGAAGTTCTTCCGGAATACTTTCGATGGTTTTATATCTGCAAAGCTCGTCTTTTATATTTATGATATTCTTAAGCTTGAAGAGAAACCATTTATCAATTTTTGTAAGCTCATAGATCCTGTCTACGGGCATTCCTTTCTCCAGAGCTTCCGCAATGGAAAATATCCTCATATCGGTAGGCTCGGAAAGCTCAGTCTCTATTTCCTTGAATTTTAGTTCCCTGTTCCCGGTAAAACCGTGCATCCCCTGGCCTATCATGCGCAATCCTTTCTGAATCACCTCTTCGAAAGTTCTTCCGATAGCCATCACCTCTCCGACACTTTTCATGCTGCTGCCGATAGCATGCGAGACACCCTCGAACTTATTCAGATCCCACCTTGGTATTTTACAGACAATATAGTCGAGAGCAGGTTCGAAGCAGGCAGTTGTTGTTTTTGTTACAGAGTTTTTCAGTTCATGGAGGCCGTATCCTATACCGAGCTTAGCCGCCACAAATGCAAGAGGATAACCTGTTGCTTTTGAAGCAAGGGCGCTGGATCGTGACAATCTTGCATTCACTTCAATTACCCTGTAATCTTCAGAGTCGGGGGCAAGGGCATACTGTACATTGCATTCCCCGACAATTCCTATATGTCTTATAATTCTTATAGAAAGTTCCCTGAGTTTATGGTATTCACTGTTTGTAAGGGTCTGCGAAGGAGCTACAACGATACTTTCACCCGTGTGTATTCCGAGCGGGTCGAAATTCTCCATATTACATACAGTGATGCAATTGTCAAATCTATCTCTTACTACTTCATATTCAACTTCTTTCCAGCCTTTCAGTGATTCTTCAACAAGGATCTGGTTTGTATAGGAGAATGCTTTTAACGCTAGGATTTTAAGCTCAGCACTGTCAGAAGCAAATCCGCTTCCCTGTCCGCCAAGTGCGTATGCAGCTCTTATGATTACCGGGAATCCCAGCTTATTAGCAGCTTCAAGAGCTTCCTTAACACATGATGCTGCTATACTTCGTGGTGTTTTTATCTCAATTTCATTCAGCTTCTTTACAAACAGCTCGCGGTCTTCAGTATCCATAATTGCCTTAACTGGTGTCCCAAGAACCCTGATATTATATTTTTCAAACACACCGGATTTAAATAGTTCAGTACCGCAGTTCAGAGCTGTCTGACCCCCGAATGAAAGAAGGATACTATCCGGTTTCTCTTTTTCAATTACCTTTTCAACATAATACGGAGTTACCGGAAGGAAATATATCTTGCCTGCAAGTTCTTCGGAAGTCTGTACTGTGGCAATGTTCGGGTTAATAAGTACAGTACTGATACCTTCCTCCTTTAATGCCTTTAATGCTTGAGAGCCTGAATAATCAAATTCGCCTGCCTCCCCGATCTTAAGAGCCCCTGAACCCAGGATAACTACCTTTTTTATTTCATCTTTCATCTGACGGAAATGTGGGTCAAAAATAACACAATTTTTTTATTGAGGTTTGTTTTTATAAAAAAATGAATATATTTGCAAAATAAATGTATAAATATGCAAAAAACAAAACGTCTTCTTGCAATTGAAAAGATAATAGCAGATGAATCGATCTCTTCTCAGGAAGCGTTATTGAAGAAACTGAAAGCTAAAGGAATAAGCTGTACCCAGGCAACATTATCGCGTAATTTGCGACAGATTGGGGTAGGGCGGATACCTGACGGCAAAGGGAGCTATAAGTATGTTCTTCCGCAGACTCCCCTGAATTCATTTACAGCGAACGGGAAGCTCCAGGTGCTGCCGGTTATCCAGGATATTGTTGATGCAAAAGGGTTGCTGGTAATAAAAACACTGCCTGGCAATGCCAGCAATACGGCTATTTATATCGACAATACGGCAAGGTATGAAATAGCCGGAACCATTGCCGGCGATGATACAATACTTATTATTCCCAGGGACGGAGTAACAAACCGCCAGGTTCATACATGTCTTGAAATAATATTACCCGGATTACATGAACAGGTAAAAAGAAAATAGCTAAAGAGCCCGGTTCTTTACTCCCTTCAGGGTCAGGAGCAAACAAAGAACATGGGGTAAAAAGGTTTTGCAAAATTAGGAGCTTAAACATATTAATTACAGGATAACAATAAATAAAACTAAAACAATGAAAGAAAAAGTAGTGCTGGCATACAGCGGAGGACTGGACACTTCGGTGATACTTAAGTGGCTCATGGAAAAGGATTATGAGGTTATTGCTTTTATAGCAGATGTAGGGCAGGCAGAGGATTTTGAAGAGTGCAGAAAAAAGGCCCTTCTGCTTGGGGCATCGAAAGTTATAATTTCGGATCTTAAAAAGGAATTTGTTGAAAAATATGTACTCAAAGCCATTATGGCCAATGCTATATATGAAGACAGGTATCTTTTAGGTACGGCTCTTGCAAGACCTCTGATTGCCAAGAAACAGATTGAGGTGGCGAAGCAGGAAGGAGCAGGGGCAGTTGCTCATGGTGCAACCGGGAAAGGAAATGACCAGGTTCGGTTTGAGCTTTGCTACTATGCGCTGATGCCGGAGGTGAAGGTTATTTCACCCTGGAAAGACAAGGAATTCCTGGCGCAGTTCAAGGGCAGAACAGACCTCCTGAAGTATGCTTCTGAAAAGAAAATACCTGTGAAAGCAAGTATAGATAAACCGTACAGCGAAGATGATAACCTTATGCATATAAGTCATGAGGCAGGAGTCCTTGAGGACCCTATGTACACTTTGCATAAGAGCATGCTGGAAAAAATGGTAATGCCTCAGGATGCTCCGGATAAAGAAACAAGGATCGTCGTTCATTTTAAAAACGGATTGCCGGTCAAGCTTGTAAATAAGGATGATGGTACAGTGAAAGAAGATGCATATGAAATGTATATTTACCTTAATGAGCTGGCCGGCAAAAACGGTATAGGGTTACTGGATATGGTAGAGAACAGGTTCGTAGGCATCAAATCCAGAGGAGTATATGAAACTCCTGCTGCTACGGTGCTTCATATTGCTCACAAAGATATTGAAGGAATAGCTATGGACAGGGAAGTGATGAGACTCGTGAATATGCTTACTCCGAAATTTGCTGAGATCATATATAACGGTTTCTGGTTCAGTCCGGAAATGGATTTCCTTATGGCTGCAATTGAGAAGAGCCAGGAACTAATTGACGGCAGTGTTCATTTGTGCCTGTATAAAGGTAATGTGATCATAGAAGGACGGGAGTCGCCATCATCATTATACAACGAAAAACTTTCAAGTATGGATATTGAAGGGGGATTTGATCAGACTGACAGTAAGGGCTTTATAAGAATAAATGCTATCAGGCTTATGGCTCACAGGGCTATTGTTGAAGAGAGTAAAAAAGCCTAGGTTACTCATAAGAGAATTCATTTTCGTTTTTCATTTTACCCCCTTTCTTGTTTTCCCGCCAAGGCGGGACAGGCTCCCCAAGGGGAGGGCCGAGCGTTTAAAAATTGCCCGGTGGGCAATTTTAGCGAAGGAGCCAGTTTGCCGCGTAGGCCATCGCTCAACCTGGCCCCTCCCTGAAAACAGCCAAAGGGCTGTTTTCTTGTCGGTCGGTCCCCCCTCTGGGGGAAGGCTGGGAAGTGGGTGACGAATTAATTTTTTAAATAAAAATTAGTATAACATATTAAAAAATAATTGTTATGAAATTATGGGAAAAAGGTATTAACCCTGAACCTGCAATTATTGAATTTACGGCAGGGAAGGACAGGAAGACCGATCTTGCACTGACAAAGTGGGATATTATCGGTTCGATGGCCCACGTAATAATGCTAAATGATGTAGGACTTATTCTGGATGAAGAGAGGAATGACCTTCTAAAGGCTCTTCACTCTCTCTTTGTCTGGGATGAAGAGGGATCTCTTGCAATTGAAAAGGACGTTGAAGACATTCATTCCCAGATTGAAAAGGAAATGTCTTCAATCCTGGGGACAACAGGCAGAAAAATACATACAGGTCGTTCAAGGAATGACCAGGTACTTGTCGATATCAGGCTCTATACAAGGGAGGAGATCGACAAGCTTGCTGTACTGATAAGTACGCTATTCAATAAGTTTCAGGCATTAAGCAACCAGTACAGGGAGGTTCTTCTTCCGGGGTACACTCATATGCAGCCTGCAATGGTCTCATCGTTCGGACTATGGTTCGGGGCATATGCTGAGTGCCTGGCAGATGATCTTCAGATGCTCTGCAGCGCCAGGATCCTGAATAACAGGAACCCGCTCGGAACAGCTGCTGGTTTTGGAACAACTCTTCCACTGAACAGGAAGTTGACTTCAGAGCTGCTTGAGTTCGACAACCTGCTTTATAATTCCGCATATGCCAGCCTTAGCAGGGGTAAGGTAGAACTTTCAATTGCATCGGCCCTTGCTTCTGTTGCCCAGACCCTGTCGCGGTTTTCGATGGATATATGTCTTTACATAAGTGCAGAATACAGGTTCATCGATTTCCCCGACGAATATGTCACAGGTTCCAGCATTATGCCGCAGAAGAGAAATCCTGATGTTTTCGAACTGATTCGCGGGAGGTCAAACATAATACAGACGCTGCCCAATGAAATAACCATGCTTACTTCAAACCTGCCATCAGGGTATAATCGTGATCTTCAACTTCTTAAGCAGTTAATCTTCGATGCTTTCGGAGAATTGAAAGAGTGTATTGAAATCATGCTTCTTATGCTTAATAATATTAAGATCAGGAAGAATATAACTGAAAATGCAGTATACAATTCTATATTCAGCACTGAAGAGGTAAACAGGCTTGTGAAGGAGGGAATTCCCTTCAGAGATGCATATAAGGCCGTTGGTGAAATGGTTAAAAATTCATCTTTTTCAAAAACTGCTATTTCAGATTATGTTCATGAAGGCAGCATTGGGAACCTTTGCAATGAAGAGATTGCTGCCATTTTTAATGAAAGAATGAAGTGTTTCAAAAACATTTCCGCATCTGATATGGCGGAGAAAATGATGGCCTATGTAACATCATAATAAATTAGCTGGTCATGGTAAAACACGAAATAACACAAAGGTAAAAAACCAATCCTTAATACTTTTTCAACAGCCCTTATGGGGAGCTGGTTTAGGAATAATAACGATTATTCCCTTACTTTCCTGATATTTTCTATAAACTCGTCGAAAAGATAATCGGTGTCTGTAGGACCACCAGAAGCTTCCGGATGGAATTGTGTGGAAAAGAATGGCTTGTTTTTATGCTTCATCCCCTCGTTAGTCTTATCATTAATATTTATATACAAAGGATCCCAGTCCTTGCCCAGAGTATTGTTGTCGACTGCGAATCCATGATTCTGTGATGTTATATAGGCTTTATTGGTTCCAACCTGTAAAACCGGCTGGTTATGACTCCTGTGTCCGTATTTCAGCTTATATGTATCTGCCCCGGATGCAAGGGCCATCAGCTGGTTCCCGAGGCAGATGCCCATAACAGGTATCTCTTTTTCGAACGATCTTATTATATTTTCGATTGTGATGCTGCACATTTTCGGATCTCCGGGACCATTTGAAAGAAACAATCCGTCAAATTCTTCTTTATGGTAATCATAATCCCATGGTACTCTGATAATTGTAGTATCGCGTTTCAGGAGGTTCCTTATAATATTATACTTGACACCGCAGTCAATGAGCAGGATCTTATATTTTCCCGAACCATATATTTTTTTCTCAGAAGTGCTCACTTCGGCAACCAGGTTAACTTTGTTCGGATCACAAAAGTCAATTTCTGATCCGTCGGGTTCTACTTTACCAAGCATTGCTCCTTTTTCACGGATCCTTTTAGTCAGGGCCCTGGTATCTATTCCATAAATACCTGGTACATTGTTTCTTTTAAGCCATTCATCAAGACTTTCTGAGGCATTCCAGTGACTGTACTCAAATGAGTAATCAGAGACAATGAGGCCAGAGATATGTATAGATGAAGACTCATAAAACCGGTAAAGATCATTCTCTTCACTTTTGCCCGGTGCCCCGTAATTACCTACAAGGGGGTATGTAAGACAAAGGATCTGACCGCGGTATGAGGGGTCCGTAAGGCTTTCCGGATAACCGGTCATTGCAGTATTAAAAACTACCTCTCCTGCAGAAGAAACAGACGCCCCGAATGATCTTCCCTGATACACTGTCCCGTCTACAAGTGTTAACTTAACCTTTATCTTCTCCAGCATCTTTTAAATTCTTAATTCTTACTTTGGTTGTTTTAATGTTCTAGAATCAGTAAAATTAATGCAGATTATCTTAATTGTACCATCGCCTTCTCAATCTGCTCCATAGCCTGAACGACGATCTCTCTGGTTGTAGCAAGGTTCATCCTCATAAACCCTTCTCCTCCCGGCCCGAATGAAGAACCCTCATTCATACCGACGCCGGCCCTGGTTACAAAAAAATCCTGCAGCTCTTTCCCCGACATGCCAAATTTGCGACAATCGAGCCATATCATATATGTGGCCTCAGGTTGAACCGGGGTTATTTCCGGGATAAGTTCCCTGCAAAAATCCTGAACATAGATGACGTTCATGTTGACATAATCCATAAGTGCATCAACCCATTCATGACCCTCCGAATAGGCTGCTGTTGAAGCAACCGTACCAAAAATATTGCTATTTGCTATATGCAGGTCGCCGGTTTTTTTGATGAAATATTTTCGTAAAACCGGATTGGATATAATTACTGATGATGTTGACAGACCGGCAAGATTGAATGTTTTGCTCGGAGCGACACAGGTTACTGTTATTTCAGATATTTTTTCAGAGATATTTGCGATGGGGATATGTGAGAAACCCGGAAGAATAAGGTCACAATGAATCTCATCAGCCACAATGAGTATGTCATTCCGGAGACATATATCCGCAAGTTGTTCAAGTTCTTCATACGACCATGCTCTTCCAACCGGATTATGTGGATTTGAGATTATGATCATTTTTGTGTTCCCGTCGATAACCCCGAGGAGAGAATCAAAATCCATTGTCCACCTGCCATCTCTTTCAACCAGCTGATTATAAACAAGTTTACGGCCATGACTCTCTACGGCAGAAAAGAACGGGAAATATACCGGCGGCTGAACAATAACAGAATCATCCGGGCGTGTAAAAGCCAGGGTGCATAAATTAAGGGCTGAAACAATACCAGGGGTGAAACATATCCACTCTTTCTCAATTTTCCATGAATGTCTCTCTATGAACCATTGTTGTATTGAACTGAAATATTCAGGCGGGCGAAATGAGTAACCAAATATTTCGTGGTTCAGACGATTCTGAAGTTTTTCCATTATGAAGCCGGGTGTTTTGAAGTCCATATCGGCCACCCACATCGGAATTATATCCTGACGTCCGAAAACCTCCTCACGCTTATCATATTTAATACAATCAGTGCCATCTCTGGAAACAGTTTCATCAAAATTCCAACTCATCAGAAAAGGTTTCAATTCAGGGGTCTAAAGATATAAAAAATAGGGAATCATTTGTAGTTTTACTATCAGTTCGTGGTAAGAGCTAAAAGTTTCCCGGAGTTGAGATTGACTGAGGTGGAAATTTTAATGATGATTATGAAAAGTATTTTCAAGATTGTAAAACTTTAGGCACTTCAAACTTTAGTCTTACGTTTTAATTCAATATTATTTCTTATTTTTATGGGCAGTTTTGAAATAAGTAATTAATCTTAAAATAATCTGGTATGAAAAAGATTGTTGCCTTACTGATAATTCCGATGCTTTTAACGGTTTTTCTGGGTTCATTTTCCTGCAAAAACAGGACAAGCAAAGAACAGAAAAACATAAACCTCCCTTTTAAGGACACTATTCAGAGTGAAATACAAAAGAATATTTATCCTCTGCCTACTTCTGCTCAGGTTATAAAAATGCTTGCGGATCTTG
The DNA here is from genome assembly GCA_964526345.1 of uncultured Rikenellaceae bacterium. Lineage (GTDB taxonomy): Bacteria > Bacteroidota > Bacteroidia > Bacteroidales > VadinHA17 > LD21. The sequence continues at coordinate 55,996 of CAZGKI010000003.1, forward strand.
ACGTGGGGTATATTTTTGGAATTACAAATCCTGTCGCGAATTCAAAAAAATATTTCAGCAGCAGTGCCAGGGCTGTTAATATGGGCGTTTTTGGCGCTGATCTGAGCTATGCAACTCTTTACAATATAAACCAGGAAGTGATTAATTATCTCGATGCTATCAGATCTCTTGCCAATGAGCTCAATATGTCGAAAATCTATGATGAATCACTGTACGAGAAAATCAAGCAGAATTTTGATAACCGTGATACGCTTGTCAATATACTTACCAAGTCTTTTAACGACACTTACGCTTACCTTTATGAAAATGATCAACAGACACTTGCTCTGCTGGTTGTTGGAGGTGCGTGGGTGGAAGGTATGTACCTGACAACACATGTTTCAGAAGCAGCATACCAGGTAGCCGGGATTTCAAAGAACCTGATTGAACAGAAGAAATCCTTTGAGTTATTCCTTGAGCTTGCAGCACCATATGAAAATGATCCCCTGGTTTCAGATTTTGTTAAGAAGCTTGATCCTATAAAGAATGTTTATGCCGGATTAACAACCAGCCTTACCGCAAAGAATATCATGGATATTACTAAAGCAATAGAACAGGTCAGAAGCCAGATGGTACAATAATTAATTTCTGAATATATGGCCGCAAGACTGCCAGTTTTGCGGTCTTTTTTTTAGTTGGGAAGATTATGAGGGAGTCGGTATTATTGGCATTAATCCATATCTTTGCAATAGTCTCGACCGTAAACCCGGTTGGGATAACTTCACGGGGCAAGAAAATTCTCCGCAGTTATCTCAGGAGATATCTGAACCGGGAACTTGAAGAAGAGTATTATGCTCTCTTCGAAAATAATCTTGAATTTTATTCCAATGAGCTAAAAAGCGTTGATAAAGCTGAGCTTCTTGATGAAGATTCCCTCATTTCTTTTCAGATAACCAATATCTGCCGCCAGATAAAAAAGGGATTATTCCTTGAAGAGAGGATGATAGTCTTTCTTCAGCTTATTGAATTTGCCTTTGAAGACGGATTAATATCAGATCAGGAAAAGACAATCATCGATATTGTTTCCAAAACCTTCAATATATCAAAGAAGGAATATGATAATGCCATCGCATTTATGATTGGCAGATCTTTTGATGAAATCACACCGGATTGTGTTCTTATAATAGAAAGTGATAATCCTGAATTTTCGGGAGCCAAAACTTACAAGAATTATGATCAGTGGCGCCATATAAGAGTGAAAGGCTTCAGGGGGCATCTTATTGTATTGCATATTGAAACAACGGGAACACTTCTGCTCACATATGATGGACCTCTTGCACTTTATTTTAAGGGCAGAGATATTATAGCATGTCGTCCTTATCTGCTTGAGCGCGGAGTGAATATTAAGGGCCAGGGCATTGAGCCGATCTATTACTCAAAGATATATAAGAAGTTCGTTTCCAGGAAGTTCCCTGAAAAAATAGTATTTGAAGGGCATGATATTGAATACCTGTTCAAGGGGTCCGAAAACGGGGTGAAAAAGATGAATTTCAGGGTTGAATCGGGGAATCTTATAGGTATTATGGGAGGTAGCGGTGTAGGAAAAACAACAATGCTCAATTTGCTTCACGGGAAAATAGAACCGACCTCAGGAAATATTTATATAAATGGCTATGACATTAATTCCGATTCTGAAGAGATTAAAGGAATGATTGGTTATGTTCCTCAGGATGACATGCTTATCGAGGAGCTTACAGTATATCAGAATCTCTACTTTAATGCCAGGTTATGCTTTGGTAATTATACCGAAGAGCAACTAAATAATACCGTTGAGAAAGTGCTTGACGATCTCGACCTTTATGATATTAAAGATCTTCAGGTTGGTGATCCCATGAATAAAAAGGTGAGCGGGGGGCAGAGAAAAAGACTGAATATTGGTTTGGAACTTATGCGAGAACCTGTCGTCCTTTTCATTGATGAACCAACATCCGGATTATCATCTTTTGATTCGGAGAAGGTTATGAGTCTTCTCAGAAATCAGGCCCTGAGCGGCAAACTGGTTTTTGCCATTATTCACCAGCCCTCTTCCGATATACTTAAACTGTTCGATTCTCTCTGGCTCCTCGACAAAGGGGGTTACATGATCTATGACGGAGATCCGGTAGAAGCCCTTGTATATTTTAAAACAGAAACATCTCAGGCTAATGCGGCTGAAAGTGAATGCCCCAGTTGCGGAAATATAGAGACAGAAAGTATACTTCATATCATAGAGGTCAAAATTATTGACCCTGACGGCATGCCGGGAAAAGAAAGACAGGTCAGTCCTCAGGAATGGTACGAAAAGTACAGGAAAAAGATGATGCCTCATCCGGCAGAAATGCCAGGTAAGTTACCTGTCACACCAAGTAATTTCAAGGTGCCTGATAAGTCGGACCAGATAAAAACATTTATCAAAAGAAATATAACACGCAAGCTTGCAGACAGTCAATATATGACCATCAATCTTCTTGAGGCCCCCTTCCTTGCTTTTATTCTTGGATACATATCAAAGTACAGCGAAAACGGCGTTTATCTTTTTTCAGCAAACATAAACTACCCGGTTTTCCTGTTCATGTCAATTATTGTAGCCCTGTTTATCGGACTTACAGTCAGTGCCGAGGAAATCTTCAGAGACAGAAAGATACTTGAAAGAGAAAAGTTCCTGAACCTGAGCAGATTAAGTTACCTGGTATCGAAGATCAACTTCCTGTTTATACTTTCTGCAATACAAACTTTATCTTTTATAATTGTTGCAAACCTGGTACTTGAGGTAAGAGGTATGCTTTTTCAGCAGTGGTTGATACTCTTTTCGACGGCATGTTTCGGCAATGTGCTAGGCTTGAATATATCAGCCGGCATGAGAACAGCTGTAAGTATTTATATCCTTATTCCGTTATTGCTGGTTCCTCAGCTTATCCTGGGAGGTGCAATGATTCAGTTTGATGACCTTCATAAGTCATTCAGCAAAAAAATATATGTCCCTTTGATCGGAGATATAATGACTACACGGTGGGCTTATGAAGCAATCAGCGTGGAACAATTTAAAAGCAACAAGTTTGAAAAACCGTTTTTCCCTTATGAGATGGCAGTAAGTCAGGACAGTTGGAATGCTTCATTCCTCATTCCGATGCTTAAGGTGAAAGACAGTGAATGTGAATTTGCCGGCAGGAATCCGGAATACCGCGATTATTCTGAGAATAATTTCGTAAAACTGAATTATCATATTAAAGAATTATCTGAAATCTCGGGTGTAAAACCGGGACGCTGGATAAGTAATCTGAATTATGCAGGATTTAACAATTATACAGGTGATCAGGTAAAAATATATCTTGATAGTCTGAAGAGTGTTTTCAGAGAAAGAGAGAAGGTTACGAATGCCAAGCTTGATTCTGTAAAAGCGCTAAAACAGAAACAGTTAGGAAAAGATCAGTTCCAGTTGCTACGTGACAGAAATTATAATGAGAGATTAGCTGAAATCGTACTTAACCAGAGGACTAAAAGTAAAATATATGAAGCTGAAAACCGTTTTATTCAGAAAGCGGATCCCATATTTATGAAACCCGGCTCAAAATATGGTCGTGCACATTTCTTTGCTCCGTACAAGATGCTCGGTAATCTGAAGATAGGAACCCTCGTCTTTGATATGGCGGCCATATGGATCATGACACTGGGCCTTTTTGTTGCTTTATACTATAATGTCCTTTACCGCTTTATCCTCTTTCTTGAAACTCTCAAGCTGCCGATCTGGAGAAAATTCGGAAGGGAACTTCTTCAAATCTGAATGGAGGTCATTTTATTATAACGTGATTAATGGGTGGAGTGCGGCCGAAAAAAAATCTGGGGCAACATTTTCTGAAAGATAAAAGTATCGCAGAAAAGATTGCAGGTGTACTGACTGGATCAGGCTATAATACTGTACTTGAGATAGGTCCGGGTATGGGGATACTTACCAGGTACCTCATGAAAAGAAATTTTCCCGATTTCCGTGTAATAGAGATAGATAATGAATCGGTTCATTACCTGAGAGAAAATATACCTGAACTTGTTAATATCATCAGGGGTGATTTTCTTACACTGGATATTGATTCAATGTTTAATGAAAAAATGGCTGTAACTGGTAATTTCCCATATAATATTTCGAGCCAGATACTTTTTAAAATATTGCAGCACAAGAACAAGGTTACTGAAGTTTGCGGAATGCTTCAGAAAGAGGTTGCTGAAAGAATATGTGCCCCTCCCGGATCAAAGGTTTATGGTATATTGAGCGTATTGCTTCAGGCCTATTATAGAACGGAATATCTTTTTACAGTCCCTGAGCATGTTTTTTTCCCTCCGCCAAAAGTAAAATCAGGTGTGATAAGGTTAAAGAGGAATAAGACCATCCGGCTGGAATGTAATGAAATGCTCTTTGTTAAGGTTGTTAAAGCATGTTTTAACCAGAGACGAAAAATATTACGAAACTCTGTAAAAGCTGCATTTCATCTTAAAAACGAAGATTATCAGGATTTTGGATTAAGACCCGAGCAGCTATCGGTTGAACAATTTATCAGACTTACAAACTGGATAGAGGTTAACATGGTTTAACCAAATGAATAGCCGATAGCTTCAACAGGATTCATCCTGGCTGCCGTATAAGCAGGTGCATAACCTGCCACAATACCTATTATACCTGAGATAAACAAGGCAAGAAATATATTTGCCATAGTAAGGTACATATTGAGTTCGTATAGATAATTTATAACCAGGGAGGCAATAAAAATCAATAAAACACCCAGAATTCCTCCAATTACCGAAAGTAATATTGATTCTACCAGGAACTGCTGCAATATAAACGATCTTTTCGCACCAAGTGCTTTCTGTATCCCAATCTGGTTTGTTCTTTCCCTGACAGAAACAAACATTATATTGGCTATTCCGAAACCACCAACCAGTATTGCAAATCCGCCTATCACCCAGCCACCGACATTTATTCCAGCAAATACAGCATCAAAGCTCTGAGAGATAAGGCTTGCCCTGTTAAGCGAGAAGTTATTTATCTCATCAGGCTGAAGTCTTCTTGCAGCTCTCAGGATCATAGTTGTTTCGTCGCTTAATTCATCGATTGTAACCCCCGGTAAAGGCTTGATCATAAGAGTACCATCGAGGAAATTATTCCTCATATTAATGAATGTCTTTGCAAAATTGAATGGCACAACTACCTGTTCATCCATCCCGTTGTCGGAAATACCTCCTTTCCCTTCCTTTTTAAATACACCAATAATAAATGTTTTAATGCCTCTTATAGTCAGCTCTTTTCCAACAGGATTACTCTTTTCAAACAGTCTGTTTGCAACTTCATAGCCAAGAATAGCTACATTTTTCCCGGATACAGATTCTTCCATTGAGAAGTAGCGCCCATCTTCAATTTCAAACGATCTTAAATCCTCAAATTCCTGGGTGACACCCCAAATGGTTATATCATTTGCATGGTTTTTTTTGTATTTTATATTTTCAGGCTGCGTGACAATATAACAGGCAGATTCAGTTTTTGAAGATTTGTTAAGAATAGCCTCATAATCATTTCTTGAAACTGCAGGCCATTTCATTATATCCCACCATTTAAGATCTGTATTTAGTCCCCATGGCCACTTATGCACGTATATCACATTTTCGCCCAAAGTTGAAATACTATCGTGTATCGCTTTTTCCATCCAGTCGAGGACAGTAAAAACAGAAATGATTGATATTATCCCGATAGTAATCCCGAATAGCGACAAGAAAGTCCTTAACTTATTTACAATTACCGAGTTAACAGCAAACAGAAATCCTTCTTTTAAAAGTCTGAAAAACATTTTTCTTCTATATCTGAATATTTGGAGAATCAAAGATAAGAAAAACATGTATAAGCGTGAGATTTTTTTTAATTGCATAATTGCATATAATCATAATTATAATTTATTGAGGTTAATAAAAAAATATATATTTTTAATCGCTCGAAGAAACTTGATCTGACAATCATAATTATCAGTAAATGAGTGAGAAAAAAATCAATAGCGCTTTAATTTCAGTTTTTTATAAAGATGGGCTGGATGATATAGTAAGAATTCTTCATAATCTGAAGGTCAGAATTTATTCAACGGGTGGCACATACAGCTTTATCAGGGACCTTGGTATAGAAGCTGAAAAAGTCGAAGATCTGACAACTTATCCATCGATACTTGGAGGAAGAGTAAAAACACTTCATCCTTCAGTTTTCGGAGGTATACTTGCCAGAAGAAATAATCATGAAGATATGGATCAGGTTGCCAGATATAAGATCCCTGAAATAGACCTGGTAATTGTTGATCTGTACCCGTTTGAGGAAACCCTGAAAAGTGCAACTGACGAAGATGAAATAATTGAAAAGATCGATATAGGTGGCATTTCACTTATTCGGGCTGCAGCAAAAAATTATAATGATGTACTGGTAATCTCAGGCAGAGAACAATATCCCGGTCTGCTGAATCTGCTCAAAGAAAAAAATGGCATTACCTCACTTCACGACAGGAGGTACCATGCTGCTGAAGCTTTCAGAACCTCTTCAAACTACGACACGGCAATCTTCAAATATTTTAACAGGCAGGAAGAGATACCTGTTTTCAGAGAGAGCATCGATATCTCTTACCAACTCAGATATGGGGAGAATCCTCATCAGAAAGGAGTCTTTTTCGGAGACCCTGACCGGTTATTTGAAAAACTTCACGGCAAGGAGATTTCATATAATAATCTGTTGGACCTGGAGGCAGCACTCAGCCTTATAGATGAGTTTTCGGAGACGACTGTTGTGATCATCAAACATAACAATGCCTGCGGTGTGGCTACCCGCAGCAATGTGACCGAGGCATGGAAAGCCGCTCTTGCCTGTGATCCGGTATCCGCATTCGGCGGTGTGATTGTAACAAATGTTGCAATTGATGATGATACAGCAAGTGAGATTGATAAGATATTCTGCGAAATAATTATTGCCCCTCATTATACTGACAAAGCTCTTGAAATATTACGGCAGAAAAAGAACAGGATCATTCTTAAACGTAAAGAACCATTTTCGGGAGTCCATAATTTCAGATCATTACTGAACGGTGTACTGTGGCAGGAGCGCGATAACAAAACTGAATCTTCAGATGATATGAAGCCTGTTACAAAAAGGCTGCCTGCAAAGGAAGAACTTGAAGATCTTGTTTTTGCTAACATAATTGTAAAACACAGTAAGTCAAATGCAATTGTCCTTGCAAAGGGAAAACAGCTGTGTGCCAGTGGGATAGGTCAAACGTCAAGAGTGGATGCTTTAAAACAGGCTATTGAAAAAGCCAGGTCATTCGGCTTCGACCTGAACAGGTCAGTAATGGCTTCGGATGCATATTTCCCTTTTGCCGACAGTGTTGAATTAGCACACAAAGCGGGTATCACTGCGGTGGTTCAGCCGGGAGGATCTGTACGTGACCAGGAATCGATAGATTATTGCTCCTCCAACGGTGTTGCGATGGTCTTTACAGGAATAAGACATTTTAAACATTAGTAATAAAAATAAATAAACTATCTCATTAATGGGACTATTTTCATTTTTAACGCAGGAGATTGCTATAGACCTTGGAACGGCAAATACCATCATTATTAATAACGATAAAATTGTTGTTGATGAACCATCAATAGTCGCAATAGACAAAAATTCGGGGAAGCTTATAGCAATAGGAGAGGCAGCGCGGCAGATGCATGGGAAAACGCATGAAAATATTAAAGTGATCAGGCCTTTGCGTGATGGCGTTATAGCTGATTTTAATGCAGCTGAGCTGATGATCAGGGGGATGATTAAAATGATTAATAAAGGGCCAAGGCTTTTTGCCCCTTCGTTAAAGATGGTTGTCTGCATTCCATCAGGAAGTACAGAGGTGGAGATACGTGCAGTGCGTGACTCTTCGGAACATGCAGGAGGAAGGGATGTATATATGATTTATGAACCTATGGCCGCTGCAATAGGTATTGGTCTTGATGTGGAAGCTCCTGAAGGATGTATGGTAATTGATATAGGTGGGGGAACCACGGAAATTGCAGTAATAGCACTCGGGGGCATCGTTTGTAATAAATCGATACGAATTGCCGGAGATGGTTTCACCGCTGATATACAGTCTTATATGAGGCATCAGCATAATATTAAAATAGGAGAAAGAACTGCGGAAGATATTAAGATCGCAGTTGGGGCGGCATTACCTGATATTGATAATCCCCCTCCTGATTATATAGTCAGGGGGCCTAACATAATGACAGCATTACCAATTGAAATACCTATCTCTTACCAGGAGATTGCCTACTGTCTTGATAAATCTCTGACAAAAGTTGAGGCAGCTTTGCTGAATGTACTGGAACAGACTCCTCCTGAACTTTATGCCGATGTTGTTAACAAAGGTATTTACCTGGCTGGCGGCGGTGCCTTGCTCCGTGGGCTGGATAAAAGACTTACTGATAAAATAAATATTAACTTTAACGTTGTTGAGGATCCTCTTCATGCGGTAGCACGCGGTACCGGGGTTGCTCTGAAAAATGTGGATAAGTTTCCTTTCCTGATGCGATAATCTGCAAGTGTGAATGAGAAATTTGCTGAACTTTCTGGCGAAGTATAATAACCTCATTATCTTTCTTATACTTGAAGGAATAGCATTGTATTTACTCAGCACAGGCAATAATTACCATAATACGAGGATTGTAAAAGGTATCAGGGGCATTACACAGGGGATCGAACAAAGGATGAGCAACACACGGGCCTATTTTCACCTGGCTGAAATAAATCAGGCTCTTGCACTCGAGAATACTTCGCTGAAAAACAGTATTGAACGCCTGGTAAAAGAAGAAGATCTTCATTTCTTTTTAATCACCGACACAATTTACCAGCAACAGTACGTTTACACTTCGGCCAGGGTAATTGATAATTCTATATACAAGCAGAAAAACTTTTTCACTCTTGATAAAGGAACGAAACAAGGTCTCAGCGCCGAAATGGTCGTGGTATCGGGTGATAATGCAGCGGGAATGATAGTGGGTTGTTCCGATAATTATTCGGTTGTGATGTCATTGCTTAATATTGATTTCAAGCTTAGCGCACGTCTGAAATCAAACGGTTATTTCGGATCGTTGTCATGGGATGGAAGAGATTATCGTCATGCTGTACTGAGCGAAATACCACAGCACGTGACATTTGGAATAGGAGATACTATTGAGACAACCGGTTATTCTGCAGTATTTCCGGAGGGTATAATGATAGGGACCATAAGCGATTTTAAAAAGACTGGTGGCGATTTTTATAATATAGAAGTCACGCTGGCGACCGATTTTAAAAAGCTTTATTACGTCAATGTGATTGGTAATATGAAGAAGACCGAGCAGATTGAACTTGAAAAACAATTTGAATGATCAACAGGATTTTAAGGTTTGGCCTGATCTTTATTTTACTGCTCCTGCTTCAGGTTCTGTTATTTAACAATATACAGTTCAGCAGGTATGTAAATCCGTATGTATACCTGATGTTCATTCTTCTTCTGCCATTTGAAATACCAGCATGGCTGCTCCTGATCATTTCATTTTTCACGGGCCTGATTATTGATCTCTTTTCGGGGACGCCCGGGATGCATACATCGGCCACGCTTCTGGCAGGATTTGTAAGGCCATTTGTCTTAAGGATCATATCTCCAAGAGACGGATATGAATCAGGTGCCGATCCGTCAATGATTGTGTACGGTTTCCGGTGGTTTCTCACTTATACCGCCATAATAGTTGTTATCCATCATACGGCCTTGTTTTATCTTGAAGTATTCAGGCTAACAGATTTTTTCCGAACCCTGGCCAGAGTATTACTAAGTTCATTGTTTTCAGTGACCTTCATTCTCCTTCTCGAATATATCAGGAAGGGGAAATAAACACTTTCTATGAAAGATGCATTTATCAACAGAAAGTATTTTATCATTACAATCGTAGTGCTTGCTTCTGTTGTGCTGCTGTTAAGATTATTCACAATACAGGTAGTCCAGGATAAATACAGACTTTCAGCCGACAATAATGTACTAAGGTATGTTACACAATATCCGGCACGCGGACTTATTTATGACAGGAAAGGCAACCTGGTGGTATATAATCAGGCTGCATACGACCTGATGGTTATCCCTGCCCAGACCGGAGAAATGGATACAGCTACTTTTTGCGATGATCTGGGTATTACCCGCGAAAATTTCGTTGAGAAAATGAAAGCGGCAAAAAATTATTCGCAAAGAGCTCCCTCTGTATTTCTTAAACAGATTTCGGCCGAGATGTATGCCAGGTTCCAGGAGAAGATGTTTTTGTTTCCGGGGTTTTATGTTCAGCCGAGGACATTGAGAAAATATTCAAGACCGATCGCTGCTCACCTCCTTGGGTATGTAAGTGAAGTGGATGAATCAATAATTAAAAAGGAACCCTATTACAAGCCGGGAGATTATATCGGCAAGCTTGGCATTGAAGAAGCGTATGAGACCGAACTCAGGGGAAAGCGGGGCGTAAAGATTTATCTGGTAGATGCCTACAGCCGCGTGAAAGGTTCCTATGCCGGAGGAAACATGGATACAATGGCTGTCCAGGGTGCTGATATTATTTCATCTATCGACCTTGACCTTCAGGAGTACGGCGAACGCCTCATGCAGAAAAAAACAGGAAGCATAGTGGCTATTGAACCAAAAACCGGAGAGATCCTTGCACTTGTGTCTTCACCTGATTATGATCCTGGTTTACTGGTTGGCAGAGTTCGTTCGGAGAACTTTGCCCGACTGATGGCAGACACAGTTTCAGAGCCACTCTTTAACAGAGCTTTCATGGCTTCATATCCCCCCGGGTCGACTTTTAAGCCCATTAACGGACTGATAGGGCTCCAGGAAAAGGTTATTGTACCCTCAACTGAGTTTGGATGTGACCATGGATACCTGTTTGTTGCATGTCATTCACACCGGTCTCCTCTCAACCTTGCAGATGCTATAATGATATCATGCAATTCCTATTTTTGTCAGACCTACAGAAAGATACTTGAGAACCCTAATTACGGATCAGTATCAGAAGCTTATGAAAAATGGAGAAGCTATCTTTTGGAATTTGGCTTTAGCAGGAAGCTGGGAACAGAATTCTCAAATGAACTGCCCGGACTAATTCCGCCAGCATCATATTTTGACAAGATTTATAACAACAGATTGAAAGCGCTTAATATTATTTCTATGGCTATAGGTCAGGGTGAGATTCTGACAACACCTCTTCAGATGGCTAACATGGTATCAGCAATTGCCAACAGGGGCTATTATTATATTCCTCATATTGTTAAATCTATCGGTAAGGATAACAGAATAGATCAGGCCTATACTGTACGCAATAAGATTAGTATTGATTCTGTGAATTTTGAAGAAATAATCAAAGGGATGGAAGGAGTTGTAAACGGAGGCGAAGGTGCTACTGCGCGGGGGGCTGCCATAAAAGATATTATAGTTTGCGGAAAAACCGGTACTGCTCAGAATCCTCATGGAAAAGACCATTCGGTTTTTATTGCTTTTGCACCAAAAGATGATCCGAAAATAGCGATTGCCGTTTATGTAGAAAATGCCGGGTTTGGTTCTACATATGCGGCGCCGGTGGCAAGTCTTATGATTGAAAAATATTTAAAAGGAGAGATCTCAAACAAGTATATGGAAAAAAGGATGCTGGAACTAAATTTAGTTGACCAGTCAACGGAAGATGAAACGCAGCATTAATATCTGGAACGGTATTGATAAGATCACGATACTTATTTTCCTTTTGATGGTTATCATGGGATGGTTTAATATTTATGCTGCCGTTTATAATGAAGATCATAAGGAAATACTCGATCTTTCACAAAGATACGGCAAACAGTTTGTATGGATCCTGGCAACGCTTGTGATTGCAGTATTTGTTGTAATAATCGACAGCAGGTTCTATTTCTTTTTTGCCTGGATCGTTTATGCAGTTGTTATGCTGCTGCTTGTTTCGGTACTTGTTTTAGGCAGGGAGATAAATGGAGCCAGGTCGTGGTTTGAATTCGGTCCGTTCAGCTTTCAGCCATCGGAATTTGCAAAATTCGGAACAGCTCTTGCCCTGGCAAGTTTTCTCACAAACCATCGACAGGAACTAACAAAGCTAAGAGTGATAGTAATTGCAACAGGAATAATACTCTTTCCTGCAATGTTGACTGCTTTACAGCCCGATCTGGGATCTACAATCGTATTCTTCTCCTTCTTTATTGTCCTTTTCAGGGAGGGGATGAGCCCCTATATTTTTATTTCAGGATTACTGATGTTGATTTTATTTTTTCTAACGCTCCTGATAAATAATCTGTACCTCGAAATCTCCCTGGTAATAATAGCTTTTCTTCTGGCATGGTTCACCACAAGGAAATGGAAAACCTGTATTGCCGGTCTGGGAATATTCATATTAGTCGGCGGGGCCCTTTATTTAATTAATCATTATGTCTTTAAATCATTGGGGAATGAGCTTATATTATTAATAACCCTCGTACTGGCCGGTCTTATTTATTCTTATCCTATTTATACGCGTAAAGCAATATCTGTACTTTTCATTTATCTTTTTCTTTTTGGAAGCATCCTCTATATAAATTCAGTGGATTTTGCCTTTAATCATTTGCTTAAACCACATCAGAAAGACAGGGTGGAAATAATGCTGGGGATAAAATCTGATCCTCACGGAACGGGATATAATGTAAATCAATCGCTGATATCTATAGGATCCGGAGGATTTTCAGGAAAGGGGTTTTTGCAGGGAACACAGACAAAATATAAGTTTGTTCCCGCGCAGAGCACCGACTTCATTTTTTGTACTGTTGGTGAAGAGTGGGGGTTTCTGGGATCTCTTGCAGTTGTCGGGTTGTACCTTTTTCTTCTGCTGAGACTTATTTTTCTTGCTGAAAGGCAGCGATCGGCATTCTCCAGGATATACGGATACGGAGTTATTTCCATACTCTTAACGCATTTTATAATCAACATAGGAATGACTACCGGCCTTGTTCCGGTGATTGGGATCCCTCTTCCATTCTTCAGCTACGGAGGGAGCTCCCTATGGGGATTTACAATTTTGTTATTTGTTTTCCTCAGGCTTGATGCCGGACGTATGGAATACCTTGTATGATCAGAATGGTATTGTAATCCTGTGACTTATATCAATTCCAAAGTCTTTCTCAACATAGTCGATAAGCTCCGGAAAAAATTCAAGAAAATCCTCCTGGAGAGGAGCATAGTTTTTTTTAAGCTCTCTTATTGCGAACCGTGTCTCCTTCGGCAGAGTTGTCCGGTTACTTAATGTCTTTAAAACATGACGGATACCATTTATAGTCTGATACGATTCAATCCAGTTGTTAATTATAAAAAAAGGCATCATCTCCCTTACATTATCAGGCAGTATATCATAGTTATTTACAAGAGCCCTGTAAAAGTTATATGTAACACTTTCCAGCGGTCTGCGCGAAAAGAGATTCCATTCCCTGGTGAGGAAATGGTCATAAATTATATCTGTTATGACTCCCGAATACTTATGGTATTTTCGCGAGAAATATATTTTGCTCCGGTGTACAACGGGGTGCCGGTCGGTAAATCCGTCAATATTACGGTGAAGTATAATTCCTTTGCGAATGAGATCAGGATAATTTAGATAATCACGCCCCTTAACATAATCTCCGATGTAATTTCCGATCATTATCTTTTCAGAATCACCGGACAGATATATGTGGGCGAGGACATTCATATATTGTTATAATAGTACAAAGAATTTGCCATATACTTTCTTCTCCTGAAAACATTTTCTTTAACATGTTTTTAAATGATCGGAAACATATTGCTAGTAGGTTGTATTACAGGATGTTAATATATAATTCCGGCACTTTTAAAATTCCAATTAAATACTCGGAATTTATGTATGCAAATTATACATTTGTTATTTCATTTTAAAATGAAATTTCTTTCATATTAAAAATAAATTAAAATAATCAGGAGGATGTATGAGTAAGAAGAATGTCATCATCATTGGTGCTGCCGGCAGGGATTTCCATAATTTCAACACCTGTTTCAGGGATAATGAAAATTATAAAGTTGTTGCTTTTACTGCGGCTCAGATCCCGGATATTGATGGAAGGAGGTATCCAAAAGAGCTGGCAGGTAAATTATACCCTGACGGAATTCCCATATATGATGAGGGGACACTACCTGAAATTATTAAAAAATATAAAGTTGATGATTGTATATTCTCATACAGTGATGTAACCTACCAGAAAGTTATGTCGGTCAGTGCAATAGTAAATGCAGCGGGTGCCAATTTTGTTCTTCTGGGTCCTGACGGCACGATGCTGAAAAGCACAAAACCGGTAATAGCTGTGTGTGCGATAAGAACTGGATGTGGAAAGAGTCAGACATCCAGAAGGGTAATTGAACTCCTTATGGCTGCCGGGTTGAAAGTTGTAGCAGTCAGACATCCGATGCCTTATGGCGATCTGAATGCCCAGAAAGTTCAGAGGTTTGCTGCTATCAAAGACCTTGAAAAGAATAAATGCACCATTGAGGAAATGGAAGAATATGAACCACACGTGGTCAGAGGAAATGTTATTTATGCGGGAGTCGATTATGAGGCAATTCTTCGCAAAGCAGAGAAAGATACTTCAGGTTGCGATGTTATTTTATGGGATGGAGGCAATAACGATTTTCCTTTCATTAAGCCCGATCTTATGATTACAGTAACCGATCCTCACAGGGCAGGTCACGAACTGAAATATTATCCCGGTGAAGTGACCCTGAGGCTTGCTGATGTTGTGGTGATCAATAAAATGGACAGTGCGGCACCCGAAGCCATCCAGGTGGTTCGTGAAAGCATTGCTAAGGTTAATCCCGGCGCTATGGTGATCGACGGGGCATCACCCATAAAAGTTGATGATCCCTCAGTTATCAGAGGCAGGAGAGTGCTGGTTGTAGAAGATGGTCCGACGGTTACTCATGGTGAAATGAAGCTGGGAGCAGGAGTAGTTGCGGCGCGTAAATTCGGAGCAAAGGAAATGGTTGACCCAAGACCTTACACTGTTGGGAAATTGAGCGAGACATTTCGTCTTTATCCCAATATCGGCAGCCTTTTACCCGCCATGGGATATGGTGAGCAGCAGTTAAAAGACCTGGAAAAAACCATAAATAATACTGACTGCGACAGCGTAATCATTGCCACTCCTATTGATCTTAACAGGATCATAAAAATCAGGAAGCCAAATACCAGGGTCTATTATGATCTTCAGGAAATAGGTGATCCGAACCTTACCCAGGTTCTTGCTGAATTTATTAAAAAGCACAAGCTTCTGGTAAAAAAATAGATTATCTTCTAACCCTGGCATTGCCTTTCCAGATGCTCCACACCTGTTCCTCATCGGCAGGCTGACTATAATCGGTTAAAACGGTAGTGGCCAGAGCCCCGGTTGCCCATCCGAACTGGATCCATTTTTCAGGTTCCCAGCCCCTGAGAATAGCATAGAGTAATCCTCCTACAAATCCATCGCCTCCGCCAATACGATCGAGAACATGTATATCCCTTGGTTCAACTATATGCCAGTTTTCGCTTTCCAGCATTATAGCGCCCCAGAGATGCTCATTTGTGCTGATAACCTGCCTGAGTGTGGTTGCAAAGACTGAAGCGTGTGGAAATGTTCTTTTAACACGTTTTATCATTTCTTTAAAGCTATCAATTTTAGCAGCCAGGTTTTTTCCTCCCTTTTCAGGACCTTCTATTCCCAGGCAAAGCTGAAAATCTTCTTCATTACCTAGAAGAATGTCGGCAATACCAGCTATTTCCTTAAATGTCGCCGAAAGCTCTCTTTCGCGGTTTTTCCAGAATGTATCACGATAATTCAGATCGAAAGAGATACGGGTGCCATATTTTTTAGCTGCCCTCGCCAGTTCAAGGCAGAAATTGCTTGTTTCCGGCGACAGTGCAGCAATCAGACCTGAAAGGTGAAGTATCTGAACGCCCTCTTTGACGAAGATACGCTGCAGATCGAAATCTTTTACATTCAGGGTCCTTCCTACTTCTCCGGCGCGGTCATTCTGAACCCTGGGCCCGCGTGATCCGAAACCGGTGTCTGCAATATTAAACTGATGACGATAACCCCAGGGTCCGCCCTGCTCAACTTCAACACCTTCATATGCCATATGTCTGCCGGCAAGGTTATCTTTCAGAAACCTGGCGATAGGACTATCTTTGACAAAAGTTGTAAGGACTTTCACGGGAAGTCCCAGGAATGATGAGACACTGGCTACATTGGATTCAGCACTCGAAGCTGTCATAAGGAATGTGTCGCTGCAATAAACAGGCTGATTGTTTGCAGGTGTGATGCGGACACCCATACTGGTGGGTACAACCAATGACCATGTGAAGTCTTTCTTAAGTTCTATTTTCATATTTATCAGGCTTAATATTAATAAATTCTTCTATTTCAATCGTTCCCGGAGCTTTTTCCCGGTTTCTTCAAAGCCCGGTTTGTTGAGCAAGGCAAACATATTCTTCTTATATGCTTCAACACCTGGCTGATCGAATGGATTAATATCAAGTATATAACCACTGATTGCACAGGCAAGTTCAAAAAAGTATATCAGCTGTCCAATATAAAACTCGCTGAGCTCCGGAACATTTATATTGATAACAGGGACTTCTCCGTCAGTATGGGCAAGTATGGTCCCTGTTTCAGCATTCAGATTAACATCTGAGAGTCTTTTCCCTGCAAGATAATTAAGCTGGTCGGAATCATCTTTTTCCAAAGGTATTGTTACTTTTTTAGCTGGATTTTTTACAGAGATCATTGTCTCGAAAAGTATTCTTTGACCCTCCTGAATATACTGACCCAGAGAATGAAGGTCTGTAGTAAAGTCAACAGAAGCCGGGAAGATACCTTTTCCCTCTTTCCCTTCGCTCTCTCCAAAAAGCTGTTTCCACCATTCAGCGAGGTAATGAAGTTTTGGAGTGTATCCGACAAGTATTTCAACCGGCCTTCCACTCCGGAGGATCAGGTTTCGTGCAGCAGCATATAACATTGAAGGATTGGCGGAAGCATTTTTGTTATTTCTTGTGATCTCTTCGATTGCCTGTGCCCCATTAACCAGCATCTTAATATCCAGCCCGCCGACAGCAATAGGAAGAAGCCCTACCGGGGTAAGCACGGAATACCTGCCACCTACATTATCAGGTATTACGAATGTCTCATACCCGTTTATCTCAGCAAGTGACCTCAGGGCCCCTTTTGAACTATCGGTTATAGCAATGATCCTGTCAGCTGCCACGCTTTTACCCACTTTCATTTCGAGATGGTCCTTAAGTATTCTGAAAGCAAGAGCCGGCTCTGTGGTTGTCCCCGATTTTGAAATTACGATGATGGAATATTCTCTGTTGTCGAGTATCTCGAGAAGGTCGGCAATATAATCTTCACTTATATTCTGACCTGCATAAATCACCTCATGTTGTCTGGTTTTTTGTAACGAAGAGAATGAATGTGACAAAGCCTCAATGACTGCTCTGGCCCCAAGGTATGAACCTCCTATACCTATCACAACTGTGGTGTCGGAAACTAACCTGAGGTGTTTTGCACTCTTTTCAATTCTTTCTATCTGTGGAATGATATCCTCCGGGAGTGTCAGCCATCCCAGAAAATCATTTCCTGCAGCTGTTCCCGCATTAAGTGATTCAAGATGACGAACCGATTGCTGGGCAAGTGCAATAACCTCTTCATAAGAGATAAACCTGCCAGCATTCTTCAGGTTGATGCTTATATTTTCTTTCATTTATTCTGTTATTTTGTTAATAAATTTCCCGGGGGTAAAGTTAAAAAAAACCGCCAGGAGTAACCCTGACGGCTTGTAATAATACATGAAATATATATTAATTAGAATCTATCTCCTGTGAATCCCGCCTGCACTTGATGAATGTGCATCAATATACTTAGGATCACCTTTATAATTAATATCACCTGCACTTGATGCCCTTGCGATTAGTTTTTCAGTAACATAAATATCAGCATCACCTGCGCTGGAGGCGCTCACATCAGCTTCCCTGACTTTAAAGTTATAAGCATTAAGATCTCCTGCACTGCTGAGGTTAGCGTTGAGCGTCTCTGCCTCACCTGTCAGGGTTATATCTCCTGAACTGCTTATCCCTGCCTCTACATTGTCAGCATACACTTCCAGTTTGATATCACCGGCGCTTGAGGCTGATAATTTTAAATTATCTGTCCTCACAGGTGTCTCTCCGAATATGTCCCCTGCACTTGTACTTCTCAGAGATGTGATCTCTTTCATTGTGACATAGACTCTCTTTCTTTCGGCATCGCGAATGTTGGCATCAGTATAAATATTCAGAATACCATTTTTTACTTCAGTCATAATATATTCGTGAAGGTTCTCATCGGCTTCAAGAACCACGCTTATCATATTGCCCTGTTTAAGGTAGACATCTATTCCTGTGCTGACCCTGATACCGGTAAATGAATCGGTTGTTCTTTCTTTTTTAACCACATCGTGGTTTCCTGTTACCGTTCGCCGTATCTGTCCATCTGTACAAGCAGTGATGGCGAGACACAGAGCTATTAACATTAAATGCTTCAGGTTTTTCATATGTTTCATTTTTTCTGTTTTGGACTCATTTCGGTTTAAAGACAGGATGAAAAATGAATTGTTGCATGAATTGCAAAAAACTTTAATTATCGGGTTCTGTGGGAGATTTTTTTTGTTTCCCGCAAAACGCGCTGATATTCGCAGATTCTTATAGGTAAAATTGACTAAATAATACCTGAATATCTTCAGGCCAGAAATGAAATTGCCTCAGTAAAGAGACGTTCAAAGCTCCTGTCAACTTCCCGGCTTAATGGTATATTAAAAACAGGGAAGGGATTTTCGTGGGAATAAGGATAGGGGAAATCCCATACTTCAGCTGGATAACTCATCTTATTCGTTCTGAAATTCATGGTTTCAACAATTCCCCTGGCAGGGATTACTGCATCTTTTGTTAATGCTACCGACCTTATCTGCTCTTTTAATCTTTGCAACATATTTTCCCTGATAGTTTTAAACCTTCCCAGGTCAATCATCGACCTGAAAGCCATTCCAATCTGACTGGACCTGATATAATCAATCCAGGAATTCTTCCTCATGATCTCTTTTTCAAAATTGTTCATATAAAAACTGTATAGCTTGTCGTATGCCAGGCTGTCCATTATCAGTTTTGAGGTGCCATGCATATTACTGAAGACAGAACCACCGCAGAACATAAAGAGCCTCGATTCTGAGAAGAGATTTTTAGGATTGCCCATCATGATTATCTGGGCAAGAAATGCTCCGATTGAATAAGCAAAAATATTTACTTCACTGCAACCGGGAACAACATCGTGTTCGCCCTTCTTTAGCCTGATCATCAGTTTTTCAATGTCGCAGACAGTCTGGTAACCTGAGTTAAAAAAACGCATGGGATCTTCTGTAAGTCTGTTACTTAAAGCAATATTTGCAAAGCTGGACATGTCTATTTCACTATAAGTCGTTTTTCGTTCCTGTAGAAAAGGAAGCATAGCCCTGGGGTCCTTCCATAAAACAGGTGAACGATTGATATGAAAAGAAATCGGGAACAATATGACATAGCTTTCCGTACTTAACGAAAGATAGTAAGCCCAGACCAAATATTTGATCCAGCTTCTTTCGTTGAGACCGTGAAGTAATAAGATGACCTTTTTGCTCTGTTTGTTCACCGGTACAAATACCGGATATGAAAATGAAGTATTTTCTGTAATTGAAACATCATTCTTGTTAAAGAATATATTTTTAACAATATTGGAGCGGAATTCTGAATTGACAATTCTTATATCAGATCCCGGAATTTTGATTTCTTTTATTTCAGGATTAAAAACCGATTTTAATTCATTATATTTTTTAGTGTACTCCATTTTATTAGAAAAGTCTTTGTATTTAGCACAAAGGAAAATCCCGTGTGTGAGTGCTACAAATAAATGTGCCGGATGAATAGCCATGGGGACGAAAATTCAAATTATGTGACAGAATTTTATTATGAGGGATAGAATTTTTCAGTAGATTAATTTCAAAATTATAATTGGAGATGCCTCATTTCGCCGGTCCTTAGCTTTGCTACAGGACCTGGCTCCATTCGGCATGACAATTCTAATGTGATTAATGAAGGTAGGCAGCGGTGATTTGCCAGTGCAAATCACCGCTGCCTACCTTATCCCCTCTAATTTGTCGTGTCATCCCGAGCGTTAGCGAGGGATCTTTTTCACCGGTGGCTTTTTCTTGAGCATTTGTTATCCCATACATTATCGAGGGGATCCGGATAACCATAAACTGTGTTTATTAAAAAGTGTACGATAAAAAAGCCAGTTTTGCAATGATAAACTATCTGATGCTGGACCTTCAGAAACCATTACCGCCGTATCTCTATGAGAAGAGAAACATTGCCCGATTAATTCTATTTACTGCTCTTTTCGCCCTGGTATTCATCAATATCTATTCACCTTTTGGAGCCGACAGATAGTTCAATCTTATTAAGCTGGAGTTCCTTACTTATTCAAGCCTGGTAATTCTGACAGGAGTGCTGGTTGTGGTAATAAGCAGGATTGTAATGTATTATGTTTGCCGTAAGCATATCATTAATATATTACAATATCTTGCCTGGATCTTTGCAGAAATAATGCTGATGGCAGTGTTTTACACAATTTTTGAAAAGTTCATATTAAAAGACAGCCGGGTATTTACCGACCTTGTTAAGCTGTCGGCCCGTAGTACAGCTCTTGTATTATTGCTGCCATATTCTGTATTGTGATTATATTTTTCCTGGCGCGATAAGGAGGAACAAACTGAAAGGATGGTTGAAATTCAATCCTTTTCAGGAAATATGCGGGATATGATCCCTTTTTATGATGATAAATCAGTCCTTAAGTTTTCAGTAAAAAAGGAGAGCCTTCTGTATCTTGAATCAACTGAAAATTATGTCAGTATCTGTTACCTGAACAAAGGGAAAATTTCAAAATACCTGTTACGTGACACGATGAAAAAAATGGAAGAAAATTTTGCAGGAACAGAAATTGTTCGTTGCCATCGGTCGTATATGGTTAATTTTGAAAAGGTTAAGGTAATAAGGAAAGACAAGGATGGTCTCAAGCTTGAACTTGATAATCCATTCGTGATTGATATCCCGGTGTCAAAGACCTATGTTGATAATGTAATGCAAATCTTCTCAAGGTTCAGCAGTTTGACAGATAACGGGTAATGGCGCAACGGCTCATCGACGCAATAGCACAATGGAATAAAGATTTAAAACCTTAATGCCGTTATGCCTTAAAGCCCTAAAGCCTTAAAGTCTCAATGCCATTTGAAGATCTTCAGTCCTGCGCCAAAGAATATTACTCCAGTTACAGTAAGTATCAGAACCGGTAATGCAACTTCAGCGTATCCTGCCCCTTCGTTGAAAATGCTCCTCATCCCGTCGGCCAGCGTTGTCAGTGGCAGTTTCTGGATGACACCTATACTCCAATCGGGGAAGTTATGATAGCTGAAAAAAACACCCGACAATACCATCATGGGCATAACTACAAAGTTGATCAGCCCGTTGCCTACCTCGGTGTTCGAAGTATGTGAGGACACAAGTACAGCAATCCCAGCAAAGGCAATATTACCGGCAATAAACAAGATTATAAGAGCTGAGATACTCCCCTGGATAGTCATGTGAAAGGCAAGAATTGCAAAAATGATAAGCACTACTGCTTCAATCAGATTCATTGTCAGTCTTACAGTTATGAGGGCTACCAGGAAATGAGACTTTTTCATTGGTGTGGCAACTAACCTTCTAAGAAGCTTTTTCGAGCGTTTATCAATGATGCCATAGCTTATACCCCACATGCACGACATCATAATACCCATTGCGATCAGTCCGGGAACAAGAAAATCAATATAACGGGTACCTGTTACAGTAAGCGGCTTTATTTCATCGCTCCGTCCTTCGGGAAGGATTCTGCCTGACCCGATAACACTGCTGAGTTTGAGATAAGCCAGCTCAGCATCAGAATTCATCGGGTCGAAATGATATTCAGTTGCCCCTTCAGTATCTTTCAGAATGATATTAACCGTACCTCTTTTTAGCTGCACCATGGCACTATCCCAGTTCATTCTGAAAAAGAAAAAAATTGAGTTGCCCAGCTTTGCATCCTTAATCACATATTTCCACTGGTAATCATTCTTGCTTCCTGTAAGGTTTTTTTCGCAGGTTTTTTCAAGAAACACAGAAATGGCTGAAGTATCATTTACAGAAATTTCCGGGGTATTAATTACAGCTATTTTACGCACCACATCTGCTTTTTTTGTAAAAGCAAGCCCCAGTCCCAACGACATGAGTATCGGGAAGAGGATGCCCCAGAAAAGGACTCCGGGCTCCCTGATAATTTCACGGAAGAGAGCAGATGTGAGCTGTAATAACTGATTGAACCTGAATAATTTAATCATTAATTTTTCTTCCGGTAAGTGAAACAAACAGATCGTCTAGTGTTTTTCGTCTGCATTCCATATGTCTGAGGATTATATTCCTCGACTTAATAAAGGATAAAAACTCAGGGAGGTCATTCTGAAAATCCTTCAGGGTTACAATACCTTTATCCAGTGAGTCGCCAGTATGTATTGAAAAAGGAAGTCCGGATGTGGTTTCGGGTCCGGGTATTGTTCCTGTTTCAACTGTAAACTCAACTATCTTTGTATCAGATTCTTCAATAAGAAGCTGGTTCAGAGTTCCTTCACGAAGGATAATCCCGTTATCCATAATAATTATATAATCGCACAGATTCTCAGCCTCCTCCATATAGTGAGTGGTGAGGATCATGGATGTTTCATAAAGTCCCCTCAGTTTTTGAAGAATTTCCCAGATCTCACGACGAGCATTAGGATCAAGGCCGGTTGTCGGTTCATCCAGGAGAAGGATAGCAGGAGAGTTAATCAGGGCAATGCCGAGAGCAAGCCGCTGTCTTTGTCCGCCGGAAAGATTTACGACATACGACCTCCTTTTTTCTTCCAGTCCGACAATATCAATTATCTCATCCACCCTTTGTTTTCCCGTGTTGAAAAAAGCGGCGAAAAGTTGCAGCGTTTCTGTTACTCTGAGTTTATCAATAAACCTTGTTTCCTGAAGTGAGAGGCCTATAATTTTATGTAATTCATCCTCATTGCCTTTCCAGTGCCTGCCCATGATAGTAATTTCACCTTTATCAGGTTTCTGTATTCCTTCGATCATCTCCACCAGGGTGGTCTTTCCGGCACCATTTGGCCCCAGTAGAGCAACAAACTGTCCTTTGGGAATATTAAGATTGATCCCTTTAACAGCCTGGACAGTTTTAAATGATTTCCAGACATTCTTTACTTCTATAACCTTATTGGTTTGCATTCCCTGAATAAACAGATTTTATACAATAATTGTTTCGGCTAAATGGCACACTACGCATATAGAAGCCTTGGCGAAGGCGTAATGGTACAACGGTACAATGGTACAATGGTACAACGGTACAACGGTACAACGGTACAACGGTACAACGGTACAACGGTGCAAAGGTAAACAAAGGGAATATCTCTTAAAGAAATTTTTGACGAAACTTTGTGTAATAGCGCCTTTGTGGCAAAAAAGGCGGTTACTAAAAATTACATATAGTATGACAAAATCATATTGATTTCTGTAATATTTCTTTATAACTTTAAAAAAAAATGAGCTTCAAAAAATGTCTTCTTCTGCTTTTGTGTCTTATTTTAATTTCTGGCTGCAAGACACGCAAACCTGAAAAAGAATCAGAAAATCTCAACGAACCTTCCAAAACTGTTCTTTCGGGAAGTTTCGTAGTCAGCGGTGCATATGCACTTGCACCTCTGGCGAGGCAATGGGCTGATGATTTCATGAAAATTCATCCGGATGTTAATATTGAAGTCAGGGAAACAGGTACCGGGCAGGGAATTTCTGATCTTCTTGAAAAGAAAGCAATGTTGGCTATGATATCGAGGCCGCTGGCTGAACCGGAAAAAGAAGCAGGTATCTGGACAATTCCGGTAGCAAAGGAAGGTGTGGCTACCATTGTTAATCAGGATAATCCTTTTATAAACAGGATTATGAAGCAGGGATTAAGTACGGATGAATTGCAGAAGCTCTTTACCAGCGATTCACCGGTTAGATGGGGAGAGGTACTTGATACAGCAGGGACCCAGAAGGCAGTGGTATATGCACGCGTCGATGAGTCAGGCGCTGCAGAAGTGTTTGCAGGATTCTTTTATAAAAAAGCTTCAGATCTTAAAGGAGTAAAGGTAAACGGAGACCTGGAGATGATAAAGAGTATACAGGATAATAAACTGGCAATAGGCTTTTGTAATTTCTCCTATGCTTTTAATTTCAGCACCGGCGAGAGAAAAGAAAAGATACAGCTGGTTCCGTTCGATCTCGACTTTGACAATAAGGTTGACAGAAAAGAGTGGCCTTTCAAAAACCTTGCAATGGCTCACAGGAGCATATGGCTTGGCATATATCCTGAATGCCTTTGCAGGGAACTTATGATCGGATCGGTAGGTAAGCCGACAGACCCTGCCATAATTGGATTTCTTAAATATGTTCTGTCAGCAGGGCAGGAAAGAGTCAAAGAGAAGGGATTGTGCGAACTCAACAATGTTTATATAAGGTACGCGCTTGAGAGTCTGCAGTAATTTTTGTTTATTTTGTCCCAAATAGTCTGTCGCCTGCATCACCCAGACCGGGAACAATATACCCGTTATGGTTCAGTTTTTCATCGAGACCAGCAAGGTAGATCTGCACATCCGGATGGTCTTTCATGATCTTATCTATACCCTCGGGAGCTCCTACAACACAAACAAGTTTTATTGTTCTTGCTCCATGATCTTTAAGTATCTGAATTGCTGCGCTTGAACTGCCTCCTGTTGCAAGCATCGGATCGAGTACCATCACAATAGCATCGGGCAGGTTATCAGGGAATTTTGAATAATAGGTTTTAGGTTGAAGTGTTTCATGGTCGCGGTACATGCCAAGATGCCCTATACGCGCAGAAGGCATGAGGTTGGAAATGCCTTCAACCATGCCAAGTCCGGCTCTGAGGATAGGGATGAGCACCACATCTCTGGCGAGTTCCTGAGTATGACATTTGCCAAGGGGTGTTTCAATAGTGATATCTTTCAAAGGCAGGTCGCGTGTTATCTCATAAGCCATAAGCCCGGCAATCTCTCCGAGTGTCCTCCGGAAGTCTTTTGTATCGGTCTCCTTACGACGAAGGCGCGTGAGCTTATGGGTCAGGAATGGATGTTTCAGCAGGTTAAGCATCGGGTAAAAAAGTTAGTTTGAGTTTCTTCAAAGATACTGGAATTTTGTTTTTTCACTCATTAATCTTTTGCTTATTGATAATATGATTTCATTGAGTACCGAAGGGTAAGTTGAATTTTAATTTGCCTTATATCCATTACTTTCCTAACTTTATCATAATAAACGACTGACATGGCAAGTCTCATCCCCGGTTTTGAATATGATATTTTCATCAGCTACCGCCAGAAAGACAACAAACACGATAGCTGGGTCACAGAATTTGTGGAAAATCTTAAAGGGGAGCTCGAATCGACATTTAAAGAAGAAATAAATGTATATTTTGACATTAATCCGTTTGACGGACTTCTGGAGACACATGATGTTGATGAATCACTCAAAGAAAAACTGAAATGCCTGATCTTTATTCCAATTATTTCCCGCACCTATTGCGATCCAAAATCATTCGCATGGGAGAATGAATTCAAGGCATTTATCAGGCAAGCTTCGCATGATAGCTTCGGATTGAAGGTGAAACTGCCTAATGGCAATGTTGCCAACAGGGTTCTGCCGGTTCAGATACACGAGCTTGACACAGATGACAAACAGCTTTTAGAAAATGAACTGGGTGGTTTTATTCGCGGGATTGAATTCATCTATAAAGAGCCTGGAGTAAACAGGCCATTAAGATCTGATGAAGATGCACCTCAGGATAATTTGAATGGTACTATCTATCGTAATCAAATCAATAAAGTTGCAAATGCTGCCAAAGAGATCATTGTTGCATTAAAGAAACATAATCAGCTGTCAAATGAGATAGCTGAACAAGACCAGGGAAAGGATTTGTCATATAAGAATAAGAGCATTAAGACAAAGATAATTTCCGGGATATTAATGGTTCTGGCATTATTTATTTTAGGATATTTTACTATACCAGCTATGTTTAAAAAGTCTGAAACCATCGATAAATCGATTGCAGTCCTGCCTTTTGTAAATCTCAGCAATGATCCTGAACAGGAATATTTCAGTGATGGTATTGTGGAAACAATTTTAAATTACCTTTTTAAGGCAGGCGATTTGGAAGTAATTTCGGGCACATCTACAAAGAGGTACAAGAATACAGATCTTACTATAAAGGAGATTGCTAAAGAGTTAAAAGTTAATTCAATTCTGGAGGGCAGTGTTCAGAAAGTGGGGAATAACGTACGCATAACTGCCCAGCTGATTGATGCTAAGACAGATGTTCACCTATGGTCAAAAATATATGACAGAAACATTTCAGATATTTTCTTAATTCAATCTGAAGTAGCGCAAAATGTTGCCAGCGAATTAAAAACCACATTAACCTCTTCAGACAGGGAACAGGTCGAAAAAAGCCAGACCAGAAACCCCGAAGCATATAACCTCTATTTGCAGGGACGGTTCTTCTGGAATAAAAGGACAAAATATGGTCTTGATAGAAGCGTCGAATATTTTGAAAAAGCAATTGCGACTGATCCTCAATATGCATTAGCCTATGCAGGACTGGCTGATGCTTATTTTATTCAGGCATACTGGGGTTGGATCCCATGGAATGATGGTGTGGCTAAATCCAAAGAGATGACATTAAAAGCTCTCGATATCGACAAAAACCTTGCTGAAGCACATACAGTTCTTGGTGCTCTTCTGAATTATAAAGAATTTAATTGGGAGGAGGCCCGTAAAGAATTACAACTTGCAACAAAGTTAAATCCCAATTTTGTCACAGCTCATCATTATTATTCAGAATTGTTGAACATATTAAGGCAGAATGATGAAGCCCGGGAACAGATTAATATTGCATTGAAGCTTGATCCATATCTACCTGTATTGCATGTTTTGAGTTCAGGATATTATTATAACCAGGGGAAATTAAAAGAATCTCTTGAAGAGTGCTTTTTATTGGAGGGACTTGATCCTGAATATAGTAACAGATTAATCTACGGGAGAGAATTTAATATTTATTATGAGCAGAAAGAAAACAATAAAGCAATTGAGGCACTTCAAAAAGCATTATACTTCGATACTTTAAAAGTGACTGGTTCAAATATTGTAATTGATATTTTTAATAAATCAGGGATAGATGGCATATGGAACTGGATGATAGATAAAGAACTTAAAACCCGGAAACCCAGACCTGTGTTCTTGGCTCAAGCCTATTCCCTCCTTGGTAAAAAAGAAGAAGCATTACACTGGATTGAGAAATCCTTTGAAAATCCGCCACACGGTTTTGCGGGTATCAATAACAATCCGGATTATAACTGGCTGCGTCATGAACCACGATTCCAGGCAATTATAAAGAAACTGGGATTGACGGAATATCAAACCCCACACTGATTATAGAATTTCCAGAACGTGAATAATCTTGTCCGGTATAACGTAACGAATTATATCGGTATCTATTCCTGAAAACCGGGCACATATATTTTAATGCAGCTATCTATCACAAGGTAATAAAAATTTTAGAATTCAGGAAAGGCCAGATAGGGACGACACAATAATTTTATTTGACTTGTATCTGTTACTTTCCTAACTTTATTACAACTAATATCTAAAAGTATGATGCCAGTTATTCTTAAATCAATATCCTTCCTGATCCTCATTCTTGGTCTTTCCTTTCAGACTTCTTATGGGCAGTCTGGGGACAAAGTACAGAAGGAGAAGAAGGGTAATCATAAAAACAGCATTTCACTTTTCGATAGTGATGATATTCTCGAGATATCAATTCAGTTCGATTTTACAGGCTTTGCCCGTAAACTTAAAAAAGAAGAATCATTTGACGGTGTTATGGTAATTCGTCCCGGAGAAAATGATTCCATCGACAAAAAAATTAAAATCAAATACCGGGGGGAATTTCGTTATGAGAACTGTTCTTTCCCTCCAATGAGGATTAATTTCAAAAAGCCGGTCAATGCCTATTCCGACACTGGAAAGATTAAAAAACTAAAGCTGGTCACCAGATGTGGTTCTGCTACTATTTATGATGATTATGCTCTGAGAGAGTACCTGGTATACAAACTTTACAATGTACTTACGGATACAAGTTACAGGGTCAGATTACTCAGGATCACTGTCCTTGATACCAGAAAAAACCGTAAACCGATCACTCAGTATGGTTATTTCATTGAACCTATTGATATTTTAGCCGGGAGAATAAATGCCACAGTTGTGAATTCACCCAACCTGAACCAGATTCATATTGTTCCTGAAGTGATGGACAGGGTGGCAATATTCAATTATATGATTGCCAACTGGGACTGGTCTGTTCCGGGACAGCATAATATTAATGTCTTAAAATCATTGGACTTTAGTGGTCCCGATCTGGGTTTGGCTGTCCCTTTTGATTTTGATCTCTGCGGGGTGGTAAATGCAAACTATTCAATACCGGCAGAAGTAACAGGATTAAGAAGTGCCCGCGACCGTAAATTTATAGGTATTTGCCGTGACAAGGAAGTATTTAAGACAGACCTGTTGAATTTCCTAAATAAGAAGAAAAAGCTTTACGCGGTGGTAAATGATTTCCAGTATCTAAGCCAGAAATCCAGGGATGATATAATTTCATTCCTCGATCAGTTCTTCAGTCAGCTCGAAAAACCAAAAAATTTTAACAATCTGATTGATAATTTTTCATACAACTGCAAACAATTTAAATAAAGTTATTTCCAGTGGAGAAGAGGAGCTTCCTGACAAAACCCCTGATATAGTTGTGAATATATTTTATTTTTCTGAAAAGGTAATGAGGGATTTATTAAATAGAAATGAACAAACCAATAGCCAGAATTAACTTGATTGCATCATCAATTATATTATTGGTTTTAAATATTATATTCAGTTGCAGCAATTCGAATAATAAAAGCTGGCAACCAGCTGATACCATAGGTGTTAATCCGATAGGTTATAACTTATCTTGTCCGGACAGAAAACTTATTCTACCTGAGATTCTTCATGAAATATCCGGGATAACTGTTATCGATTCATCATCTGTTGCCTGCATACAGGATGAAAAGGGT
Source organism: uncultured Rikenellaceae bacterium (assembly GCA_964526345.1). Lineage (GTDB taxonomy): Bacteria > Bacteroidota > Bacteroidia > Bacteroidales > VadinHA17 > LD21. The sequence goes on from CAZGKI010000003.1 coordinate 85,428, forward strand.
ATTCTTTTTATTCTTGATCTATTAAAAAATGAAATAAAGACACAGATTGTATTTCGCACCCATGGCGATTTTGAAGATGTAACCAGGGTAGATAGTTCATTTTATATCTTGAGAAGTGACGGGACTCTATTTGAAATTATAAATTATAGTTCCCCGGATTTTAAAAAGAAAACAATCTCAACCGGGATTTTTGCTGATGAAAATGAAGGACTATGTTATGACAAAGCAAACAACAGGCTTTTAATTGCCCCCAAGCTTAACAATGGGAAAGGCTCCGATTTTAAGAAAAAACACCCTATTTACGGGTTCAGCCTCAGTTCAGGGAAACTCGTTAAAGATCCCATATTTAAATTTGATTTATCAAAAATAAAAAACTTTGCTGTGGCTAATGAGGTTTCCCTTACTGTAAAAAGTAAAAAGAAGTCCAGAGGAAGCGAACCTGATATTATGTTCAGGCCTTCAGCAATTGGCATTCATCCTATTACCAATAAATTATTTGTGTTGTCCGGGATGGAAAGATTGTTGTTTGTTTTTGAAATGAATGGGACCATTGAATATATTGAAAAGCTCAATCCTGAACTATTTAACATGCCTGAAGGGATCGCTTTCTTTAAAAATGGAGATATGCTGATTTCAAATGAGGGTCAAAATAAAAAACCCACTCTATTAAGATTTAATTATATCGGGAAATAAAACTTCATATATTATTGCTGTCCTGAGATTCAACTATTTGTCTTTTTCTCCTTTAAAATTCCTGCCGGGTATATTTAAAACCCTGAAGAAAATATCCAGGACAGCAACTTTCTTCTTAAAATTAATTCTGTCGATTTTGATTTTTATGATATCTCTTCCGGTCTTTCTGGAAATATCCTTCAATAGATCTTCCTCATTTTCCGGCTTAAGCATCTCCAGGTTATCATAAATTATGGAATATGTTCCGAACTTGTTAACAGACGTGTACCTCTCAAGTAAATATGCTGATAGAATGATCATTGAATTAATGATAAAAACTCCCAGCAGTGGAAATCCAACCAGTTTAAAGGAATTGATAGCTGAGATCGCAATGATAGTAAAGATATATGTCATATCCTTTATGGTGAAATTCCTTGTTCTGAATCGGAGTATCGTGAAAATGGCAAATAAGCCTATAGCCATTCCAAATTCCATAAAAACTGTTTTCAGCATCGAGCCTATAAAGAAGATCACTATACCCATTAAGAAAAAGCTGAACATGAACTTCTTCTTTTTCGAATATCTGAAATAAACGAGCCGGATAAGGATGAACAGGAAAACCAGGTTTATTACAAACCTCAACATTATACCCAAAAAGTCCGGGTTATTCAAATTAATTAGATTGTCAGGCATTGTATAATTATTTTAAGGTTAGAGATTTTACAGTTATTTGTGAAATTGTCTGTAATGTCTGATTATCTTTATATTATTTAAAGTAAATATATAAAAATATTCTGATACAGGTTTAATAAAAATCTATAAATATCGATGAGTATCAGGATTTATAATTAAAAAAGAAGGAACTATAAAGAATTATTAACCACGGAGTTTCACTGAGTTTTCACCGAGTTTCACTGTTTTAGAACTCCGTGTTCTTTCTCCGTGTAACCCTGTGAGACCCCGTGGTTAAATATTTTTCAATAATATCAAATCAATTACTTATTATATTTATTTGACTCATATTAAATCCTTTCCTAACTTTATCACAATGAATCACTATCATGGCAAGCTTTATACCCGGCTTTGAATACGACATCTTCATCAGCTACCGTCAGAAGGACAATAAGTATGATGGCTGGGTTACTCAGTTTGTAGATAACCTGCAAAAGGAGCTTGAAGCTACATTCAAGGAGGATATTTTTATCTACTTTGATGAAAACCCCCACGACGGATTGCTGGAGACACATAATGTTGATAAAAGTCTGGAAAACAAGCTGAAATGCCTCGTTTTTATCCCGGTCATCTCTCAAACATATTGCGACCCGAAGAGTTTTGCCTGGCAGAATGAATTCTGTGCTTTTAACAAAATGGCAAAGGAGGACGCATTTGGAAGGGATGTCAGGTTATCTGGAGGGAATGTTGCCAGCAGAATCCTGCCGGTAAAGATCAATGATCTTGATCCGGAGGATATGTCCCTTATTGAGAATGAACTTGGAGGCGTGCTTAGGGCTGTTGAGTTCATTTATAAAGAGCCGGGCGTTAACAGGCCGCTGACTCCGGATGACGATGAGAAGAAAAACCTGAACAAGACAAAATACAGGAACCAGATCAATAAGGTTGCCAATGCGGTGAAAGAGATAATCAAAGCTATTAAGGATCCGGGCACCGGTGCTTATACCGTAAAGACAAAGATCATTAAAACAGAACCCGGTACTCCAAAACCCCGCTGGAAAAAATTTGTATTACCGGCTTCAATAATAATAGTGTTATTGATTGCCGGGTTGCTGTTATTACCAAAAATGATAAAGAACTTATCAGGCGGATTATCTTCATATGACAAATCAGTTGCAGTCCTGCCATTTGACAATCTCAGTAATGATCCTGAACAGGAATATTTCAGTGTGGGAATTGTAGATGAGATATTAGATAAACTTTTCAAGATCGGTGATTTAAAGGTCATTGCCCGTACATCATCAGCGAGGTTTAAGAACTCAGATCTTTCAATAAAGGAGATAGCCCGTCAGTTAGGTGTCTCAGCCATCCTGGAAGGCAGTTTACAGAAGATGGGGAATAATATACGCATTACCGTTCAGCTTATTGATGCCAGGACTGAGGCACATTTATGGTCGGAGATATATGACAAAGACATATCAGATATTTTTTTAATTCAAAATGAAGTGGCACAAACCGTTGCCAGGGAGTTGAAGGCAGTTATCACTCCGGAAGCAAAACGGCTTATTGAAAAACCCCCCACATCAAACCTGGAAGCTTATAATGCTTACCTGAAGGGACGCTTTTATAATAACAAGCTTACAGAAAAGGACCTGGAAACTGCAATGCAATACTTTGAAATGGCTAAAGAAAAAGATCCCGATTTTGCCCTTGCCTATTCAGGTATTGGTATGGTGTGGGCTTGCCGGCAGCAAATGGGAATTGTTAAGGTGTCGGAGGCGGCTCCAAAAACTGAGGCAGCAATCACAAGGGCACTTGAGCTGGACAGCACTCAATCTGATGTTCACTCTGCACTGGCTGCAATGAAGGTTTGGACCAAATGGGACTGGAAAGGAGGTGAAGCATCTTATAAAAAAGCCATTGAACTGAACCCCAACAATGCTCTGGCTCATAACGCCTATTCACATCTGCTGAATATTTTAGGAAGACCTGATGAGGCGATGAAACAAATTGCAATTGCACTGGAACTTGATCCATTGAATCCTCAGATCAAGGCTTTTTATGGTATTGACTTAATGTTTGTGCACAGGTATGAAGATGCTATCAGGGCATTTCAGGAAGCACTCGAACTCAGTCCCGGGCACGGTGTAGCTTATGGAAACATCATCCTTGCACTTTATTTCGCAGGAAGAGAGGATGAAGCTATTGAAAGATGGCGGAAAGACTTTAAAAATCCAGAGGCTCTTAAGGTGTTAGACGAAGGTTTTAAAGAGGGTGGTTTCATGGGTGCCTGTAAAAAGCTTGCAGATTTTCTTGTGGAACTGTCAAAAACTGTTTATATAAATCCTGGGGGTATTGCCGAACAATATGCCTTAGCCGGGGATATTGATAATGCAATGTACTGGATGGAAAAGGATTATGAGGAGCATGATCCCAATTTGCCTTATCTTTTATCTCCCACAAATGATAATTTAAGGAATGATCCCCGTTTTCAGGATCTGTGCCGGAGAATGAACCTGCCTGTAAATATAGAAGTACCAGCAGCCACGGGAATGTAAAGAAAGAACATAATTTTTACAGACATGGGACTCATTTTAGCTATTTATCGTTAAAAATTTTTACAACTGTTCAGAAGGTTGTCTATAATTCCCTTCCTTCCGGTTAACATATCAAAAAATTCATCGAGATAATCGATCATATCTTTTTTAGAATTCTGACTTAAATAGGGGAATTCGTTAATGACCCTGTAAAACGCTTCCTTCTTTTCTAAAAATACCTCCAGGTCTTTCATATACACATCTTTACTGCGGCAAACACCGGTAAAAATACGAATGCGGACAGAACTGGTTCCGACATTTTCAGCAGGAATTGCATAAGATGCATTCACCAGACCGGTCCAGTCAAAATCGTAGGGTATAGCTATTCCAAGGTTAGCAGGATCATAGATCAGGGGTTTTAATACTTTAATATTGTGCTGGTTTGGTACTGCCCAGTCATAGTTGCCGATCATATAATTGAATATTGCAACCCTGTCCATCATCTCCGGAAAGATACTTTTCTGAGTCAGTACTCTTGAAACAATCTCAACGGAATTGGTCCGGGCAGCTAACATTTCAACAGGTTCGATGAAAAAACCATATTGAGTGACAGGCTTTCTTTTATTTTGGGAATCGATATAGTTAACAGTCAACAGCCTCACCCTGAAGCTGGTATCTGTCATAATATTGAACATCTTATAGATCAGGTACTCTCTTAAAAGGTAATTTTCATATTCTTTGCCGCTATTGCATTGAGTGACCAGCTTTAATTTAGATATTTTATCAAGATCAGAATATCCGAAATCTACTTTTTTAAAATTCAGAGTGATGGGAGCAAAACCGCAGTATGTGTTACGAAATTCTCCACGTGTTCTTAGCCTTATATCTCTGGTTATGGAATCTGTTTTGCTCAGATGAAAGGTTATACTGGCATTTAAATAATCTTTTCTCGGTTTGGTTCTGAAATAAGGTTTGAAATCGAACAGCAGCGATATTTCTATAGGGTTTTCTTCCTCAAAGAGTCCGAAACTCTTCTTTTCTGAATTCTGATTTGAAGATTGAGTACTGACTTCCTTTTTCTGGCCTAAAAGCGGTAAAACCAGAAAAGTTAGCAGACATGCCAGAAATAAAGTCTTTTTTTTCATAAACAAATATTTTCTATCCATAAATCTCCCTTTTTATTCATGTGGCTAAAGGCATCTCCTTTGTTATTAAGCAAGGAGTTATTATACCCTGATCCCGATCACCAGGATATCATCAGTCTGATCCTCATTATTTTCCTCCCTCCATTGTTCAAACTCTTCATACAATCTTTCGCTCTGTTCAGGCATTGAATATTCATGGATGCTTTGCAGGAAGCACTTGAACCTCCCGGATTTATATTTCTTATGATATTTTCCTCCAAACTGATCTGCAAAACCATCTGAAAATAAGTAAATTATATCTCCTGTGTCAAGCTGTATATTCTCTGAAGCAAAGGAACACTCTCCTGTTTCAATACAACTTTCGAGCAGGTTATTTGCTCGGTATTCAACCAGTTCGCCTTTCGAAATATGATATAATGAATTTTTAACACCGGCATAGGTCAGCACGTTGGTCCTTATATCCAGTGTGCAAAGTGCAATGTCCATATCGTCTGAAATTCCTGTTCCTTCTTCGTCTTTTCGCAGGAACCGGTGTATTTTTGAGTAAAGATGGTGCAGAATATGCGATGGTTCGGTAAGTCTTATCTCATTCACAGCCTGGTCAAGGATACCAAAACCTAATGTACTTAAAAGAGCCCCCGGGATCCCATGCCCGGTACAATCAGCTGCGGCAAAAATTATCAGGTGGTCCTGTTTACTGAAAAAATAAAAATCGCCGCTTACAATATCTTTTGGTTTAAAGAGAACAAAGCTTCCCGGGAAACATTCCCTCACAAACAGATCCTCAGGTAAAAATGTTTCCTGGATATGTTTCGCATAATCATAACTTCCTCTAACCTCATCTATAGCCTCCTCAACCTTTTTGTTCCTTATTCTTATCATTTCTTCAACCTCCGGCGTCAGTGAAACAAGCCTTCTCATCTGGTCATTTAATTTCCTGGTCTCATCTAATATTTTTTGTATGCTGCTCTGAGGTTTAATAGCATAGGAGATGTTTTTTATTAATTCCGGATTGACCGGAAAGGCTACATAATTGATGTCCAGGAGTAAAGCCGGGATCAGTCTTACAAGCTCACGGTCCTTTTCCTGTTCAGATTCAGCAAGATCGTTATAGGGAATAAGCCCAGGGTGTGTTTTGTTTATATCATCCTTAACGCTGCCGTAAGTCCATCCGTTCAGCCTTTTGTCCCAGCACCATCTTATATGTTCTGTAACTGACATTGTTTCAATCTCTTCTGTATTAAGGTGAAGGGCCAGAGCTTTATATCCTTTTTTTACCGGCCTTATTTTGTAACCTATTGACAGGAGTTTTGTCGGGATATGATATGCGTTATCAATATTTGAGTATTTAATATCATCAGGGAGATCATCAAAATCGCAGAATGAATTATTTACAATCTCTTTTTCGATTAAAGATCCGGCGTCATCTGAAAATTTCCTTTTCCCTGGGTCATTTTTTCTTACTTCATGCAAATACCTTGAATGAATGGCTTTTGCAATTTTGAACACAATATTTTCATTTAAACCTTTAATCTCCTCAGTCCTGATTATCTCATAGCCTATTTTCTTTAGTTGTACCGGGATCAAATAATTAAGCTCAAGATAAAATCGTTTTCGTTTTTCAGTCAGGTTATTGAAAGGAACAAGCGATGGATCTGTTTTTCTATCAGGATCAAAGACTTCATTAAATTCCCATCCCTGTGACTTATGTGAACTGCAATATTTTTCATGATCCATCCGTGCCAGCTTTTCGATTTCGCTGTCTGTTATCAGGCACGTACGGCAAAAGTTTTTGTAAGGATTGATAAAAAGGTTTAATGATTTGAGTTTCTCCGGAATTTCCGTTGCATAATTGATCCACACCGATCTTTCCTCTTCAGTAAGCTTCCTGAAATCATTTTTGAATGGTATGGGATATAAAAACAAATCTTTTATTCGTAGCAGATCATAGTAAAGAAATTCAGCTATCTGATCAATAAATACTTCTTTATAGTTAATCCAATTAGAAGATATATCATGAATTAATTCGCTATCGGGATTATAAAAAATCTCAGTCCATTTTAAGATATCTTCTTTTGTGAAGTTACCGGGCATGATTAATTAATTACCTGCGAAATAAACAAATTCAGAACAACTTTAATTCATCTCACTTTGTATGAATTCAAAGGGGAATTTAGCTATCCTCGACATTTCCCTACCGGCTTCAAGCATATCTGTATCGTCCTTATCAAAGTGCCAGTTTACAGAAATATTCTGACCCTTCGACCGTGCCATGGCAATCAGTTTGCAAAAATCAAGCAGGTATTTTGCGGATGACGAGTTGAAATATTCATAATTAAGATTAATTGCAACCGGTCTGGTTTCCTCCTTCTTTTTGCTCAGGTACAGTGAGAAGTCGTTGAACCAGTTTAATACTTCATTATAAAAAGTTGCAACATCCGGAGGCCTCGATTCCCCTGAAATTTCAAATATGTTTTTATCAGGATCAAGAATTACTTTCGGCGAACTTGCTGTCTGTTCAATAATTAACTTTCTCATGATATATTTATTTATTGATACTTGAAAATAGAAATAAGAAAGAGCATCACCTATATTTGTAAAGCTGTAATCTATCTTATTACCCGATTTTAATCTCATAATAATGAACCCGAGCCCGGCGCCGTTTTCAACCTGCAGGGGTTCTTTATTGATTATTTTCTCATACCGGGTGATAAGTATATCTTCATTCATTTGATTTACCTGGTTCAGCTTCTTTTCCAGCTTACCTGTATTAACTTCAAATATTGGATTCCCGGTTTTGATAATAATCTTGTCATTTTGGATGATAACTGAGATGAAAGGTTGTGATCTGGTATTTCCCGGAATTTTTTTTATAGAATGCTTCACTATGTTTTCAAGGCACTCTACAACTATGGCATATACTCTCTTGTTAACGGTTTTATGTAAACCAGTGAATTCCTTGCTGCTTTTGAGGCTCTTTAAAAGCTGATCAATAGTTTTCTGATCGACACAGCCATTGTAATCTAACAGAACACCGGATTTGGGCATATAGTTATTATTATCAATTAAAAACCAGACAAAATAAGGCTGTAAAATTTAAATCTCCGTTACTAATCCCCTCATTTCCGGCTATCTTAAAAAAATTTTTCTATGTAAGTTAAATATGCTAACTTGAATTGTTTTAAACAAATATAAGCTTTATCGCAGGATTAATTTCAGGATTGTTTGCTAATTTTTTTTTGGACATTATTATCAATAATTAAATTTTATGAGTGAAACAGTATTAAATGCTCTGGTAAAACTCTTTGCATTAATTGGCGATATCCACGATGAAACGGTTATAACAAGCAGGGAAAAAGATGTTGTAAGAACTTTCCTGGCACGCCAGCTCAATAACGAATTGGTTGCGAAATACATGAAAATGTTTGAAGATTTTCTTGCACTTTATAATTCGGAAAGTATTAAAAAGGGCACTCTTGAAGACAGGAAACGTATTTCACTCAATTCAATGAGAATACTTGCTATTTGTGAACAGATAAACGAAGAACTGCATCAAAAACAAAAAATCTATGTCCTGGTTCAACTCTTAGACTTTATTTCTCTGGGCAAAGAGATATCTGAGAACGAACTGGATTTTCTACAGACTGTTGCAAGTGCTTTTTATATCCCTGAGACGGAATATCAGAATATTAAGTGTTTCATCATGAACTCTTTAGATGATGTCAGGGAGAAAAGCAGGATCCTTGTTATAGACAATATAAAGAAACCGGCGCAAAGTGAGATAAAGCATCTAATAAATGAAAAACTGGAAGGGACCATTCAGTTCCTCAACATAACCAGTACAAACTCTTTTATTTTAAGGTATTCCGGAGGCGAAGACCTTTATCTGAATGGTCAGGTTATCTTTCCGGGCAGAACCTACATTTTTGACCATGGATCGTCCATACGCGGTTCAGGTATTAAAACAGTTTATTATTCAGAAGTAGTCAGTCAGATTACTGAAGCTGCGTATAACTTTAAGATTTATCTCGATGCGTTTAATGTTTCTTTTAAATTCAGGAACAGTGATAACGGCATTCATAATCTTGATTTTCATGAGGAATCAGGAAAGCTGGTGGGGATCATGGGAGGCAGCGGAGTGGGTAAGTCCACCACGTTAAGTATCCTGAATGGTACTCTGAAACCACAAAACGGAAAGGTCCTGATTAACGGCATTGATCTTTATGATGATGAAGAAAAGGAATATCTGAATGGAGTTATCGGATTTGTACCCCAGGATGATCTTTTACTTGAAGAGCTTACAGTTTTTCAGAATATCTGGTTCAACGCAAGGATGTGCCTTAATAATCTGACGGAAGACAAAATAAAGGAAGCGGTGAACAGAACGCTTATAGATTTTGATCTCGATGAGATCCGCGATCTGAAGGTGGGCAACCCTCTTAAAAAGATTATAAGCGGCGGTCAGAGAAAAAGAGTCAACATTGCACTTGAAGTGCTTCGCGAACCTACAATTTTATTTGTTGATGAACCGACATCCGGACTATCTTCAGTAGATTCTGAAATGGTGATGAGCCTGCTTAAAGAGCTGACATACAAAGGGAAACTGGTAATAGTGAATATCCATCAGCCTTCTTCCGATATCTTCAAAATGTTCGACAGGATCATGATCATCGATAAGGGCGGATACCAGGTTTTCTATGGCAATCCTACTGAAGCAATTGTTTATTTCAAAGCTCTTACCAATCACGCAAATCCGGAGGAAGATCAGTGTGTGAAATGTGGTAATGTTGATACTGAACAGATTTTGCAAATCATTGAGACAAAGGTAATTGATGAGCATGGTAAACCTACACACATCAGGAAAGTTACTCCTGAAGAATGGGCCGCAAAGTTCAGAGAGAGTTCAGGGAAGTCAGCGAAAAATGAAAGCCTTAAAAAAACTACTCTTCCTGAAAATAATTACAGCATTCCCGGATTATTAAAGCAGGCAAAGATCTTTTTTATTCGTGACTTATTATCAAAATTAGCTGATAAGCAATATATTCTGATAAGTCTCCTGGGACCTCCGCTTCTGGCTTTTCTCCTGGCTTTCTTTACAAAATCCGGTTCCGGAGAGACTTACAGATTCAGCGATAATGAAAATATGCCTGCATATCTGTTTATGTGTGTAATAACCTCACTCTTTTTTGGCTTAATGGTAAGCTCAGAAGAGATCGTGAAGGACAGGAAAATCCTGAAAAGGGAGTCGTTTCTTAACCTTAGCTGGTTAAGTTACCTGAACTCAAAGGTCATGATAATGTTTATCTTTTCGGCAATCCAGACAATATCATTTGTACTGATTGGAAACTATATACTTGAGATAAAGGGAATGACCCTTAGCTATTGGCTGGTCCTTTTTACCACTTCATGTTTCGCAAATATTCTCGGACTTAATTTATCTTCAGCTTTTAATTCAGTTATTACGATATATATCCTTATACCTTTTATTATAATTCCGCAACTCTTATTCAGCGGAGTAATGGTAAAATTTGACAAGCTTCATTTATCGGCAAACTCTAATCATGAGTTTGTACCGGTGATCGGTGATCTCATGGCTGCCCGCTGGTCATTCGAAGCACTTGCTGTCAGACAATTTAAGGATAATGAATACGAGAAACATTTCTTTAAAGCAAATATGGATGAAAGCCAGGACATCTATTATGCCACGTTCCTGATCAACGATAAATTAATTAACGACTTAAAGGCTTGCATGTATTATAAAGATAGTGTTGATTTCAGGGATGAGGTTGGGAAAAGACTCGGAAGATTAAATTATCATATTGAAGAACTTGCAGAGTTGGCACAAGTATATCCCGGACAGTGGAAATCAAATTTAAATATTAAAAATTTTAATACTGAAACCGGAAATAAGACTTTGCTTTATCTCGATTCATTGAAAAGACGATTCATAAGTTTGAACAAGGAAGCAACAACAAGAACAAATACGATAAGCCAATCTCTGATAAATGCTATCGGGAGGAATCAGCTTGTTATACTCAGAGAAAACTATGAAAATAAAAGGCTTAATTCTCTTGTACTTGATGAAGAGACGATAAAAAAAATCTTTGAAACACCTGACAGGTTTATTCAAAAATATAACCCTGGTTATATGAAATCCACCTCCAAGGTCGGGCGTGCGCAATTTTTTGCACCATATAAAAAGCTGGGAAATTTTGAATTTGATACTTACTGGTTTAATCTGGCAGTTTTATGGATTGTTTCAATTATTCTTTATATTGCCCTGTATTATAACCTCTTAAGAAGACTGATCAATTATTTTGGAACTATTAGGTTTGTAAGATCAGATTAATATTTCATCATTTCAGGATATTAAAGAAAGTATCAAGATTCAGAATATTCAAATAAAAGACTCCCTGAACCAGGAACCTGACAATTCTTGCTATTCCGAAAAGGAGGAAGTACCTGAATGGATATTTTAGCAAGCTTACGGCAATAACTACCATTGAATATGGGGAGAAAGGAAAAAGGGCAGCAATAATAATAAATGCTCCACCCCATTTTCTGACCAATATTATATATTTATTCAAAGCACGTTCCGTATATGTTTTGATCTTTGGCCTGTTTGAAAGCCAGTGTCCGATATAATATGAAATTACCCCGCCTGTATATGATAGTAGGCCAAGGATAAACAGAAAGAGAAATGGTGACCTGAATTTACCTGTCCAGATTACAAAAAGGTCCGGGGGGATCATGCCAAGGAAGGACTCTGATGCCAGGAACAATAAAAGAACAAATCCATCGGACAGATTATCAAAAATATACTGGAAGAAAGGCTCGAAGTTTATATATTTCTTTGCAATCAAAACCAGAGGCACAATTACCAGGGTGTAAATGATAATTATTTTTAATCCGGCCCACCACATATATCCATAAGTCCCTCTTCTTAAATTTCTGAAGTGGTGCCTTTTCAGGTAAATCCATAAGTTTCTACGAACAGGAGTTCTTTTTACCATAAGGTTATTTAAGCCATTTTGCTACAGTCTCAGGACTTAAGCCGGATAAGCCAAGCTTATTCTTTTTGTTATATCCGTTAAGATCATTTGCAAGCTTCCCAACTTTCTCTACCTCTTTAAATTTTTCAACCGAATCATATCCAAGGGCAAACAGTGGTTCCACCCATTCCTCCGGAACACCCAGTTTCATAAATGCCTCCCTGAGCCCTGCGCCCTGTGCCCTGTGCCCTCCCACGGGTTTCATTTGCGGAAAAAACAGGACATCCTGTATCGAAAGCTGGCCGGTCATCAGCATGGTCAGCCTGTCAATGCCCATACCCATCCCTGATGTGGGCGGCATGCCGTATTCCAGAGCCCTGACAAAATCCAGGTCTATGAACATGGCTTCATCATCTCCTTTTTCCGACAGTTTCAGCTGATCCTGGAACCGTTCCATCTGGTCGACAGGATCGTTTAGTTCAGAGTATGCATTGGCAATCTCCTTGCAGTTGATAAAAAGCTCAAATCTCTCTGTCAGACCCGGTTTGCTGCGATGCATCTTTGTGAGCGGCGATGTTTCTGTCGGATAATCAATTATAAATGTCGGCTGGACAAGTGTATGTTCACATTTTTCACTGAAGATGGCATCGATAAGCTTGCCTTTTCCCATAGTAGGATCATGCTCAATACCAAGCCTGTTGCATTCTTCCCTGAGCTTTTGCTCATCCATTCCAGAGATATCAAGTCCGGTATTTTCCTTAATTGAATCAAGCATGCTTATCCTTTTGTAAGGCGGTTTCAGGTTGATCGTTTTATTGTCAAAGATTATTTCCATCTTCCCATGAAGAGCCATTACAACCCTGCTGACTATCTCTTCAGTGAAAGTCATCATCCAGTTGTAATCTTTGTAAGCGATATAGATCTCCATAACAGTGAATTCTGGATTATGAGTCCTGTCCATTCCTTCATTACGGAAGTCCTTTGAGAACTCATAAACACCTTCATATCCGCCGACAATGAGTCGTTTAAGATACAACTCGTTGGCAATTCTCAGGTATAGAGGCATATCCAGGGTATTGTGGTGTGTTATAAACGGCCTGGCAGTGGCGCCTCCCGGAATAGGTTGCAATATCGGAGTCTCAACTTCCAGGTAACCCCGTGAATTGAAAAGCTCACGCATTGTCTGGATTATCTGTGTCCTTTTACGGAATACATCCCTTACTTGCGGATTAACGATCAGGTCAACATAACGCTGACGATAGCGCATCTCAGGATCAGTTACAGCATCATAAAGGACACCATCCTTCTCTTTTACTATCGGCAGAGGCCGGATTGATTTACAAAGTATTGTGAATTCCTTTACATGAACAGTTATCTCTCCCATCTGTGTCCTGAAAACAAATCCTTTAACTCCTATGATATCACCAATATCGAGCAGATGCTTAAATACAGTATTATATAATGTCTTATCATCTCCCGGGCAAACATCATCGCGGCGAATGTAAATCTGTATCCTTCCTGAAGAGTCCATCAGTTCGGCGAAAGAAGCATTACCCATTATCCTCCTGCTCATAATCCTTCCGGCCAGGCTGACATCCTGAAAATTATTTTTTTCAGCGGAATAATTATTGTGAATATCGACTGCAAAGACGTTGGTCTTATATTCAGCGGCAGGGTATGGATTTATGCCCAGTTTCCTTAATTCATCAAGAGTCTCTCTTCTTATTTGTTCCTGTTCACTTAATATCTGGTTGCTCATAGTGTATCTGAAATTTGTGCAAATATAGAAAAATTAAGAGTTCAGGTAAACTAAGAATCAGCCTTTTAATGCCCCTGTTTCATCCCGGAACTTCTCAAGGATCTGCCTGGTTATTGGTCCCGGGACACCGTCTCCAATCATATTTCCACCTATTTCAGTTACAGGTGCAACCTCTGCGGATGTATTTGTAATGAAAGCTTCCTGTGTAAACCGGAGCCTGTTCTCAGGAATTGCTTCTTCTTTTATATTAATTCTGCATTCATGAGCTATTCGCAGAATATTTTTACGGGTGATTCCGGAGAGAATATAATTCGATTCCGGATGTGTATAAAGCGATCCATCACTCACAAAGAAGATATTTGAGTGGGATCCTTCAGTAATGAATCCGTTACGGACGAAAATACATTCCTTCAGACCGTTCTCCTTTGCCTCCTGGAAGCTGATGGTATTTGCCAGGAGAGATACAGATTTAATATCGCACCTGCTCCATCTTATATCCTCTTTTAGCATGACTTTGATCCCTGTTTCCTGGGATTCTCTGTCGGGTGTGAAACTAAAAGGATAAGCATAAGCCGTTGGGGCGGCCTCTGGTGAAGGGAAGTGATGCGTTCGTCTGGCAGCTCCCCTGGTAATTTGAATATATACCATAGCAGGCTGCTTCTCAAGTCCGTTCCTCTTAATCAGATCATTGGCAATTGAAGGGATCATATCGGCATCAGCCCAGTTAATACGTAATTCCCTTAAACTTCGTTTCAGTCTTATAAGATGACTCTCCATGTCGTAGAAAGATCCTTCATACCATCTCACTACTTCATAAATACCGTCGGAAAAGATGAAGCCACGGTCGTCGGGACTGATGCTGATCTCTTCTTGAGGCAGGAATTTCCCGTTGAAATATGCTGTTTCCATAAGTACATGATAGTTAAGTCTTTAAAATATAATCTGCCCCCAATCCCTCTGAAGGGGGGCTAATTCAGTGCAGTATCTAGCCCCCCTTCAGGGGGGAACGGGGGGTTGGTTCTATGATTTCTGTTTTATAATCAATTCCAGCCCTCGCATCTTCAGGGGAAGCTGCATTACCACATGCTGCCTGTACAAAAAGAGAAGCTCCCAGCACTGTCGTTTCTTTCTGGTCAATCACTTTTATCGGCACTCCCGTATATGCAGCTCTCAGCCTGTTCCACAACCTGTTTTTTGATCCGCCTCCGACACATACTATACTATCGGTTTTAAAACCTCCTGCTGACTCGAGCGCATTCTTTCCTTCAATAAGCCTTTCAGAAAGAGCCTCCAGCATTGCGCGATAAATCTCATCACGAGTCGATTCCATTGTCAGTCCGAGTATCTGACCTCCGGGTTTCCCCTTCAGCTCTTCATAGAACTTAGGTACTATCTTAATTCCATTTGAACCGGCTGGTACTTTCTCCGCACCTGCGATCATTTTCTCATAAACATTTTCTTTAATATCATTGTAAAGGTTTCTCCTGGCCCATTCAAGTATACCTGAGGCAATCCATTGATTACCGATATTATACAGTCCGGGACGGGCGTCAAGCTCCGTGGTTATTGACATATCCAGCTGCTCTTTTCCTGATTTACAGGCTTCAGACCTTACCATCAGGATTTCCCATGTTCCAGAGCTGAGCACCGGCTGATTTTTTTCAGCTCCCGATCCGAATATTGCAAACTGCGTATCGTGTCCGGTGGCAACAACAGGAATACCTGAAGGTAAACCAGTGACCTTTGAAGCTTCGGTTGTAACTTTTCCCGTCACAGTCCCTGCTTCCACTGTATCTCCAAGCTTTTCAGCAGGGAATCCGGTTTTCCCGAGAATATTATCTGAAAACTTTCGTGAGGAAAGACTTGTCACCATTGAGGTCCCTGCCATTGTTGTATCATTGACCATCTCACCTGTAAGAAAGAAGGAGAAAATTGACGGCATAAACAAGAACCTGTAACTTTTATCGATAATATCCGGCTTTTGTTCAACAAACCAGATGAGCTTGTTAATTGTATTGAAAGTAAACGGAAGAACGCCGCATTCTTTATACAGATCGGCCAGAGGGATGTATTTTCCTATATTTGCCATTATCGGGCTGGTCCTTTCACACTGCCATGAAATGACCGGATATAGCATCTTCCCTGTTTTGTTAAAGAGTGTTCCATCAACACCGAATGTGGTTACAGTAACTCCCGCAATTTCATTTTTATTGATGTTCCCAGTAACTTTCAGCGAGGTCTGACACATTTTTCCCCAGATCTCGTCAACATCCCAGATCCTGTAAGAAGGATAGAAGGGATCCGGTTTGGTATTATTAGGCAGCGATTCTGAAGCAAGAATTATTCCCTTGCTGTTAATGGCAATAACCCTGACGTTTGTCGCACCGCAGTCAAAAACAATTACAATATCTCCTCCCGGCATAAAATAAATTTGGATTAACTAAAAACCGAACCACGGTGTCGCCTTCGGCAGCTATAAGCTTGACGATGGCTGCACAGAATTGACACGCTGTAACACTGTTTAATAAAAGATTTATCACATACCTTTTAAAGCCACTGAGACTCCTGCTATTGCAAATGCAACAATATAAATAATAAGCATGACAATTATTAAAATACCGATATAGACAAAATAGGCCTTCATGTTCTTCAGCGCTTTATGAAGTTCACGGCTGTCCAGAGTTTTTACTGCATTGGCGGAATGTTTTGAATATCGGAAAAGGAAAAAAACAGGGAATAAATAGATAGCCCCTGCCAGTATGATCATGATAAAAAATGACCATTCAGGGAATCCTGCCAAAGCATCTGAAGTATTAAATATTGTCAGAAAAACTCCTGCAAATAACCCAAATATAATGGCCAGGCTGATACCTATAAAACCAATAATGGCAAGGAACATGGTCCATTTTCGGGTTGTATTAATATCCCTTAGGGTATCTTCCCCGATCTCAATTTTCCTGGAATCAGGATTATTTTCCATCGTATTTTAATTAATCCTTTAATTATTTATAAAGTGCACCATAAGTCTGACATGCCCTGTAATCGGATCCTTCCTTATCCATTCCGAAGGCATTCCACGAGCTTGGTCTGAAGATCTTATCCTCCGGTACATTATGCATACATACAGGTATCCTCAGCAAAGAGGCAAGGGAGATAAGATCAGCTCCTATATGTCCGTAGCTGGAGGCAGAGTGGTTGGCTCCCCAGTTGGCCATCACGGAATATACATCTGTAAAGGCACCTTTACCGGTAAGTCTTGGAGCAAACCAGGTTGTAGGCCAGGTTGGATTGGTCCTGTCAGTCAGTATCTTATTCATTTTTTCAGGAAGCTCAACAGTAAATCCTTCTGCAAGCTGAAGGACAGGGCCAAGGCCTTTAACAAGGTTGACCCTGGAAATGGTTACAGGCATTTCACCTTTGGTATCAAACTGGGATGAGAATCCTCCGCCTCTGAAGTATCCGCTGTCTGCCGGAGGCCAGTCTGTGGCTTTAAGGCAGGCAGCTGCATCTTTTGAAGTTATCTCCCAGAAAGGTTTGATACAGGCTTCGCCCTTAGTTGTCTGA
This sequence comes from uncultured Rikenellaceae bacterium, assembly GCA_964526345.1. Lineage (GTDB taxonomy): Bacteria > Bacteroidota > Bacteroidia > Bacteroidales > VadinHA17 > LD21. The sequence continues at coordinate 102,769 of CAZGKI010000003.1, forward strand.
CGTCCTGAAAAATCGAGAGCAGAGGCCCCTGAATTGATCAGGTGAATTATTCCATTTGCCGCCAGCCCGGAAGGTTTGATTTTTGTAACTCTTTTAATTGCTTCCGGACTCCAGTAAGTCCTTATATCAGAAAACATCTGTGCTGTATTTGTCAGCAGATAACCAAACAGCATTGGGACGCCGTTCATGGCATCGTTCTCAGTGGCAACGAGATATGGAGGTCTGATGCCGTTCCAGTCGAACGAGGAACAGAGCATTGCTTCAAGGAAATCACCGTTAGGCATATGGTCTGTCCACTGACGTTGTCCCTGGAAACCTGCAAGAATAGCATTATGACCCAGAGATTCTTCACCGAAACCAAGCTTTTTAAGCTTCGGGCTTCCAACCATGAGGTCGCGAGCAATTATTGTCATTTTGACTACAATCTCCCACTCTTCATCTTTACGTGCCCTGGATTTTGGTTTTGAATTGATGTCTTTTCCTTCAATACAGTTCTTTCTTGTCCATGCAAGAGCTTTTTTGAATTCTTCCTTATCAAATATTCCTTCGTTCAATCTCCTGTTGAACTCGCTCATGTCGATATATTCATTGCGCATCCCGAGATATTCCTGAAAAAAATCTTCCCTGACGATCGACCCGGCAATACCCATTGAAACAGAACCCATTGACAGGTACGATTTTCCTTTCATAAAAGCAACGGCAAGACCGGAACGGACAAACCTGAGTATCTTTTCACTTACATCATCAGGGATAGTCTGATCGCCTGAATCCTGAACATCACGTCCGTAAATGCTGAAAGCAGGCAGTCCTTTCATTGTATGCCCGGCGAGTGCAGCTGCAAGGTATACCGCACCGGGACGCTCTGTACCATTGAAACCCCAGATTGCCTTTGGCATTTCATTATCCATATCTATTGTCTCGCTGCCGTAGCACCAGCAGGGAGTAACCGTAAGACTCACCCCGACTCCTGTTTTCCTGAATTTCCCGGCACATGAAGCAGCTTCCGCAACACCGCCGATTGTGGAATCGGCAATTACACATTCAACCGGCTTCCCGTTCGGATATTTAAGATGTCTGCTGATGAGATTCGCTGCAAGCTTTGCCATACCCATGGTCTGTTTTTCAAGAGACTCCCTCACTCCACGTTCACGACCATCAATAGTCGGACGTATACCTACTTTAGGATATTCACCAATAACTCTCTGATAGCTATGATTTACTTTCAATTCATTATTTGCCATATTATATATATTAGAAAAACACTATGTTTTGGGGCCAAACAAATATAGTGATTTATTTTCCTCCCTGAGAATCTCTGTGAATCTCTGTGACTTCTCTGTGGTCCTCAGTGCAAGTTCTTACACCGAGAGCCACAAAGTAAACACAACTTGTCCCGATCTATCGGGAGAGAACCACGGAGTTTTATTACCTTTGTCATTCATTAGAAAAATATAATGCAAAAAGGCAGACGCTTACCGGGATGGCTTAAGATGCAGCGAGCAAGCGGAGAGAACTATACAAGGGTCAAGAGACTTGTTGAAAATAATCATCTCCATACAATCTGTACCAGCGGCAATTGTCCCAATATAGGGGAATGCTGGAATGAAGGGACTGCAACTTTTTTGATACTTGGTGACATTTGTACCAGGGCATGTAGATTCTGTGCCACAAAAACGGGAAAGCCTTTGCCCCCCGACGAGGGAGAACCTTTACGTCTGGCTGAAACAGTACGGACATTAAACCTGAAACACTGCGTAGTTACCTCTGTCGACAGAGACGATCTTCAGGACGGAGGCGCATCATTCTGGGCACTGGTTGTTAAGACTATAAAAGAGATAAATCCAGGCCTGACAATCGAAACATTGATTCCTGATTTTAACGGGAAACAGGAAAATGTACAGATGATCATTGATGCAAATCCGGACGTTATTTCTCATAACGTTGAGACAGTCAGACGACTAACTCCTTTGATCAGAACGAAAGCCAGGTATAAGAGAAGCCTCGATATAATCAGGTATATTTCTTCTGAAGGTAAAATTGCCAAATCGGGATTTATGCTGGGACTGGGAGAAAATGAAAATGAAATATTTGAAACCATTGATGATCTGTATGATTCAGGATGCAAAGTAGTGACCATCGGGCAGTATCTCAAGCCGTCACAAAAACATATGGATGTTGTTCAATATATTTCGCCCGGGAAGTTTGAAAATTACACTGAATATGCACTTTCAAAAGGTTTCAGTTTTGTGGAATGCTCACCTCTTGTACGTTCCTCTTTTCATGCCGGCAAACATGTATATGCTCGATAATTTTAATTATATTTGGATTCCATAATAAGGAAGCAGTAATTGAGCTATAGTGTTAAATATGAGGATGTTGGACTGAAAGATTATAAAGAAGTCTGGGATTACCAGGCAGAGATCTTTAAAAAGCTTGTTGATAAAAAAAGAGAGACAGGGAAAGATCAAAAAGGCGTAAAAGATATTGAGTCCGGGACACTAATATTTGTAGAACATCCTCACGTTTATACCATTGGCAAAAACGGCTCTGAAAATAACCTGCTGATCGATTCCATTCAACTTAAGGCTAACGGTGCTTCGGTTTACAGGATTGACAGGGGAGGAGATATAACTTATCATGGTCCGGGGCAGATTGTCGGATACCCGATTTTTGATCTTGAAGAGATCGGGATTGGCCTGAAAGAATATATTTTCAGGATCGAGGAGGTTATCATCAGAAGCATGTCGATGCTGGGCATTACTGGTTCAAGGCTGGAGGGAAGTACCGGAGTGTGGCTTGATCCTGATGTTACGGACAGAGCGAGAAAAATATGTGCAATAGGAGTGAAAGCCAGTAAATATGTAACAATGCATGGTTTCGCTTTTAATGTCAATACCGACCTCAGATATTTTAATTATATCAACCCCTGCGGATTTACTGATAAGGGGGTTACATCTCTTGAGAAGGAGTTGGGGAAGAAGCAGGACATGAACCAGATAAAAGATGTTGTTAAAAGTAAGTTCAGGGAAGTATTTGATCTGAAATGGGGAAATAAAAGCAGCTGATGGAAAAGAGATGGGTAATAAAAGAGAGGGGAGACAGTGCTGTAATCAAGCGTCTGGCAGGAGCTCTGGGTGTGTCTGAATCGCTGGCAAACCTGATGGTTCAGAGAAATATTACCAATCCTGAGGAGGCCAGTACTTTCTTTAATCCCAGCCTTGAATATATCCACGATCCTTTCATGATGAAGGACATGAATAAAGCCGTAGACAGACTCTCAACTGCCATTAAAAGAAACGAAAAGATCCTCGTCTATGGCGACTATGATGTAGATGGCACAACTGCTGTTGCTCTGGTATATTCTTTTCTGAAGGAACAGTATTCAAATGTGGAGTATTATATTCCTGACAGATACAAAGAAGGATATGGTGTATCATTAATGGGGATAGATTTTGCCTATAAAAACAACTGTAAGCTACTTATCACACTTGATTGCGGTATTAAAGCGATTGAAAAAATACGTTATGCAAGTAGCAAAGGAATTGATGTAATAGTCTGTGACCATCATTACCCCGGCGAAGAGATCCCAAAAGCACTTGCAGTACTCGATCCCAAGCAGCCTGGCTGCAGCTATCCTTATAAGGAACTGTCGGGATGCGGAGTGGGCTTTAAGCTGATTCATGCCTATTCAAAAATAATGGGCATACCTTTCAGCGATATTTCTCATTATCTCGACCTTGTAGCTGTTAGTATTGCATCAGACATTGTCCCGATAACCGGTGAAAACAGGATACTGGCATATTTCGGGCTTAAACAGCTTAATGAATCACCCCGTACCGGTTTGAAGGAGATAATAAAAGAAGCTGAAGTATCCAGGGCGCTTACAGTTGAAGATGTGGTTTTTAAAATAGGTCCCAGGATAAATGCCGCGGGAAGAATGGAATCGGGCAGTAAAGTAGTGGAACTTCTTATATCAGACGATATAGCACTCGCGGCAGGGATAAGCAAGGAGATAAACAACTTCAATATTGAAAGAAGAAGTATCGATCGGGTGATCACCAGTGAGGCTATGCGGATGATATCGGAGGATCAGCGGACACTCAATGCAAAAACGACAGTGTTGTATAATCCTGACTGGAAAAAAGGAGTGATCGGAATTGTGGCTTCACGGCTTATTGAGATTTATTACCGGCCTACTGTAATACTTACTGAATCAAATGGTTTTGCAACAGGATCAGCAAGATCGGTACAGGGTTATGATCTGTACCAGGCTATAGAATCCTGCTCCGATCTGCTTGAAAGCTTCGGCGGACATATGTATGCAGCCGGACTTACTTTGAAGAAAGAGAATATAAAGCCATTTATTGAGAGATTCGAACAATATGTTAACAGTACAATAACTGAAGACCAGTTGGTCCCCAGGGTATTTATAGATACCGAACTCCGGTTTTCAGAGATAAACGAGGATTTTTTCAAAGTGATGAGCCAATTCCAACCCTTTGGCCCTGAGAACATGTCGCCAGTTTTTGTTTCAAGAAATGTCTTTGATGCCGGGACCGGACGGATGGTAGGATCAAGCGGTGAGCACCTGAAGCTGGATCTTCTCCAGGATAATTCAACGGCCGCAACAGTTCCTGCAATAGCGTTCAACCAGGCTGATCATTTTGAATATATAAAAGGAGGAAATCCTTTTGATGTCTGCTATTCACTTGAAATGAATGAATTCAGGGGAAACAGGAATCTTCAGTTGAACGTACGCGATATCAAGACGCCATTTGACAGGTAATTCTGTAACCGAATGTTACCTTATAAGATGAAGGGGAGAGTGGGTTATCCTCCTTCGCTGAAACTTCGATGGACAGGGGAGGGTGATGGGGAGATTGAAGAAATGCATTATGTATTATAGATGATTGGCAATCTTGCAGGGTGGGTGTTTGTGCGGGATTAAAACCAAAGGCGGAGTTGTAATTTTAATTCGTCTTTATCCTCTGTTATATCTGTATTTCTTAATAGTGTTGTCAATCCATATTTTATTCGGAGCTCTGAAAATTTCCCGATCTTCCATTTTATCATTAAATAACTGCGGCTTCCTTCACCAGATAAAGCGGGAATGCTGAAGTTGTAAAGCAGGTCATTCTCATACGTGTAAAGTCTTGTATCCCAGTCGTCTGTATTGAAGATGCAATATCTGAACCAGAAAGTCAAAGGTAATTGATGAAACCTGTAAATTATATCCTGCATCATCAGCATGCCTTTATTACCAGAGGGATCAACAACCTTATAGTCCAGTCGTGTTGCCATTGTGAGGCAATTATTAAGTGTATATTTTACACTTCCTCTTATCGTACGGCTTATGGTCTCTGCAATTCCTGAAATACCCTGATCTGCCTGGTCATCAAACATTGCATGCCGGTAACTATACAGAAAATCACAGGTAATCTTTTCGGATGGGAGATATTGAATCCTAATTTCATATCTCTTACCCATAGAGGGGAAGCTGCACCTGTACCTTAACCACGGGTAATAGCAAAGATCGCAACCCGCACTGATGAAGAGATGCTTTGCTGCCTCGAAAGTAAAATTTCCCAGAATCCCCCTCTCATTATTGTTATGCGAACTGTTACCCGGACCATTTCCGTGGAAGCTGATAAACTCCCGGGCATAATCCCTGTAAAGAACATTTATTGATAATCTGTCAGATGGCCTTAAGGTTGCCCCTTGTACAACGGCAAAATTATCCATGTTATTTAACGAGATTTCACCGTAAAGCAGAATCCTGCTGATCAGGCTGTTGTAATACAATGAGAATATATTGTTTTTTCTGTTATTAAAATCATAAAGGTTTTCAGGATCTGTAACTTCAGCCAATATGGGAATAGAAAACATAATTGCCGACCATGTCATTCCGATTTTCATTGATGTAAGGTTACATGAGAAATTAAATCCACTGGCCGTCTCAGAGAGAATATCCTTTTTCAATATCTGACTGGAAGTTGTATGTAAGCCTGTCCGGTAAAGGTTTTCAATATATGTGTAAGATGAATCAGGCCTTAACGCAGGTGTTGCATCAATTTTATTGTATGAACAAAAGATTGAGAGATCAAATTTCCTGAGACTGAATTCTGCTGCAACACCCCTGAAATAGTTATTCTCATCAGTTGATGTATAAGGTCTTATTTCATTTCTTGCTGACATATATCCTGGTGAAGTCAGCGACAATCCTGTACGTATTCCTGTATTTATATTGGTCCCCTGGCCAAAACGGGATGAAAAATCGCCGACTATAATTTTTTTAACCACTCCTTTTCCGGAATAAGATGCATGTGCTGAGAAAAAATCAGGAAGAGGTGGTGATCCGGTAAAAAATTTTTCTCCCGGGTCTTTTTCGATTGTAAATCCTCCTTCGAAGGGACCGGCCCTAAGCCTGTATTTTGTAAGAAATTTAAGGGATGAGCCCGATAATGAAGTATCTCTTTCTCCGGGGTTTACGATCAGGTTTGTAAGCAGGGTATTGTTCCATTTTAATGAATCAGGTATATTATCAGCAATTAAGCCAAACGATATAAAAGGACTTATCATTTCTGCAACGGAGCGATCAAATCCCGGAATGGCTGCTATTTCATAAAGTGAGACTATCTTACCTGTTGTTTGTATATAATCTGTCAGTGATTTGATCTGGAAGTCGGAGAGGAAAAAGAGCCTGGAGATCTCGGAAATGGTTCCTGAATTTATGGTTACAGGTTTTTCATATAATTCGTAAAGCTGTTCAGTCAGCAGTGATGCTCCCTCAGGATCTGTTTCATTGGCTGCCAGTTCCTCCGCAATATCTGTAATTACCTCTGAAACAGCTATTTCCTGGCATTCTGCACTGAAAGGGAAGAATAGAATTATCATTAAAAAATAATGTAAAATATTTTTGAATAGGTATTTCATTTACTTCTATTTGTTACACAGAGCTTCACAGAGGGGTCACAGAGGACCACAGAGGTTATCTTATGAATCTCCTGATACCGCTTTTAAGTATCATAACATTGAAATTTATAAGTAAACCGATTTTCTTGTTGGCAAATTTCATATAGGTAAGAATCTGGGCTTCATGAACGGGGTTGAATTCATCAACCACCTTAAGTTCTATTATGACCAGGTTCTCAACTAAAATATCGATACGGTAACCAAAGTCCAGTTTTATATCCTTATAGACTACCGGAGCAGGTTGTTGTCTTTTAATACTCAATCCAGCCTTACTAAGTTCAAAAGCCAGGCACTCTTCATATGCGGATTCCAGCAGACCTGGTCCCAGATTTTTATGTACCTCAATTGCACAACCTATTATCACTCTTGTAATTTCGTTTATTTCCATACCTGATTATTATTTATTTTTCTCTGTGGTTCTCTGTGTCTTTTTATCCGCCGAAGCACCAGCGAAGGCGGATTCTGTGATCCTCTGTGTAAGTTCTTCAAAAAATAGCATCATTCCTGTCCGTTAATTCCGCTTTTACTTTGCTCTATTTTCGGTTAAACTTTTTTTATTTTATTATATATACAATAGAAACAGCTGAGGTAATTCCGAGTCTCTCATGTGATGCAAAACCTAGGTCGAGTTTTAAGGATTTTATCTGGTAACCAAGCCCCATGGTAAAGGATGTATTTTCAGTGCTGAATCCTCCCTTCAGCCAAAGCTTTTTTGCTGCCTCATACTCAAACCCTGTTCGAATAATGAGTTTTTCACCTGAGCTCATCTCTGATTCAACCCCTGCAAAAAGCTCTTTGCTGAGATCAATACCGGCTCCGGCCCTTAATGACACCGGCAGGAATGATTTTCTGATAGAATTCGGAACAGGGTTAAACAGATGAACACCAATACTGATTTTGTCAGAAGGCATGAATAAAATGCCGGCTTCATATGTAATTGCCTGGTAATTATCATATTCCCCGTAAGTCTTTTCTGAAAAATAATCGATCTGGATGCCGGCAGCAATATTATCGGAAAGGGCCATGCCGCATGCAATGCCTCCCATCTCCCTTCTGAAGTCTGAATACCCGAAATGTGAATAAATAAGACCCAGCGATGTCTTTCCGACAGGTAAAATAAGGCCTGCAGTCTTCGTTCCCAACTCATTGATGCCGAATCTGTTTTCGTAGTTGATCCCTATCGACAATGAAGTATTATTAGCAAGAGAAGCCTGGTTCCTGAATGATGGCCAGAATCCTTGGCGCATGACGCAAACAGATCCCATTCCTGTTTCTCCGGCACCGTCAGATACCCTGTATGGGTTGCTTCCGTAAGCGGAAATGGTCAGGAAAATAAAAACAATCGAAACAGATATTTTGTGCAGCGAGAACAACTGTTTCTGGCATAAACCACTAAGGTACAAAAAAAATTAATCCGAAAAAAAGGATTGTTTTTTTTATTTTGCCTTATAGTTACAGAAGACACCCCCGGCCATACTACGTATGGCCACCCCCTAAAGGGGGTCTAATACTCTGCATTATATATAATTATACTATATTCGTATGCATAATTTTTAATTACTTAAACTGTATTAGCCCCCCTTCAGGGGGGTCGGGGGGTCGGGGGGTCGTTTCACCCGGTACTGAATTAGCCTGTCTTCAGAGCCTGTCACAGCCGGAGGACGAGAGGGGTTGGGTGGTAGTCTTCAATTGGTCTTATATGGAAACTTTACCTTTTTAAGCTCTTCATTGGCATCAACAATCTTCTTCTTAAGATTCTCCTTGAATTTTACGACATCCTTCATTATTTCCTCATTGCCTGTGCCTATTATCTGCGCAGCCAATATACCTGCATTCTGTGCAGCATTAACGCCGACAGTAGCTACCGGAATTCCGGGAGGCATCTGGAGGATAGAGAATATTGAATCGAGACCCTCAAGGGAGGCTTTTATCGGAACACCTATTACAGGCAATGGCGTCATTGCGGCAATGACACCCGGAAGATGAGCAGCCATGCCTGCTGCTGCTATGATAACTTTAATACCCCTTCCTGCCGCACCCTTTGCAAACTTTTCAACTTCTTCAGGGGTCCTGTGAGCAGATAAAGCATTAAACTCAAAAGGTATCCTGAAATCATTAAGAACCTGTGCTGCCTTCTCCATTACAGGCAGGTCGGAAGTGCTTCCCATTATTATGCTTACTAATGGTTCCATAGAAATAATTATATTTAACTTTCTGACCGGAGCAAAAATAAGCTATTATTTTCATATTTTCGCACCAGCTTGATGTTCAAAAAATTCCATTATAAAACCCACATGCATTTAAACACACAGATTCAATATTATAATGACCCGCTGCTTTCGGACTCTTCAGCTTTCCGGAGCAGGCTAACTAACATTAAATCCAGATAAATAAATGGCTAAAGAAACAGTAATACGAGATAAAAAGTTCCGGGAGCTTATTACAGGAGAAACCATCAGCAAGCGAATACATGAGATGGCGCAGGAGATAAATCGGGATTATGCAGGCAAGGAAGTGGTATTCCTCGGGATACTTAATGGAGCATTCCTGTTTGCTGCCGATATGTTTAAAAGTATTGATCTTAAAGCCAGGATCTCTTTTGTTAAGCTGGCGTCATATGAAGGAACAAGAACTTCCGGATCCGTTAAGGAACTTATAGGATGGAATGAGGATATAAGTGGTATGAATGTAATAGTACTTGAAGATATTGTTGATACCGGTCATACCCTCGAACGAATTATTGGTGAATTAACTATAAGAAAGGTGACAGGCATCAAGATTGCAGCTCTGCTTTTTAAACCTGACGCTTATTTGAAGAATATACCAATAGACTATATCGGCTTTAAGATTCCGAATGATTTTGTTGTGGGCTATGGTCTTGATTATGATGGCTACGGTCGTAATTTGCCCTCAGTTTATACCCTTGTTCATTAATTCATAATTTATATTACTTAATTTATTTTTTATGGTTAACTTTTTAATTTTCGGACCTCCCGGATCGGGCAAAGGTACCCAGTCAATAAAGCTGGCAGAGAAATTCAATCTTACTCATCTTTCAACCGGCGATATGCTGCGCGCCGAGATAGCCGCAGGAACGGAGCTGGGAGAAAAGATGAGTTCAATAATGTCAAAAGGGCAGCTTGTTCCCGATGAGGTGGTAATTGAAATGATAGCTGCGAAGGTCGACAGTATAAAAGGATCTACAGGATTCCTTTTTGATGGTTTCCCGAGAACGGTTGCCCAGACAGAGGAACTTGAGGCGATGCTTAACGACAGAGGGATGAAGATTGACCGTATGCTTGTTCTCGAGGTGGATCATGATGAACTTGTAAGGAGACTGATTACCAGAGCGGAAATTTCGGGAAGACCTGATGATAAAGATCCGGCAGTTATTGAAAACCGTATCGATGTTTATAAGGAAAAAACCGAACCTATAATAGAATACTGCCGTAAACGTGGTATATACCAGCCGGTTGACGGTATGGGAACTATTGAAGATATTTTCAGACGACTGGCAGGATATATGAAGAAAAAGCTCTAATTAGAAAATTTACAATTATGGATCATAATCGAAAGGGAGAAGGGGAGAGAGGGTGAATGGGAAAATTAATCTCCCCCTCTCCCCATCACTTCTTCTCCTCATCCTTATCAGAAAATGATAATTTATTAAAGCAATAATATGTCTGGTTCTAACTTTGTCGATTACATAAAGGTTTTCTGTCGCTCGGGTAACGGTGGCGCCGGGTCAGCTCATTTCCGCAGGGAAAAGTTCGTCCCAAAGGGTGGTCCCGATGGTGGTGACGGAGGAAGAGGCGGACATATTATACTTCGCGGCAATGACCAGATGTGGACACTCCTGCACCTGAAATACCAGCGTCATATTTTTGCAGGAAATGGTATTAACGGAGGAGCGCAGCAGTCGACGGGCGCAGACGGCAAAGATGTCATCATCGAGGTACCCCTGGGAACTGTGGCAAAAACAGCAGAAAAGGAAGATCTTATTTTTGAAATAACAAGCCATGAGGAGGAAAAGATCCTTGTAAAAGGAGGACGTGGAGGGCTTGGGAATGTACATTTTAAATCTTCCACTAACCAGGCTCCACGATATGCTCAGCCAGGAGAGCCGGGTCTGGAAGACTGGTTTGTTCTGGAACTTAAAGTACTAGCTGATGTCGGACTGGTTGGCTTTCCGAATGCTGGCAAATCAACACTTCTATCCGTTGTTTCGGCAGCAAAGCCTAAAATTGCCGATTATGCCTTTACAACTCTTGTCCCCAATCTTGGTATTGTGAGCTACAGGGATGATAAATCATTTGTAATGGCCGATATACCTGGTATAATAGAGGGCGCTCATGAAGGTAAGGGGCTGGGAATAAGATTTTTAAGACATATAGAACGAAATTCAATACTGCTATTTATGATACCAGCCGACAGCAGGAATATACGTGAGGAATATAATATTCTTCTAAATGAAATGAAAATGTATAACCCTGAATTGCTAGATAAAAAAAGAGTACTGGCAATATCCAAGTCGGATCTGCTCGATGAGGAACTGATAAATGAGGTGAGGAAAGACCTGCCGGACCTGCCACGGGTGTTTATATCGTCGTTAACAGGATTGGGGCTGACCACTCTTAAGGATATGCTCTGGAAAGCTATGACAAACTATTAAAAACCGGATTATGTTAGAGCATCTTGACCAGCAGCTTTTTCTTTTTCTGAATTCACTGAACTCGTCCTTTTTCGATAAGGTAATGTATGCGATCAGCGGAAGGGTGATTTGGGCACCACTTTATCTTGCAATACTTATTTATCTGGGGTTCAAATATAAAAGGAAATTCCTGGTTATTCTGCTATTCGTTATTCTTGCAATCACACTTTCTGACCAGGTGTCGGTGCACCTTTTTAAAAATATTTTTCACAGACTCCGGCCATGTCATGAGCCTGCACTGGTGGGGATGGTGCATCTGGTAAGGGGAGAGTGCGGCGGGCTTTACGGGTTTGTCTCTTCTCATGCTTCAAACTGTTTCAATGTAGCCCTGTTGAGCCTGATGCTGGTACAGAAGAAATGGTTTTCTGTATGCATGCTAATATGGGCCTCTGTAATTGGATACAGCAGGATCTACCTTGGTGTTCATTACCCGGGCGACGTTATATGTGGTGCAATGGTGGGCGCGTTTATAGGCTGGGGAGTATATAAGTTGTATGAATTTACAGATAAAAAGGTACTAACCTGAACCATGCTTTGTCTCAACCTCAAATCAAACGATCCTTATTTTAATCTTGCAACCGAAGAGTTTCTGCTAAAGAACAAAAGTGAAGATTATCTGATCCTTTACATTGATTCTCCATCGGTAATTATCGGTAAACACCAGGTTGCTCACCGGGAAGCAGATACAAAATACGTTTTTGAGAATAATATTCCTGTAATAAGACGAATTTCAGGAGGCGGGACAGTATACCATGACAGCGGAAATCTTAACTTTTCATTCATTACCCAAAGTGATCAGGGAAAGCAGGTCGATTTCAGAAAATACACGCTTCCAATAATTAAATACCTTGAATATCTTGGAGTTACAGCATACTTTGAAGGTAAAAATGATCTCAGGGTGAACGGATTGAAAATATCAGGCAATGCTGAACATGTCTTTCATGAAAGGGTGCTGCACCACGGTACTCTTCTTTTCGATACAAACCTGCAGGCACTTGGAAATTCTTTAAGAAAAGACCATGCAAATTATACATCAAGAGCAGTCAGTTCGAACCCTTCGTCTGTAATGAACCTGAAAGAAATTTTACCCGGAGTGCAAGGTATTGAAGGATTAAGGAATATGATGATTGAGTTCTTTCTGAATCAGGACGACAATAATATGGAAGTTTCACTTGAGCCAGATGAGTTTCAGAAAATAGTATCGATTTCGGAATCAAAATATAGGACATGGGAATGGAACTTTGCATATGGTCCTGAATATCAGTTTGTTAATAATTTTGAATTTGACAATCGGCCTCATTATTGCAGATTGATGGTGAAAGATGGCATAATAAACCAATGCGAAATTGAGGGGTCAGACAGGATGCGGCAGGCAGCAGGAAAGCTGAAAAGTTGCCGCCATATGGCAGAGGATATGCTTAAAATACTTGAGGTAGAGGATATTTTATTCAATGAATCGGATATCTTTAATTTTTTCTGAGTATTTTCGGTTTGATACTATTTATTGTTACACGGAGAACCACAGAGTAGAATGGAATGGATATTTTAAAGTCAATAATTTTCTGGCTTGAAGGGATTGTTCTCATGCTCCTCTTTTTTCCTCTTACGTTAATTGTATGGATTATTGTACTGCCCTTTGACAGGAATCGTATAATAACTCACTGGATGCTTGTATACCAGGCTCTTATTATTTCTTATGTGATCCCAATCTGGAAAATAAAGATTGAAGGAAGAAAGAAAATTGAACCTGATAAAACCTATGTTATCATTTGCAACCATCAGTCGATCCTTGATATACTTCTTATTAACTGCCTGAGATACAGGTATAAGTGGATCTCAAAAATTGAAGCTGTTAAAGTACCTGTCTTGGGTTGGTACCTTAAGATGGCTGGTTATATTACTGTCGACCGGGGTGATAAGGATAGCAAGGAGAAGATGCTTGAAGAGGCCTTTTTGTGCCTGAAAAAGGGGATTTCCATTATGATATTTCCTGAAGGAACACGTTCTGCTGACAACCAGATCGCATTTTTTAAACGGGGAGCATTCCAGCTGGCAATTTCTGCAGATATCCCAATTCTGCCTGTAATGATAGATGGAAGCGGTGGTGTTCTTCCGAAACATGGGTTTATTTTTGGCGGGTTCCACAGGATAATCATTAAGGTTTTTGACCCGGTACCACCCGACAAATTCAGTTCACGGATTCCGGAGGAGCTGGCATCTGAATTTCAGGATATGATGGCGATGAAACTTAAAGAAATAAGAGCCAACCGGCACACCAAATGACTTACGATCAGTCATATCGCAGGATACTCCAAAAGATGGGTTACTATGACTACCAGCACGGACTCATTTTTCGCCACCTGAAACAGGATAATGAATGGAACAGACATCTGGAAAATTGCAGAAACTTCATACTCCATGCTGCCGATATTATTAAACCTGAGAAGATTACAGTTCTGGGCAGCGGCTGGCTTCTCGAGTTTCCCCTGGCGGAACTGGCAGAAAGAACTGAGAATATATGCCTGATTGATATTTTACACCCTAAAGAAGTTGTGGAGCAGGTCGGACAATTGAAAAATGTTGAGCTGGTGGAAGAGGATGTTTCAGGTGGCCTTATCAGAGAGGTATGGTTAAAAGCAGGAAAACGTACTTTCTTAAATAAACTGTCTTTTCTTGAAAATATTAGAATACCCGAATTCAATCTGGAAGATCCCGGAATGGTAATTTCATTAAATATTCTTACTCAGCTTGAGTCACTTCCTGTTAAATTTCTGAGAAAAAAAGCAAAAGTAAGTGAATCTGATCTTTCTAATTTCAGAAAAAAAATTCAGGAGAGTCATATAAGATTCCTGAAAAAACATAAATCTGTAGTCATAACAGATACACACGAAGTATTTTTAAAAACTACTGGCAGTATCACTGATATTAAGACTCTTATCGCAGATCTTCCTGATGGCATCCATAAAAAATCATGGAGATGGGATTTTGATATTAAGGGACTGGATTTTAATACGAAGCGGTCGGTTTTTGAGATTACGGCAATAATTCTTTGATCCGAATGGAAGCAATAACCCTGGGGGAGAAATATTTCAGTAAGGCAGAAACATACAGAATTCAGGCTGAGAATGAAAATAAAACTCTTCTGCTGTTATCTGCTATGCGCCTTCTGACATTTATCGGTGGTATTATTCTTATCTGGATCTGTTTTAACATATCAAAATACTATGGATTAATATCTGTTCTTGGAATTATTTCTTTATTTCTTTACCTGCTCAGAAGCTATTCATTTCATACTTCCCGGAAAGAATACCTTGTTAACCTTGAATTGATAAACCGGAATGAAGAAAAAGCTGTGTCAGGTGATTTTTCAATGTTTGAAAATGGCAGTTCCTTTGCCAGCACCACACATGATTTTTCGCACGATATTGATATTTTCGGGCCCTCGTCGCTTTTCCAGTATCTGAACAGAACTTCAACAGGATATGGCGGGGAGGTGCTTGCAGGATGGTTGTCAGATCCATATATTCTCTCAACCTCTTTATTATCGAGACAGGAGACAATAACCGAAATAGGTCCAAAGCTTGAGTGGAGGCAGAAGTTTCTTGCCACGGCCATGAATAAGAATCTCGACAGGGAACATATTTCAGGCCTGTTAAAGTGGCTGAAAGAAAAGCCAATGATAAATCCTTCATTGAAAAGAAAAGCTTTTATATGGATTCTGCCTTCCATAACCATTTCTTCCCTGCTGCTGCTGGCAGCTGGTTTAATGAGTTATTATATCTTTCTGTCACTTTTCCTTGCGACTCTTTTCATTACTTTTTACAATTTGCGAAGAACTTCCGCAATTCATGAAGAACTGACAGGCAAGTACAGATTCCTTTCTTCATTCAGTAGTCTCCTTGCATTATTGAAAAACGAATCATTTAGATCAGAGGCAGTTAATGCAATGAAAAAAGAAATTGCCGGAGAAAACAGATCTGCAGTCACTGCACTGAAGGAGCTCAGCAGGATAATCCGGGCGTTTGACAGCAGGCTTAATATACTTGTTGGATTTTTTCTTAACGGATTATTCTTATGGGACCTGCACTGTATTAGGAGGCTCGAAAAGTGGAAATATGTTAACAGGGATCAGTTCCCGTTATGGCTGGATATGCTGGGACAGGTCGATGCATTAATAAGCCTGGGGAATTATACTTATAACAATCCTGGTTTTATATATCCCCGGCTGGCAGATGATGGCGCTCCCTTCAGAGCAAGAAAACTTGGACATCAGTTAATTGATCCGGTCAATCGTGTTTGTAACGACTTCGCACTTTCAAGCCGTAGCAGGATTTGCATAATTTCCGGAGCCAATATGGCCGGGAAAAGCACTTTTCTCAGAACAGTAGCTGTTAATTTTATTCTGGCAATGGTAGGAGCTCCTGTTTGTGCAGAAGAAATGCATTTTACTCCTGTAAAGCTATTTACAAGTATGAGGACAACTGATTCTCTTTCTACAAATGAGTCATATTTTTATGCTGAGCTTAAAAGGCTAAGGTCTCTGGAACAAAAACTTTTAGAGGGTGAAAACCTGTTTTTTATTCTTGATGAGATTCTGAAAGGCACAAATTCGGAAGACAAGAGTCAGGGATCTAAATTATTCATAAAGAGGATCATAGAGTTAGGAGGAACAGGCCTTATAGCAACTCACGATACTACTCTTGGTGAGATGGAGAAGGGACACCCGGGGGTAATAATAAATAAATGTGTTGAAGTTGAGATAGATGGGGAGAAGATTATTTTCGACTATTTATTACGTGATGGTATTGCAAGTAAAAGGAATGCCGTTCTTTTAATGAGACAGATGGGTATTCTCGGCTGAATTTTTATCAATATTCAGCATATTATTAAACCATCATTGCGACGATCTGATAATTCATTTTGAGACATTTGGGTAAGGCGTCCGGATGATAATTCAGGTCGATTGTTGAAAAATTGGTAATCAGCGACACCTCTATTTGACTATATTTGCGCAAAATTTCTGCAAAATGTCGGTTGTTGGATATTCGGAAGAGCATATAAAAACCCTGGAATGGAGAGAGCATATCCGTCTGAGACCCGGTATGTATATAGGTAAGCTTGGTGACGGTTCATCGCAGGATGATGGCGTTTACGTATTGCTCAAGGAGGTTATGGATAATGCCGTCGACGAATACATGATGGGCTTCGGGAAGAAGATAGATGTTTCGATAACCGGCAAGGAGGTAAAAGTGCGTGATTATGGCAGAGGGATACCGCTTGGCAAGGTCCTGGATGCCGTTTCAAGGATGAATACCGGCGCAAAATATGATTCCAAAGCCTTCAAAAAATCGGTAGGGTTGAACGGTGTCGGAGTAAAGGCTGTTAATGCCCTCTCGGCAAAATTTGTTATCAGGTCAATACGCGACGGCCAGATTAAAGTGAGCGAGTTTGAACACGGGATAACTGTTAAAGATCATCCTGTTAAGACAACAACCGAGGAGAATGGTGTTGAGGTGATCTTTCAGCCTGATGAGGAAATGTTCGGTAATTATTTTTACATTTCTGAATACGTAGACACAATGTTGAAAAACTACGTATATCTTAATTCAGGACTGGTTATTAATTTTAACGGTAACAAGTTCTTCTCACGGAATGGTCTGGCTGATCTCCTGAATGAAAATATGAGCAAGGAGGGGCTCTATCCTCTGGTTCACCTGATGGGCGACGACATTGAATTGGCATTTACCCATGGTCTGCAGTATGGTGAGGATTACTACAGTTTTGTGAATGGTCAGAATACAACACAGGGCGGCACTCACCTTATTGCTTTCAGGGAAGCCATTGTTCGCACCATCAGGGATTTTTACAAGAAAGATTATGATCCGGCCGACATACGGTCGTCGATAATTGCAGCAATAAGCATAAAAGTTGAAGAACCGATCTTTGAGTCTCAGACTAAAACAAAGCTGGGTTCAAAAGATATGGCTCCCGGGGGTCAGTCTGTCAGGAATTTCATTTCGGAATTCATTAAGAAACAGCTCGACGATTACCTTCATAAGAATTCTGAGACTGCACATATATTGTTGAAGAAGATCCAGGACTCTGAAAAAGAAAGGAAAGCTATCTCCTCGATACAGAAGCTGGCCCGCGACAAGGCTAAAAAAGTTAATCTTCACAATAAAAAGCTGAGAGATTGCCGAATACATTATAATGCAAATGACGACAGGAAACTGGATTCAACCATCTTTATAACCGAAGGCGATTCTGCCAGCGGGTCAATCACCAAATCGAGGGATGTGGAGACACAGGCAGTCTTCAGCCTTAGAGGAAAGCCGCTCAATTCTTTCGGCCTTACCAAAAAGATTGTTTACGAGAACGAAGAATTCAACCTGCTTCAGGCAGCGCTGAATATAGAGGATGGCATTGAGAACCTGCGCTATAACAATGTTGTTATTGCCACCGATGCCGATGTCGATGGTATGCATATAAGGCTCCTGCTACTTACTTTTTTCCTTCAGTTTTTCCCGGAGCTTGTGAGAAAAGGACATGTTTTTATTCTTCAGACTCCTCTCTTCAGGGTGAGGAACAAAAAGGAAACAAGGTATTGCTATTCTCCCGATGAAAAGGCAAAAGCCATTAAGGATCTGGGACCTAACCCTGAAATCACAAGATTTAAAGGTTTAGGAGAAATATCTCCCGATGAATTTATCCATTTTATTGGGAAAGATATACGGCTGGAGCCTGTCCGGATGAAAAAACATGATGCCATCAACGGTTACCTGGAATTTTATATGGGGAAGAATACTCCTGAAAGACAGGATTTTATAATTGAGAATCTCAGAGTTGAAGAGGATCTGGCAGAAGAGGAGAAATAAAATAATTATTGGAAGATCACGGGTGTATATATGGAAGATTTTGAACTGGAGATTGAAAAACCTGAGGATGATGAAAGCACTCCCCTTGGACCTGAAGCCCTTCATTCGGTAACAGCCCTGTCGGGCATGTATCAGGACTGGTTCCTTGATTATGCTTCCTATGTAATTCTCGAACGTGCTGTCCCTGACCTTTTCGACGGGCTTAAACCGGTTCAGAGACGTATTCTCCATTCCATGAAAAGGATGGATGACGGCAGATTCAATAAAGTTGCCAACATCATCGGCCATACCATGCAGTTCCATCCACATGGCGATGCCTCGATAGGTGATGCACTGGTACAGCTTGGTCAGAAGGATCTTCTTGTTGATATACAGGGTAACTGGGGAAACCTTCTTACCGGCGATGGAGCAGCTGCTCCCCGTTATATAGAGGCCAGGTTATCAAAATTTGCCCTCGAGGTTGTCTTTAATCCCAAGACCACAGAGTGGAAGCTGTCGTACGACGGGCGTAATAAAGAGCCGGTAACTCTGCCGGTAAAATTCCCATTGCTGCTTGCACTGGGAGTTGAAGGAATCGCTGTGGGACTTGCCTCAAAAATACTACCTCATAATTTCCTTGAGCTTATAGACGCTTCGATAGATTATCTGCAGGGTAAAGACTTTGTTCTTTATCCCGACTTCCCGACTGGCGGAATGATAGATGTATCGAGATACAACGACGGGAAAAGGGGTGGAGTTGTTAAGGTCAGGTCAAAGATTGAAAAACTCGATAAAAAAGCCCTGGTGATCACTGAGATACCTTATGGAAAGACAACCACGACCCTAATCGAATCGATTATCAAAGCCAGCGAAAAGGGAAAGATCAAGATCAGAAAAATTGACGATAATACTTCCGCTAATGTTGAAATTGTAATTCATCTGATGCCCGGCGTATCGCCCGATAAAACCATTGATGCCCTTTACGCTCTCACTGATTGTGAATACTCCATTTCTCCAAATACATGTATAATCACAGACAACAAGCCTTCCTTCATGGGGGTAAGCACTATCCTCAGACATTGCGCAGATAGAACAGTGGAATTGCTTAAGACAGAGCTTGAGATCAGGAAAGGAGAATTGCAGGAAGAATGGCATATGTCGTCGCTTGAAAAGATCTTTATTGAAGAAAGGATTTACCGCGATATTGAGGAATGTGAGACATGGGAAGCAGTGATCAAAGCTATCGACGACGGACTTAAACCATTTAAGAAAAGGCTCTTACGGGAAGTGACCCGTGAAGATATCATTCAGCTGACCGAGATAAAAATCAAACGTATTTCAAAATTTGATGTTAAAAAGGCTGATGAACATATCAAAGGACTTGAAGCTGAGCTTGAGGAAGTAAAGAATCATTTACTTAACATCATTCCTTTTGCAATAAATTATTTCAGACAGATAAAGAAGAAGTACGGCAAAGGTAAAGAGCGGAAAACAGAGATCAGGAGCTTTGATACCATACAGGTTACAAAAGTTGTGGCAAATAACGCCAAGCTGTACATCAACTATAAAGAGGGTTTTGTTGGTACAGGTCTGAAAAAAGATGAATTCGTTTGCGACTGTTCTGATATAGACGATATAATTATAATCAGAAAAAATGGTGTCTACCTGATCACTAAAGTTGCTGAAAAAGTTTTTGTTGGAAATGATGTCCTTTATGCCCAGATATTCGGGAAAAATGATGAACGCACCATTTACAACATAGTGTATCAGGATGGAAAAGATGGGCCGCTGCTGGTAAAAAGATGTGCTATAACAGGGCTTACACGCGATAAGGAATATAACCTCACACGGGGGGCGCCCGGTTCCAGAATAATATATTTCTCTGCTAATCCAAATGGTGAAGCTGAAGTCATCAGAGTACATCATAAGCCAAAAGCCCACCTTAAAAAGCTTGTTTTTGAATTTGATTTCGGCCAGCTGACCATAAAGGGCAAATCATCTATGGGTAATATACTTACAAAGAATGCTATACATAAGATTGCATTGAAGGAAAAGGGCCTTTCAACACTTGGCGGTAGAAAAATATGGTTTGATGATGCGGTATTAAGGCTGAATGTCGATGGAAGGGGCAATTATCTCGGGGAGTTCGGCGGCGATGATAAGATACTTGTCATTACTAAAGACGGTTTTTTCAGGCATACAGGCTTTGATTTGTCAAACCATTTTGAAGAAAATATCCTTATAATAGAAAAATTCAGGCTGGGAAAAGTTTATTCAGTTGTCTACTGGGACGCTGAGCAGAAATATTATTATGTCAAAAGATTCATGATAGAGGAATCGGAAAAACCTCAATGTTTTATCAGTGAAGATCCGGAATCGAAGCTTATAAGCATTACTGAAGTTGAGTATCCACGCTTAGAGATAGAATTTGGCGGGAAGCATATAAATCGTGAGAAGGAGATAATTGAAGTAGCTGAATTCATAGGTGTTAAGAGTTATAAAGCAAAAGGGAAAAGACTAACAAGTTATATGGTTGACAATATCCATGAAATTGAACCGGTTGTTAAAAAAGAAACCAGTGCTTCTGATGCAAACAAGGAGGAAGAGAACCATGTTAAACCATCTGATGAGGATCCTGCACAGATGAAACTGGAACTGTAATGTCAAAAAAGCATATTATCTATATTATTGGTTTTATGGGCAGCGGTAAGTCTACTGCCGGGAAAAAGCTTGCAGCTTCAATGGGGTGGAATTTCATTGACCTGGACCGTAAAATTGAGGAAATTGAAGGCATAGCTATCCCGGATATATTCTCACGCGATGGAGAGGAACATTTCAGAATGATTGAAGCCAGGGTTTTGAAAAGCATGGGATCATTAACTGATACAGTAATTTCAACTGGTGGAGGAGCACCTTGCCATGGTGATAATATGGATTTTATGCTGAAAACAGGATTGACAATATATCTGAAACTGACCCCCGGACAGCTGACAACCCGTCTTCTTGAATCATCTGGCGAAAGACCATTGATCAAAAATGTACCTGATGATGAGCTCAGAGGGTTTATTGAAAAAAAGCTTGCGCAACGTGAAAAATGGTATAACATGGCTGGCGTAATCGTGGAAGGTATTAACCTGGATATGAGTCTTCTGCGTTCATTGATACATTCAAACAGAGAAATCTGATTTAACTGTTTTTTAGAAATATATATTGTCTTATATCAAGCTTGTGCGGCTTTTCGTCAAAAAAAAATATTGACAGTAATGCAAATAAGATTAAATTACTAATTTTAGTGTGCATTAATCTAGCAGAGGAATCTTATGAAAGACAGATTGTTTACACTTCTGGGAATCGAGCCAGGTGAGGAATCAATGGTCTCAATGCTCCTGACCCAGTCTGTTTTTCTGGGTATTTTTTTCGGAACTTTCGATATTAGTGCTCATTCTCTTTTCCTTTCCATATTTGATGAAAAAATGATGGCCAGGGGGTATGTAGTATCCGGACTTGCAGGTATCATACTCACAACAATTTATACACGGCTTCAAACCAGATTGATATTCAGAGAGTTTGCAACAATAAACCTTATTTTTGTTACTCTGCTTACCTTTGTTCTTTGGTTTTTGCTTTTGCTGGCGCCTTCACACTGGGTTGTTTTCATGGTATTCATTTTACTTGGTCCCCTTAATATTCTTGCCATGCTTGGTTTCTGGGGTACTACCGGGCGTATATTTACACTCCGTCAGGGAAAACGTCTGTTCAATCTTGTTGATGCAGGGTTAATCATCGGTATCATCATCAGCTGTTATGCAATTCCTATGTTACTCTCGTTGAACTTCAAGTCTCATAATATTCTGCTTATCAGCGCTGCGGCATTAATGGCCGGTAGTGTCATCCAGATGCTGATAGGGAAACGCTTTCTCAAAGAGTCGGTGAAAAGCAGTTCGATATCGGAAAGTTTTTCAAAAAAGAGATCGGTGTTTGTTCAGTTTCGCTACGACCGATATATCAGGATTATGGGGATATTTATTGCTTTGTCGGTAATGACGGCATTTTTTGTTCAGTATTCATTCATGGCTGTTACGAGGGAACAATATCCTGCCGAAGTAGATATGGCTCGCTTCCTGGGTTTTTTTATCGGCAGTATGATGATCTTTACTTTACTCATCAAGTTACTTGTATTCTCTTATCTGATAAGAAATTATGGCCTGAAAACTTGTCTTGTATTATCCCCGGTGCTTGTTGCTGCTTTCACAGTTGTTGCTGTTCTGATAGGAATGCTCATGGGTTATACACCTGCCTCCAGCGGGTTTATGCTCTTCTTTATGCTCCTTGCACTCAGCCGGCTTTTTTCAAGATCTCTTAAAGATTCTATTGAGTTGCCTTCATGTAAAGTTATATATCAGACTATTGATGAAAATATCCGTTTCGAGGTACAATCCGGATTGAATGGTACGGTCAATGAAATTGCAGCATTATCTTCGGGACTTCTTCTAGCTTTCCTTGGCATAATAAGTTTCATTAAGCTTATTCACTTCTCGCTTGTACTTTTTATTATTACTATCCTGTGGGTATTAGTGGCGACAAAGCTGTATTCCGGATACAGGAAATCGATCAGAGAAGCGCTGGAATCTGGAAGGGATACTCGGGCGGAAAGAATTAATAATGGCAAACCGGCTGATTTTAAGAACAGATTCGCAGCAGGCATGACCTTCAGGAGAGAATATTTTGACCTGATTTCCGGTAATAAGACCAGCGAGGAACTTAAAAATAATGAACTGTTGCGCAACCTGATACTTGAATATGCAGATGCTGAAAAAGATATCAACCTGTTACCTGTTGTAAAAAGTATTTCTGCTGACCCGGCTTCGGAAGATGAACGTCAGCGGTCGTTGATTGTGGTTGAAAACCTGAAATATATTTTATCTTCTGTACATAAAAAGTTTGATAAAATACTGGATGCCCAAAAGATGCTGGCCGATTCGAGGCAGCCTCAGACAACACATATTTTAAGGCTTCTCCGCGAAAAATCCGTTGAGTCAAGGAAGCTCGGGATTTATATGATCGGTAAATTCAGGTTTGCAGATTTGATACCGGAGGTTTGTTCCTGTTTAAATAACCCTGAAACAAATGTCCCTGCTACGGCTGTTCTGAAAAGTTTTGGCAATGAGGCAACTCAGGAACTTGAACGATATTTTATGAAGTCATCAGGGAATACCAGGATAAGCAAGACGATCCTTCAGCTTCTTGGTGATGACTGCAGAATTGAAAATATGAACTTTTTATTTCTGTGCTTATGGTCAAGTTCAAGGCAGATAAGAGAAATAGCACTCAAATATCTTATCAGTTGCAAATTTAAAGCCCCTGATGAAGATAAGGATCGTCTGCACCAGCTGATTTCTGATGTTATAGGGGTGATGGTTTGGAACCTCTCAGCAAGGATCTCTCTTCAGCGGCGAAGTGATAAATTATTACTCGAAGCTCTGGAACTGGAAATAGCAGGATGGAATACATTTTTGTTTAACCTCCTCTCAATTACTTATGACCCCGGCTCTGTACAACGTATCAGGGAGAACCTTGAAAGCGGAACAGTTGAAAGTTTAAATTTTGCACTTGAAATAATTGATATAGTCATAGATGAAGTGATAAAACCTAAACTGATTCCACTACTTGATATTATCTCCGACGAGGAGAAAGTAAAAAGTCTTTATCAGTTTTATCCTGGTGAAGTGCCGGTATATGATAAACTTGTCGAGGATATTATAAACCGCGATTATAATCTTTTCGGAATCTGGATCAGGGCCTGTGCCATAAGAAACATACCTCAGGTTGAAAATGAAAATCTTGCTGAATCACTTGTCGCTCTTATGTTTAGTCCGGAAATAATACTTCAGGAAGAATCAGCTAGACTGATTAATCGATCGGGGAAAGAGTTATATAAATCAGCATCCCGGAGATTACCGGAAATTACTAAAGAAAGACTGGACAGGATAGTAAATTATGAGACTTTTACGGAAGAAATGGTTTATGAAAAGGTCATGTTTCTTTCCGGCTTTATTCCAGGGGCAAGTAAGGATAACTTGCTTTATCTTGCTGAATCACTTGAGTTCCGCAAAAAAAATCAGTTCGACCAATTAGCGGTCAATGGTTATATCATGTGGTCCCAAAAAAAGGGAGAAACGGATTTTAATGTTGAAATAATTTATGAACCGACAGGCAATGAAGGAGGGAATGAAGAAAAAGAATCCGGCAGTTTCTATTATCTTCCTCTTAAGACCCTGGAAGAATTCCTTAATCAGAATCCGGAATTTAGTAATGAATTTAACAAGTTAATTGAGGCTTCAGGGAAATGAAGAGGTCTGGAAGGATATTAAACAGAGCAGAGCAGATAAATGATATAAACGTTATAGAGCTTAAAACCACAGTCAGTCATTATATTTATGGGATCAATTAAAAATACCACTGATTTCAATCCATTTCCAGGACTAAGACCTTTCGATCCTGAGGATAAAGACCTGTTTTTTGGTCGTGAATTGGAAAGCACGGAAGTCCTGAAGAAACTACTGAAAAACCGTTTCATTACAGTAACAGGAGGTTCGGGAACCGGTAAATCTTCACTTGTTTATTGCGGTGTTTTGCCACAACTAATAGAGAAGAGTAACAGTGAATCAGTTTCCTGGAAAGTTATAGCTTTCAGGCCGGGTAATGATCCTTTCAGCAATCTTGGAGAGGCTATTTCAGAGAATATCACCGAAAGCGGACTTTCAAAAGTGGGAATAGAAACTATCCTTCTGGATATGCATTTAAACGCCGACGGTATTTCTTCAGCACTGAAAAAATACTTAATTAAGAATAATGAAAAAGTACTGGTTGTTATTGACCAGTTCGAGGAGCTTTTCAGATACAGCGCTCTGGGTACAGGCGGCAGCAAGGGCATTCATGCCGCAGAGTTTATTGAGAAAATGGTAAATGCAGTCAATCAGCCAGATTCGGATGTTTATACCATAATAACCATGCGCTCCGACTTTATCGGAGAATGCGCATATTATCAGGGACTTACACTACTGATCAATAACAGTAATTACCTCGTGCCGCACATGGACCTGCACAATTACAGGCAGGCAATCGAAGGTCCTGTAAAATATGCCGGAGCAGCAATAGACCCTAAACTTGTTGATACAATTCTTGATGATATCGGGGACAGAACCGACCAGCTTCCGGTATTACAGCATGCAATGATGCGAACCTGGACATACTGGCAGGAGATGGATGAACCGGATCGCCCTCTCGGCAACACTGATTATGATGCAGTGGGGACAATGAGCGATGCCATGTCGAGACATGCCAATGAGGCATTTGAAGAGGTTGATCAGCATGGTAAGGAGATCTGTGAGAAAATGTTCAAGACCATTACAGAAAAGGGACCTGATAATAAGGGGATACGTCATCCTTCAAGTGTGGCAACTATTAAATCCATAGTGCATTGTTCCAGTGAAGAACTTTTTAATATTATCGAAAAATTCAGAAGTCCCTCAAGATCCTTTATAACCCCGCGTCACAACATTCCTTTGAGCGATGATTCGATTATTGACCTCTCTCACGAAAGCCTGATGAGGTTGTGGGATCGGTTGCGGGGATGGGTTGATGACGAAGCTGCATCGGTGCAGATGTACCTGCGTCTTTCAGAAGCATCGGCAATGTATCAGCAGGGTAAGACAAGCCTCTGGCGATCCCCTGATCTTCAGCTTGCAATAAACTGGAGAGATCAGCAGAAACCTACTCTTTCATGGGCACAGAGATATGATCCTGCTTTTGAAAGGGCAATGGTTTATCTCAGGACCAGCGAAAAGAAGTACCTAGAAGAGGAAGAAAGAAAATTAAGGCTTCAGAAAAAAAAGGTTCGAAGAACAAAGTTCATTGCTTCGATTTTTGGAACTGCTGCAATTATTTCTGTCGGATTTATGCTTTTCGCCTTCATACAGAGAATAGCGGCTGACAGGGAGACTAAAATTGCTGAACAACAAAGGGCTGAGGCCGAACTGCAAAAGGCTAAAGCAGATTCAAATGCTGTTGAAGCCGCAAATCAGCGAACTCTGGCTTTAACAAATGCCACAATTGCTGAACAGAGGGCTGAAGAGGCCAAGATAGAAAAGGAAAATGCGGAAAGAGGAAGGCAATTAGCTGAGCATAATACCGCACTGGCGCAAAAGAATGAAAAATTTGCCGTTCAGCAGACAGATTCAGCTATCATGGCCAAAGACCTGGCCCTGGAAAATGAAAAACAGGCAAAAGAACAAAGTATAGAAGCATTGCGACTGAGAATGCTTTCAATAGGTAAATCAATGGCGGTAAGATCGTTGCAGATGCAAGGGCAGAAAGATTTGCAGGCATTGCTTGCATACCAGGCTTATTTGTTTAATAAACGAAACGACGGGTTTGAGAATGACGCTGATATTTTTAGCGGCCTCTACCATGTGGCAGTTCAATACGGGAACCAGGATTACAAATCTCTTATGGGACATAAAGGTCAGGTAACAGGCATTGCATTTGTTCCGGGTAAAAGAGAATTTTATACCGCAGGCGATGACGGACAGGTACTTAAATGGTCACTGGACGGACAGGTCAATACTTATCAGGTTATTTATTCCAATCATGAGATCATTGACGTTCTTGCAATAAGCCCTGATGCTTCATGGCTGGCATGCGGGAGCTTGAATTCCTCAATAAGGATGATTCCGCTCAAGGGCAACAACATGCAATATGAACTGAAAGGGCATACCGGGAAAATAACATCACTCATTTTTTCATTCGACGGAAAGTATTTGTATTCTGCCTCACTGGACGGGAAAGTCCTGAAATGGGATATGGCAACGCGGACAAGTAAAGATGTGAATACTGAAGCTACGCAGATAACTTCCATCGATATTTCTTCCAACGGGAATTACCTGGCCGGAATCAGTAAAGACGGCAATGTAATAGTATGGAATCCTGAAAGCAATGAAGACAATTTCAGAGTTGAAACTTCCCTGAAACATATTACGGCTATTCGTTTCAAACCCGATGAAAACAAACTTGCACTTGGTGATATTAACGGAAATGTTGAGCTGTGGGATATTAATACACATAAAAGGATCTCTGCGGTCAAGGCGCATACGGCCCAGGTAAATGATATTCAGTTTAATCCTATACTGAACCAGATGGCTACTGCAAGTAATGATAAAACATTGAAGATCTTTAATATAAAGGATATGGCCGACCTTACAGAAGCTCCAATCACGTTCACAGACAATGACGGTTTTGTACTTGTCATACAATTCAGTCCCGACGGACAGCTTATTGTTGCAGGCGGGTATGTAGCCACCAATAACCTTGTCTGCAGGCCCGTTCGTACTGACAACCTGGTTAAAGATATCTGTACGCTTGTTTCAAGGAATATGACACAGGATGAATGGAATGCATATGTTGCTAAAGATATCCCTCTGGAAGAGACCTGTTCAGAGAAGGGTTATAATATTAAAGTCAATGTAGTGCAATAAATATAATCTGGAAAATCTTAAATAGTTACAGGATAGAATCGCCTGAATTTTCTATAACTTAATTTTTACCTAACTTTGCGCCGCATTCAGGTACCCTGAACAAGGGTACTTCGTTTTATGTTTATGTATTAAAATAGCATTATAAAAATGAATAATAAAAAAACATTTTTAATGATCCTCGACGGGTGGGGTATAGGAGATGGCACTAAAGCAGATGTAATCAGTGTTGTACCCACGCCAAACATCACTACATTAAAGAAAAATTATCCGAACAACAGGCTTTTTGCCTGTGGTGAGGATGTAGGGTTACCTGACGGACAGATGGGTAATTCGGAAGTGGGACACCTGAATATAGGAGCGGGAAGAATAATTTACCAGGACCTTGTGAAAATAAACAAGGAATGCAGGACAGGCGAAATAAAACATAACAAAATATTGAAAGATGCATTTTCCTATGCCCGCGACAACAATAAACAGGTTCATTTTCTTGGACTTATGTCCGATGGAGGAGTTCACTCACTAGATAAGCATCTGTATTATCTCTGCGACATGACCATGGATTATGGTCTGAAAAATGTTTTTATTCATGGTTTTGGTGATGGAAGGGATACTGATCCGCGCAGCGGCAAAGGATATATGAAAAACCTCCTCGACCATTTAAAAAAATCAAACGGGGAAGTGGCATCTTTTATCGGAAGATACTATGCAATGGACAGGGATAAAAGGTGGGAAAGGATCAAAAAAGGGTACGACCTGATTGTAAACGGAAAAGGAACACCGGCAACCGATATTCTTGATGCGATGCAGAAGTCGTATGACCAGGGTGTAACTGACGAATTCATGAAACCGATAATAGTGGTTAATAATGAAGGGAATCCGGTCGGGAAAGTTAAAGAAGGAGATGTGATCATCTTTTTCAATTTCAGGAATGACAGGGCAAAAGAGCTCACTATTGTGCTTACACAGAAAGATATGCCGGAAAACAGCATGAAAACGATACCATTATATTATTGTACGATGACCCCTTATGATGCAACCTTTAAAGGGCTTCATGTTATTTATCCAAAGGAGAATGCCGACAATACTATTGGAGAGGTGCTGGCTGCAGCGGGTAAGACACAGCTCAGGATTGCTGAAACAGAAAAATATGCTCATGTGACATTTTTCTTTTCCGGGGGAAGAGAAGAAAAATTTGAAAATGAGGATCGAATTCTTATACCCTCGCCCAAAGTGGCGACATACGATCTCCAGCCGGAGATGAGCGCCTATCTGGTTAAAGATGCGGTTATTAAGGCAATTGAGACAGAAAAATATGATTTTATATGCCTCAATTTTGCAAATGGCGATATGGTAGGCCACACCGGGGTTTATGAAGCAATTATGAAAGCGGTAGCGACCATTGATGAGGTTGCCGGGGCAGTAGTCTCTGCTGCTCGCAGCAAGGGCTATGAAGTACTTATTATTGCCGATCATGGCAATGCAGATAAGGCTTTAAATGAAGATGGTACTCCCAACACTGCACATTCTCTCAATCCGGTTCCATGTATACTGGTTAGTGATGATTATAAAGAAATTAAAGAGGGGATACTTGCCGATGTGGCACCTACATTGCTGAAAATCATGGGGATACAGATACCGAAGGAAATGACTGGGAAAATACTTGTTTAATTATTTGATTTATATCGAGTTAACACCTCCGTGGTCCTCTGTGTTTTTTATCTGCCGAAGCTTTAGCTGAGGCAGACTCTGTGGTTCTCTGTGTAATAATATAAATTGAAGAACTTACACAGAGGTTCACAGAGCAGGCACAGAGATTCACAGAGAGCAACCATTAATGATCAGTGGAATGCTCCGGATAGAAGACACCATATTGAGCTTTGACGTACTAGAGAAGAAATTCAAATGCGATCTGCCGCATTGCCTTGGAAATTGTTGCCGGTACGGTGATTCCGGTGCACCTTTGACGAGTGATGAAAAACAAGTACTCGGTGAGATATGGCCTCTGGTAAAACCCTATCTGAGACGCGAAGGTATCAAAGTGATTGGAGATCTTGGAACAAGTATTGTCGATTCAGAAAATGACAGGGTGACACCTCTTATTAATAATGAAGAATGTGCCTACACAATTCTCGAGGGTAATATTTTTATGTGTGGAATAGAAAAAGCATGGTCGGAAGGAAAAATCAGCTTCAGAAAACCTCTGTCATGCCACCTATTCCCTGTACGGATAAAAATTTTTTCAGGATTCAGGGCTGTTAATTATGAGGAACTTCAAATCTGTTCATGTGCCCGCGAGAAAGGATCAGGAGAAGGAATTTATATTTATGAATTTCTTAAAGAACCGCTGATCAGGGCACTGGGTCAGGGGATCTATGGGAAGCTTTGTGAAGCTGCAAACGAATTACGGAAAAGAAATAAAATCGGGTAAAGTTATTTTATATTAAATGACTATCTGGAAAGATTAAAATAAACTTATTATATAATAGCAAGCATAAATAAGAGATTCCTCACTTCGTTCGGAATGACAGGTTCATGGGCAGAGAGCAAGGGAAGAAGTGGCGATTCGCCAGAGTTCTTTTTATTCTTTTGCAAGTCAGAAGCGAATCGCCACTTCTTCCTATTTACCTTAATTAATGACTTGTCATTCCGAGCGTTAGCGAGGAACCGAGTCCCGCTTAGGCGGGACGAGCTCATCGAAAGTAATCCTATTCACACTGCACAAATATATTTAAAATTTTATTTCGGACTTAATTATTATATCGTCTAAATTTATTTAGGAGAATTTACAATTACTTTAATATTAACGAGAAACTGATTTATATCATAAAAGTCACAGGTTAAAAAAGCTTTCGCATGCTGATTATATCACT
Source organism: uncultured Rikenellaceae bacterium (assembly GCA_964526345.1). Lineage (GTDB taxonomy): Bacteria > Bacteroidota > Bacteroidia > Bacteroidales > VadinHA17 > LD21. Next base: position 133,709 of record CAZGKI010000003.1, read on the forward strand.
TAATGAAAAATTAATGACTTTAATTTTGTTTTTGTAAAAAAACAGGTATCTTTGGCAGGTTAACTTAAAACCTAAAACTAATTCGTATGAAGAAACTATTTCTGCTGATTGTTTTGTTTGTGTTTGCGGGAGCTACCCTATTGGCACAGACAAAAGTCATTACAGGTACGGTTACCTCTTCAGTTGAAGGGGAAGGTGCAATTCCCGGTGTATCTGTCTCTGTTACCGGTACCACGATTGGTGCACTTACAGATATTAATGGGAAGTACTCTTTACCTAATGTTCCACAGAATGCGACTTCGCTTACTTTTTCCTATATCGGGATGAAGAAACAGGAAGTTCAGATTGGTGGCAGCTCCGTAATTGACGTGGTAATGGAGCCTGATATTCTGGGCTTGAATGAAGTTGTTGTAACTGCTTTTGGTATAAAGAGACCGGCGAAAGAACTTGGTGTTGCTACAGCTCAAGTGTCTGATAAAGAGCTTACACAGGCAGGCGTAAGTAATGTTGTGAATGGTCTGACCGCAAAAGTTTCAGGATTGCAGATTAACACAGTAAATAACGGTGTTAACCCGGATACAAGGATCACCCTGAGAGGAAACAGACACTTTCTGGCTAGTAACCAGGCTCTGGTTGTACTTGATGGTGTGCCTGTAAGTGCGACTTACCTTAACTCCATAAACCCGAACGACATTGCAAATGTTAACGTTCTTAAAGGAGCAAGTGCTTCGGCTCTTTATGGTAATGATGCATCCAACGGAGTTATTGTGATCACTACCCGCAGGGGAACAGGCAATACTCCTGTAATAAAGATAAGTAATACGACAACCTTTGAAACAATCTCCTACCTTCCGAAACTGCAGAATCGTTTTGGTGCTGGTTCCGGTGAGGATACTGTAAACTATCTGCCGCAATATACTTTCTGGATTGGGCGCGACCGTCAAACAGATCCTTATACTACTTATGAAAACCAGAGTTGGGGTCCGGAACTTAACGGTCAAATGGTAATGCTGGGAGGTGTCCTTGCAGATGGCTCATATCAGATGATCCCATATAGTGCTGTGCCAAATCAGAAAAGGAAATTTTTTGATACTGGTATTTCAACGCAGAATGATGTTTCATTTTCTATGGGAAATGCCGACAACAATTTTTACATCTCTATCCAGGATGTTAATACCACAGGTACAATTCCAAAAGATAAGAACAGAAGAACAGGTTTCCGTGTTGCAGGAGCAAGAACAACAGGTATGTTCCATGCAGATTATTCATTAGGTTATTCTCAAACCAATACAGATGTTTCTGGCGATGACTTTTTCCAGCAGAGACCTGTTTACTGGATGGTCCTGAATACACCTGTCGAAATCGACCTGACTAACTATAAAGATATTGTCAATAATAAGTTTGCAAATCATAATGGCTTTTTTAACGGCTATTATGCCAACCCTTACTGGGTAATTGATAATTCGCGGAATCAAACCAGGGCAGATAATTTACTTGGTTCCGCAACTCTGGGGTTGAAACCGGCAGAATGGATTGACATTTCATACCGTGGAGGTCTGATCTATAATACAAACGACAGATCCTATTACAGAAATGGTTGTGTATTTGAATCATATTACCTTTCTGACCCGTGGCAAGCCGGCGGTTCTCCAACAGGATCTCCTTATGCCGGAGTGACCAATGAATCGTTGTCAAGCAGTTTTATTTTAACCGGCGACCTCCTGGTCCAGCTGAATCATAAATTCGGCGATATTACAAGCAAGGTTATTCTTGGTAACTCGATGTATACCAACAAATACAGGTATGTTTATGTTGCGAATAACTCTATTGTGATTCCTTTCTTGTATAACGTTGATAACCGTCTTGGAGAACCTGGTGTCGACCAGCAACATTTAAATCGTAGTTCAATTGGAGTATTTGGTGATGTGACACTTGGTTACAGGGACTTTGCATTCCTTCATGCTTCAGTCCGTAACGACTGGGATTCAAGATTGACAAAAGAAAACCGTTCATTCCTTTATCCGGGAGTTGATGCCAGCGTTATTATGACAGATGCCATCCCTTCTCTTAAAAGTGATATCCTGACTTTCATGAAAATTCGGGGTGGCTGGTCACAAACAGGGCAGATTGCATTGAGTAACTGGTACGCCACATTGCCTTCTTTCGATGTAGGACCAGGCTTCCCGTATGGCAGTACAACTGGTTTCAATCTCAGCACAACACTTAGCAATCCTTTGCTAAAACCTGAGATCACACAGGAAATAGAAGCCGGTTTTGAACTCAGTTTTCTCAAGAACAGGATACATCTTGAAGTAAATGGTTATCAGTCCAAAACCAAAGATCAGACAATACCTGCAACAATATCCTATGCAACAGGATATGCCAGCGCTTATATTAATGCAGGTGAACTTCAGACACAGGGACTCGAAACAGACCTGAGACTTACTCCGCTTCTTAACCTTGGAGATTTTGTCTGGGATGTCACGGTAGCATATACTTATAATACCAGCAAAGTGCTTTCCATTATGGAAGGACTGGATGAGCTTCCTATTCAGGATGCCTCATATGCCATTAAAGGTGAACAGTTTCCTGCAATAAAAATATCAGATCTGAAAAGAGATCCCCAGGGCCATATAATTGTTGATGCCATTACAGGCATGCCGATAAAAAGCTCAGAACTGACGGTGTACGGACATGGTAACCCGAATCACATTCTCGGCATCACCAGTACACTAAGCTGGAAGGGTTTGGTCTTAAACGCTGTTGCAGATTACAGGAGCGGTAACGTTATTGTTAACGATGTTGGTTCTGACCTGAGTTTCACTGGTACATCGTGGTTCTCAGCACAGAACGGCAGACAGAATTTTGTGATACCTAACTCTGTAATTGAAGTGTCAGATGGTGTTTATCAGCCAAATACAAATATAATTACCCGCACTGCAGCACAGAAATTCTGGTATAATGGCGATATTAACGCGGTAGAGAGTACATACACTACCAGTGCTGCATTCTGGAAATTAAGAGAGGTGTCTCTTTCCTATGATGTGCCTGTTAAGAATATACTGGGAGGCGCAATAAAAGATGCCCAGATTGGTATCGTAGGGAGAAACCTTCTGATGTTCAGGCCGGTAACTAACGTATGGACAGATCCTGAATTCAATACCCGTGGTGGAACAAGTAATGCGGTAGGTTATACTGACGTTTATCAGACCCCGCCAACAAGAATTTACGGATTTAGTGTTAAACTTACTTTCTAAGTAGAAAAACTAAAAAAAATGAAGAAACTAATTATAATTTTAACTGTACTGCTTGTCCTGGGAAGTTCATGTAAGGATTTCCTTACAGTTAATGAAACGAACCCCAATTCAGCATCTGTTGTTCCGGCAAACCTTATGCTTCCGGCGGCCCTTAACTCAACAGCCGATATTTATAACAATCCATTCAACTTCATCTTTGTTTATATGTGGCACGGCTGTTTTTCAGTATATAGCAACTATGTCGCAAATACTACTCTGACCCAGTATAACCTGCTTAACAGTTCATACCAGGCCAGATGGTCCAATATCTACCTCAACCTTCAGAATTATGATTATCTTGATAAGATATCCTCGGATCCTAAAGATTGTTATTTCAGTGCTATAGCCAAGATCATGAAGGCTTACCAATTTCAGAATCTTGTAGATATATGGGGTGATGTCCCGTATACCGAAGCCCTCAGATCAAATGAAGGAATTCTGAAGCCCAAATATGATGATCAGCAGGATATTTATGAGGATCTGGTACTTCAGCTTGATGTGGCAATGAATCTTATAAGCAATGCTCCTGCTGATGTAAATGAAGTGGGTGACGATGATATAATGTTCGGTGGAGACATGAATCTCTGGTGGAAATTTGCCAATACGGTAAAATTGAGAATTCTTGTAAATCAGTCAGGAATGACCGACAGGAGTACCTATATAACTACTGCACTTGCAACACAGCCGCATACAACAGCTGATTTCCTGGGGGTAGATGAAAGCGCAACTGTGAATCCGGGCTATGTAAAGTCTGCAGATAAGATGAATCCTTTCTGGGAGACTTTTTACAAGCAGGATGACTCGCAACAGGCCGACGGATTGACTTATTTTGCAGCAAACCAGGATGCATGCGATTTTCTCGGTGATAATAACGATCACCGCGCTGACAGATTCTTTGTTCCCAATTCAGCAGGTATCGTCAGAGGTAACTATTATGGTGCAACCACAACTATTACTTCTTCTCTCACTTCTGCATTGGGCCCGGGTCTGATTCGGTCATACGATCAGGATGCCATAATAATGCCCGATTTCGAAAGCCTCTTTCTTCAGGCTGAAGCTGCACAGAGAGGATTTATTAGCGGCGATGCAAAAACACTTTACGAGAGCGCTGTTACAAGATCTTTTATTTATATGGGAGGGCCATTCGGAAATGCTGGAGCTGCAGGTGTTTATCTGGCTCAGAGCAGCAAGCCGCTGGTCAATTTTGATGCAGCAACAGATAAGATTCAGACAATTCTTACTCAGAAATGGCTCTCGCTTATAGGCATCAGCCCCATGTCATTATGGACTGATTACAGAAGGTCAGGTTATCCAGATTTCATCCATTGGTCACAAGATGCCAATAAGAAAAACGAAACACCTCCTGTTAGGTTGTTATATCCTCAGACAGAACTGAACGTTAACAATGATAACGTTCCTAAGAGTATTAGCGCGTTTACATCAAAAATATTCTGGCAGAACCGTTAACCTGAAATTAATAAATGTATAAAATGAAGAATATGAAAACTAAAATATTTTTAACCTTATCCTTTCTGGCTATGGTTTTTATAATCAGTTCCTGCCTGAAAGATGATGTTGGGATTAACTGGACTGCTTCCCTCAAAGGGAAGATGTACGCTGAGTTCCCGAGCAATGGAGCCAATACATTTGTCATCCAGCCGGTAGCTACTGATCAGGTCTTTAAAGTCCTTGTCAATATTGCTACAGATGCGTTGCCTACATCAGATATTTCATTGACATTTGTCGTTGATCAGGATGCAATGGAGACATATAGTGATGATTTACAGGCAGCAGATACTTCAATGCATTGGAGATATAAGTTGTATCCCGGAGCCACAATTCTTGACCAAACGCTTGTGATCAAGAAAGGAACAAGAAATGCTTATATGCATGTCAAACTACCAGAGGCCGATACACTTAATCTGAATACAAAATACATGTTTCCTGTTACCATATCAACTGTTACAGGCGGAGTAATAATTGCAGCAAACAAAAAGACTGTCCTTTACAGGCTTCCTGTAGCAAATAAATGGGAAGGAACCTATAAAGGGAAAGGATATATTCTGAGGGATGCTCCTTTCGATCCTGTGCTATCTGGAAACCGCAAATTTAATGTTAAGTTAGCTACTTTGGGTCCAAATTCTGTTGTGTGGACTTCTACGCACATATGGGGTGACGGTGTTGGTGGTGTCGGCGGAATAGGTAACTGGGAGATCACAATTAACGAATCTACGGTACCCAATCCACTTTCGCTTGTGGATCCCGATAACGCTACTGTTGGCTTGCTCCCGGGCTTCCAAAGCAGGTATGAACCATCTGAAAGGACGTTTTATATTTATGCTGTATGGTCCGGAGGTATAAGGCAGGAATTGGATACACTCGTATACTATGGGCCATATTAGGGTACTGGTAACTGATATTAAAACCTGAAATAAAAAAATCATTATATGAAAAGGAAAGCTTTAATTTTTGTAATGCTGTTGTTCTTCTCAGGCACATTTGTTTTCCAAAGCTGCGAAGAGGAATCAACACTGGTTAAAACATATAACGCCTTTACTATTCCTGAACCGATAGCTCCTGCAAATGGTGCTTTTTTGAGTCCTGCAGGAACTACGGTCGAATTGCAATGGTCATCGACTAATGCTGATGGAGATCCCCAGAACTGGGATGTTTATTTTGGTCCATCGGAAGATCCGGCAAAAGTCATAACTGGCAATACATCACAGTCATATACAGTAACCGTTGCTATAGGAACAAAGTATTACTGGCGAGTTGTTGGCTGGGATAAAAACGGAGTGCCCACAAATAGCGATATCTGGAGCTTTGAAATAGTTGATCCGGATTCTCCTCTTAATGTAAAAATGGAATGGTCTACAAATGTAAAGGATGTTATTGGTCTGGACCTGAAACCACAAGTTGCTGCTAATTTAAGAATGATAATCTTTAAGCCGGACAGTACACTTTTAACTACAGTGAATACTACCGAATTTGAAGAGTATTCATTTAACAGCTTAATGGCAGATGGTAAGTACTTTATTATAGCCGATCTGGCATCAAGTATAGATGCTGGTGATTTTACTGAGACATTTGATATAGACATCAAACTAACTTTTAGTCAGAGAGGTATAATATTTAAGTCATTTGAGTTTCCAGTTGTGATGAACACTCAGAATCCATGTCCTCTGTATTCGACTTTACTGACTTCAATTACAAAAACAGGATCAAGTTATGCTCTTAAAGATGCATTGCAGAGTGTAACGCCACCGGTGATAACCTGGTATGGAACAGATGCAACATATCCAAGTGAGGTTACAACAACTGAAAGTTGTGTTGCCAAGACAATGAGTATGCTTGGGAACGGCTGGATGTTCGATTGGTGGGGAGAAACTATCGTCAAAGGGGGCACACTTAATTATACTATTGATGGATCAGGTAATATTACCATCCCATTCCAGTATTATTGTACTACTACATATGGTGGTACTGTTCAACCTGACTATTCTATTCAGGGTACTGGTACGGTTGATAATACTGGAGCTTATCCTGTTTGGACATTACATTACGATTTTCAGCAAGCGGGTACCTGGATCGGTCATTATTGTTTCCTGAATTATGGTTGGGAACAAGATGGGTTCGATGCCGTAATTACAACAGAACCTGACCCTGGTAAAAAAGGCGGAACTATGTCAATACGACCACCTAAACCAGTGAGATAATTACTGAAATATTTAAATTAAATAGGATGCCTCATTACAGGCATCCTATTTTTTTTATGATATTAAAACAGGATGAGGTATTACTGCTCATCTTTCTTAAGATTAACCAGTTCCAGTCTCGTGGCAGTAACTTTGAGCACTTTAAAGACAAAATTTTTGAACCTTATTACATCATTATTCCCGGGAATGCTCCCGTGAATATAAAGGATCATACCGGCAAGAGTCTCATAGTCGTCTTCTTCAGGAAGCCCCAGGTGGTATTTTTCATTCAGGTAGTCAATTTCAAGCCGGCCCGAAAAAATATATTCATTATTGCTGATGACTTTTTCAGTAAGCTCATTTACATCATGTTCATCTTCAATATCGCCAACTATCTCCTCGAGTATATCCTCAATTGTCACCATGCCGGACGTCCCTCCGAACTCATCCACCACAAGTGCAACATTCTTTTTTTCTTCAACGAAAACCTTAAGGAGCTTATTGGCGGCCATCGTTTCAGGTACAATTGCAAGCTTGCGAATACCTGAGGTGATGTCTGCAGGATTCTTGTAAATATCCTTCAGCTCAAAATATCCAATTATATTGTCAATTGAATTCTCATATACAAGTATTCTTGAATGCTGAGTTTCAATAAACTTATCCTTAAGCTCTTGCAGTGAACTGCCTGATTCAATTGCTACTATCTCTGTCCTGGGAATCATGCATTCTCTTAACTTGACATTTGAAAAATCAAGAGCATTCTGGAATATTTTGAAGTTATGATGATCTGGTTCATTCTCCTCGTTCCTCTGCTTGCTTAAATTCACAAAATGATCAAGATCGACCTTGCTGAAAACAGCATTCTCATGTACAATACCAACGGGTTTACTTTTAAAAAATATCCTTATAAACAAGTTTGAGGCGGCAAGAGTGAATTTGCTTACCGGATAGAATATCCAAAAGAAAAAAAGAGTCGGTACACTGAAAGTTTTAAGAAAGAAATTCGAAGAAATGATAAATATTGTTTTCGGTAGAAACTCAGCTACGAAAAGAATAATTGCTGTTGATATTACCGTATTTATTATCAGGACCAGGATATCAGAACCTAACACAGGAGTAAGAACGGGTCCGAGAAGTCTGGTAAAAACCAGACCGTAAATTACCAGGGCTATATTATTTCCAATGAGCATTGTTGCAATAAACTGCCCAGGGTTTCTTGTGAATATTTTAATGATTTCAGCCCCGAATACTCCCTGCTTCTTATCTAGTTCAATCCTTAACTTGTTCGAAGATACAAAAGCAATCTCCATGCCTGAGAAGAAAGCAGAAAACAGAATCGCAATGAGTATGACCAGGATCCCATTCATATCCCAAAGTTAGCTTTTTTTTCTCTCTCTGTGCCGCAGCCATGCAAAGAGAAATGAAACAAGAGCCATAATAATAAAGATATATATCCTGGTTCCGCCCGTGATTATGGCATTTCTGATCCCCGCAGCAATACAAAGAATACCTGTGGAGATCCATACTATTTCAAGAATAAGAAGATGTTTTTTACTCATCGCGCAGATAAATTGGTCCCTGAACATTTTTGATCTTTCGTTTTGTAAGCCTGGAGTCAGACACCAGGCCTGTGCCCATAACTATCTGGTCCTCAGATGTAATTTTAACGAATCTATCTGTATAAATTATATCTTTTTCCTGATCCCAGAATAGATCCTCAGTCTCCAGCTTATCTTTTGTTTCACCAAAAACCACAACACTGTCTTTCAGTTCCCAGAGTTTATCTTTATTTGTATATTTTGCATATTTTGCCGACACGGAAGCGATAGTATCTTTGTGTCCTTCAAAGAAGATAACTTTTATTCCGGATTTAAATTCAGAATATGGTGATTCTGAATTATCATAAGATTGCATAAGTGGAGCGATAAGAATCAATTGTACTTTCCCTGAATCATCAAAGACGGATTGAAAATCTTTAACAGTAACCGTGGGTAGCGAGAGGATATCTGTTTTTTTAATGATATCAACTTTTCTCTCGCAGGCACAATAAAGGAAGAGAGTTGCTATGAATATGGGCAACAGAAATTGTGATTTGCGGGTTCTGACATTATTTTTCAAAGAGGACAATCAATCATACTTTTGTTTCAGGAACCAGAAATCAAAGAGGTTGAGACTAGCCCCGAATGTAAAATAATTTTCGAAATGTGAAAAAGTATCACTGTTCAGCGATTTCCTGGTAAAGTCGATAAATATGTTAGTTTTGGATAATCTTTTCATCGGAATGCCGAATCCAAGGCTAAATCCATATTCCTTAACCTGTCTTCCTTCATATACAAGATAATTGTCTTCTATGTGTCCACCGATACGGTATTCAATTCTCTTAAAATAATTGTAATTGGAATATTTGTCGGGAATATATTCAGCGCCGAACAGAAGTGATCGTGTATCTCCTGCATAATCACCGGATCCGGGAAATTTAGCCTTTGACCAGTTTGTAATTACATAATCAATTCCGGCAGTGAATTTATTTTTTTTGCCAAATGAAATTCCGAAACGAAGAGAACCGGGGAGATAAGAAGTTGTTGAATCGTTATTTGAATAACTAAGAGTATCAATGGAACCGTATGCATTAAAACTGTAAGAGAGGTTTTCAAATTTTGATTTGTAATTATGTCCCGAACTTAATGAAGTTCCTGCATTAAAGAAGAAGTTCTTTTTTAGTGAAGTCGAATATTGTAATCCATAATCAAAATTTATCCCGGTAAGCTGTAATCTCTGGGTCATATTATCATGATAAACATTATAATAATCTGTAAAATCAAACTCATTAACTCTTTTAACTGATCCAAAAAGCAGGTTCATGTTTATCCCTGCAGAGATTTTTTTTGTAAGATTTATACCTGAGCCAAGGAAGAACCTGGTAAGGTTACCATCGCCTACATGAAAAGCAGTATATTCACCTGTTACCGGATCATAATCAGGGTCGCTTTTCAGAACCTCTTTCGATATTTTATAGTACCCGTTGGTATAAGGAACTAAGCCTGTTGCAACACCCCAATTTTTTGTAATGGGAAAGCCCATCATCAGGTGGTCAAAGTTCATATCGTCAGAAGAATATTTTGATGTTCCGTCAGATAAAATATTTATACCGTAATTAATTCCGAAATCAAATATAAATGAGTTTGTATCGAGACTGCTGTACGATGCAGGATTGCAAAAACTGAGAGACATATTATCCCTCAGAGCAACTCCGGTACCGCCCATTCCCATGCTTCTGAATGAACCTTGTTGCGGTTCAAGAATACCAAGATTATATCTTGCAAAAGGCGAATTTACCTCTTTTTGACCCGATAAGGTTAAGGATATGGTTATAAGGATAAATAAAAATATTGCTGCCAGTTTATTTTGCATTGTATTCCAGTATAAAATTTAAGCCATCAATCACAATATCAGGTAGATAAGTGATTTTGTGGCCGATTTTTCCCTTCAGATATTCGCTGTCTCCACCCGTAAGTATCACTTTAACATCGACATGCTTTTTCTCAAACGTGCGAATATACTCATTTATTTCATAAGTTAATCCGTTGATGACTCCTGCTTTAATAGCATCTGTGGTATTCCTTCCGGGAGAAGAAAAATTTCCATCGAAATTAACCAGGGGCAGCTTGCCGGTAAATTTATGGAGGGCTCTGAACCTCATTTTTAAACCAGGAGATATATTACCTCCTTTGTAACTACCCGGGAAAAGGAAATCATATGTTATAGCACTTCCTGCATCAATAATAAGGACATGGTTGTCAGGGAAGAGGATACAGGCTCCTGCTGCTGCAGCAATTCTGTCAGTACCCAAAGATTCAGGAGTCTCATATTCAATCCTGAACGGCAGCAAAGTTTTGTATGAAAGAATATGAACAAAAGTGATATTGATGGAAAGCAAATCAATAATAAATTCAGGGATCACTTTTACAGACGATAATATTGCCTTCTTTATTTTAAAAGGGGCCATTTTCTTCTCAACCATTTCGCAGCTTAATTCCCTGGTATGGAAAGAGACAATTTTCTCCATGTCTTCATAAACTGCCATTTTGGTGCTTGTATTTCCTATGTCAAATATCAGGTTCATATATAAATAAAATGCAAAGTTAGATAATTATTTTCAGCCACTAAGACTCTAATTCACAAAGTTTCACGAAGTCAGGCAGTTAATTGAATATTAACTTTGTGATCCTTAGCGTCTTTGTGTCTTTGTGGCATTTTTAAGAATTAAATATCCACCATAATATTTTGTAATATCTGAATGGCTGATTTAACAGATTTAATTTCTGAGATAGAAAGACTCAGCTTTGCTTCCTTCTGTTTTACAGACATTTTACGCTGATGCCGGTTTACGTAGTTCATGATAGAAATAAAATCGGAGCTTTTATAAAACGGGGAATCAGGATCCGAAATGAAATTTGCTATCAGAAGATTATTTTTCAGTATTATCTTCTCGATACCCAGCTTTACTGCTATCCATTTAATTCGTACAATATCAAGAAGCGCTGCTGCCGGTAGGGGTACCGGTCCGAACCTGTCGATGAGTCTCTTTTCAAAAGAGAGCAATGAATCTTCATTCCCGATCTCATTAAGTTCTTTATAAAGCCGGATTCTTTCGGCAATATTTGAGATAAATTCATCGGGGAACATAATTTCCAGGTCGGTATCAATTTGAAAATCATTAACATAGACTCTTTCTTCCGTAATTTCAGATTTGTTAATATCCTTTTTAACTACTGCCTTTTGCTCCGCAAATTCTGTTTCTTTGAGCTCAGCCATAGCTTCATTAAGAATTCGCTGGTAAGTCTCAAAACCTACATCGGCAATAAAACCGCTTTGCTCACCTCCGAGAAGGTTACCCGAACCCCTTATATCGAGATCCTGCATCGCTATGTTAAAACCGCTGCCCAGTTCTGAAAATTCCTCAATTGCTTTAAGCCGGCGTCTGGCTTCATGTGTCAGGGTACTCAGCGGCGGAGCAAGAAGATAACAAAAAGCTTTTTTATTTGATCGTCCTACTCTGCCACGTAGCTGATGCAGCTCTGAGAGACCAAAATGGTGAGCATCATTAATAAATATAGTATTGGCATTGGGAATATCAAGACCCGATTCAATTATGGTCGTTGCAATCAATACGTCGTAATCGCCCTGAATGAAATCGAACATTACGTTTTCAATCTCCCCGCCATCCATCTTACCATGAACAATTGCAGATTTTACATTAGGGCAGATACGATCGATAATAGCCTGTATTTCTTTTATATTTTCAACCCTGTTATGAATTATGAACACCTGCCCGTTTCTTGAGACTTCATACTCGATTCCCTCTTTTATGATCTCTTCATTGAAGCCGTGCAGCTCGGTGACAATTGGCATCCTGTTCGGAGGGGGTGTATTGATAATGGAGAGATCGCGTGCTCCCATAAGTGAGAATTGTAAAGTACGAGGTATCGGAGTTGCTGTAAGGGTAAGTGTATCCACATTTGCTCTTAACTTCTTGAGTTTTTCCTTTACTGATACTCCGAATCGCTGCTCTTCGTCAATAATAAGCAGTCCGAGATCCTTGAATTTAACATCCTGTCCTGTAAGCTTATGCGTTCCAATGATAATATCAATCCTGCCTTCACCAAGATCTTTAATAATTCTCTTCTGTTCGCCCGGTTTTCTATGCCGGCTCAGGTAATCAATGTTACAGGGAAAGTCTTTCAGGCGGGAAGTGAAGGTTTTATAATGTTGAAACGCAAGGATTGTTGTTGGTACAAGAATTGCAGTCTGTTTGCTGTCGGAAGCCGATTTGAAAGCAGCTCTTATAGCCACTTCTGTTTTTCCGAATCCCACATCACCACATACCAGGCGATCCATCGGATGTGGCGCCTCCATATCTGCCTTGACAGCCATTGTTGCAGTAAGCTGATCAGGTGTATCCTCGTAAATAAATGATGCTTCGAGCTCTCGTTGAAGATATGAATCCGGAGTAAATGAGTATCCGCCTGAGGCCAGCCTTTTAGCATAAAGTTTTATCAGATCCTTCGCAATATCCTTTACCCTGCTTTTTGTGCTCTGTTTAAGCTTCTGCCAGGCGCCAGATCCCAGCTTATAGATCTTTGGCACGGTGTTGTCTTTGCCTTTATATTTGGAAATGCGATGCAGTGAATGAATACCAACATATAATATATCATTGTCCTTGTAAACCAGTTTCATCGCTTCCTGGATCTTTCCGTTAACCTCAATTTTTTCAAGGCCCCCGAATCTGCCAATACCGTGGTCGATATGAACAACATAATCGCCGGGGTTAAGTCCTGTTAATTCTTTAACAGATATGCTTTCCTTTCTAGTAAAATATCCCCTTATCCTGAACTTATGATACCTGTCAAAGATTTGATGATCGGTGAATACCGAAATCTTCAGATCATGGTCAGTAAATCCGTTGTGAAGATTCAACAGCAACGACCTGAATTCAATATCCGGATTTATCTCTGAAAAGATGTCCCTCAGTCTGTCAACCTGTGACTGGCTTTCAGAAACGATGATAGTCTTATAATCATTGACTTGGTTTGACAGCAGTTTTTCAGAGAGCAGTTCAAAATTCTTGTTAAATACAGGCTGAGGTTCGGTACGAAATTCAAACTGCCTTTCAGCCTGAGATGCCACTGTTTTACCGAATTCAACGATTCTGAACTTATTGCAATGCTCCATAAACCGGTGGCCGGTCATTATCATATCTTTCTTGCGGATATCCTGACCCGATTCTTCTTTCTGGAGAATCTGGGCATATATATTATTGATTTTTTCTTTAATCAATTCTGCTTCTTCAATCCATATTATTGAAGATGGAGATAAAAAGTCAGTAAAAGAGTCACTTACCTCTTCTATCGATATATCCTGGATGTTCGGGATTACTGAAATTTGTTTTTGCATCGAAACCGAAAGCTGGTCGTCTGTATTAAAGGACCTGATTGAATCGACATCTTCTCCGAAAAAATCTATTCGGTAGGGAAGATCAGCTGAATAGGAAAAAAGATCAACAATACTCCCCCTGATAGCATACTGTCCTGGTTCATAAACAAAGTCGACCCGTTCGAAGTTATATTCATGAAGGACTTCTTCGAGGAACTCAAGTGAGAGTCTGTCGCCTTTTGATATGCTTAATGTGTTCTTCTTCAGATTTCTACGGCTTATTACCTTCTCCATGACCGATTCAGGATAGGTGACAATGATGCCTTTTTTCTTGCCTGAAGCCAGATGGTTAAGAACTTCCGTTCTAAGAACAATGTTGGCCGGCTCGGTTTGTTCGTACTGAACAGAACGTTTATATGTTGACGGAAAGAAGAATATGGAATCATCACCAGAAAGAGCAACAAGGTCGTTGTACAGATAGGCAGCATCTTCTTTTTCGGGTACAAACACAACATGATTGAGCTGTGTCCCGGAAAAAACCTTTGTAAGAACCAGCGAGACTGATGAGCCGGATAATCCTCTTAATTGAATCCTCTGGTCATCGGATCTGCTCACAGATTCGATTAATCCATTGAGTACGGGGTGATTATTATAAAGACCTGTTAGTTCGTTTTCTTTCATCTGCCAGAATGTGGCAGCAAATTTAATATCTATTTCCCGGAATTCCTTTAACCCTTGAAGCTCAAACAAAAGATTGTTTCGATGTTCGGTATTGACCTTACTTTAAGACTTCCTCCGTGAGCTCCTATTATCTGTTTTGAGATACTCAGTCCAATCCCGGTACCTTTTTCACGGGTTGTAAAGAAGGGCACAAATATTTGTTCAAGGTTTTCTTCACTTATTCCGGGACCATTATCAGATATGCAGATTTCAGGTTTATGGTCCTGATTTGTATCTGCGATTATATTTATTTTACCGTTAGGATTATTTTCATTGGCCTCGATAGCATTCTTTATCAGGTTTATAAGCACCTGTGAGATCAGATTTTCATCACCAAATATTTCAAGATCAGGATCAGAAAGATGATAAGATAACGTACAATTATTTAATTTCTCCATCGAATTATTTAATATCTCGATACGGGAAAGAAGATCGGATACCTTAAACAATTTCTTTTCAGGTTTTGGGATTCTGGTAAGTTTCCTGTAAGATTCGACGAATGCCATCAGTCCTTTTCCCTGTTCCTTTATCACATTCAATCCCTGCAATGTTGTTGATATTGTCTTATTTGTGATCTGTTCCGTTTCAACGGGTTTCCCTCCTGTACTGTATATGTTTGTCAGGCTTTCTGATAAAGAAGTTATAGGAGCGATGGAATTCATTATTTCGTGCATTAAAACCCTGATGAGCCTCATCCACGACTCAAGTTCTTTTTCATCAAGTTCATTTTTGATATCCTGTACCGCGAGTATAATCAACTCGTTTTCCCCTGTCCTGAATGAAGCAGATTTAAGTGAAAGTTGTGTCTCTCCATTTTTTGTGGTCATAGATATCAGCTTCCTTTCATCAGGTTTGAGATTTTTTATTGATTCATAGAGTTTTTCATCTATCCGGGAAAGTTGTTTCAGGTGCGTAAGAACCTCAGCTGACAGAAGCCTTTTCGCTGATGAATTGGCATGCAAGATGAATCCTTTATTGTTATAGGTAAGTATGCCCGTGGCGATATGTTCGAGTATTTTCCCGAAATATTGTTCCCGTTCCCTGTTTTCAATTTTTAATTGCTGTATCTGGCTGTTTACGCGATTCATACTTTTATATAATTCTTTCAGACTTTTATTCTTTGAATCAACAGGGAAGGAGAGGCTGGAATCGTCATTTTTGACTGAGTCGAAAAAATATCGTAAATTTTTATTTGTTGCATTCAGGTATGAAATCAGACCGAACGTCAAACCGGTGATTGCCAGGAAGCATATTATTGAAAGGCGTACCGATTGTATCGCAACAACAAGATACGCCATTAGTAATGAGAGCAATACTATTAGCAGAACTCTTGTAATAATATTAAAATAGAAATTCCTGCTGCTCATTTATTTTGTTTTTTCAGCCGATTGTAAAGGGTTTGCCTGGTTATTCCAAGTTGTTCGGCAGCAGCAGTGAAGTTACCATTATTTTTT
This sequence comes from uncultured Rikenellaceae bacterium, assembly GCA_964526345.1. GTDB lineage: Bacteria > Bacteroidota > Bacteroidia > Bacteroidales > VadinHA17 > LD21. Next base: position 149,807 of record CAZGKI010000003.1, read on the forward strand.
TCAAGAGCTTCCTGCATCATAAGCTTTTCCATTTCATCAAGTGTATTAAAAGGCCTGCTGCCTAGTACCGATCCGTGTTGCCGGAAAAATAAATCTTCAGGTTTTATAACGGATGATTCACTTAAAATAACTGCTTTTTCGATAGTATGCTGAAGCTCCCGGATATTTCCCGGCCAGGAATAGCTGAGCAGCTTCTCATGTGCAGAATTATTGATCTTCAGGTTTGGCTTATTGTATTTCCAGGTGTATTTTTTGAGGAAGAATTCAGCAAGGATTTCAATATCATTGTCACGTTCACGTAAAGGAGGGAGCTCTATGTGGATCGTATTGATACGGTATAGGAGATCTTCGCGAAAAAGACCTTCAGTTACCATATTATCAATATTTCTGTTTGTTGCACATATTAGTCTGATATCCACAGGAACAGGCTGATTGGATCCTATTTTTGTTATCTGCCGGTTCTCAATTGCTGTGAGCAGCTTGGATTGCAGGTGAAGAGGCAGGTTGCCTATTTCGTCGAGAAAAAGTGTGCCTTTATCTGCAATTTCAAATTTCCCCTGGCGATTATCTCTGGCATCGGTGAAAGATCCCTTAATATGCCCGAACAGTTCGCTTTCAAAAAGTGTCTCACTTAATGCACCCATATCAACACTTACGAGTATCTCACCGGCCCTTAATGACAAGCGATGGATCTCTTGTGCAATGAGTTCCTTCCCCGTGCCATTCTCCCCTGTGATAAGTACATTAGCATCGGTTTTTGCCACTTTCCTGGCAAGATTAAGTACCTTCATAAGCTGAGGTGAAGTGCCGATAATGTGTTTCTGGTCACGGTTTATCTCTTTTTTTAGTCCTGTCTCTCTTTCCTTCAGTTGCCTGATTTCATTTTTTGACATATTAAGCTGAATTGCAAGCTGCAGGGTTGCAAGAAGCTTCTCATTATCCCATGGTTTTAATACAAAATCAGAAGCCCCTGCTTTAAGTGCTTTTACTGCCAGGTCAATATCGCCGTAAGCGGTGATCATTACAACAGAAATCTCGGGATTAGCTTCTTTTATCCTGCCAAGCCAGTAAATTCCTTCATTCCCGGTATTTACCCCCGCGCGGAAATTCATATCCAGAACCACCAGGTTATAATCTTTTCTTTTCAGTTCGGAGAGTATACTGTTTGGAGATGAAAGAAGAGTCACCTCTTTAAATTCCCTGGCAAGTAAAATTTCCAGAGCGCTCAGGATGCTTTTATTATCATCTACAATAAGGACGTTTCCTTTATGAACTGCCATTTTCTCAAAGCTTTATTTAAATAATCTATTTTGGATAACAACTTTTAAACCACAGAGTTACACAGTGTTTGAACGGAGTTACACGGCTTATCATTAACATAGTAGTCTAACTCTGTGTACAACTCTGTGTAACTCAGTGTAACACCGTGGTTAAGATAGACGAAATTAAAACCAAGAACAATAGAATGTAAAAATGTTTTACACATGACAGTAAAAAATGTTTACTATTCAGAGCAGCGTGTTTTTATATATAGCAGAATATCAGATCAATATGATTTTGGCATTAAAATAGTATTGTATTAAAGATTTATATTCATGAATTTTTACAGGATATGATAAAGCTGGTTATGCTTATACGAAGCCTTTTTAAAAACAGGACTACATCTGTAATTACCATAGCCGGATTTTCCATAAGCATTTCGATGGCGATAATTATGATAGCCTTTCTTATTAATGAATTCAGTGTTGATAAGGGATATCCAAATATAAACCTCATTTACAGGGTTATTGCCAATAATAATTTAGCATCGGTCAGAGAGGATTTTCGTGAATATTTTCTTCATAACTATCCTTCTGTTAAAGATGCATGCAGGTATAACAGTTATGGGGCTACAGTTACAAGTGATGATAAGCCTTTCAGAGGGCAGATGATTGTGACTGACTCTTCTTTCTTTAATATATTTTCATCCAGATTCATTATAGGAAACCCTCTTTCATCATTCAGTAATCCAAATGATATTATTCTGACCGAAAGCTTCTCCAGGAAAATTTTTGGTGAAGAATATCCCATAGGAAAAACACTCATAGCGGAGTATATGACTCCTCTTGTGGTAAGTGGCGTGGTTAAAGATTTTCCTGAAAATTCAAGTATTCAGGGTGATTTTTTTACAAATTCAAAGGTGAAAATCATATACGAAGGGAGTAGTGATGGTCTTGGGAACCAGGTAAACTATTTCAGGGAATTTATACTGGTCAGGGCAGGTACAAATATTTCAGGACTTGAAAAATTACTTACTCAAGACATAACTTCCATCAAATACGTTGTGGGCTATTCAATTGAAAATATCACCCTTGTACCTTTCAGAAAATCTTATTTTATACAGGGTATAAACAGGAGCCAGACAGCTCATGCTAACCTTAAACTGATCTGGTTACTTTCAATAATTACCTGTTTGATAGTACTGTTAGCAGTGTTCAATTATATAAATCTGACCACTGCCAGCCATACAGGCAGGTTAAAGGAGATCGCCATAAAAAAATCACTTGGTGCTTCAAGATTCCTGATTTTCATTCAGTTTATTTCAGAATCTTTCCTTGTATGTTTTATCTCATTCCTTATTGCCCTGTTAATATCTTCATTATGGGTTCCCTTTTTTGAAAGATTCCTGGGGAAAAGCATTAACCTGTCGCTTTTATATTCACCTGTATGGTTAGGATGGCTTATTTCCGGAATTCTCGTTATTTCATTTATATCAGGGATTTATCCTGCAGTTCTGATCTCTGGACTCAGACCTGTTAATATCCTGATGAAGCGTGGAGGAGTTATTCAGAATTCACTAGGTTTAAGAGCTATATTAAATATCTTCCAGTATGCTGTTTCAGTTACCCTTATTATTGCACTGATTGTAATTTCAAGGCAGATTGAATATGTCAGGACCAGGGATTTCGGATTTAATACGAGCAGTTTATTAAGGGTTGATATTCACTGGCGTCTGGCAGAAAAGTGCCATATACTAAGGGATAAACTATTATCAGTTCCGACAGTTGAGAATTTGTGTTTTTCACATGGCACACCCGGAAATATCCGATCAACGTCGTCCTGGGATTTTCAGGGGAAGGAAAATATTGTAAATGACCTGACTGTTGATTCAGCATTTTTTAAGGTGTTCCGGATTCCTATCATTAATGGAAGAGAACCCGTACAATCAGATTTCAATAAGGTATGTTATATCAATGAAACGGCATTTCAGGAAACAGGATGGGACACCTTTGAAGGTAAAAAATATCATGGTAAGGAAATAATTGGTTTGGTTAAAGATTTTCATTTTGCTGATATGTATAATAAAATTGCGCCGCTCGTCATTATTATTTCTTCCGAGATGGGTGTTTCCCATTTGACATTAAGAATAACCTCGAATAATATTCCCGGTACTTTAAACGCCCTGACAGACATATGGAAAGAAGTATGCCCCGGGTATGAGTTGAAATACCAGTTTTATGATGAATGGCTTGACTCGATGTACAAAGGAGAAGAGAGGTTGTCAGCCGCCATACGGCTTTTTTCCATACTGGCAATTTTCATTGCATGTCTTGGTATAATTGGTCTGGCAGAGTTCTCAATAAAGAAAAGGACTAAAGAGATCGGACTCCGTAAGGTAAACGGGGCTAATATAGCTGAAGTAATGTTCTTACTTAACTGGGAGTTCATAAAGTGGGTTGTGTACTCGTTAATGATTGCTGTACCTGTTGCATGGTTTATCTTAAATAAATGGCTTCAGAATTTTGCTTACCGGACAAATTTAAGCTGGTGGTTTTTTGTCCTTGGAGGTTTGATAGCTATGATAATTGCACTTGTTACAATAAGCTGGCAGAGCTGGAGAGCAGCAACGAGGAACCCGGTTGAAGCTTTGAGATATGAATGACCCCCTCTCCCGCCAGGGCGGGATCTCCCCCACGGGGGAGATTGACCCCAAACCCCCCAAGGGAGGCTTACGGATAATAATAAGAATTAAAAATGAAATTAATAATTCGTAATCTTTTAAGGTACAAGCTCTTTTCGGGGTTAAATCTGGTTGGATTAAGCATCGGACTGACAAGTGTATTGATAATAGCCGCATGGGTCTATAATGAGTCGCGTTATGATAAATTCAATAAAAATTATGATAGTATTTATCAGGTTAACTTCAAAAATGATAAAGGCGAGTTTAGTATGGCAGGAACTCCAGCTCCACTTGCACTTGAAATTATTAATGATGTCGCTGCCGTTGAATCTGCTGTAAGGCTAAGAAATGCACCTGCCTTTGCATTCAGATATGAAAACAATATGTATTTTGAAGAACATGGAATTACATCCGACCCTCAACTATTTGATATTTTCAGTTTTAAAACTATTGAAGGTGATCCGAAAGAGGCTCTTGACAATTCGAACAGTATTGTGATCACCAGGTCATTTGCCAAACGATATTTTGGTTCAGCAGAACCGTTAAATAAGGAAATACAGATTGAGGGGCAGGGATATCTTGTAGTGATGGCAGTAATTGAAGATCTCCCGCTTAATTCACATATTCAGTTTGATTATCTTTTATCACAAAAGTTTGCAGAGGAAAATCATCTTTGTGGAATGGAATGGGGCGATCCAAATTTCAGGACCTATATTTTACTTCAAAGAAACGCCAATCCAGACGAGGCTGCAAAAGCAATTACCCAGGTTGCATATAATAAAGGTATGCCTCATGTGAAGTACGGTAGAAATGAAGTAATTCTCAGGCCGTTAAAAAGCATTTATCTTGATTATAAAGTCCATAACAGGTTAGGAAAAACAGGAGATTACCGGTATTTGTATATTTTCAGCACAATTGCTCTTTTAATTCTGATCCTGGCCTGTATCAATTACGTTAATCTTACTATATCACTTCATGTTAAAAAATACAAAAGCACCTCAATCAGAAAAGTCTTTGGTGCCAGCGGGTTTATAATATTCCGCGATAACTTTTTTGAAAGTGCAGCTATGGTTTTTCTGTCTTTTGTGTTGTCTGTGGCGATTTTATGGCTTTTTAGCCCGATATTTCCGGCATTTATAAATAGCCTGATAAATAAACAGTTACTTAACCCCTTTTTTATTAGTCTTACCGGGAGTCTTTTTATTGCCACAATAATTTTATGCTCAGTTTACCCTTCTCTTATTCTTTCTGGCTCCAGATCAATCGAAATAATGAGCGGGTTTTCAAGAAAAAAAACAGGATTTTTGAGAAGCCTTGTTATATTTCAGAACATTATAGCAATCATTCTGATTACTGCTGTAATAGTGATGAACAAACAAATGCAATTTATCAGGCATAAGAAACTTGGTTTTAATACTGAACATATTGCTTATACTTATTTAAGGGGAAACATATATAAAAAGATCAATACAGTTAGAAATGTTTTATCAGAAAATCCTGATATTACAGAGATCAGCTTAAAGGATTGTCTCCCTTATAACCAGGTGAACGGTACAGTTGGTATTTCATGGAAACTGAACGGGGAGTGGCAAAACGACGGGAAAGCCAATCCAATAAGTATGGAAACAACCAGAATTGATGATGAGTATCTTAAAATGATGGATGTGGAATTTGTTTATGGGCGCAACTTTTCAAGAGAGATCGCCGGTGATAGACAAGATTATATAGTAAATGAAAAAGCAGTGCATCTGATGGGATTAACCGATCCAATCGGGACAGAATTTATGCTCTATGGAAGGAAGGGGAAAATAATCGGAGTAATTAAGGATTCATATTTCAAATCTTTACATGAGCTCATCAATCCCCAGGTCTTCCATTTGTACAGTGATGAAACATCAGAATCCTATTTAAGTGCATTATTCTTTAAAATTAGCGGAAATTTAAATGGCACAATATCCTATGTTCGGAAAATATGGAGCCAGTATAACCCCGGAATTCCATTTGAATATCATTTTTTAGATCAGGATTATGAAGCATTGTATGAGACAGATAACCATATTGCAGGTATGATTGTCCTCTTTTGTTCACTGGCAGTTTTTATAGCTTGTCTGGGGTTGTTTGGGCAAGCAGTTATTTCCATTGAAAACAGCATAAAGGGAATCGGAATCAGAAAAGTGAATGGAGCGAGAGTAATCGAGATTATTATTATGCTTAACAAAAATTTTATTACATGGATCGCTATAGCTTTTATTATTGCAATACCGATAGCCATGTATGGTATGCAAAAATGGCTGCAAAATTTTGCTTATAAAACCGAACTCAGCTGGTGGATATTTGTGCTGGCAGGTGTGATAGCGTTTGGTATTGCATTACTCACTGTCAGCTGGCAAAGCTGGAGAGCAGCAACGAGGAATCCGGTTGAAGCACTCAGGTATGAATAAAACGAATCTGAAATAAATAACCCTGATTATGAGCGGACTATACTTAAAAGTTGCAATACGTAGAATTTCAAGGAATTTAAAATCAAACCTGCTTATTTTTATTGGACTGACCATTGGATTGACCAGTTGTTTTGTTATCTACACAAAGATAAATTATGAACGGAGCTTCGATAAAACACATTCTCAAAATAGAAATATCTTCAGAGTTGTGCGGGTTACTTCAGGACTAGAGTACACAGCCGGTGGATTGGAATACCGGACAGGAGTCTTTTCAGCCTTCCCGGAGGAGATTAAAAGGAATATCCCTGATTTACAAAATGTTGTTACCATGTTTTACGTTTATGGTCAGAAAATCGTACTCCCCGCACAGGAAAATACCGTTGAAAAGTCATTTGTTCTTGAGGATGGCGTTGTCTTTACTGAACCTTCATTTTTTGAAGTTTTTGATTTTGGGAATGCTAGTATAAAATGGCTGAAAGGCGAGGGCAGGAAGGTTCTGGAACAACCATTTACTGCTGTGATTACCGAGGAAACTTCACAAAGACTATTTTCAGATGATGATGCTCTTGGCAGGGATATTATATTGTTTGGAACGAGATTTACAGTCGAAGGTGTAATTCAGAATTTTCCAAAAAATACCGATTTCCCGTTTAAAGTTATCCTGTCCTTGCCTACTTATTATGAGAAGCTTAATCCCGGATCCGCAACTGACTGGGGAAATCTTTCCGATAATTTTCAATGTTATGTTGTTTTAAATAAGAAGAGCGATAGAGAATCAATCGAAAAGAAATTCAAAGAGCTTTATTCTCCTCATGCAGATGGTGATTATGCTGAGCGACGACTCTTTAAATTACAACCTCTCTCACAGGTACACAAAGAAGCCAGGTTTGGTAACTATAATAACCGCACTGTAAGTGGTGGATTACTATTGGCCCTGACTGTTATCGGAAGTTTTATTTTTCTGATAGCATGTTTCAATTACAGTAACTTTTTTCTGGCTGAAACTTTCAAGCAGAATAAACAAATTGCACTAAAGATTATCCTGGGTAGCAAACCTGTATCCATTTTCATTCAGTTTCTTACCGAATCTCTGTTCGTATACTCCCTTGCCCTGCTGCTAAGCCTGGAATTGACATTATCTGTTATTAGAAATTTTTACTCTTTCATCGATATCCAGATGGGATATATTCCTGAGATAAATTTTTCTGCTATATTGTTTGTTCTTTTACTACTGATAAGCGGAGGAGTTCTTTCAGTTGTATTCTCTATCTTTAATTTAAATCTCAGGTCCTTATCCTCTCTGTTAAGAGGGCGTAATTCGGGCGTTTCAGGAATGGGAAACAATTTCGGGAAATCAAGTATTATTCTTCAGTTTGTTGTAGCGCAAGCAGTTATAATAGCGACACTCTTTATTGTCAAACAAATATATTTCATCAATCATTCCAAACTTGGCTATAATACTGATAATATCATTTATGCCAGATTACCGGAGAATCCAAAGTCAAAACTGACAGCATTATCCAATGAATTGTTTTCCATTTCCGGAGTTAAGGGGGTAAGTTATAGTTCCGTTGTACCTGCCGAATCGCAGCAATGGACATCATTCAGTCTTTATAAAAATAATGAAGAAAAAAGAATTGATGCTGAAATAAAATTAATCGACAGTTCTTATCTAAATTTATATTCCTTCAGGCTGATAGCCGGGCACAATTTTTCTTTGCACGATACTGCAGGGGCAATTATTTTAAATAGAGAATTTTTACTCGAAATAGGTCTCAAAAATTCAGATGAAGCCATTGGAACTATTATAAAAGGACCCGGAGGTATGAGGTTATATATTACAGGTGTTGTCGAAGATTTTCATTCCGGATCACTCCACGAAGAAATAAGACCTTGTGTATTTTTAAACAATCCTGCAGGATACAGAACTGTGAATATAAAACTATCATATTCAGGAGCTGCGGGCAGGAGCAGACTTAAAATACTGCCAGACGATATTGATAAGTTAGATAAAATCTGGAAGAGAATTTTCCCAGACCAGGTATTTCCGTACAAATTTCTTAGTGACAGAATAGCTGACTATTATATTTCTGATCATAAAGCACTGAATCTCTTTTTACTATTTGCTTCAATTACACTCTTTTTAAGCGTTCTTGGAATTTTAGGTCTGTCATTAAGTATGAACGAAAGAAGAACAAAAGAAATAGGTTTGCGCAGGGTAAATGGTGCTACAATAATGCAGGTAATTGTTTTGCTAAATAAGGATTTTGTGAATTGGATAGTTCTGGCATTCATTGTAGCCACTCCTGTTGCCTGGTTGTCAATGCACAAATGGCTTCAGAATTTTGCATATAAAACGGAGCTAAGCTGGTGGATTTTTGCTCTGGCAGCAATGATTGCTCTGGCTATTGCTTTGTTAACTGTCAGCTGGCAAAGTTGGAGAGCAGCAACGAGGAATCCGGTTGAAGCATTAAGGTATGAATGACCCCCTCTCCTTCCAAGGCGGGATCTCCCCCACAGGGGAGATTGAACCCCACCCCACTGACACTATGGTCAGTGTAGGCCCAGGGGGGCTTTTGGAACAGTGGTAAATGAACGTTAATACAGAATTTGAAAAATAGATTTATAAAACAATGAGAATTAATCAGTTATTCAGAAGCCTTTTAAGGGACCGGTTGAACACGTCGGTAGTAATAATCAGTCTTGCTGTGGGGTTGTCCTGTTTTAATCTTATCATCATGTTTATAAATCGTGAGTTGAGAACAGACAGTTTTCAAAACAGGAAAGACCAGATATATGCTTTAAAATGTGACGATCCATGGTTCCCGGGCAAAAAAATTTATTATTGCAAGTTTGGTTCAGCAGAATATATGAAAGCCAATTTTCCACAGGTTGAAGACTTTTGCCGGATAACTAATTCTGGTTCACAGAAGATTGTTATAAATAATGAAATTTACTATGACCAACCGGCTATAATAAGAACTTCGATTAATTTTTTCAGTTTTTTTTCTTATAAATTACTTACCAACAACCCAGCTACAGCGTTAGAGTCAAAAAACAATATTGTAATATCCGATGAACTGGCTAAAAAATATTTTGGCTCAGAGGATGCTATGGGTAAGGTTATTGAAATTGTAAATAGTAATAAAACTGACAAATTGGTGGTATCTGGGGTCTTTAAGAAACCAGTCGATAACAGCCAGCTGGTTTTTGATATGGTCCGTCCAATAGGAGAATCGGACAGCCGCTGTTACATCAGACTTGCAAAACAATCGAAAAAAGATGAAATGGAAAAACTCTTTTTAGAGAAGAAAGAGTTTATTCCGGTTATTAATGTTGGCACTCCTGTGCCATATTATCTTGAGCCCCTCAGTAAAGCATATTTTGATACAACACGTGGATCAGCCGTTGAAGCCAGTCGAGATATTACAGATTTGTGGGTTGCATTAGTCATTGGAATAATGATACTTGGTATTGCCACTTTCAATTATCTGGGTATTCTGTCTAACAAATTCCTGGTAAGGATTAAGGAATTTAAGATTCGGCATGTAAACGGAGGTTCCAGATTCAGTATTATTTTCCGTTTCATGCTTGAGAATTCAATTTTAATCGGATTTTCCTATCTGGTAAGTCTCTATATAATGATTGAGTTAATTCCATTTTTCAACAAATTGACCGGGAGCGCTATCACAGAGAAGTTTATCCTTCAACCTGAGCAAATCCTCATCTTTATGGCAGTTATAGCATTTATATGGATAATAACACTTTTGTATGTCACATACCTGGTTTATGCTGAGGTAAAAAATAATTTCATTAAAGCTGAACAAACCAGTCAGGTCAAAAGTGTACAGATACCGGTTCTAAATATTTTCCAAATTGCAAGTTCCATAGCTCTGATCATCTGTTCAATAATTATTATCGAACAAATGAAATTCATACAAAATAAAACAATTGGACTTGATAAAAATGTAATAGAAGTAAGACTCCCGGGGCAGTACTCTGATAAGGTATCAGTTTTCAAGGACGAGTTAATGAAAAATAAATCAATCAGTTGTATTTCTATTGTTGGTGCCTCGCCTGTACTCGAACATTTTTTAGTCTCTTTGAAATATGAACAGGATGGAGTTGAAAAACAATATTCACCTGCAGGATTCAGTGGTGATGAAAACTATCTCAAAGTATTGGGAATACAGCTTATTAAAGGAGATAATTTTTCAGAGAATCAATCAGGTAACAGTAAAAGATGTCTTATTAATCAGTCATTTGCCAACCTATTTCAGGGTCAGGATTTAATTGGCAAAGGTATGCCCGGTATGGAGGATATGATCATAACCGGGATTGTGAACGATTTCAACTATTCCAGTTTAAAATCATGGGTAGAGCCGGCCTTTATTTCATTTAGTTCAAAAGGTTCTCATCTGTTAGTTAAAGCATCAGATAGTCAGACAGTTCAAGCCAGAAAAGCTATTTCACTGGTTTGGCATGAGCTAATCCCGGATTTTCCTGTTAACATTGAATCGGTAGGAGATCGCTACGAATGGTTTCACAGGGAGAACAAGAACTACATAAAATTGATGTTATCCTGTTCATTTATCAGTCTTTTCCTTTCTATGATCGGTCTGTTCACAATCTCATTTCAGAGGGCACGTTCCCGTACTAAAGAGATCGGCATCCGTAAAATTAATGGCGCCAGTATTCTTGAAATTCTGGCTATTTTAAACAAAGATTTTGGCAGATGGATTCTTCTGGCTATAGTATTTGCCGTTCCCGTCGCATGGTATGCAATGAATAAATGGCTTCAAAATTATGCATATAAAATAGAAATAAGCTGGTGGGTGTTTGCACTTGCGGGGGCAATTACACTTGGGATCGCTTTATTAACTGTCAGCTGGCAGAGCTGGTGGGCAGCGACGAGGAACCCGGTTGAAGCTCTGCGTTATGAGTAAGGCTTTAATACTCGATAGCAAAGCGTATCGGGATTGAGGCGCTGAGGTATGAATGAATAATTTTATAATTATCAATTAATAACTTTTCCTATGAAAACTTTAGTCAATGTAAAAACGTACGCGATGATCACTATACTGGTTACATTGCTTTCTTGCAATGGATTTACCCAGGAAAACAAGACTCCAACTATTGTAAAAACTTTTAATTTGGATCAGCCGGGCTCCCTTAATGCCAGATCATCTGGTGGAGGTGTAGAGGTAAAAACCCATGATCAGAATAAAGTGGAGGTACAGGTTTTTGTAAGAAAAAATGGGAAAAACTTATCTCCATCAGATCCTGCAGTAGATGATGTTCTGCGACTTTTTAATCTGGAGATTGAGAAAAATGGTTCTGCAATCACCGCAAATGTAGACCGTAAGATACGTAACAGCCTGTGGGAAAATGTGGGTATTTCATTAATTATTATAGTACCCCGCGAAATGTCTTGCAATGTGTCTTCAAGCGGCGGTGGATTAAAAATTTCCGGTGTGAAAGGCACACATAATTTTTCGAGCAGCGGAGGTGGAGTACACTTGGAAGAAATCACGGGAACCACTATGGCAAGTTCATCAGGTGGTGGAGTGACAGCTAATAATCAAAACGGTGATATTCACCTGACTTCCAGTGGGGGAGGCATTACTGTTGATGATTCGAATGGAAGTGTTAAAGCGCATAGTTCCGGAGGTGGTGTACACCTGAAAAATATTCATGGTGATGTAGATGCCGGGAGCAGCGGAGGCGGAGTGAGTGTTTCCGCGGAGGCAGGGTCTGTAAAAGCTACATCCAGTGGGGGGCCTGTCCGTGTTAATATATCCGGCTTAAGCAGGGAATTATACCTGCAATCCAGTGGTGGGGGAATTGATGCAACAATCGAGAATGGAGAAAACCTAGGCCTCGATCTGGATTTGAGCTCAGATAAAGTCAATTTTGAGCTTCATAATTTCTCAGGGAGAGTTGAAAAAAATCGTGTAAAAGGTACTTTGAATGGTGGGGGAATTCCCGTTTATATGCATTCGAGCGGTGGAAATATTAATGTGAAGTTTGATGAATAGGAAAAAGGCTAAACAGGAGGGCAGAGTATATATTAATTATTAGTAATTGAATCAGGCTAGATGAAGATTAAATACAGAACAATAATAATTTTCAGATATGCATTTTAAAAATAGTCTTTTATTAAGTATCAGACACTTATGGGCTGATAAGGTAAACACCTCAATTAATATAGCCGGGCTTACACTTGGTCTTGGTATAGTTTCAGTGGTTATCGTCTTCGTCTTAAATGAAATAGGTTATAACAGCTCCTTCAAAAACAGCGAAAATATTTATAGGGTTCTGAACTATAACAGTTCTGATAATAATACATGGGCAAACACTCCTTTTGTTGTTGGGAAAACTCTTATCGATCAATTTGCAGAAGTCGATAAATGCGCACCTATATACAATATTGGGAATATTGAAGTAAAAAAAGATATTGATTTCATAAGGGAACCAGGGATGATCTGTACTGAAAGCTCATTCTTCAATATGTTCGGAGTTAATCTTGTTCTGGGAAGTTTGTCGGGTTTTGATCAGACAGATAATAAAGTACTGATAAGCAAAGAACTTTCAAAAAAGTATTTTGGGGATGAAAACCCTTTAGGCGAGTTACTGATATTGAGATATCTGGGCAAAGAATTCCCTATGGAAATAACAGCCGTTTTTGAAAATTTTCCTCAGAATTCAACTATCAGGCCATCAATAATAGCAGGTATTGATTTCGGTCTGCACTATCTTGCAGCTTCAGTGGTTTCTACCAGTAATCAAAAACCCGACGAGAGAGAATTAAAAGAATCGTGGAAGAATGGCTGGTTCTTTACTAACTACGTTCTTCTGAAGAAAGGCACTTCTTATAAGGAGTTTGAGAAAAAACTACATCAGTTAGGGGTTGAACACTCAACCGATATCAATAAACTTTCCCTGTCTCTTCAGCCTCTGTCCAAAATATATTTCGGATCAGGAATAATTACGGATAACAATCGTGAAGAGCGGGGCAATATGTCGATGTTATCTCTGATGACTTTTATTGGGATAATTATTCTCCTAATCGCATGCATCAATTATCTGAATCTGACTTCAGCCCAGGCAATTACCCGGATAAAAGCACTTGCTGTGCGTAATGTTTGCGGCGCTTCGCGGTCAGGCCTGATAATGCAAATGATAATGGAGTCAACTCTGGTATCTGTAATCGCACTCCCTTTTGCTTTACAATTGGCTCAGATTTCATTGCCTTTAATAAGTCCGCTACTTGGAAAATCATACCAGTTAACGCTTGGTTACCGATCCTTCATAAGTATTGGTATCCTGACACTTATCACTGTATCAACTGGAGCTTTATCAGGATTGCTCGTTTCCCTTAGGATCACTTCATATAGTTTGATTGAAACCCTTAAAGGTCAAAATCTGTATATAAAAAGGAGGCATAACTGGCGGAAGGTTATGGTAATTTTCCAGATTACTGTGTTTATAATTCTTATTGCCAACGTGATACTGGTGCAAAAACAGGTAAATTATGCATTTTCTAAAGATCTTGGGTTTGCAAAAGAGGGTCTGATAAGAATTCATTTAGGTGATCATAATTATGAACTCTTTAAGCAGGAAATCATGAAAAATCCGAATATACTTAATGTAAGTGGTGCCCTGTGGCTGCCTCCCCATGAAAACAAGATGCATATGTCAATCCCTAAAGTCAATGAACCAAATAAGAAAGTCGGTCTTTACGGACTCTTTGTTGATTATCATTTTACGCGGACAATGGGCCTTAAGCTTCTACGAGGGAATGACTTTGATGAAACAAAAAATAATTCTGGTGTGCTGGTTAATGAATCGGCAATAAAAACTTTAGGATTGAAAGAAGTTATTGGTGAACAAACTGTTTTGGGAACAATCATCGGAGTTGTGTCAGATTTCAATATGTACTCAATTCATGAAGCTATAACTCCAATGATAATAGGATTAAATCCTTCACTGGTACATGAGATAGCTGTCAGAATGAGTACTTCTGATGTACAGAAGACCATTGCATTTCTGAAAGATACATGGAATGCCACCAGTGGAACAACTCCTTTTGAATTTGAATTTACTAATGATATATTAAAAAAGCTCTATAAAACTGATATCCGTTTTTCAAAGACTATAGGACTTATGGCCCTTATTGCTGTATTAATTGCGAGTCTGGGGCTCTTTGGTCTTTCTCTTCTGCTTAGTCGGCAAAAAACCAAGGAAATAGGCATACGTAAGATAAACGGGGCCGGGGTATTCGAAATTATAGTCATGCTAAATAAAGATTTTTTAATATGGGTTGCAATCGCTTTTCTCCTCGCATGCCCCTTGTCATTATATGCCATGCATAAATGGCTGGAAAATTTTGCATACAGGACAGAACTCAGCTGGTGGATCTTTACAACTGCCGGGGTTACTGCCTTAGCAATCTCCTTTTTTACTGTCAGCTGGCAAACCTGGAGAGCAGCAACGAGGAACCCGGTTGAGTCACTCAGATATGAGTGACTAAATCCACGAAAGCGAACCGAATGAAGTGAGCTCGGCGAAGCCAACAGCATCGGGATTGAGGCATTAAGATATGAATAAGTAATTTGAGATATGTAATTTAGAAAATGATAAACAAAAACATTCATCTGGCTTTTCGAAATATCCTGAAAAACAAAGGAGTAAGCAGTATTAACATACTTGGACTGGCAATAGGGATGATGGCTGTTTTGCTGATCTACCAATATATCAGGTTCGAAAGAAGTTATGATAAGTATCTTGATAATTCGGACCGGATCCAGCGACTTGTTTTTTACAGGTATTACCAGACAGGACTTGATAAAAGTGTCGGGAACAATTATATCGTCGGGCAAACTGCTTTTGAGAAAATACCGGCAATTGAAAATTTCTGTCGCTGCAAAAGAGAGTCTCATTTCGTAGAAGCAGGCGATCAGATTTATAAAGAAGAGAGGACTCTATTTGCCGATAGTTCGTTTTTTGACATGTTTTCTTATCCGGTGGTATCGGGTAATAAAAGTGAATTTTTAAGACAACCGGATGTAGTGGTAATTACGGAATCACTTGCGCGGAAATATTTTGATAATGAGAACCCTGTTGGAAAGACAATATATGCAGTAAATCCAGGGAAGAGACCTTTAGTGATACAGGGTGTAGTTAAAGATGTAAGACCCAACTCACATCTCAAGTTTGACCTTGTCGTTTCCTTATCAACTTTAACTGATAAATCATATTGCTATACATGTAATAATACCAACACTTATTTTCTTCTGCGCAAAGGTGCTGATCCAGTTGCTGTTGCCAGGGAGATCACTGCACTTGCCTTTGAATATATCAAATCGATGAAGTATGAAATAACATACCCTATAGAATATCACCTGCAGCCGATCAGAGACATCCATTTGCATTCAAATTACCGTTTTGAACATGAGCCCAACGGTAATGATAAATATCTGTCTATATTGCTGATAGTAGCCATTTTAATTCTCATAAGTGCAGGGCTGAATTATTTTAACCTTTATTCGTCTATAACTTTAAGACGTATCAATGGAATTGGAATCAGGATCATTAATGGAGCGTCGGGGAGGCATGTTATTTCAGAATTCATTACAGAAGCTCTTATAACAGGTATTATCAGTCTGGTTCTGGCTTTCATCTTGCTCGATATGTTATTCCCGTTCTTTAAGAATTATCTGAACCTGGATTTTAATCTTGGATCTCTTTTTCAGTTCAAAACATGGTTATTCCCTTCAGTTATTCTGGTTATACTGAGCATGTTAACGGGCCTTGTCCTTGGACTACGATTTTATGGAGTTGCTCCTGTTTCTTTTTTAAGAAAGGAAATGAAAGTTCGCGCATCGAAGATTACAGGGAAATTGTTCTCCATTGGTCAGTTTACTATTGCTGTAATTCTTATAGCCGGTACTTTAGGAGCATTAAAGCAGATAAAGTACATGCAGAGGGATGCTTTTAATATGAATATAGATCAGGTCCTTGTTGTTAAAAGACCTGTTGCAAGAGAATTCAACACTTCACAGGCCTCTTTTCAGGAGGCACTATTGAAGTTTCCGGAAATCACTGAGATCACTTTTTCTACTATAACTCCAGGAGAGAAAAATACCTGGGTAAAAGGTGGAATTACACTCAAGGGGAAAGAAAGAATTGATTACCAACTCTTTCAATCAGACGTTGCACCAAACTTTTTTAATTTTTTCAATGTAAAATTGTTGGCCGGAAGGAATTTCTTCCCTGATGAAAATAACTGGCTGGGAGGTCCGCGCCATCTGATACTGAACAGAGAAGCTGCCATGGCATTCGGGGAGGACAATTATAGGGACATTATAGGGAAAACGCTGTATGACACGGATGATAAACAAGATATTGGAGAGGTTGTCGGGGTGATTGATGGTTATTTTCAAAATTCTCTCGACCAGGAAGTAAAACCAACAATTTTTAATTGCGATCAGGGCGGCTATTTTATTTTCATAAGAATAAAAAATGCAAATATGCAGGAAGTGTTTGGTAAAGTAAAGATTGAATTTCAGAAATATTTCAAGGGTCAGTATTTCGAATATTTTTTCCTAAATGATTTTTTTAATGATCAATATAAATCTCATATACAGCTGTTCAGGTGTCTTATCCTGTTCAGCATTATGGCAGTTATTATTACAGGCCTTTCTCTCTTAGGACTTGTTATGCAGGCAGTTGTTACACGTACAAAAGAGATTGGCATTCGCAAGCTGAATGGAGCCAGTGTTACAGAAATTTTGTATATGCTGAACAGAGATATTTTTCTGCTCGTATCAGCGGCTTTTTTAATTGCTGCCCCTTTAGCATGGTTTGGATTGCACAAATGGTTACAGTCCTTTGCCTACAGAACAGAATTGAGCTGGTGGATATTCGTTCTTACCGGTATTATGGCATTTGGCATTGCTCTGCTAACAGTAAGCTGGCAGAGCTGGAGAGCGGCAACAAGAAATCCGGTGGAAGCTCTCCGGTATGAATGACCCCCAAACCCTCCAGGGGGGCTTAAGGAATAGATATAAAACGAAAAATATAGAAGAACTTGAAAAACCGATGTATTTTGGAGCAAAGCCAAATATTTTATCAAGGTCATCAGGTTCACCAATTTGGAGGTAGAAAACGATAATGAGAATGTTGTCAGAGAAATAAAAAATGAAGTTAAAAAACGAATGAAAAGTCCCCCGTGGGGGATTTAGGGGTGGTTTTCAGCTGGCAGAGCTGGAGAGCGGCAACAAGAAATCCGGTGGAAGCTCTCCTGTATGAATGAGCAATTAGCAAATAACAATTAATAAATTTTCCTATGAAGACTCAAATTAATGTAAAAATGTACGCCATGATTGTAATGCTGACGGCACTGCTTTCATGCAATGGATTTCCCCAGGAAAACAGAACTCCCACCTTAGTAAAGACATTTGATCTGAATCAATCGGGAATACTGAATGCCAGATCATCGGGAGGAGGAATCATAGTAAAGTCCCATGATCGGAAAAAAGTAGTTGTAGACGTATTTATCAGAAAAAACGGGAAGCTGTTATCTCCATCAGATCCGGCAGTTACTGATGTTCTGGAACTTTATAATTTGGAGATCGAAAAAAACGGTACCGTCATTACCGCAAACGTTCAACGTAAGGTAAGAATCAATCCGTGGAATAATACGGGCATTTCACTTACCATTACTGTACCCCGGCAGATGTCGTGTAATGTATCCTCCAGTGGCGGGGGATTAAGGATTTCCGGTGTGGAAGGAACACATAGTTTTTCAAGCAGTGGTGGTGGAATCCATTTGGATGACATCACCGGAACCACCCAGGCAGGCTCTTCCGGTGGCGGTGTGACAGCCACGAACCAAAACGGAGATATTCACTTAAGTTCCAGTGGGGGAGGTGTAACTTTGGATGGAGCTCATGGCAGTGTTTATGCCCATAGCTCAGGAGGTGGTGTGCACCTTAATAATATTCATGGTGATGTGGATGCCGGGAGTAGCGGGGGCGGTGTTAGCGTTACTGGCGAAGCGGCTTCGGTGAAAGCCAAATCCAGCGGTGGCCCGGTCCGTGTTAACATAGGCAATTTAAGCAGGGAATTGTATCTGGAATCAAGCGGAGGAGGAATTGATGCTACAATCCAAAATGGGGAAAGCCTTGGCCTGGATCTGGATCTGAGCTCTGATAAAGTTAATATTGAGCTCCATAATTTCTCCGGAAGAGTAGAAAAGAGCCGTGTAAGAGGAACTTTGAACGGTGGAGGAATTCCCATCTATATGCATTCGAGCGGGGGAAATGTTAATGTGCGATTTGAGGATTAGGATTGAGGATTTATCAATTGTTAACTAATAATTGTCAAAAATATGATTCGTTTAAACAATGTTTACAAGTACTACGATTCGAAATTCCAGAGGACATTTGTTCTTAAGAATATCGACCTTGAAATTTCAGAAGGTGAATTTGTTACAATTATGGGACCGAGTGGTGCCGGCAAGTCAACCCTGCTAAATATAATCGGGATGCTCGATGAGCCAAGTGAAGGCGAGTATTTTTTTCTTGATCAGGCGGTTCAGTCGATCAATGAAAAGAAAAAAGTGGAATTCCACAGAAATTATATAGGCTTCATTTTTCAGGCATTTCACCTGATTGATGAACTTACTGTTTATGAGAATATAGAAACCCCACTGGTATATAAGGGAGTGAAACATAGTCTGCGAAAGGGAATGGTTGCCGAGATGCTCGACAGGTTCAACATTGTTGCCAAGAAAGATCTTTTTCCGGTTCAGTTGTCAGGCGGTCAGCAGCAACTGGTAGGCATAGCCCGGGCAATAGCAGGCAAGCCTAAGCTGCTTCTGGCTGACGAGCCTACAGGTAATTTACACACTGACCAGGGAAGACAAATAATGGACCTTCTTAAGACCCTTAACAGCGAAGGTATAACGATTATACAGGTTACTCATAATGAGGAATTTGCAAAATACGGAAAAAGGATTATCAGGTTGCAGGATGGGCTCATTTCAAGTGATAATTAAGGAGTTTCCTGGATTCACAATAGTATGAGTAATTCATCGTAAAATTAGTCTTATCATGTTCAGAAATTATTTAAAAACCGCAGTTAATATTCTTGTGAAGAACAAATTCTTCTCAACAATAAATATTCTGGGGTTAGCAATGGGAATTACCGTATGTTTATTAATACTGGTGTATGTTGTTAATGAGCTTAGCTATGAACGATTTCAAAAAAACAGGAAGAATATTTACCGTCTGGCACTCGAGTGGGGTACGGAAGGGAATAAAATGAAATTTGCCGGGTCAATGCCTGCACTGGCTCCGGCCATTAACTCACAAATCCCTGAAGTCGAATCAGCTATCCGTATAAGGAAAAGTTATGATGCCAAAATAAAGAACAAGGACAACCAGGAAATTAAGGAAGAGAATTTATTCTTTGCAGATCCGTCGGTATTTCAAATTTTTTCATTTTCCCTGAAAGAAGGTAACCCTGATAACGCTCTTGTTGACCCATTTTCGGTTGTAATATCAAAAAAGATAGCAACTAAATATTTTGATAGTGCTGATCCTCTGGGGCAGGTACTGACATACAACGATACTCCATTAAAGATAACAGGTATTATGGATGATATTCCTGAAGATACACATTTGAATTGTGACTTTTTTGTCTCTTATTCCACACTTAAGGCAATGGGTGAAACTGTTGATAAGCCATGGAACCAATGGGGTGATGATCTGACTTATATTTTGATGAAGGAAAAAATTCCTGCAAGTGTTATTATCCCAAAATTGAACGATCTTCTTTTAAAAAATTCCGGGGAATGGCTTGCCTCAAGGATGAAATTTGAAATACAACCTTTAACCCAAATTCATTGGGAGACAGAAACACGTGGAGATATTGGCCCAAAAGGGAATAGAACTTATGTCTTCATATTCTTTTCTGCTGCCATATTTGTACTGTTGATAGCATGTTTCAACTTTCTAAATCTTTCCATATCCCAGTATCTGGGCAGAATGAAAGAAGTCGCAATACGCAAAACTACAGGGGCACAAAGAAACCAGCTTATAATGCAGTTTCTGACTGAAACAATGGTTGTTATAATAATTTCAGCTCTGGTTGGAGTACTTCTTTTTGAGCAATTTTACTCCAACCTCTATTCTTATCTCGGTGCTTCTTTTGTACTGGCGGGGAACCATATTATTATACTATCAGCTATTGTTTTAATGATAATCATCGTAGTTGGGATTGCCGCAGGCGGTTATCCGGCATTATATATTTCGAGATTCAGACCAATTGAAATTTTACGAAAAGAAACGTTTGGATTAAAAACAAAGCTAACCCTGCGGAAATTATTGATCATGTTTCAGTTTTCAATTTCCATAATTCTTCTGGTGGGTACAATCATCATATTCCGGCAACTAAATTATATGAAGAATTCAGATCTGGGATTTATAAAAGAAAATGTGGTCTTATTAACCTTCCCTGGGTCAAATGAAAAAATATCAGGAAAATATGAAGTATTAAGGGATGAACTTTTAAAAAACTCTAATATACGCTATGTTTCCGGAGCATATACTATTCCAGGTATTAGCAGCCAGATGAACATAAGTGTCAGAACTGATGGAACGCCTTCGGATCAATCAGTAAATGTACAGGCATTACCCGCTGATTCAGGATTTGTAAAAACGATGGGACTTGAAATTGTTGATGGTCGGGATTTTTCAGGGGATTTCTCAACTGACCGGTATGGAAGTGTGATTCTTAACCAGACAGCCGTTGGTACTCTTGGATTGGAAAAACCTGTCGGAACCAGATTATTTATCCCTGGAGAAGAGTATAAAAATGGAGTAAATGTGATTGGTGTGGTCAGGGATTTCCATGTTCAGTCATTCCACGAAAAAATAAACCCGATGCTGATTTTAATAAACCCTAAAATGTATATTAATGTTGCCCTGAGAATAAATGCCATAAAACATGATGAAACACTTGAATATGTTAGAAATGTATGGAAAACAATTTTACCGGAAATCAGTCTGAATTACAGGTATCTCGATGATGCCTATGATAAACTTTACAACACGGAAGAAAAAAGTGGACAGCTCTTATCCCTTTTCACTCTGCTGGCACTGTTTATATCGTGTCTGGGATTGTTTGGATTTGCCTCCTTTGTGGTAAGTAAGCGAATTAAGGAAGTTGGCATAAGAAAAGCGATGGGAGCAAAGGCTTCCGGTATATCATTGTTGTTGTCGCGCCAGTTTACTATCTGGATCCTTGCATCAAGTCTGATTGCTTGTCCAGTTGCATATTTACTTGTAGCTAAATGGTTACGAAGTTTTGCATTTCATATAAAAATTGACTGGTGGGTCTTTGTAGTTGCTGTCTCCTTTGAACTGATAATTGCCTGGCTAACAGTTACATTACAGACGTGGAGAACAGCAACAAGGAATCCGGTGGAGGCGCTGAGGTATGAGTAATTTCAAATAGCGATTATTTTTAATAGGCAGAAAGATGTTTTAAACAACCAACAATGAAAACCAGACTATTATTTTTTGTTATAATATTTCTAGCTTTTCAAA